>CAVJMS010000005.1:0-104946 GCA_963650995.1 Succinatimonas sp. CAG:777 | reverse complement strand
GAAGTTTTTATCAAGTGTACTGTAAAAGTGAAACAGACAGGAGGAAGTGATGAAAGCAGGACTGATACAGCTGCATTCTGTTCCGACCGAGATTCGGCAGAATGTGACGCGGGGCATCGAGATGTTCAGGGAAGCAGTTGAAAAGGGTGCAGAGCTCGTGGTCTTTCCGGAGCTCTGGACCTGCGGATATTATCTTGAAACCTTTGATTTTCAGGCAGCTGTGAAGGAAAATACGGGTATACTGGAAACGTTTCAGCAGCTGGCCCAGGAAACGCATACGGTCATTATATTGCCGCTGCCGCAGCGGAAGGAGGACGGACTCTATATCGGACTTTATGTGATTGAAAGCGACGGGCGTATCCTCGCGGAATATCAGAAGTCCTTCCTGTGGGGCCGAGAGCAGAACTATTTTATACACGGAGAGAGACATTATGAGCCGGTCGAGACCTCAATCGGAAAAATCGGCACATTGATCTGCTATGATGTCGAATTTCCGGAGCCAAGCCGTGTGCTTGCACTGAAGGGTGCAGAGCTCATCATTGTGCCTTCCGTATGGAGCATTCCGGCGATGAACCGCTGGCATATCCAGCTTCCGGCCCGGGCTCTGGACAATACCGTTTTTATGATCGGTGTCAATAATGTGGAAGAGGGTGCCGGCGGCTGCTCGAAGGTGGTGACACCGATGGGTGAGGTAGCTGCGCAGGCATCCGACCGCGAGGAAGAGGTACTGCTCTGTGACATCGATTTACATGAAATTGAAGCGACCAGGAAGAAGATTCCGTATTTAAAGGAGTATGACCGTCAGCTGGCACCGGCACCGGAGCTTCGCTGAAGATCCTTCCTTGACCGCCGGAGAAAAATACGCTATACTTAAGCCCTGTCTGAGAGAATGCATCACATCTTCTCATTCATGGCGAGATAGCCAAGTGGTAAGGCGTGGGTCTGCAACACCCTGATCGCCGGTTCAAATCCGACTCTCGCCTCGAACAAAGGACCGTACGGAGGATTTCCGTACGGTCCTTTTTCAGTTATCGTCACATCGCGTATCGCAAAGCAATACATGCCAATAAACGTTCTTGCTGCTGTTCAGACGGACGCTCCGTCCTTCATCGGATGTACGCCGCTTTCCTTCAGTACCTTAAGGAAGCGTTCCTCATTGCGGCTTGCAATCAGCTCCTCCGGGAAGTTAAGCTCCGTAAGCAGCTTTTTCGTTTCCTTGAAGCGTCCGATGGTCGGTGCGATATGCGCATCGGTGGCGATCGTCACAGAACAGCCCACCTCGGCGCAGATTTCCAGAAGCCTCCGGCAGCGCTTTTTGGTATCTTCGCCCTTCCCCGGGAAATCGAAGCTGTGTTCATTGACCTCCAGACACTTATGCATGGATTTTGCGGCCGAAGCCAGGGCGCGGTAATCCACATCGAGACCCGTACGGCCGACGTGTCCTAGGATCAGCACCTTCGGATGAAAAAGTGCACGGATGTACATCTCCGTCATCGCGGCCGAGGAGGCGCCGTCCAGAAAACCCTTTCCGTGGACGCTGGCGATCACATAATCCATTCTGCGCGTGGTATGCTCATAAAGCGTGGTTTCGTGCTTATACGGATCACCGACGATGGAAGCCGGGTCCGGGATGTCCTCGCCGAACAGCGCACCGTCCAGCCCCACGATGTCTGCCTCACAGCCCGCAAGCAGCGTAACGCCCATCCATTTCCGCGGCCAGGTCGTCGGCGCAGTAGCCAGATACTGATAGTTTTTTGCATTGGCATAATCCGGCCACTGCATGGCAGAAAAGTGATCCGTCGATGCCAGAAGCTCCAGTCCTGCCGCAGCAGCAGCCTGTACATTTTCCTGAATCGTGGAGTAGGCATGCCGGCTGTACAGTGTATGGGTATGGGTGTCACATTTGATTTCGTACATCGTTCGCCTCCAAAATCCGATAGTACTTGAAATCATAGCACGAGTGCGATAAATTGCAAGGCAGGAAAAGAGAGGTAAGCTATGGGGACATCTTTAGTATCAGAAGGAAAAGTGATTCTTCGGAAGGGCGAGGGACGTACGATCAAGGCGGGCGGTGCCTGGGTATATGACAATGAAATCGACCGGTACGAGGGTGATTATGAGAACGGAGACATTATCCGCGTCGAGGACTTCGACGGCTTCTTCATGGGCTACGGCTTCATCAATCACCATTCGAAGATCCGGGTGCGCATGCTGAGCCGCTGGCGGAAGGAGCCCGTCGATGCGGCGTTTCTGTATGACCGGGTGAAGGCGGCCTGGGAATACCGGAAGACCGTCATGGACACGGATATCAATGCCTGCCGCGTGATCTTCGGTGAAGCGGACTGGCTGCCGGGGCTCACGGTAGACAAATATGAGGATGTGCTGGTGGTGGAGTCGCTGGCTCTCGGCATCGACCGCCTGAAGCGCATGCTGCTGGAGGATCTGGTGGAGATCCTTGCAGCAGACGGCATTCACATCCGCGGCATTTACGAACGAAGCGATGCACCGGTACGGAAAAAGGAAGGACTGGAGCCGCAGAAGGGCTTCATCGGGCCGGAGTTTGATACCAACGTAGAGATTACGGAAAACGGAGTTCATTACATGGTGGATGTCATGAACGGGCAGAAGACCGGCTTCTTCCTGGATCAGAAGTACAACCGGCGTGCGATGCAGCGGATCTGCCGCGGCAAGCAGGTGCTGGACTGCTTCACGCACATGGGGACCTTTGCACTGAATGCCGGGCTTGCCGGTGCGTCGGAGGTCGAGGGACTGGACATTTCGGAGCTGGCGGTTCAGCAGGCGACCGAAAATGCAAAGCGAAATCATCTGGAGGATACGGTGCACTTCCGGGTGGCCAATGTACTGGATGAGCTTCCGAAGCTGAATGCCCGGGGCGAAAAGTACGATGTGGTCATTCTGGATCCGCCGGCCTTTACGAAGTCGCGGGAGGCCACGAAGGCCGCGATCCGCGGCTATCGGGAGATCAACATGCAGGGACTTCGGCTCGTAAAGGACGGCGGATACTTCGCCACCTGCAGCTGCAGTCATTTCATGACGCCGGCCCTTTTTACGAAGACCATCGGAGAGGCGGCAGGCTCCGTGCACCGGCGGCTTCGGCAGATTGAGTACCGGACGCAGGCCTGTGACCATCCGATTCTGTGGTCGGGAGACGAAAATTCCTACTATCTGAAGTTCCTGATTTTTCAGGTTTGTGACGAAAAGTAACGGATAAGAAAACCCCGGCGCAGGAAGGCGCCGGGGTTTTTATGTGAATAGATGATCTGTACCGCACTGTCAGCTCTGCGGTTAGGGAAACGCTGATTAAATCAGCATTTTCTTAGTGCTTTAAAAGGCCCTTCCTGTGAAGATGCATGAAGAAGCCGAGGCACAAAAGAAGCTGTACGATGGAGGAGCACGGCGTAGCCAGTCCGATATGGAAGAGGGTGGCGCCGGCGCTGCGGCTCATCAGCCAGGAGATCGGGACACGCACGAGCAGGGCACCGATGATGCCCTGCACCATGACGAAGCGGGTCCGGCCGATGCCGTTGAAAAAGCCGGTAAAGCAGAAGAAAATCGATGTAAAGAGACAGTCAATGCCGTAGGCGCGAAGGTAGTCCGCAGCAGCCTCCACAACCTCACGGTCGGATGAAAAGACGGCGGCCGGTACGCTTCCGTAAAAGTAGGTCAGGCAGAACATGAGGATGCCGATCACAAAGGAAAGTGAGACGGCACAGCGAAGGGCGGTCAATGCCCGGTCCATCCGGCCGGCGCCGTAGTTCTGCGCCACGAAGGCAGAAATGGACTGCATGAAGGCCGTTGAAATCAGCATGATGAAGACGCAGACCTTCTCGGCTACGCCGACACCGGCGGAGGCAATGACGCCCATACCGTTTACAATGGCCAGAATAATAAGAAAAGAAATATTTACCAGAAGGTCCTGCAGCGCGATCGGCGATCCGAGCAGGAGCATACGCTGCATGCTTTTCCCGTGAATGCATAGATCCCTCCGGCACATGGAAAACGGCAGCTCCTTCTTCCGAATCAGGAGGAAGGACAGGAGAACACTGGCGACCTGCGCGCATACGGTCGCCAGCGCCGCACCGCGGGTCCCCATATGGAAGCCGGCACAGAGCAGCAGATCTCCGATGATGTTGCATATACAGGCGATGGCGACCGTGAGAAGCGGTGTTCTGGAATCTCCGATGCCCCGGAAAATGCAGCCGATCAGATTATAGGCGACGATGGCCAGCATACCGCTGCCGCAGATGCGTATATAGGACGTCGTCTGCACCAGTGCCTCCTCCGGTGCATGCACGGCATGTGCGATTTCGGGCGCAAAAAGTACCAGCAGCGCGGTCATCACCAGTGCGAGAACAGTGAACATGGAAATGGCGGTGCCGACGGTGCGGCCGCCTTTTTTTGATTCACCGCAGCCGATCTGCTGCCCCAGAAGAATTGTTGTTCCCATGGCGAAGCTGCTGACCAGATTGGTCAGTGTGGTCATGATCTGGGAACCGCTGGATACAGCCGATACATCTGCAGAGCTTCCGAATTTTCCGACCACCAGAAGGTCGACAGCGCCGTACATGGCCTGCAGAAACAGTGCCAGCAGTACCGGCAGTGCGAACTGAATCAGCGGCAGCAGAATGCCGCCCTCGGTGAAGCCTGATGTTTTTTTCATTTTTCCTCCTTAACTAAAAAACGCCGGACAAGATGCAGGCGCGGCCTGTCATCTTATCCAGCGTGTGAATTCTTAACACATCACCCTCCGATGAGCAGGGTCATTCTACTACATTCCCTTTTATTATGCAAGCTCCGAATCGCAGCTTCGGAGCGTTTGATTTTCCGGCCGTTTCCCAGGCGCTGCATTACACATCCTTTACAAAGAATTCACGCCTCCATGATAGCAGCCGATCGCCGGGTGTGGTTAGATAGGTCACGTTCGATCAGGTGAAAAACCGGAGGCAGCAGCGGGCTGCGAAGGAGGAAGAATGGCGGAAATTGCGCTGCGGAACGTTTGTAAGCAATTTGATGCGACGCATTATGGCGTAAAGAATTTTAATCTCGATATTCATGACCGCGAATTTGTGGTCTTTGTAGGGCCGTCCGGCTGCGGAAAGTCCACCACGCTTCGGCTCATTGCGGGGCTTGAGGAGATTTCGAGCGGCGAGCTGTGGATGGACGGTCATCTCTGCAACTATCTGGAGCCGGGCGAGCGGGACATGTCCATGGTATTTCAAAATTATGCATTGTACCCGAATATGAGCGTGTATGACAACATCGCCTATTCGCTGAAAATCCGGCATGTTCCGAAGGCGGAAATTAAGAAAAGAGTGCAGGAGGCAGCAGAGATTCTGGAGATCGGTGCACTGCTGAACCGGAGGCCGTCGGCGCTGTCCGGCGGACAGAAGCAACGGGTAGCCATCGGCGCAGCCATCGTCCGGCAGCCGAAGGCATTTCTGATGGATGAGCCGCTTTCAAACCTCGATGCGAAGCTTCGATCCCAGATGCGGGTGGAGCTTCAAAAGCTGCACCGGAAGCTCGACACGACCATCATCTATGTGACACACGATCAGACGGAGGCCATGACCCTGGGGACACGGATTGTGGTGATGCGGGACGGACAGATCCAGCAGGCGGATACACCGCAGCGCATCTATGATCATCCGGTCAATAAATTTGTGGCCGGCTTTCTGGGATCACCGGCGATGAACTTTATCGAGTGCGATGTATGGGTGGAACGGGAGAAAACGGCCCTGATTTTTTCGGGTACCGGACCGATCAAGAAGGTCTATCTGACCGGGCGGAAGGCACGTGTGATCGGCGAACGATACCACGGCTGCCGGGTGCTTCTCGGCATTCGTCCGGAGGACATCTACGAGCAGGAGGAGGCCGAGGCCGGCGGATTCTCGGAAGACAGCGTGGGACTCGAGGAAACCGTCGTGACCAGGGAAATGCTGGGATCGGAGGTGATTCTCTACTTCGATGAACAGAACCGGACGCTGGCAGCACGGCTCCGACCGACCAATCAAACCAGGGTGGGCGAACACATCCGTCTGTACTTTGATATGGACAGAGCGCAGGTGTTTGACCTCGGAACAGAAGAAAATCTTCTTTTATAAACAGGAAAGGAAGGATACATATGGGAAAGGAAAAGAAGCTGCAGCTGACGCCGTATCTGTATCTGCTGCCGAGTCTTCTGATTTTTGCGGTATTTCTCTTTTATCCCTTTATGAAGACAATTTATCTCAGTCTCTTCATGACCAACAAGATGGGGCAGGCCAAGCTCTTCGTCGGGCTTCAGAACTATGCGGAGCTTCTTCAGTCGGCCTCCTTTCGGAACAGCCTGAGAGTCACACTGATCTTTGTGCTGATTGTGGTATTCGGCGGCATGTCGCTCGGACTGATCGCGGCGGTGCTCTGCAACAAGGCATTTCCGGGCATCCGGGTCTTCAGCACCGCGTATGCACTGCCGATGGCGATTGCCTCCAGCTCTGCAGCGATGATTTTTAAGATTATGCTGAATCCGACGGTAGGCATCGTCAACAAGCTGCTGGGGCTGGAGATCAACTGGCTGAATGATCCGCATACGGCACTGTACTGTGTGGCGATTCTGACGGCATGGCTGAACAGCGGCATCAATTTTCTGTACTTCTCGGCCGGACTCGGAAACATTGATGAAAGCATCTATGAGCGGGCGTCGGTGGATGGCGCAAGCGGGATGCAGCAGTTCTTCAGCCTGACGCTTCCGGGACTTTCGCCGATTATGTTCTACACGCTGGTGGTCAATATCATTCAGGCCTTTCAGTCCTTCGGACAGATCAAGCTTTTGACGGAGGGCGGACCGAATGAATCCACCAATGTCATTGTGTATTCCATTTACCGGGATGCGTTTTTTAACTATCGCTTCGGAAGTGCATCGGCCCAGTCCGTGATTTTATTTGTCATCATTATGCTGATCACACTGGTGATGTTCCGGCTCGAGAAGAAGGGGGTAAATTACGGATGAATACCGCAGATCGTATCGCAATTCCGATGGAAGGACAGATGTCGGCGGCAGAGCTGCAGGATCTGAAGTGCCGGATGAATGCGGCTGCACTTATGCGGCGCAGAACCCGTACCGTTCTTCGGGTCACGGCCAATGTCGTTTTCGCTGTGGTGGTGCTCCTGCCGCTTTTCTACGCTGTCAGCATTGCCCTGATGCCGTCCAATGAGCTTTTTACGACAGAGCTTAATCTGTTTCCGAAGCATCCGACGCTTCAGAATTTTAAGGAAGCCTTCACTACGGTGCCGCTGCTCCGCTTCATTATGAATTCCTTCATCATGGCGGACTGCATCACCCTGGGGCAGATCGTTTCCTGCAGTCTGTCTGCATTCGCCTTCTCCTTCCTGGAGTTTAAGGGCAAGGGCGTTCTCTTCGCCATCGTCATGGCCACCATGATGGTGCCGGGCGAGGCAACGATTATTTCGAATTATCTGACTGTGGGAAGCTGGGGCATCCTGGATACCTATCCGGTATTGATTCTTCCGTATCTTACGTCGGCGATGGGCATCTTTCTGTTTCGTCAGTTCTACATGAGTTTTCCGAAGTCGCTTTATGAATCGGCGAAGCTTGACGGCTGCGGCAGTCTCCGGTTTATCGTGAAGATCCTGATTCCGCTGACTAAATCGGCCATCGGAGCGATGGCGGTTTATACCTTCATCAATGCCTGGAATATGTACATGTGGCCGCTGCTGGTTACAGGCTCAAGCAATATGCGGACAGTTCAGATCGGCATCAGTATGCTGGACAGTGTGGATTCCCAGTCGATCACCCTGATGATCGCCGGTGTCGTCATGATCATCCTTCCGTCCATCTCGATCTTTATCATCGGACAAAAGCAGCTGATCCGTGGAATGTTTTCCGGCGCTGTCAAGGGCTGACGGCGAGTAAAACGCTTTCATCAGCGTTTTCATATACGGGGTGGAAACGGGCGGGGCCCGATTTCATATACAAAAGTGTAATCAGAGGATTACGGAGGAGAAATATGAAGAAAAAAGCAGTATCAATCGTACTTGCAGCAACGATGACGGCCGGCATGCTGGCGGGCTGCGGCAGCAAGGCAGCATCCGATGTTCAGAGTGACAGCACTGCGGAGACAACAGCCGCAGGCACCGCTGAAGAGGAGAGCCGTGCGGCAGAAACAGCCGCCGGTGCGGAGATGGCAGATGCAAAGGATGTGAGCGGAACGACCATTTCCTTCTGGCATTCTATGGGCGGTGTCAACGGGCAGGCTATCGATACGCTGGTAGAGAAGTTTAATAATGAAAATGAATACGGCATTACGGTAGAGGCACAGTATCAGGGTGCCTATGATGACTCACTGAATAAGCTGAAGAGCGCACAGATCGGCAATATGGGTGCGGATCTCGTGCAGGTTTATGAGGTCGGCACGCGCTTCATGATGGAGTCCGGCTGGATCGTCCCGATGCAGCAGCTGGTGGATGCCGATCAGTACGATGTATCGTCCATCGAGCCGAATCTGGCAGCCTACTATACCATTGACGGAGCATTATATTCCATGCCGTTTAACTCCTCCACGCCGCTGATGTACTATAATAAGGATATGTTCGACAAGGCCGGCATCACGGAGATTCCGGACAGTCTGGAGGCCATCGATGCCATCGGTGAGCAGCTGATGACGAAGGGCGGTGCCTCCGAGGTGATGTCCCTCAGCATTTACGGCTGGTTCTTTGAACAGTTCATCGGCAAGCAGGGACTGCAGTATGCAGACAACGGCAATGGCCGTGAGGCAGCAGCAGACTCAGTGGTATTTGATCAGAACGGCGCGGCGAAGAATATTCTCACCGCATGGCAGAAGCTCTATCAGGACGGCTTCGCACCAATCGTCGGAAAAGGCGGCGATGCCGGACTTGCAGATTTTTCTGCCGGCAAGTCTGCAATCACACTGGGCTCCACAGCCTCACTTAAGCAGATTCTTCAGGATGTTAACGGCAAGTTTGAGGTAGGCACGGCATACTTCCCGAAGGTCAGCTCGAGCGATGAGGGCGGAGTATCCATCGGCGGCGCATCGCTGTGGGCACTGGACAACCAGGATCCGAAGAAGCTTCGCGCAACATGGGAGTTCATCAAGTTCCTGATTTCGCCGGAGTCCCAGGCTTACTGGAACGAGCAGACCGGATATTTCCCGGTCACGACCAAGGCACAGGAGGAGCAGACCTTCAAGGACAATATTGAGAAGTATCCGCAGTTCATGACCGCCATCGATCAGCTGCATGATTCTTCGCCGGAATACTGCGGTGCCCTGCTGAGCGTCTTCCCGGAGGCCAGAGCAACGGTGGAATCCGAGATCGAAAGCCTTCTTAATGGAAATGAGGATGTGGACACGGCCGTGAAGAACATGGCAGAGACCATCAACAAGTCGATTACTGAGTATAATCTGGTGAACGGCTGAGAAAATGAGGATCGCATCCGTGCTTTCATAAGAGGCTGAATACAACAGAATCGGACCGCTGCTTCGCACGGTATGGAGGCAGCGGAAAAGGATGAGGGAAATGCTGACAAAATCAGCATTTCCCTAAAGCGGTTCCGGCGGAGAGGCCGGAGGGAAAAGAGGCAGAAAATTGAAAAAAACAGAGATTTTTGCACACAGAGGTGCCAGCGGCTATGCCCCGGAAAATACCATCGCGGCCTTCCGGCGGGCCATCGAGCAGGGGGCCGACGGCATTGAGCTCGACGTACAGCTGTCACGGGACGGTGTTCCGGTGGTGATCCATGATGAAACGGTGGATCGGGTGACCGGACGGAAGGGCTTCGTGCGGGATTATACGCTTTCGGAGCTTCAGCGCATGCAGGTGCTGCCGGAGCGCTATCCGGACAGCAGGGAGGCGTACATTCCGACCCTTCGGGAGGTACTGGAGCTTGTACGGCCCTCCGGTCTTCGGGTGAACATCGAGCTGAAGACCGGTATCCTCTGGTATCCGGAAATCGAAGAGAAAACCGCGGCGATCGTATCGGAGACCGGCATGAAGGAGCGGGTGATCTATTCCTCCTTTAATCATTACAGTGTGCAGAAGCTGAAGACGCTGGTGCCGGAGGCAGAGACCGCCTATCTTTTCAGCGATGTGATCCTGAATGTGGATCGTTATGCCCGAAGCAGCGGCGTGGACGGGCTTCATCCGGCGGTATATCATGTGCGGATGGCGAATTTTCTGCAGCAGTATTTAAAAAGCGGCCTTCGGGTCCGGGTCTGGACAGTCAATGAGACCGAAGACATGGAGATGCTGATCCGGGCCGGTGTCACTGCTGTCATTACGAATGATCCGGATCGGGCGCTTAAAATCAGGGCGTCCATAGAAGAAAGCGAGGGAAAAGTATGAAAACAGCCATCATTGACATCGGATCCAATTCCATCCGGCTTACGCTGTATGAGACGGAGGAGCGGAGCTTCCGCATCCTGTTTCGGGAGAAGATTATGGCGGGGCTTGCAGGCTACGTGGAGGACGGAAAGCTGAGCTCGGAGGGCATCGAATGCGCCTGCTCCGGCCTGCTCCGGTTCCGGTCCACGCTGCAGACCCTGGGGATCGAGGACGCCAGCGTCTTTGCGACGGCCTCCCTCCGAAACATTACAAATACCGCCCAGGCGCTCGCCGTCATCGAGGCGGCGACGGGCTATAAGGTGGAGATCCTGTCCGGCGAGGAGGAGGCGCTGCTCGGCTATACCGGTGCCATGCGGGAGCTGGTGATGTCGAGCGGTGCCTTCCTGGACGTGGGCGGTGCAAGCACGGAGATCGTGACCTTCGACGGAGGAAAGCCGGTGGATTTTCAGAGCTTTCCGGTCGGCTCGCTCAGCCTGTACCGGCGCTGTGTTCGGAAGATTCTGCCGGGAGAGCGCTCCCTGAAGCGCATCCGGAAGGCAATCCGCAGCACGATCCTTCTGCCGGAGGACAGCCGGCCGGCCCGGCCGCTTCTGGTATGCGTCGGCGGTACGGCGCGGGCGGCGCTGAAGCTTGCGCGGTCGTACTATAAATGCTCCGACGACTGCCGCAGCATCACACGGGAGCAGCTGGACGGCTTGTGTGATTTTCTGTGCAGCGGAAAGAAGGAGGTTATTGACCTGATTCTCAAGCTGGAGCCGGAGCGCATTCATACGCTTGTGCCGGGGATTTTGATCCTTCAGCACATTTCACATGTATTTCAGGCACAGCAGCTGGTGATCAGCCGCTACGGCGTACGGGAGGGATATTTATGCAGGAGAATACTGAAAAGCAATACCGATATACACAAAACCGAGAGCTGAGCTGGCTCCGCTTCGATCAGCGCGTGCTGGAGGAGGCCGCGGATTCGTCGGTGCCGGCATTGGAACGGCTGAAGTTCATTTCAATCTTTTCCAGCAATCTGGATGAGTTCTTTATGGTGCGCGTGGGCAGTATTCTGGATCTCGCGCATATGGCGCCGAATGATGCGGACAGCAAAACCGGATGGACGCCGGTCGAGCAGCTGCAGCACATCTATAAGGCCATTCCGGGACTTCTGACCATGAAGGAGCAGATTTATACCGCCGTGATGGAGGAGCTCGGCCGCTTCGGTATACAGGATACACAGCCGGATGCGCTGAATGCTGCGGATCTGAAGCAGGTGAATACGTTCTTCAAGACGGAGCTCCTTCCGGTGCTGTCGCCGATTCTCATCGGACCGAATCATCCGGTGCCGCATCTTGCCAACAAGCGCATCTGCGGTGCCGCGTTGCTGGAGGGGAAAAAGGGCCGTAAGGCCGTCGGCATCGTGCCGATGCCGGAGAGCGCACCGCCGTTTCTACTGCTTTCGGACGGCAGACGCTTCGTGCGCACGGAAAACATTCTGCTTCGCTGGCTGCCGGCCATGTTTGATGCCTATACCGTAAAGGAGAGCTGCGCGCTGGCGGTGACGCGGAATGCGGATATCAGCTTCGACGATGAGAAGTTTGAGGACAACGAGGAGGATTTCCGGAAGCAGATGGCGAAGCTTCTCAAGCAGCGGGATCATCTTGCGGTGGTCCGCCTCGAGCTGGATCGGGCGATTTCCGCGGAATTCCGTAAGCATCTGGCACCGATCGTCCATGTGGAAACACGTCAGCTCTTTGTGGATAAGTGTCCGCTGAACATGCGCTACGTCTTCCGGCTGATCGGAGAGCTTCCGAAGGAACTGACAGAGCGGCTTCAGTATCCGGTGTACCGTCCGCGCTGGCCGGAGGATCTCCGGCCGGATCAGCCGATGATCCCGCAGATCCGTCAGCACGACCGCCTGCTGTTCTACCCGTATGATGCCGTCGATCCCTTCCTTCATCTTCTCAACGAAGCGGCGGACAATCCGAAGGTGCTTTCCATTAAGATCACGATCTACCGGATGGCGTCCTCCTCGAAGATTGCACAGGCTCTCTGCCGCGCGGCGGAAAACGGCAAGGAGGTGCTGGTGCTGATGGAGCTTCGGGCCCGCTTTGATGAGGAAAACAACCTCGAGTGGTCCAGGATGCTTGAGGAGTCCGGCTGCCAGGTGATCTACGGTGCCGAGGGCTTCAAATGCCACAGCAAAATCTGCCTCATTACGATGCGGAGCCATAATAAAACGAGCTATCTTACGCAGATCGGCACCGGAAACTACAATGAGAAGACCAATGCCATGTATACAGACTTAAGTCTCATGACGGTGGATCCGCGCATCGGTGAGGATGCGTCGGCCTTTTTCCGGAACATGCTGGTCAACAAGCTGGACGGCCGCTATCAGCAGCTCTCTGTTTCGCCCTTCGGCATTAAAAGCATGCTGCTTCAGAAGATCGATGAGCAGATTGCCCGCGGTCATGAGGGCTATGTCTGCATCAAGGCCAATGCAGTCACCGAGCGTGCCGTGATTGACAAGCTTGCGGAAGCCTCCCGTGCCGGTGTGGAGGTGCAGCTCATCATCCGCGGCATCTGCTGTATTCTGCCGGGCGTGGAGGGCGAAACCGAAAACGTGCACGTTACCAGCATTGTCGGACGCTTCCTGGAGCATGCCCGCATCTATCAGTTCGGGCGGGGCAATGCAGCCGATATGTACATTGCGTCTTCGGATCTCATGACCCGCAACCTGAACCGCCGGGTGGAGATCGCCTGCCCGGTATACGATCCGGAGCTCCGGCGTCAGCTTCAGTGGATTCTTGAGGCCCAGCTCCGCGATACCGCAAAGGCCGGCCTCGTCCTGCCGGATGGCAGCTGCTGCCGAAAGCACAGTGCCGAGCCGTACGATTCGCAGGATGCGTTCCTGCATACCTCCATGCATACCCCGGCGGCTCCGGCCCGGGAGCCGCGGCATTTTGCAGAACGGCTGAAGGGATTGTTCGGCAGGCGGAGGCACTGAGCAGGTTTCTGTGCTATACTTAGGAAAAGACTTTCATGAAAAGGAGTGTTTCCATGAGTGCTTATGAGACACATGAATCCTCAGAGAATTATCTCGAGAGTATCCTGATGCTGGCCATGAACCAGCAGGTGGTGCGTTCCATCGATGTTGCAAATTTACTTGGATTTTCCAAGCCGTCGGTATCGGTTGCAATGAAACATCTCCGGGAGGAGGGCATGATTACGGTGGACGGAAACGGCTATATCGCGCTGACGGAGGCGGGAATGGCAGCTGCAAAAGCAACCTATGAAAAGCATGTTGTGCTTACCGATATACTGGTCAGGCTGGGCGTAAGTGCCTATACAGCCGGTCAGGATGCCTGCCGGATTGAGCATGTACTGAGTCCGGAAACCTTTGCAAAGCTGCGGGAGCACTATCTGGAGCTGCCGGGTGTACTGGAAAGCCCGGAATATCAGAAGCTGCAGACCATTCAGAATTTCGTGCAGACACTGCCGCAGAAGCGGATCTAAGGAAATGCGGATTAAATCTGCGTTTCCCTAAACAGCTGCCGAAGGTATCATCGTTTGCCGGCTGAGACCCGCAAAGACGGCTGCCCGGAGGAATACGGAGCGTCCGTTGAAAAATTCAAAACCGACCTCAAGGAGCCGTAGTGCTTCTTGAGGTCGGTTTTCTGATTTTTCCGGACGCGCCGTCCTGACTCCGGGCAGCCTCTTCCTGCGGGCCGCGGTCTTGCCGTCAAAGCTGCCGGGAAGTTAGGCACTGCTAATAAATTTTTCGAAAGCTATTGACTTAAAAAAAGGTTAGTGCTAACTTACTATAAAGTTAGCTTGGGCTAATGCTTTTTGTATGGAAAAAGCGGTGCCCGGCGCAGGTAAGGAGGTACGAGGATGCCATTATCTATGGGAGCACAGGGAGAGGAATACGAGATTCAGCGTATTGCCGGAAATGATAAAACACAGCATTTCCTTGAGTCATTGGGATTTTATGTCGGCGGAAAGGTGAAGGTTGTTTCCTGCAACCACGGCAATCTGATCGTACAGGTCAAGGAATCAAGACTTGCACTCGATGAGACCATGGCCCGCAAGGTGATGATCAGCGCTTAAGCCATAGGCGGCGCTGTCATGGATATACAGCTCATAAGACGCAGCATGCTGCGCTTTATGCATAGAACAGGAGGGAAAAGAGTTGAAGACTTTAAGAGAAGTTCAGCCGGGCGAGGATTGCGTTGTTGTAAAGATCACCGGTGAGGGTGCGATCAAGCGCAGAATCATGGACATGGGCATCACGAAGGGTACGACGCTTCATGTAAGAAAGGCAGCTCCGTTCGGAGATCCGATTGAGATTACCGTTCGCGGCTATGAGCTGTCGGTACGAAAGAATGATGCCGAGATGGTGCAGGTGGAGAGCAAGGCCTGAATGCAGACGGACGTGTCTTCGGATGAAACCGTACATCCGACATATACGCCCGGGGCGCACATGAAACGAGATCTATAAAGAGGAGAATATACAATGGCAATCACAATTGCACTCGCAGGTAATCCGAACTGCGGAAAAACAACATTGTTCAACCAGCTGACCGGCTCCAATCAGTATGTCGGCAACTGGCCGGGCGTAACGGTGGAGAAGAAGGAAGGAAAGCTCAAGGGCCACAGCGATGTGACCATCGCCGATCTTCCGGGCATTTATTCGCTTTCTCCGTATACACTGGAGGAGGTCGTTGCCAGAAATTATCTGATCAACAATCGGCCGGATGCCATTCTGAACATCGTAGACGGCACCAATCTGGAGCGTAACCTCTATCTGACCACACAGCTGAAGGAGCTGGGCATCCCGGTTGTGATGGCCGTCAACATGATGGATGTGGTTGAGAAGAACGGCGATGAGATCCGTCTGGACCAGATCGAGAAGTATCTCGGCTGCAAGGCGGTCAAGATTTCCGCATTGAACGGAACCGGCATCAAGGAGGCCACTGAGCTTGCCATTCATGAGGCACAGACCGGATCGGCCGAGGTGGTTCATAAGTTCTCCGACAGCGTCATGAATGCCATTCTCCAGATCGAGGAGAAGATCACACCGTATGTACCGGAGGGCGAACGGCGCTTCTTTGCCGTCAAGCTTTTCGAGCGCGACGACAAGATCCGTGTTGAGATGAACGGCGACGGCAAAAACGTAGACGTAGAGTCCATCATCAAGCCGGTCGAGGCAGCCGAGGATGACGATGCCGAGTCCATCATCACCAACGAGCGGTATACCTACATTCAGGGCATGATCGCAGCTGCATATACGAAGAAGCATGCCGGCCAGATGTCCGTATCCGACCGCATCGACAGCATTGTCACCAACCGTATTCTGGCGCTGCCGATCTTCGTGGCGGTGATGTGGCTTGTATACTACATTTCCATCTCGACCGTCGGTACCATGGGCACCGACTGGGTCAATGATGTGCTGTTCGGCTCCGATCCATGGTCCTTCTTCGGACTGTTCGAGCTTCCGTCGATTCCGGGACTCTTTGATATGATTCTCGGTGCACTGGGTACCGGCGAGGTACTGACCGGTCTTGTACAGGACGGTATTGTGGCAGGTATCGGTGCCGTACTCGGCTTCCTGCCGCAGATGCTGGTGCTGTTCTTCTTCCTGGCCTTCCTGGAGGGCTGCGGATACATGGCCAGAATTGCCTTCATCCTGGATCGTATCTTCCGCCGCTTCGGTCTTTCCGGAAAGTCCTTCATTCCGATGCTGATCGGTACGGGCTGCGGTGTTCCGGGTGTCATGGCCTCCAGAACCATCGAGAATGAGCGTGACCGCCGTATGACCATCATGACGACCACCTTCATTCCGTGCTCTGCAAAGCTTCCGATCATTGCACTGCTTGCAGGTGCGGTTTTCGGCGGTGCATCCTGGGTGGCACCGTCCGCTTACTTCCTCGGCATTGCAGCCATCATCTTCTCCGGCATTATTCTGAAGAAGACGAAATGGTTTGAGGGTGATCCGGCGCCGTTCGTTATGGAGCTTCCGGCTTACCACCTTCCGAGACCGATCGATATTCTGAAGTCCATGTATGAGAGAGGATCTTCCTTCGTAAAGAAGGCCGGCTCCATCATCCTTCTCTCCACCATCGTTGTCTGGTTCACCTCCAATTTCGGTGTCCAGGACGGACAGTTCGGCATGGTGGATATGGACAACTCCATCCTTGCAATGCTCGGAAATGCCATTGCATGGCTGTTTACACCGCTCGGCTGGCCGGATTGGAAGTCCGCGGTTGCTGCTGTTACCGGTCTCGTTGCAAAGGAGAATGTGGTCGGCACCTTCGGCGTTCTCTTCCATTATGATGGTGCAGAGGAGCTTGCCGAGGCAGGTGACCAGATCTGGGATCTCGTACGTGCAAACTACTCCGGAGCTGCTGCCGGCTACAGCTTCCTGGCCTTCAACCTGCTCTGCGCTCCGTGCTTCGCAGCGATGGGTGCCATCCGTCGTGAGATGAACAATGCCAAGTGGACCTGGAGAGCCATCGGCTGGGAGTGCGGCCTCGCGTATTGCGTAGGCACCGTGATCTATCAGATCGGCGGACTCTTCACCGGCGAAGCACACTTTGGTATCTTCACTGTTGCAGCCATCGCGCTGGTTGTCCTGGCTGTCTGGGCGCTGGTTCGTCCGTATCATGAGTCGACCGAGCTTTCGGATCGCTTTGATCAGGTTGCCGCGAAGGCACAGAAATAAAGGAGCAGGGGCTTCGGCCCCCATATCCTAGGATGCAGTCCAATGCTTCGGCCGGCAGGCCGGTGAGCGGGAAGGAAAGGAGAAGAAATGGGAAATCTTATTGTAGGCGGCGCTTTGCTTGTCATCGTCCTTCTGATTCTTCGAAGTCTTCATCGTTCGGTTGAGAAGCACGGGTCCTGCGCCTTCTGCAGCTATGCACAGCAGGGCTGCGATCATGTAGGACATCATGAGCTGGATCTGCAGGAAGCAGAGAGTAAGCTCGATGATACACAGAAGGCCATTCTGGCCAGACACAAAATGTGTTCCGGTGCGTAAACACCGATCACACATATATCTCGCACGATATACTGCGGCTGAGATCCCCCGGAAGTTCACCTCCTGAAGACTTCCGGGGGACTTTTGTTTCCGGAGGAGCCGGCAGCGAAAGACATGAAGGATCCTGTTTGTCAGCATTGTAACAATGCTTTAAATTGTGCTAGAATATAGGGCACGAGATTCAAGAGTCCGGGAACCGGATGCGGAGCGCATCGAAGCGGGCCTCCGACTTATGGCAGCAGTGATCGAACAGACAGTGTACCCGAAAAAGGGGCGTCTGGAAAGGCAGAGTATGAGCAAGGACAAATATATGGCGTATATCGGATCCTACAGCTACAGAGGCGATGCAAAGGGCATCACCGTCTGCGATGTGGATCCGGAAAAGGGAACATTTACGAAGCGCACGGAGATTCCGGTGAACAACTCCTCCTATCTGGTGGCATCGAGAGATCAGCGTACGCTGTATTCCATCGCGGATGAGGGCGTGGTATCCTTCCGCATTCTGGAGAACGGCGCATTGCAGAAGCTGAACATGCGGAACATCCGCGGCATGCGCGGCTGCCATCTGGCCATTGATCAGTATGATCAGTATTTGATGGTATCCGGCTATCATGACGGCAAGGCTACGCTGCTTAAGCTGGAGCCGGACGGCTCCGTCGGCCCGATCATTGACGGCGTATTTGACAAGGGCATCGGCTCGGTGGCAGAGCGTACCTTCCGGCCGCATGTTTCCTGCTCCCGCATGACCGACGATCAGAAGTACATTCTGGTGGCGGATCTCGGCATTGATCAGGTACGGATCTTCCGCTTCGACAAGACGGACGGCAAGATGCGGCAGATCGATACCATCCGCTGCGAGCTTCAGTCTGCACCGCGGCATTTCCGCTTTTCACCGGACCGCAAGTTTCTTTACCTTATGTATGAGGTGAAGAATGTCGTCGATGTTTTCCGCTTCACCGAGGGGAAGCGTCCGAATGATATCAATCTGGAGAAGATTCAGACTATTTCGACCCATACAGATCAGTCCATGAATCCGCTGATCGCCGCCTGCCAGATGCGTTTTTCGCCGGATAAGGAGGCGAAGCATCTCTTCGTGTCCAATGCAGGCATCGATACGGTGACGATGTACGAGCGTGACGTCGAGACCGGTCTTCTGACACTGAAGAGCTCGCTTCCGATTTCCGGTGTTTATCCGAAGGATTTCTGCATTTTCCCGGATGAGAAGCACATTGCTGTGGCAAATAATGAATCCGGCACCATCACCTTCTTCTCGATTGATTATGCAACCGGCATGCTGGTGATGAGCGCCCGCACGATCGAGGTGAGCGAGCCGAACTGCATCTGCATGGTGAAGCTGCCGTCGGGAAGAAACTGAAATAAGCGGAGACGTACATCTATGGCAGGCAATACATTTGGAAAACTCTTTCGCATTACGACCTTCGGCGAGTCCCACGGACCGGCGCTCGGCGTCGTGATCGATGGCTGTCCGGCCGGACTTCCGCTGTCGGAGCAGGACATACAGCCCTATATGGACCGGCGGAAGCCGGGACAGAATCTGAAAACAACTCAGCGGAAGGAGGATGACCGGATCGAGATTCTCTCCGGCGTGTTTGAGGGCCGGACCACCGGTACGCCGATCGCGATCATGGTTCGGAACAGTGACCAGAAGAGCCGCGACTATTCCGACATTGCCCACGTGTTCCGGCCGGGACATGCGGACTACGGCTTTTACGAAAAGTACGGCTTCCGGGATTACCGCGGCGGCGGACGCTCCAGCGGCCGGGAGACGCTGGCCCGGGTGGCCGGCGGCGCCGTGGCAGCGAAGGTGCTTTCGGAGCTCGGCATCACGGTGGATGCGGAGGTGACGGAGCTGGCCGGCATGGATGTCACGACCCCGGCAGGCCGGGAGGCGGCGGATCAGCGCATTCTGGAGCTCCGTGAGGAGAAAGACAGCGCCGGCGGTGTGGTCACCTGCTTCGTTAATAACATGCCGACCGGTATTGGCGAACCGGTGTTTGATAAACTGGATGCCCGCCTTGCACAGGCTGTCATGTCCATCGGTGCGGTCAAGGCGGTGGAGATCGGCGACGGCACGAAGGCAGCCCGGGCCCTCGGCTCCGAAAACAATGACGGCTTTGAGGCCGTGGCGGTTCCGATTGCGCCGGCTGAGGTGGACGAGGAGGATGAGGACTATGAGCATCAGCCGAGTCTCGAGGACGTGAACCGTGCCCGTGCGCTGCATGACGAGGCGCCGCTCACGGAGGAGCAGTATCAGGCGCTTCTCGAGAGCGGTGAGCTGGACGGCCTGGAGGAGGTCTTCCGCGTGAAGACGAATCATGCCGGCGGCATCCTCGGCGGCATGTCAGACGGGGCAGAGATCGTGCTCCGGGCGTATTTTAAGCCGACGCCGTCCATCGCACGTCCGCAGGAAACCGCCAACGAGGAGGGCGACAACATTAGCATCGAGATCAAGGGCCGGCATGACCCGACGGTGGTGGAGCGGGCCAATGTTGTCGTCGAGTGTATGGTGGCGATCACGGTGCTGGATGCGCTCCTGGAAAATATGGGTGCACAGATGGAATTTCTGCGGGAAATCTACCCGCTGGATTAAAGAGGAATGAAAAAAGGAGGAAACAAAAATGGCAGATCAGATGTCAAAGGATTTTGATGCAGTGAAGGAGTTCGGACTTTGCGTACTGCATGTAGGTATCAATGCAGAGGGAGATGAGGATGCGATGAAGATCGCAGACGAGTTCCAGACCCTGATGGGCTTCCTTCCGAGAGTGGGCAACAGCTCCATTTTCTCTTCGGATCTGATTGAGATCATGAAGAAGAACGGCCCGGGCGAGAAGGGCCATATCGCCATCGGCGCACACGATGTCGATGCAGCGGCAGCGTTCTTTGAGAAGCGCGGCATGGGTCTCAAGAAGGAGACGGCGAAGTACAATCCGGACGGAACACTGCTCTTCATCTATCTGGAGAAGCAGATTGCAGGCTTTGCCATTCATCTGAAGCAGTATTGATGCCTTGCCTGGGAGGCAGGCAGAATCTAAGGAAACGCTTTAATCAGCGTTTCCCTTACAACAGTTTTGCTGCAGAACGCGGAAGCCCTTTGGGGACGGCGCGCTGCAGAAGGGCCGGAGGCATGTCCTCCGGCCTTTCTGCTTGTAAATCCGCGGGAGCATGATACAATAAATGAGCTAAAAATCTGCGGAGGCAAGGCACGAAGGAAGTGCGGGGAGGCCTCGGCATCAGAAAAAGAAAGGCTATAATATGGCAGATAAGAAACTGGTCGAGCAGATCACTCCTATGGGGGAGGATTTTGCTCAGTGGTACACCGACGTAGTAAAGAAGGCAGAGCTGACAGACTATTCTTCCGTGAAGGGCTTCATGGTCATTCGTCCGGCGGGCTATGCAATCTGGGAAAATATCATGCATGAGCTGGATCAGCGCTTCAAGGCATCCGGCGTTGAAAATGTGGCGATGCCGATGCTGATTCCGGAGTCGCTTCTTCAGAAGGAAAAGGATCATGTCGAGGGCTTCGCACCGGAGGTGGCCTGGGTGACCGAGGGCGGTCAGAAGAAGCTGGAGGAGCGCCTTTGTGTTCGTCCGACCTCCGAGACCCTGTTCTGTGATTATTTTTCCAAGGTGGTCAAGTCCTACCGAGATCTTCCGCAGCTGCTCAATCAGTGGGTATCCGTGGTTCGCTGGGAAAAGACGACCCGTCCGTTCCTGAGAACCCGTGAATTCCTCTGGCAGGAGGGCCATACGGTGCATGCCACCGCGGAGGAGGCCGAGGAGAGAACGAAGCAGATGCTGGAGATCTATGCCGATGTGGCAGAGAATGTGCTGGCGATCCCGGTGGTCAAGGGCCTGAAGACCGAGAAGGAGAAGTTTGCCGGTGCAGTTGCAACCTATACGATTGAAGCCCTCATGCACGACGGCCAGGCGCTGCAGTGCGGCACCTCCCACAATTTCGGCTCCGACTTTGCAAAGGCCTTTGAGGTACAGTTCCTGGACAAGGACAATCAGCGGAAGCCGGTCTATGAGACTTCATGGGGCATGACGACCCGTATGATCGGTGCCATCATCATGGTACACGGCGATGATTCCGGCCTCAAGCTGCCGCCGAGAATCGCACCGACGCAGATCTGCATCGTTCCGATCCAGCAGAAGAAGGAGGGCGTTCTGGAGAAGGCCTATGCACTGCGGGATCGGCTTCTTCAGTCCGGCTTCCGTGTCAAGGTAGACGACGGCGACAAGTCGCCGGGCTTCAAGTTTGCCGACTGTGAGGTGCGCGGCATTCCGCTCCGTATCGAGGTGGGCCCGAAGGATATCGAGGCCGGTCATGCCGTACTGGTGCGCCGCGATACCCGCGAGAAGCTGCAGGTTTCCTTTGATGAGCTGACGGAAGAGACAGGCCGGCTGCTGGAGCAGATCCAGCAGGATATGTACGACCGTGCGAAGACCTTCCTCGAGGAGCATACCAGCAGCGCCCTCAACATGGATGAGCTTGTGGAGATCGTAAACACCAAGCGCGGCTTCGTAAAGGCTATGTGGTGCGGCTGCCGTGAGTGTGAGGATAAGCTGAAGGAAATGTCCGGCATTACCTCCCGCTGCATCCCGTTTGCACAGGAGCAGATTTCGGACAAGTGCGTTGTCTGCGGTCAGCCGGCGAAGAAGATGGTATACTGGGGACGTGCATATTAAGATGCTTGCATTACCGGGACATGTAAAATACATCATTGAACGGCTGGAGCAGGCCGGCTTTGAAGCCTATGCCGTCGGCGGCTGTGTGCGGGACGGTCTGCTCGGCCGTACGCCCGAGGACTGGGATATCACGACGAGTGCCCGTCCGAAGGAAGTGAAGGCCCTGTTTAAGCGCACCATCGATACCGGCATTCAGCACGGCACGGTAACCGTGCTGATGCCGGCAGAGCGGACAGCAGCGCTCTCTTCCGCGAAGGATGGGGAATTCCGAAGCGGCGGACAGCCGCATGCTGCCGTTTCCCGCTGGGAGGGCTACGAGGTGACGACCTACCGGATCGACGGGGCGTACCTCGACAGCCGTCACCCGAGTGAGGTGATTTTTACACCGTCGCTTCACGAGGACCTGGCACGCCGGGACTTCACCATCAATGCGATGGCAGTCAATGAGCGGAGCGGCGTTGTGGATGACTTCGGGGGCCTGGAGGATCTTGAAAAGCGCCGGATCCGTGCTGTCGGAGATCCGGAGAAGCGTTTTACGGAGGATGCACTTCGTATGCTTCGGGCGCTTCGCTTTTCCGCACAGCTGGACTTTGAGATCGATCCGGCGACCTGGGCGGCGGTGCAGCAGCTTGCACCGCGCCTTCAGATGGTTTCGAAGGAGCGGATCAATGCAGAGCTTACGAAGCTTCTGATGTCCGCGCATCCGGAGCGCATCGGACTTGTATTTGAGAGCGGACTCGATCTGTATGTCAGCCCGCATTTCAGTAAGGCCCGTGCGGCATGGATGCCGGCCGGACTTCCGCATGAGAAATATGTCCGCTGGGGCACCTTCCTTCGAACCGTTCCGGAGGATGCCCGCTGTATCCTTCGGGAGCTCAAGATGGACAATGCGGTCACCGCGCAGGCAGCGGCGGTTGCGAAGCTGATGTCCGGGGAATTGCCGGACTCCCGTTATGAGATCCGGAAGAAGCTTTCGGAATATGGCTTCGAGCTCTATGTGAATTTCCTGCAGGCTGCGCTGTGCCTTACGGACGCCGTCGCTATGGAGGCGGAGGAAGGCTCCGGCGAGAAGCTGTCTTCTCCGGAAGGGCTTTCCACGGATGCTGCGCAGACGTCAGATGAAGCATCGGCAGAGCGCATTTCGAAGCTTCGGTTTCTTCAGGCGGAGGTGAAAGCCATCCGCGCGGCGGGCGACTGCATTGACCTTAAGAGCCTCCGGATCAGCGGACAGGACCTGCTGGAGCTGGGGATTCCGAAGGGGCCGAAGCTCGGACGCATCCTTCAGCTTCTGATGTCTGAGGTGCTGGAGAAGCCGTCCCGGAATACGAGGGAATTTCTTCTCGAATCTGCCCGTGAACATGCCCGGATGCCTTGATGCGCGGGGCCAAACTTGGTATATTTAAGGGTAGTAAAAAGTCAGAGAGGGAGGACCTTAAAATGTATCAGGATGAATATGAGCGTTGGCTTCAGGCAGAGCTTCAGGACGTGGATCTGAAGACCGAGCTTCAGAACATTAAAGGCGACGAGGATGCGATCAAGGAGCGCTTCGCCGTGGCACTGAAGTTCGGAACGGCCGGTCTCCGCGGCACATTGGGCGCCGGCACCAACCGGATGAATATCTGGGTGGTTCGGCAGGCAACGCAGGGCGTGGCCGATTGGGTGAAGACCCAGGGCGGCACGCAGACGGTGGCCATCAGCTATGATTCCCGCCTCAAGGGATGGAACTTCGCCCGGGACGCAGCCGGCGTTCTGGCAGCCAACGGCATCCATGTGCGCATCTACGATGAGCTGATGCCGGTACCGGCACTGTCCTTTGCAACCCGCTATTATCGCTGCAATGCCGGCATCATGGTGACGGCATCGCATAATCCGGCGAAGTACAACGGCTACAAGGCCTACGGACCGGACGGCTGCCAGATGACGGACGAGGCCGCGGATATCGTATATCAGCAGATTCAGAAGACCGATGTGCTCACCGGTGCGAAGTATATGAGCTTTGCAGAGGGCGTCAACAAGGGCCTGATCGAGTTCGTGGAGGATGACTGCAAGAATGCGCTTTATGAGGCCATTGAAGCACGGCAGATCCGTCCGGGCATTGCAGCGACCTCCGGTCTTAAGCTGGTATATTCTCCGCTGAACGGCACGGGACTCGTGCCGGTAACCCGCGTACTTAATGACATCGGTATTCACGATATCACCATCGTGCCGGAGCAGGAGTATCCGAACGGCTACTTTACAACCTGCTCGTATCCGAATCCGGAGATTCTGGATGCACTTAAGAAGGGCCTGGAGCTCGCCGAGAAGACCGGCGCCGATCTGATGCTGGCGACGGATCCGGACGCGGATCGTGTCGGCATCGCCATGAAGTGTCCGGACGGCTCCTATGAGCTTGTCAGCGGAAATGAAATGGGCGTGCTGCTTCTCGACTACATCTGTGCCGGCCGCATCGAGCAGGGCACGATGCCGGAGAAGCCGGTGGCGGTGAAGTCCATCGTATCGACACCGCTGGCCAATGCCGTGGCAGCGCATTACGGCGTGGAGCTTCGGGAAACGCTGACGGGCTTTAAGTGGATAGGCGATCAGATTGCACAGCTCGAGGCAAACGGTGAGGTGGACCGCTTCATCTTCGGCTTTGAGGAGTCCTACGGCTATCTGGCCGGCCCGTATGTGCGTGATAAGGACGCCGTAATCGGCTCCATGCTGATCTGTGAGATGGCGGCGTATTACCGTTCCATCGGTTCCTCCATCAAGCAGCGTCTGGAGGAGATCTACAAGGAGTACGGCCGTTATCTCAACAAGGTGGATTCCTTTGAGTTCCCGGGCCTCAGCGGTATGGATAAGATGGCCGGCATCATGTCCGGTCTTCGCACCACCCCGCCGACGGAGTTCGCAGGCAAGAAGGTTGTGAAGGTGATGGATTACACGAAGCCGGAGGAGACCGGTCTTCCGGCGGCCAATGTTCTGATCTATTCACTGGAGGACGGTGCGACGGTGGTTGTTCGTCCGTCCGGCACTGAGCCGAAGATCAAGGCCTACTATACAACCCTCGGCAAGGACCTCGCAGAGGCGGAGGCTGAGAAGGAGAAGCTGGCTGCTGCACTGGATCCGCTGTTTAAGTAAGACATTATTGTGATTTTTCATGACTGCCGCTGCTGCGGCAGTCATCTTTCTTTATGAGGTATTTTTTTGAAGGAACGCAGTCTGAAGCTGGATAATGTAAAGGGGATCCTGATTACGCTGGTGGTGATCGGCCATATGCTGCTCCCGATTCAGGGAACGACCCGGGCCGTCACCAATTTCTTTTTCTGCATTTATGCCTTTCATATGCCGGCCTTCGTCTTTCTTTCCGGCCTGCTGTCGCAGAACATCTATATACGGCCGCCGGAAGAAAAACCGGACGAAGGGCGCCGCCGGATGAGAAGCCGTCGGCGGAGAGAAACGAAAAGAACTGTCCGCATGCCACAGACACCGGGCGGCTTCCGCTGGAGACGCTGGCGGGGGATGCTCCTACTGTATCTGCTGTTTCAGCTTGTACTGTTTTTTACAGAAATTCCGGCCTACGGACGCACGACGCGTTTTCCGGATTTTCTTCATACCTCCGGTGCACCCTGGTACCTTCTGGCACTTCTTCTCTGGTATCTCCTGATCCCTTTTTTTGATTTCTATAAGGGGCGGCAGCTGCCGGGCGGTATTCCGTATGCGGTGCCGGTGTTGCTGCTTCTTACCGTCATGTCCCTGGCCGGCGGCTATCTCGACGGGCTGGGCGATTTTCTGGCGTTGGACCGGGTGATTGCATTTGCCCCGTTTTTCTTTGCCGGCTTCTTTCTCGGACCGGAGCGGCTTCTGCGATTTCTGAAGGACCATGCAGTTGGGCGCAGCGTACTCATTTTCCTCGGCATGCTTTGCTTCCTTTTCGTCGGAACGCAGTGCTATGATCATCTGCTTCCGTATCAGAAGGTGGTATACGGCGCCTGGTACATCCGCTTTCATCCGGAGCAGCATCCGGAAGCTTTTCCGGGGCTTCTCTGCGAGTGTCTCTGGCTGATCCGCCTTCTGTGGTTTCTGATTGCCGGCTGGATGAGCCTTGCGCTGCTTGCGCTGGTGCCGGACCGACGGATCCCGTTTCTTACAAATGCCGGGCAGCGGACACTGCAGATCTATCTGCTGCATCGTCCGATCCGAGACCTTCTGCTGGCGAGCGGCTTCATTACTGCACCGGGGCCGGAGAATCATCTGCATGTGCTGTTTTTGATTCTTTTGTCGATCTGCATTACGCAGCTGCTTTCTGTTTGGGAGCTTCGTTTTCTGCGGCGGATATTGTGATTGTTTAGCACATCGCGCATCGCAAAGCGATGCAGCGATGTGGTGCTATGCGCCTTTTTCAGAAAAAGCCGGTCATCGGCGACGGAGGGGCGGAAGCTCCGGCATCATGATTACAGGAGGAGAGCCTATGTGGTTTTTTGATCAGGGCCTGCGGGTCTTCCGAAATTATACATTGCTTCAGTGGGCATGGTTCTTTATGTTCTATTGCATCTTCGGCTGGTGCTTCGAGTCCGTGTACTGCTCGCTCAAGTCGATGCGGCTTATGAACCGCGGCTTCTGCCATGGCCCGTGGCTTCCGATCTACGGTGCCGGCAGCACACTTTTTCTCATGTTTGCATGGCCGTACCGGGAGCATCTCGTCACCACCTTTCTGATGGGCATGCTGGTCGGCACCTCGCTTGAGCTGATCACCGGTCCGCTTTTGTATCATATCTTCCGCATGCGCTGGTGGGACTACAGCCGGAATCCACTGAACTGGCATGGCTACATCTGCGTATATGCTTCCGTCGGCTGGGGCTTCATGGCACTTTTCTTCGTGCATTTTCTGCATCCGCATGTAGCGGAACTGACGGTCTCCTGGACACCGATCGGCTATACCATCGTGGTCACCATGCTGTATACACTCTTCATTGAAGATTTGATTTTCTCCGTCATGGGCGCCCTCGATATCCGGAAGCGGCTTGAACGGCTTGCAGAGAACTCGGCGGAGATTCAGCAGCTGAAGCTGAGCATCGCGGATGCGCGTACGCGCATAGAAGAGCTGCAGGATACGGTGAGTGCCAATGTTTCCGGCGTGAAGGCCATCGCGGAGAATGAAGGGAAGCTGGCCGCGGCCAGGGCCGTTTCGGAGGGAACGGCACAGACGGCCCGGGCATGGGCGGAGAGCAGCGCGCAGGCCGCGCGGAATCTCGCGGAGAGCAGTGCAC
This sequence comes from Succinatimonas sp. CAG:777, assembly GCA_963650995.1. GTDB lineage: Bacteria > Bacillota > Clostridia > Lachnospirales > Lachnospiraceae > Oribacterium. The sequence continues at coordinate 77,583 of CAVJMS010000005.1, read as the reverse complement.
AGGCCGCCAAGAATCTGGCAGAAAGCAGCGGTCAGGCGGCCAGGAGCCTTGCCGAAAGCAGCGCCCACGCGGCACGGGGCGTGGCCGAAACCGGCATGCAGGCCGGCCGGAGCGTCGGCAGTGCGGGCAAGTCGGCCGTGCAGTGGAGCCTGGAGCTCCGGAAGCATCGTATGGAAGAGAAGCGCCGGCGCATGGAGGAGCGTCTTGCCATCCTCGAGGACGGCGGTACGGCCGAGACCGGCCGCATGAGCTGGTGGGTCGGCAATACGCTTCGGAATAACCCGACCGCCGGACATCACGGCCGGCACAGGGAAGCGGCCGAGACCCTGGAGCAGCTTCGCGCGTCCTCCCATCGCTATCGTGAAAGCTTCGAGAAGATGGAAGCGCGGTTGGAGGATGAGAAGTCGGCAAATGTTTAGCACCGCATCGCTGAAAAGCTGAAAAATACTTCGCCGAGCAAGCTCGGTTCAACATGTTATAGCTTTTTTCGGTGGTGCTGAACAATTACAAAAATAATTTTATTGTTGCCGTGATGGGAGTACAATAGCAGCATATGTCCGGAAGAGACCGGAAAGAGGAGGATCACATGGCATTATCAAAAACGATGCAGCAGCTGGTGGCCGGAAATTCCGCCATTCGAAAAATGTTTGAGCTCGGGCAGGAGCTTGCTGTCCGCTACGGCAGAGAAAACGTATATGATTTCAGTCTCGGCAACCCGGCGTCACCGGTGCCGGAGGAGGTAAAGACCTCCATCGTGCGCATTGCAGAGAACGAGGCGCCGAACTATGTGCACGGCTATATGGCCAATGCAGGCTATCCGGAGGTGCGGCGTGCAGTCGCGGAGCATTTGAATCAGCTCCATGGAATGTCCTATGATGAAGGCGATATCATTATGACGGTTGGCGCGGCCGGCGGTTTAAATGATGTGCTTCGGACACTGCTGGATCCGGGCGATGAGGTGCTGACCTTCGCACCGTTCTTTACGGAGTATCGGAGCTATGCGTCCAATTTCGGCGGCACACTGACCGTCGTTCCGCCGGATACAAAGCATTTTCAGCTGGACATTGATGCGGCCGAGGCCCTCATTCATGAGCGTACGAAGGCCCTGATCGTCAACAATCCAAACAATCCGTCCGGTGCAGTCTATACCGAGGAAACCATCCGGAGGCTGGGCGCGATGCTGGAGCGGAAGGAGCGGGAGCTCGGCCATCCGATTTATGTGATCTGTGATGAGCCGTACCGCGAGCTGGTCTATGACGGCCGTACGGTTCCGTACATTCCGGCCATCATCCCGAATGCCATCTTCCTCTACAGCTTCAGTAAAACGCTGTCCCTGCCGGGCGAGCGCATCGGCTATATGGCGCTTGGACGGGCTGCAGCGGATCATGACATGATGATCCAGGCTCTGACTATTGCAAACCGCTGCCTCGGCTTCGTCAATGCACCGTCCCTTCTGCAGCTCGTCATCAAGGACTGTCTTTCGGTCAAGGCCAATGTTCCGTTTTATGACCGGAATCGGAAGCTCCTCTATGAAACACTGAAGAAGCTCGGCTTTGAATGCGTGCATCCGGACGGTGCCTTCTATATGCTGGTGAAGTCGCCGGAGGGATCGGCGGCAGACTTTGCAGCGGCCGCAGAGAAGCTTCATATCATCATCGTGCCGTGCGACGGCTTCGGCCTGCCGGGCTATGTACGGCTTGCCTACTGTGTGGACTATGCGATGATTGAGCGCTCTGTCCCGGCCTGGGAGAAGCTGGCCGCGGACTATGGGCTGACGGCGGTCTGAAGCCTCGAAGTGTTTGTGTCCGTAAATATTCCTTTCGCTTCAGTTAAGACTTTGTTTATAATTTTTAGACTTCTTTTAGCCGCGGGACATATTTCAGTCACAAGTGTCAGGTATCATATAAGACAGTTACAGAGATGTAACTAAGAAACGCTTTTCATACTCATACTCCGGAGCTGTCAAAGGCTCCGGAGCCCCCCTTAGGATAACGGTCGTGCTTCCGGCGTTCATGATCAGAAGGCCCGAGGACGAGGCAGGCAACAACCCCAGCCTGATCTCCTGCATGCCCGTTTATATATATTTCATAGGAACTGAGTCTTCCCCTTTGCTCGGTTCTTGACATAAAAGCACAAAAAAGACCCCGTCGAAGCGCAGCAGCTTCGGCGGGGTCTTTCTGCAGCAGTTTGAAATAAAGCTGTTTTCAAACGCACGCAGAACCTATGTAAAACAAGGGCGAGAACTCTGCAATTCCGACTTTAAAAACAGGATTCCATCGATTATACTAAGAAAATACTGATTAAATCAGCATTTCCTTAGAGCCTCCGGCGGATCGCACGGATTTGCAAAAGAATTTGCTGCGTTGCAGCGCAAATCCGGCGAGGGAAACGCTTTAATCACCGTTTCCCTAAAAGAGAATATCGCAGCATTGCAGGAGAGATACATGTTTTCATTGATTTCAAACGATATCGGCATCGATCTGGGGACGTCCAGCATCCTTATATATATCAAGGGACGCGGCGTGGTCCTGAAGGAGCCGTCCGTGGTGGCCGTAAACCGGGACACCAATACAGTATTAGCATATGGAGAGGATGCGCGTCTCATGCTGGGACGCACTCCGGAGAATATTTCAGCCGTCCGTCCGCTTCGGCAGGGCGTTATTTCGGATTACACGCTGACAGAGAAGATGCTGAAGTACTTCATTAATAAGGCCGTGGGCAAGCGGACGCTTCGGAAGCCGCGGATTTCGGTATGCATTCCGAGCGGTGCAACCGAGGTGGAGAAAAAGGCCGTGGAGGATGCGGCCTATCATGCAGGCGCCCGGGAGGTGACGATCATTGAGGAGCCGGTGGCAGCAGCCATCGGTGCCGGCATTGACATCAGTAAGCCCCAGGGCAATATGATCATTGACATCGGCGGCGGCACCTCGGACATCGCGGTGATTGCATTGGACGGACCGGTGGTTTCCGAGTCCATCAAGGTGGCCGGCGATGATTTTGATGAGGCGATTCTCCGCTACATGCGGAAGAAGCATAACCTGCTGATCGGTGAGCGCACGGCGGAGGACATCAAGATCAATATCGGCTGTGCCAGCAAGCGGCCGGAGAATGTTACCATGGAGGTGCGCGGCCGGAACCTGGTGACGGCACTTCCGAAAACCGTCATTGTGAGCTCGGACGAAATCATGGATGCGCTCCTCGAGCCGGCCATGATGATCGTCAATGCCGTTCACAATGTACTGGAGCGTACGCCGCCGGAGCTGGCCGCCGACATCTACGAGCGCGGCATTGTCATGACGGGCGGCGGCTCACTGCTGTACGGCCTGGATAAGCTGGTGCAGGAGAAGACCGGCATTCACTGCATGCTGGCGGAGGATCCGCTGACGGCGGTGGCCATCGGTACCGGCAAGTTCATTGACTTTGCAAGCGGGGATATGGACGAGGACTGAGCTATGGCAATGCTGATTAATTCAGCATTGCCATAGCAGCCTCCGGCGGATCGCACGGATTTGCAAAGGAATTTGCTGCGACGCAGCGCAAATCCGGCGTGGGAAACGCTTTAATCAGCATTTTCATAGGAACGGCAGGACGGAAAAACGAATAGGTGGGGGCGGCCTTTTTCGGCTGCCCTTTTTTTATAGGAGAAGCTACAGGAGAAGCGCGTGGAATATTTTGAAGGCTACATTGAGCATATTATCTTCCGGAGTCCGGTCACCGGCTATACGGTGATGGCGGGCGTGATGGCGGGCCGGACCTATACGCTGGTGGGAACCGTGCCGGGACTGGAGGCCGGGGAGAACATCAGGGCCGACGGTCATGAGAGCACGCATGCGATCTACGGAGAGCAGTTCGTCATTGATCGGTATCAGGTCATCGAGCCGAAAACCCGGGAGGCGGTGGAGCGCTACCTCGGCTCCGGTGTGATCAAGGGCATCGGTGCCGCCATGGCCTCGCGCATCGTAAAGCAGTTCGGCGATGATACCATGCGGATCATTGAGGAGGAGCCGGAGAAGCTCGCTGTCATCAAGGGCATTTCGAAGCAGAAGGCGATGGATATCGCCGCTTCGGTCAGTGCGAAGCATGACATGCAGGATGCGGTCATGTTTCTGCAGAAATACGGGATTTCCATCGGACTGGCCGGCAAAATCTATCAGCATTACGGCAATGAAATGTATGACATTGTCCGGGACAACCCCTATCGCCTGGCAGAGGATATCGAGGGACTCGGCTTCCGTACCTGTGATGAGATTGCGCGAAATGCAGGCATTGCAGAGGATTCGGACTTTCGTATCGAGTCCGGAATCCAGTATGCTCTTGGCATGGCCGAAGGAAACGGTCACTGCTATCTGCCGCTTCCGGAGCTCTGGTCGTCGGTGGAGGCACTCCTGAACATCACGATCCAGGATCTTTCAAAGCATCTTCTGGAGCTTCAGATGAAGGGAAGGGTGAAAGTAAAGACGCGCCGCCCGCACAGCATCGGGGAGTTTCTGGAGAACGAGGGCGGAGCGGAAGGAACCTCAGAGCTTCCGGCTTCGGTTCCTTCTGGGGACGTGCCGGAGGGCCCTGCCGCCGCGGAAGCACCGGCCGGCACGGAGGTGCCGGTATATGACAGCGCACCGGCACAGCATGCGGACCCGGACAGCTGTGTATATCGTGCCGATGTCTACTTTACAGAGCTTCAGACGGCAGCCATGCTGAAGGAACTCAATGTTCATCTGGGCGGCGGATCGGATCCGGTGCGCGCAGCAGCGCTCGATGCGGTCACGGCGCGGGAGGGCATCGAGCTGGATCCGCTGCAGCGGCAGGCGGTGCTGACGGCGGCCGATACCGGTCTCATGGTGATTACCGGCGGCCCGGGTACCGGAAAAACCACCACCATCAATACAATACTCCGTATGTTTTCAGAGGAAGGAAAAACCATCCTGCTGGCGGCACCGACGGGCCGGGCTGCGAAACGTATGTCCGAGGCCACCGGCTGGCAGGCCTCCACCATTCACCGACTGCTGGAATACCAGGGCCGCCCGGAGGAGGATGGGCATACAGGAGAGACTGCACCGTCACAGACCCGCGGACATTTTGAACGAAATGAAAATAATCCGCTGGAATGTGACATCGTGATCATTGACGAAATGTCCATGGTGGATCTTTTCCTCATGAATGCGCTTCTGAAGGCCATTCGGCCGGGAACCCGCCTCATCATGGTCGGGGATGCCAATCAGCTGCCGTCGGTCGGCGCCGGCAATGTCCTTCGGGACATCATTCACTCCGGCGTGATTCAGACGATTCGGCTTAACCGCATTTTCCGTCAGGCCGCAGCATCAGATATCGTCGTCAATGCCCATAAGATCAATGAAGGCGAGCCGGTGGATCTGGCGAAGCGCTCCCGGGATTTTCTGTTTATCAAAAGCTCGACGCCGGAGCAGATCTTCCGCTCGATCGCAGCGCTCGTAATGGATAAGCTGCCGAACTATCTCGGCGTCGAGCCGCTGGAGATACAGGTGATGACGCCGCAGCGGAAGGGCGCGCTCGGCGTCGAACGGCTGAATCAGCTTCTGCAGGCGCAGCTCAACCCGAAAAGCAGCCGGAAAACAGAAAAGGAGATCAACGGGACATTGTTCCGCGTCGGCGACAAGGTGATGCAGATCCGGAACGATTATAATCTCATCTGGGAAATCCGCGGAAAATACGGTATTCCGTCGGAAAAGGGCGAGGGTGTCTTTAACGGAGACATCGGCATCATCACGGAAATCAACGGCTTTGCACGGAATCTGACGGTCCGCTTCGACGACCGTTATGTGGAGTATGGCTTCAAGGATTGCGACAGCCTGGAGCTGGCCTATGCCATTACGATCCACAAGTCCCAGGGCTCGGAGTATCCGGCCGTTGTGATCCCGATGTATCAGGGACCGGTGATGCTAATGAACCGGAATCTCCTCTATACGGCAGTGACGCGGGCGAAATCCTGTGTCTGCCTCGTCGGGAGCCCGTCGGTTTTTGAACAGATGCAGCATAATGTTTCGGAGGCGAAGCGGTACTCCTCCCTTACGGAACGTCTTCAGGAGGTGAACGATGGAGGCGCATAAAATGATACAAACGAAGGCTCCCGGCGCCGGGCCGTCGGAGGCCTTCACAGAGAATGGCGGAAAGGGCGCGAGGACGGCAGAGCATACAGCAAAAAACGGCGGCACAGACCGGATCGCCCGGGAGCTGCTGTCGGTGCTGTTTCCGCGCCGCTGCCCGGTATGCGAGGACATCGTGATGCCGCGCGGTGCATTAATCTGTCCGGACTGTGAGCGGCAGCTTCACTTTATCTCGGAGCCCAGCTGTCAGATCTGCGGGCGGGAGATTCTGAGCGCGGACGAAGAGCTCTGCGGAAACTGCCGGCGGCACCGCTTTCTGTTTCGGCACAGCGTGGCGCTTCTTGGCTACAATGATACGGCAGCCCGCTCCATCAGCCGGATCAAGTATATGGGTGCTCGGGAGTATCTGGATTACTACGGAAAGGAGGCGGTGCGCCGTCTCGGAGACCGTCTGCGCCGGATGGAGGCAGACGCGATTGTACCGATTCCGGTGCATAAAAGCCGCCGGCAGAAACGCGGCTACAATCAGGCGGCCGTGCTGGCAGAGGTAATGGGACAGGAGCTTCAGCTGCCGGTCTATGAGGGGGCACTTTTTCGGAATAAAAAAACCGCCGCATCGAAGGAGCTCAATGCGGCGGAACGCCTGAAAAATCTGACGGAAGCCTTTTATGCCGGTGTCATTCCGCCGGACCTTCGGCGGGTGCTTCTGGTGGACGATATCTTCACCACCGGGGCAACCATGGAGGCCTGTACCCGTGTGCTTCTCGCAAACGGCGTAAAGGAGGTATACTGCTTCGCCCTCGCCATTCGCTCGGAGCGATAGAAGGACGGCTTCCTGCGTGATCCTGCTTCCGGGCAGCGAAGCAGCTGAAATCCGGTATTTGCTGTTTAGGGAAACGCGGATGGAAGCGTTTCCCTCGCCGGCTTTGCGCTGCAACGCAGCAAATCCCTTTGCAAATCCGTGCGATCTGCCGGAGGCTCTAAGGAAATGCTGATTAAATCAGCATTTCCTTAGAGCGGCTGGGCCCAGTATTCCCGGGCCAGGCGGATCAGATCCTCCATCGGCTCGGAAAGATACTTGTCCTTCCGGTAGACCGCATAGGCATGCATGACCGGATGTGTACGGAGATGCAGCAGCTTCACGCTCTTCGGAATGCGGATATGCCGGGATTCCTTGATCAGTGCAGCGCATTCATCGGCGGCCACCAGCGCAAGCTGATAGCGGATGCCCTCGGCATCCATGTAGATGTCTGGATCGAAGCCGGCCTGCTCGAAGATATGTTCGGAAACGGAGCGCTCCGTAGAGTCCTTCGGGCCGAGAAAGAACGGCACATCCTTAAAATGCCGGATATCGATGACTTCATTTCCGTTTTCATCCAGCTCGGTTTTCTCGGACAGCGGATTTTTGCGGGATACTGCCAGCACCATCTCCACATCCGCCAGAAATTCATAGTGGAGCCGGTAGCTCTGCTTGTCGCCCATCAGGACAATGCCGAGATCGATCGAGCCGTTCTTTATAAGTTCCTGTGCCTTCAGCCCCTTCATGAGATTTAACTGAAGCTTCACCGTCGGATGCAGGGTATGAAAGCGCCGGTAGATTGCAGTCATCATACAGTCTGCGTCGAGTCCGGCCGCGCTGACGGCGATTTCTTCATTGTGAAGCTTTGCAATGTCGGAGATGCGGGAGTAGCAGTCTCTTTTCATGGCCACCATCTTACGGGCGGTTTCCAGATAGATCCGGCCCGCCTCCGTGATGCTCCATTCATTGCCGCGGCGGTAGAAAAGCTTCGTGCCGAGCTCCTTCTCCAGATTCAGAAGCTGCAGATTGAGGGCCGGCTGGGATATGAAGAGCTTGTCGGCGGCCCGGGTAATGTTCCGTTCCTCTGCGATGCGGATGATATTCTCAATGCGGCGAAGATCCATGAAAACCTCCTGATGCTGTCATGCTGTGATGTCGTATTTCAGCCATTATACGTGCCGCGCGAAATATTGGCAACCGCAAGCGAAAATCGGCTGAAAATCGCTGAAAATCGGGATGGAAACGCTTGACGGGGTGAGGCATTCATGGTATATTTGCGCCGTACTAAGGGCCTGGCCCTATTTTTTATGCACTAATTTCGTAGTCATGCGAAGTTAAAGATCATTGGAGGTGAACAACCGTGCGCACAAAGATTATATTAGCATGTACAGAGTGTAAGCAGAGAAACTATTTCACGACGAAGGAAAAGAAGAATCATCCGGAGAGAATGGAAGTTCGCAAGTACTGCAGATTCTGTAAGAAGCACACGCTTCATAAGGAGACGAAGTAATGAGCCAGAAGAAGAATTCCGGTGTAAAGGACTTCTTCAAGGGTCTTAAGACGGAATATAACAAAATTATTTTCCCGACAAGACAGGATATCATCAAAGAAACGACAGCGACCATCGTTGTCAGCCTGATGATCGGAGCCATTATTGCGGTTCTTGATGTTATTATGAAGACGGGACTCGGTTTCATCATTAGATAAGGGGAAGCTATGTCAGAAAATAATCCTGCAGCTCGCTGGTATGTGGCCCATACCTACTCAGGCTATGAGAACAAGGTCAAGATGGATCTGGAAAAGACGATCGAAAACCGTGGTCTTCAGGATCTGATCTTTGAAGTCAGTGTTCCGATGCAGCCGGTCATCGAAATGAAGAACGGCGTGGAGAAGAAGACGGACAAGAAGATGTTTCCCGGCTATGTTCTCGTAAACATGATAATGAATCAGGAGACCTGGTACGTGGTGCGGAACACGCGCGGCGTGACCGGATTTGTTGGCCCCGGATCAGAGCCAACGCCTCTTTCCGAAGAGGAGATCAGAGCCCTCGGCTACAGAGAGCAGGAGGTCCTGGTGGATTTCGCCGTCGGCGATACCGTCAATGTCATTTCCGGAGCATGGAAGGATACGGTAGGCGTGATCAGCGAAATCAACGATCAGAAGAAGACTGTGATCATCTCGGTCGAGATGTTTGGCAGAGAAACTCCGGTAGAGTTATCCTACGGAGAGGTTCAGAAACTCAGATAACACAGTTTGGGAGGGTTGATCTGCCACGGGCGGATTACCCCGCAATTACCACAAGGAGGTGCCTCATATGGCAAAGAAGGTAGAAGGATATATCAAGTTACAGATTCCAGCTGGTAAAGCAACACCGGCTCCACCAGTCGGACCGGCGCTCGGCCAGCATGGTGTAAATATCGTTGCATTCACAAAGGAATTCAATGCTAGAACAGCAAACGAGGGTGATGTGATCATCCCTGTTGTTATCACTGTTTATGCAGATAGAAGCTTCAGCTTCATCACGAAGACTCCGCCTGCAGCCGTTCTGATCAAGAAGGCCTGCAAGCTTCAGAAGGCTTCCGGTGAGCCGAACAAGAACAAGGTTGCTACCATCAGCAAGGCTGATCTCCAGAAGATTGCAGAGACAAAGATGAAAGATCTGAATGCTGCATCACTTGAGGCTGCTATGTCTATGATCGCAGGTACCTGCAGATCCATGGGCGTTGAAGTAGAGAAGTAATAGGGAGGTCAACTGATTATGAAGACAGGTAAGAGATATACAGCAGCCGCTCAGGGCTTTGACAAGTCTGTGAAGTTCACAGAGACCGACGCACTTGAGCTTGTAAAGAAGAATGCAACTGCAAAATTCGACGAGACCATCGAGCTTCACGTAAGAACCGGCTGTGACTCACGTCACGCGGATCAGCAGGTTCGTGGTTCCGTTGTACTTCCTGCCGGCACAGGCAAGAAGGTTAGAATCCTCGTATTTGCAAAGGGCGCCAAGGCCGATGAGGCTCAGGCAGCCGGTGCAGATTTCGTAGGAGCAGAGGAGCTTATTCCGAAGATCCAGGGCGGTTGGTTTGATTATGATGTAATCATCGCAACTCCGGATATGATGGGCGTTGTAGGACGTCTCGGCCGTGTACTCGGACCGAAGGGCCTCATGCCGAACCCGAAGACAGGTACCGTTACCATGGATGTTACCAAGGCCATCGCAGATACGAAGGCAGGTAAGGTAGAGTACCGTCTGGACAAGGCAAACATTTTCCACGTAGCCATCGGTAAGGCTTCCTTCACCACAGAGCAGCTCAAGGAGAACCTTGATGCGATCATGGGTGCCATCGTAAAGGCAAGACCGGCTACACTGAAGGGCACATACCTGAAGTCAGCTACCCTGACCTCTACCATGGGCCCGGGCGTCAAGATGGATACCATCCAGTTCGGCGCATAAGCTGTACGGAAATCCGATTGACCAAAAAACAGGTATTGACAGCGGCGTAAGCCAATGTTAATATACACGGCGTATTAACCCGAAGACAGCAGGTGGTGCCATGCACCGTAAGTCAGAACGCCTGCCGAGGAACGATACAAACGATTAAGTTTGTTCACCCCATGTCTGTCGGCATGGGGTTTCCTTTTATAAAGGTTTATACGAAAAATCTGAAAAAGGAGGAAGACGTAAAATGGCAAAGGTTGAAATTAAGCAGCCGATCGTTGACGAAATCAAGGCGATCTTTGATGGCGCTGTTGCTGTTACTGCTGTTGATTACCTTGGTCTCACGGTTGAGCAGGATACGAAGCTTCGTAAGCAGCTCAGAGAGGCCGGCGTTACCTATAAGGTATTCAAGAACACTCTGATCAAGAGAGCAGCAGAGGGCACAGATTTCGCTCAGCTCGACGGCGTACTCGAGGGACCGACCGCAATTGCAGTATCTAAGGATGATCCTGCAGCTGCAGCCAGAATCATTGCTAAGTTTGCAAAGGATGCTCCGAAGCTTGAGCTGAAGGCAGCCGTTGCAGAGGGCAAGTTCTATGATCAGAACGAGGTTCAGGCACTCGCAGCAATCCCTTCCAAGGAAGAGCTTCTCGGAAGACTTTGCGGATCTCTGCAGAGCCCGATCGCAAACTTCGCACGTGTCATCAATCAGGTGGCCGAGAAGAATGCAGAGCCGGCTGCATAAGTATATGCTGCGGCTTATCCGGGGCCGCCTAGGCATGCCGCGGATGAACACCTCATATGAGACAGAAGGTACGGCAGCTGCCGTGCTTCAGAGAAAATATCGTATATGTGCATGAGCACAAAATTTTAAATGGAGGAAATTAAAATGGCTAAGTTAACTACAGAAGAGTTTATCGCAGCTATCAAGGAGCTTTCCGTTGTAGAGCTGAATGACCTTGTAAAGGCTGTTGAGGAAGAGTTCGGCGTATCTGCTGCTGCAGGTGTTGTTGTTGCCGGTGCTGCTGCAGGCGCTGCTCCTGCTGAGGAGAAGACAGAGTTCGACGTTGAGCTGACTGAGGTTGGCCCGAACAAGATCAAGGTAATCAAGGTTGTACGTGAGGCTACCGGCCTTGGCCTTAAGGAAGCAAAGGACGCTGTTGAGTCCGCTCCGAAGGTACTTAAGGAGGCAGCTCCGAAGGCAGAGGCTGAGGATCTCAAGGCTAAGCTTGAGGCAGAGGGCGCAAAGGTTACTCTTAAGTAATTAAGAGCGACAAAACCGCATAAATCCTGGATTTTCCAGGGGTTGAAAATGCCTATAGCCGCATTTTTAGCCACATTTGCAAATAAAGACTCTTTTCCGCTGAGGAAAAGGGTCTTTTTTGTAACCGTTCAGCTGCTTTTGCGCCTTCTTTTTTTCTTCCCCGAGTGCGAACTTCAGCACACTATGATATACTAGAAAGAAGATTGTCTGAAAATGTTCATGCATTGCCTGGCAATGCTCACTTTGACAGGGCATATTTATGATTTGTACAAACTGTGGAAAAGAAATACAGGATGGCGCAGCGTTCTGCTCGTATTGCGGAGCGCTCTTTTCGCGCGGGCTGATCAGCTTGCATTATGAGCCTAAAGGTCTGCCGCCGAAGGATACGCTGCCGGTGTACAATGCAGAAGCCGTGCGTGCAGCGTGGGAACAGGAGGAAGCGGAAGCCGAGAGTGATCGGCCGGAAGCATTGACCGACGAGAATGCTGCGGATGCAGCAGAAGGATCGGAGGAATCTGAGCTGCAGGAGGACCTTGAGGATGCGGAGGAGCAGACAGAAGCGGACGAGGAGCGTCTGAATGCACTCTATCGGATGGCGCTGAAGTTCGAAGAGGAGGAGCGCCGCCGCCGTGAAGAAGAGGAGCGTCGTGCCCGTGAAGAGGCAGCGCGGAAGGCAGAAGAAGAGCGAAAAGCGCGGGAAGAAGAGGAGCGTCGTGCCCGTGAGGAAGCCGAGCGAAAAGCGGAGGAAGAGCGGAAGGCCCGGGAAGAGGAAGAACGAAGGATCAAGGCGGAGGCAGAAGCAAGAGCAGAAGCCGAGCGCCGTGCTCGCGAGGAAGAGGAGGCTCGCTGGAAGGCCGAGGAGGAAGCCCGGGCGGAAGCTGAGCGCAAGGCGCAGGAGGAAGCAGAAGCTCAGGCTAAGAAGGAGGCCGAACGTGCCGAGCTTGAGGAGGCCATGAAGCAGGAGCTCCTCCATCTTGCGGAGCATAAGACACTCGAAGTGCAGATGTTTGATGAAGAGACGGACACGGCTGAGTCAGATGCAGATTCGGAATCTGAGGATGTGGAAGAGGAGTCGGAAGAAACAGCGCCGACGGTGACAGAAGAAGCCGAAGCCGCGGAAACGGAGTCAGAGGCTGAAACGGACGACGAACCGGCTGCAGAAGCTGAATCGGAGACGGAAAGTGAAGCGGGCGACGAAGCAGCTGAAGAGGATGAAACAGAGGCCGAGGAAGATACTGCAAGTGATGAAACGGCTGAAAGCGATGAAACCGAAGCGGAAAAGGTGGACCAAACAGCAGAGGAGAAGAAGGAGTCCGAAGCGGACCTAAACAGTGATGAGAAAATCGAAACTGCAGCTGAATCAGAAGTAACGGTCGAGTCAGATGCAGATTCGGACTCTGAGGACGCTGGAGCGGAGCCGGAAAGTGAAGCGGACGACGAAACAGTTGAAGAGGATGAAGCAGAGGCCGCTCAAATCATTGCGCTTTCGGAGCACAGAAAAACGACCGAGGCCGACGATTTCGCCGGAGATGAAGAATCAGACGCATTTGAGGAGGATGATGCATATAACGCAGAGTCGGACGAAGAGGATTTTGATGATTCAGACGCAGCGTACGAAGACGAAGAGGATGAGTCTGATTACGATTACGACGGCGCGGCTGACGACCCTGACACTTCGGCTGCAGATGACATGTCGGACGGTGATGAAGATGAGATAACGGAAACCTCGGAGGAGACTTCGGAGGAAGCACCGGAGCCGCTCGTTACGATTTCTGAAAGAACGGGGGAAACGTCCGGCCGCAGGCATCGGAAGCTTCTCGCTGCGGTATCGGCGCTTGTTGTTCTTCTGATCGCAGCCGCTGCGATCGGATGGTATTTGCTGCCGTCCTCACGTGCGGCACGGACACTCCGAAAGGCCGAAGCCGCCTATGCGTCTTCGGATTATGCGGAAGCCGCTTCCCTGTACCATCAGCTGATGGACGAGGGAAGTCAGACAGAGGACGTTTCCCTGCATGCGGCAGATGCCTATGCCAATGCCGGCCATCATGCGGAAGCGGTGGCACTTCTGAAAAATGCATTGGCAGCAGATCCGGACAGCACGGAGCTTCAGGCACTGCTGGAGAAGCTGAACCCGACTGTGACCTTCTCGCCGGAGGGCGGAAGCTACACGGATCCGGTCAGTGTGACCCTTCAGACAAGCGGCAATGCCGTCCGCTATACACTTCATCGTGACGGCGACAGCACGGCGTCGAAGGAAACAGACTATACCGAACCGGTCGAGCTTCGCTACAGCGGAAGCTATACACTGACTGCCCGGGGCATCGGACAGGATGGGGAAGCCGGCGAAACCTTCGTACAGAAATATGAAGTGAAGCTTGATCCGGAAAAGTATCATCTGAATGATTGGCTTAAGACCGATCAGGGCGTGCAGTACCTGGATGGTGACGGACGCTTCGTCACCGGCTGGCATACCATCGATGAAAAGAAGTATTATTTTGACAGTGATGGTTATCGTGTGACGGGTAAAACGGAAATTGACCGGGATACCTATTTCTTTGACAAGGACGGCGTCATGCAGACCGGCTGGCAGCAGGACAGCGATGGCTGGTATTTCTTTGATGAAACCGGCAAGATGCTTCGAGATGTCTGGATTGAGGAAACATTCTACGTGGATGCCGACGGTAAAATGCTGACCGATACGACCACACCGGACGGTGTGAAGGTAGGGGCAGACGGCCGGAAGGTCTCCGATCTCGAAACGATATTTGCAGAGCATCCGAATGCGATGGTGGTGATCTACTCAAAGGAACGGAAAAACGAAGGCGACTACTCGACCTTTACGGGCAAGCTCTATTATCAGCACAGCTCTGACAAGCCGGAGGGCGACAGCACGGATCTTACGGTGCGCGTCAGCAACCAGGCCTGGGTGCATTACCTGGATCGGACCTCGCTGCCGGATGTCATCGTGACGGATGCCTACCGGTTCCTGCCGTATCTCGGTATTCTGAATCCGACGGTGGATGAAAACGGCATTATTACCGGCTTTGATTTCATCCTCGGAAGCCAGGGATAAGGGATGGACAGGTGCGGAGTCTTTCCGGGAACGGCCCGGAGCAGCATACTTACAGTAAAAAATTATGGATCTTTTTGAATATATGGCTGAAAAACAGAAGAGCTCCGGGGCGCCGCTGGCGTCCCGGATGCGTCCGGAGAGCCTGGATGAAATTGTCGGGCAGGAGGAGATCATTGCGCCGGGGAAGCTTTTGTACCGCGCCATTAAGGCGGACAAGCTGGGCTCACTGATCTTTTACGGCCCGCCCGGCACCGGAAAAACGACCCTCGCCCAGGTCATCGCCCATACCACGAAGGCGGACTTCGAGCAGGTCAATGCCACCGTCGCCGGCAAGAAGGACCTCGAGGAGGTCGTCGCACGCGCGAAGCAGAACCGGGGCGGCTACGGCCGGAGGACCATTCTGTTTATCGATGAGATTCACCGCTTCAACAAGGCACAGCAGGACTACCTCCTCCCGTTTGTGGAGGACGGTACGCTCCTTCTTATCGGCGCAACGACGGAAAATCCGTATTTTGAGGTCAACGGCGCACTGATTTCCCGCTCACGGATTTTTGAACTGAAGCCGCTTTCGGCCGAAAACATTTCGACGCTCATTGACCGTGCCCTTACGGATGCGGTCAAGGGCGTCGGTTCGTATCATGCCTGTATGGATGAGGACGCCCGTACCTTTCTTTCGGAGGCTGCAAACGGCGATGCCCGGGCGGCTCTTAATGCCGTAGAGCTTGCCGTGCTCACCACCGAACGGAGCGAGGACGGACAGATCCACATTACGCTTGACGTGGCATCGGAATGCATTCAGAAGCGCGCCGTCCGCTACGACCGGGACGGCGACAACCATTATGACACCATCAGTGCCTTCATTAAATCCATGCGCGGCTCCGATCCGGATGCCGCCGTTTATTATCTGGCACGCATGCTCTCGGCCGGTGAGGATGTGAAGTTCATTGCTCGCCGCATCGTGATCTGTGCATCGGAGGACGTGGGCAATGCAGACCCCATGGCGGCGGTGGTGGCGACCAATGCCTTTCTCGCCGTGGAGCGTGTCGGCATGCCGGAATCGCAGATCATTCTGTCGCAGGCGGCGTCCTATGTCGCGTCTGCCCCGAAGTCCAATGCCTGCTCGGAAGCCATCTTCGAGGCCATGCAGGAGGTGCAGCGCTCCGGCAATCTTCCGATCCCGCCGTACCTGCAGGATGCCCATTACCGCGCAAGCAGCAAGCTAAACCGCGGCATCGGTTATAAATATCCGCACAATTTCCCCGGAAACTGGGTGGAGCAGCAGTATCTGCCGGATCAGCTGAAGGATGCCGAGTTTTATCATTATCCTCATCCGCATAGAAAAAAGTGAAGCCGATCCGCAATACGAAGCAGGACCGGCGCCGCGATTTTAAAGAATCCGTAAGAGGAAAGAAATAGAACTATCCGCTCCGGTATGCTATCGTATACTTCGCCTTACCAGAAAGGCGTATACATGGATGAAGGAGAAGGATAATGAAGAAAAAATTTACATATACACTGCTGCTTGTCATGGCGGCGCTGTCTCTCGCAGCCTGCGGCGGCAAGAAGACAGAGGAAACGACGGCGGCAGCAGAAAGCACGGTGGATGTCAGCGGCCTCAGTGATGTCGATGCCATTGTACAGAAGTCGGACGGCACGAATCTGACCGTTGAGCTGAATGACGGCACCAGCCTGACGGTAGACCTTTCGGAGGCCCATACAAATCCGGCCTGGAATCTGATGCCGGGCGATGAGGTGGACATCTATTACAGCGGGGAAGGCGACCTTACGGACGGCATGAAGGTGGCGGAGGTGCAGATGGTGCTTCCGTATGAAGAGACCTCCGAGGAATTCTCCGATAATCCGCAGGTATACGGCGAAATCACCGCGGTTTCCGACGACAGCATTACCGTACGCGAGGAGGAGGGCCGGAACGAAGAGGACGGCGCCCAGGACGGCACGGAATATACCTTCAAGCGGCCGAGCTACGGCACCGTGATCGGTGATCCGCAGGTTGGAAGCTACGCACAGGTACTGTATCTCGGTGAGCTCAATGCAGACGACGCGGCAGCATACCGCATCTGCACGGAGGATATGATGGAGGACGAAGCTTCCGACGTATACGAGATTCAGGGCACGCTCGCAAAGTACGAGGAGGGCATCCTGTACCTGCAGACGGATGAAGGCACCGAGTTTAAGTTTAATGTCGGTGAGAATGAAGAGCTGGCTGCAAAGGCCGAGGAGAACGTCGGCAAGAAGGTTAAGGTAAGCTACGATTCCATCCGCATGCGGGTCGGAAATGCAGACGGCATTACCGCAGTAGCATAAGAAATTCAGGAAAAAGGCGCTTCGGCGCCTTTTTTGTTGTCATCTTATGAACGCCTTTAAGGCGCTTCCGTCCTTAGCGGAACTGATTGAGCTCCGGACTGTAGTGATAATCGATGGCGGCGAGCTGCGCGGTGATGTCCTCCGGATTAAGCTCCAGTGCATCGCACAGGGCGGAGAGGGATTCATATTGATCGCGAAGCTGCGTATTGAGATAGCTCAGCAGCATGACAGGGTCCTTCGGTACATTCATTTTCTGTCCTTTCTTGCGGCAATGGGCATTTAAAGCCGCGGTGGTTTGGAGTATACTGTGGGTACTGCGCAGCACCGGGCATGAAGCCGGGTGCTGAACTGAAAAATGAAGATCATTCGGGCATCGGCCCGTTCGAAAGGAGTATAGCATATGAGAGATGAAAATTGTATTTTCTGTAAGCTGGCTAACGGAGACATTCCGACGACCACATTGTATGAGGATGACAGCTTCCGCGTCATCTTTGATGCAAGCCCGGCGACACAGGGGCATGTCCTGATTCTGCCGAAGGAGCATTATGAGGATCTCACGAGCCTTCCGGATGACATTGCCGGGAAGGTGCTGCCGCTTGCAAAGCGGATCGGCATCGCGGCGCTCGAGGCACTGGGGGCCCAGGGCTTCAATGTCGTACAGAATAACCGGGAAGCAGCCGGCCAGACGGTGCATCATTTCCATACACATATCATTCCGCGCTACGGAAAGTCAGATGAGATGATCCTCTGGAAGCCGGGCAGCACGGACCCGGAGCAGCTGGCAGATCTCTGCGAGAAGCTGCAGGCCGCACTCAACAACGAGCACTGATGGGAGAAGCTATGTCGAAGAAAATCGTGCTGACCGGCGGCGGAACCGCCGGCCATGTTACTGCCAATATTGCATTGCTGCCGAGACTCCGGCAGGAGGGCTTCGAGGTCTATTACATCGGGTCCTATGACGGCATTGAAAAAAAGATGATGAAGCGGGAAAATGTGCCCTATACCGGCATTGCCACCGGCAAGCTCCGCCGCTATTTCGATTTCAAAAATTTTTCGGATCCGTTCCGCGTGCTGAAGGGCTTTGGTGAGGCAGAGAAGACGCTGAAGGAGCTGCAGCCGGATATCGTGTTCAGTAAGGGCGGTTTCGTGGCCGTGCCGGTGGTCTGGGCGGCGCATCGGCTGCATATCCCGGTGGTGACCCACGAGTCTGATATGACGCCGGGGCTGGCCAATAAGCTCTGCCTTCGTGCAGCCGGCCGGATCTGCTGCAATTTCCCGGAGACGATCAAAAATCTTCCGGAGGGAAAGGCCGTGCTGACCGGCTCTCCGATCCGTGAGAAGCTGCTGCAGGGTACCCGGGAGGAGGGACTTCAGATGACCGGCTTCCGCGGTGACAAGCCGGTGCTGATGGCCATCGGCGGCTCGCTTGGGTCCGTCGCCATCAATACAGCGCTCCGCGCGCTTCTTCCGCGGCTGCTGCCGCAGTTCGATATCATCCATGTCTGCGGCAAGGGGAATCTCGAGGAGAGTCTCAAGGATACGGAGGGCTATCGGCAGTATGAGTTTCTGTCGGACGGACTCCGGAATCTGTATGCGCTTTCGGATGTTGTGATCTCCCGTGCCGGTGCCAATGTTATCTGCGAGCTGCTGGCGCTGAAGAAGCCGAATATCCTGATCCCGCTGCCGCTTGACCAGAGCCGCGGCGATCAGATTCTGAACGCGGCCTCCTTCGAAAAACAGGGCTTCAGCTTCGTACTGGATCAGCATAAGCTGGAGCAGGACGGAGAGCTGCTGTACCGGGCGGTTTCGGAGGTATATGAGCATCGCGCAGACTATATCCGGGCGATGGAGAGCTCGACGCAGGGCAATGGCGTCGACCGTGTGATGGATGTGCTGCATGAGGTACTGGAAAAACAGAGGTGAATATGATTGGAATTATAGGAGCGATGGAGGAAGAGGTTGAGAAGCTGCAGGCAGACATCACGGATGCCGTTGCGGAACAGCACCACGGCCTTCGTTTTGTATGCGGAAGCTTAAACGGAAAGGATGTGGTCATCGTCCGCTCCGGCATCGGCAAGGTCAATGCAGGCGCCTGTGCGGCGCTGCTGATCGACCGCTTTTCCGCCGACTGCATTATCAATACCGGCATCGCCGGTTCCCTGGATGCGCATATCAACATCGGTGATATCGTGCTTTCGGAGGATGCGGTACAGTATGATATGGATGCGACGGCCTTCGGCTATCAGCTCGGCGAGATTCCGCGGGTGGGCACCATGGCCTTTCCGGCGGATGAACGGCTGATTGCGATGGCGGAGGAGGAGAACCGGCGTGTGAACCCGGAGCTTCGGACCTTCATCGGACGGGTATGCAGCGGCGATAAGTTTGTATCGGATCATGGAACGAAGGACTGGATCCAGCGGCATTTTCAGGGGAAATGCTGCGAGATGGAGGGCGCGGCCATTGCACAGATTGCATGGCAGAGCAAGGTTCCGTTTCTTATCATCCGCGCCATCTCGGACAAGGCCGATGATTCTGCACAGATGGACTATCCGACCTTCGAGAAGCTGGCGATCGAGCATTGCGTGCGGCTGACAGAAGCCCTGGTAAGTCGGCTCTGATCCGTTTCAGATATCCGGCCAGCTATTCTTCGATCACCTCAATCCGGAGGTAATCAAAGCTGATGGGTTCAATGAAACTGTCCGCACGGAAGGTGGCGGCGGATTTTCGCTGAAATTCACGGATGTTTGCGGAAAGCCAGATCGGTACGGCGAGATCCATGTATTCGCAGATCTCCTTCAGTGCCGTGAGGACCCGGTCGGTCCGGGAGAGTGTATCATCCTCCTGGCGGGAGATGCAGTCCCGCAGGATTCTTCCGTCCTTATAAATGGTGCCGCTCATTCGAAACATAAAAATCTCCTGACAGATCGGATGCATAACGGAGGCATGCAAGCGCTGCGTGACCTCCGGCATTTATTATGATGCAGAAAAATGCTATACTGAAGCATATTTGTGATACGGCCATAGTATCACAGAATCGGGCGAAAAAGTAAAGACGGAAGGGAAACGCTGATTTCATCAGCATTTCCGAAGCATACAGGAGGACGAAGAATGGGACTGGAACTTGAAAATCCGCAGCAGTTTCTGGAAGAGGCAAAAACTGCCGTTAACTGCCTCCGGGATCTGCGGGAGGAGCTGAAGACGCAGCGCGAAACCGAAAAGCAGGCGGCTGCTGCATTGGACAAGGCCCGGAGGGATACAAAGGAGAAGCTTCAGAAAACGCTGAAGGCTCGCGGAGATGAAATTACGGCGACCTATGACAAGCAGCTTGCGCAGGCAGAGGCGCGGCTTCGGAAGGCGCAGACGGAGCGGGACCGCGCGCGGAAGGAGGGTGTCAAGGGCCGGATCCGGAAGGAAACGGAGCCGCTCGTGACCGAGAACCGGGAGCTCCGCCGGCAGCTTCATGCAGTGCTGAAGAAGGACCATGCACCGGTGATCTGCCGGAGCGGTATGTATTATACGCTGTTCCGTCCGTCCGGCATCGGTGAGGTTTTTCTCTGCCTTCTGATTTTTCTTATCCTGTTTGCAGCCCTTCCCTTCGGCATCTACTACCTGATTCCGAATCACCGGATCTGGCAGCTCGGGCTTATTTATCTTGCGGATATTCTGGTGATCGGCGGGATCTATGTGCTTTTGATGAATGCAACGCTCGGAAAGCACGGCGACGCGGTCCGGGACGGCCGCCGCATCCGGAATCAGATCCGGAGCAACAAGCGGAAAATCCGTACGCTGACGCGCGCGATCCGTACCGATGCCAATGAATCCGGCTATGGACTTGAGTCCTTCGATGATGAGATTGCAAAGGCGCAGCAGGAGCGAAATGATGTTATCAGCCGGAAGCAGGCGGCACAGAATACCTTTGAAACGGTGACGAAGAACATCATCACGGATGAGATCGAAACCGCGGCGCAGCCGCAGCTTGCGAAGCTGGAGGCGGCGCATCAGGAGGCTTCGGAGCGAAGGCAGCAGCTGGAGACCGACGAGAAGGAAAAGACACTGCAGCTTTCCAGAACCTACGAGCAGTATCTCGGAAAGAATCATATGAATGACCGGGACATTGACCGCATCGCGGAACTTCTCCGAAGCGGTCAGGCAGGCTCCGTCATCGCGGCGGTTTCGCAGCTGGAGCATCCGGAGGCGTAGCGGATCTTAGGCAAAACGCCGGCCGGCGTTTTCGGGAAGCGGAGCACCCGGCGGCGAAAACATTGAAAACAGCGGATGCTTACGTTATAATCACGTGAGACCGGCGCGGAAAGTGCAGAAGTCCTGCATCGTGCGCCGCCGATCGGAATGCAGGCCATACGATGCAGTCAGAAACAGACAGAAACAGGGGAAGGCAATGGAAGTAACGACATTAAGAGAAATATTCAGGCATAAAGAAGACTACTATGATCAGACGGTAACCGTCGGCGGCTGGGTCCGTTCCAATCGTGACTCGAAGCAGTTCGGCTTCCTGACGATTTCCGACGGTACCTTTTTTACACCGCTTCAGGTGGTATATCATGACAGCATGGAGAACTTCCAGGCCGTTGCAAAATTCGGTGTCGGCGCCGCCGTCATTGTAAAGGGTAAGCTTGTAGCAACGCCGGATGCGAAGCAGCCGTTTGAGGTGCAGGCTTCGGAGGTGCAGCTGGAGGGCACATCCTCTCCGGACTATCCGCTGCAGAAGAAGCGTCATACGCTGGAGTATCTCCGCAGCATTGATCACCTCCGCCCGAGAACCAATACCTTCCAGGCGGTCTTCAAGGTGCGCTCGCTCCTTGCCTATGCGATTCATCAGTTCTTCCAGGAGAGGGGCTTTGTTTATGTGCATACACCGATCATTACGGCATCGGATGCCGAGGGTGCCGGTGAGATGTTCCAGGTGACGACGCTTCCGCTGGATCAGATTCCGAAGACCGAGAACGGAGGCATTGACTTCAGTCAGGATTTCTTCGGCAAGAAGACGAGCCTTACGGTATCCGGACAGCTTTACGGCGAGACCTTCGCCCAGGCCTTCCGGAATATCTATACCTTCGGACCGACCTTCCGCGCAGAGAATTCCAACACGCAGCGCCATGCGGCAGAGTTCTGGATGATCGAGCCGGAGCTGGCCTATGCGGATCTTGATGATGTCATCCGCTGCGAGGAGGACATGCTGAAGTATATGATCCAGTATGTACTGGACAATGCACCGGAGGAGATGGCCTTCCTGAACCAGTTCGTGGACAAGGGACTGTTGGAGCGCCTGAATCATGTGCTGCATTCCGAGTTCGGCCGCGTGACCTATACGGATGCGGTAGAGGAGCTCATGAAGCACAACGATGAGTTTGAGTATAAGGTTTCCTGGGGCGTGGATCTTCAGACTGAGCATGAGCGCTATCTGACAGAGAAGCTCTACAAGCGTCCGGTATTTGTGACCGATTATCCGAAGGAGATCAAGGCCTTCTACATGAAGCAGAATCCGGATGGAAAAACGGTGGCAGCCGTGGACTGCCTTGTGCCGGGCATCGGCGAGATCATGGGCGGCTCACAGCGTGAGGAGGACTACGATAAGCTTCTTCAGCGCATGAAGGAGATGGATATGGAGCTCGATCAGTACGACTTCTATATGGATCTCCGAAAGTACGGCACGACACGCCACGGCGGCTTCGGACTGGGCTTCGAGCGGGCGGTTATGTACATCACCGGCATGTCCAACATTCGGGATGTGCTTCCGTATCCGAGAACCGTCGGAAACTGCAATATCTGAGATATTGGCTTAAAACCGTACACCCGGGCGGCGGTCGGGGCGCGAAGCGCCCCTGAACCGCCGCCTTTTCGTTTGAAAGGAAAGCAGCATCAAAAGGAGTCATCATGCGATTTATACATACCGCCGATGTGCACTGGGGCATGGTGCCGGATGCGGACCAGCCCTGGGGCCGGGACCGTGCCAATGATATCAAGGCGGCCTTCCGCCGCATCATCGAGAAATGCCGCGAGCTGAATGCAGACTGCCTTCTGATTGCAGGCGATCTGTTTCACCGGCCGCCGATGAATCGGGATCTGCAGGAAATGAATTATCTTTTCGGAACGATTCCGTCTACCCATGTGGTGATTGTATCGGGACAGCATGACCGAATTGAGCCGAATGCGGCACTCCTGAGCTTCAACTGGAGCCCGAATGTCACATGGTTTCTCGGTCCTTTGCCGGATACGGTTTATTTTGAGGATATCAATACGGAGATCTGCGGCATTTCCTGTACAGCCCGTACGGCGCAGGAGACGCTGACGGAGGTGCCGGCGCCGGAGACCGACGGACATATCCATATTCTGCTGGCCCACGAGGAGCTTCCACAGGAGACGCTGGCCGCGCTCGGGTACGACTATGCCGCCCTCGGATATTCACATCAGCCGCTGGAGCTGCTGGATCGAAGGGCAGTCTATCCGGGCACGCCGGAGCCGCTCGGACCGGATGAAACCGGAGCCCACGGCATCTATGTCGGCGACCTTCATCCGATTACCCACCGGCTGCAGCGGCTGGATTTTCTTCGCCTTTCGGAGGTTGGCTATATTCCGCTGCAGATTGCGGTGACGGAACGCACGTCTGCTTCGGAGCTTCAGGACCTGGTTTCTTCGGAAATCGAGAAGCGCGGCACGAAAAACATCTATCGCCTCCGCATCACAGGACAGCATGATCCGGAGGTGCATTTTGATCTGTCGCCGCTTCGGGCACGCTTCCGTATCGTGGAGATTGAAAATACGGCGGAGCCGCAGTATGACTTTGCGGCGCTCTACCGGGAGCATCCGTCCGACATGATCGGCTTCTACATTCGGCGGCTGCTGCGCGAGAATCCGTCGGATATGAGTGAAATCGAGAAAAAGGCGCTGTATTACGGCATACATGCACTGCTGGAGGCACAGAAGGGAGGCCGCGGATGAGATTCATTGACCTTCATATCGACGGCTTCGGCCGGCTGCATGATTTCGACCTTTCGTTTTCGGACGGCATGAATATCCTCTACGGACGGAATGAGGCCGGAAAATCGACGCTCCATGCCTTTCTGCAGGCCATGCTGTACGGTCTCGAGCGGCGTCCCGGGACAGGGAGTACCGCCCGGCTGCATCGGAAATACCGTCCGTGGGACCGCCCGGAGCATTTCGGCGGTACGCTTCGGCTGGAGCAGGATGGAAAGATTTACCGTATCATCCGTGATTTCAATGCCGACGACCTGAACCCGGAGCCGTCCCTGGGCACGGCGGAGGCCGCGGTGCAGCCGGTTATGCAGGATCATAACGACGCGGCGCTGACCATCTGGGATGAGACGGTGCATCGTGCGGTCGCAGAGCCGCAGGCCTTTCTCGAACAGCTTCTGGGCGGGGTTTCGGAGACCAGCTTCGAAAATACGGTGTCCATCGGACAGCTGCGCAGTGCAACCAGCCGCAGTATGGTGCGGGAGCTCAAAGCCTGCATCAACAATCTAAGCAGTACGGGCGACCTGTCGCTGGACGCGGAGGGGGCACTGGAGCTTCTGCAGCAGCAGAAGACGGCGCTGGAGGCAAAGCGTGTGCCGGAGGCCGCCAAGTCCTATGCACAGCTGATCGGTGAGATCCGGAATATCGAGCGGGAGATTGCACAGCCGGCCTATGAAAATCAGGTGCGGAAGTATCAGGCACTGCGGGCTGCGGCGCGCACCGAGCAGGTGGACCGTCAGACCCGGCGGGAGGAGCTTCTGCAGAAAACAGCGGTGCAGGAGGCGGCACTGAACCAGGCCGGCCTTCAGACCGAGGATGAAATCCGGACGCTGGAGAGCCGGGCGGAATCGCTGTACAGCATCTCCTCCCGGCCGATACCGGCGAAGGCGCGGCTTAAGACATACCTTCTGCTTCTGCCGGCCGTTCTTTTCGGCATTCTGGGGCTTCTGCTTGCGGCAGCCGGTATGCCGGGGGCTTCTGCACGCGGCATGGGACTTCGGCAGCTGCCGATGGACCCGACCATCACTGCGATCGGCTGCTTTCTCCTGTGTGTTCTGTGCGCAGTGCTTTTCATCCGGCGCTTCCGGGCCGGTCGGGCGGCCGCGGCGGAGCTTCAGAATGCCCGGAACGAGCTTACGGCACTTTTTACAAAGCAGATCGGAAGCGCGGACCTAAGTGAAGAGGCGATGACGAGCTTTCGGAAGCGCACGGAGGAGCTTCTCCGCATCGCAGAGGAGCTTCGGACGCACCGCGCGGCGCTGGCGGCCCTGACGACGGAGCTTCAGAGCCTCAGCAACGATGAACGGCGTTATGACGTAGAGCTTCAGAAGCAGAACGAAAAGCAGGCGGAGCTGGACGGGCAGCTGCAGCATCTGGCGAATGTCAAAAACCGTGCGGAAATGCTGAAGCATACCCTGTCGGACAATGACGCCATTGCAGCGGAGCTCGATGCAGTCAACCTGGCCTCTGAAATCATGATGGAGCTTCAGAGCTCCATCCGCCTTAGCTTCGGCTATTATCTGAACCGGGAGGCGGGACGGCTGATCGCCGGTATTACGGGCGGCGTATATGACTCCATGTGGGTTGATCAGAACCTTGATGTTTTTATGAATACAGCACAGAAGGTGGTGCCCATCGAGGATGTTTCCTCCGGCACCATGGACCAGATTTATCTGGCACTTCGTCTGGCCGCGGCACATCTTGTGCAGGGCGCGGACCGTCTTCCGCTGATCTTCGATGACTCCTTCGCCATGTACGATGAGCAGCGGCTCCGTGCCGCGCTGCACTTCATTCTGGAAATACATCCGGGACAGATTCTGCTCTTTACCTGCCATACGAGAGAGCAGCAGATGCTCGAGGAAGC
Organism: Succinatimonas sp. CAG:777; assembly: GCA_963650995.1. Taxonomy (GTDB): domain Bacteria; phylum Bacillota; class Clostridia; order Lachnospirales; family Lachnospiraceae; genus Oribacterium. Next base: position 51,752 of record CAVJMS010000005.1, on the reverse strand, counting down.
CGGCACCGCGTACAGGCGGATCGAGCTGAAATAAAAAAACGCCTCTTTGAGGCGTTTTTTTATGCTTATTTAGGAAATTTATAACATTATTACTAAAGCAGACGAAAAAATTCGTCAATTTGTTGTCAAAATAACCATTTTCTTTGTTAACAGCCGCGTTTCATGGTGGTATACTAAGGATAGCTAGATAATTCTTCTACTAAACAACTTATGAGGTGATGACGTGATTAAAAAAGAAATGATCGCCATGCTGCTCGCAGGCGGCCAGGGTTCGCGCCTTGGTGTACTCACAAAGAATGTCGCTAAGCCCGCTGTGTCTTTCGGTGGCAAGTATTCCATCATTGACTTCCCGCTGTCGAACTGCATCAATTCCGGTGTAGATACCGTCGGCGTCCTGACACAGTATAAGCCGCTGCGTCTCAATGCCCATATCGGAATCGGTATTCCGTGGGATCTGGACCGCAACCGCGGCGGTGTAACGATACTGCAGCCGTATGAGTCCCAGAGCGGTGCAGACTGGTTCTCGGGTACAGCAAATGCGATCTACCAGAACATCGAGTACATTGACAACTACAATCCGGATTATGTACTGATCCTTTCCGGCGACCATATTTACAAGATGGATTATGAGGTGATGCTCGAGTACCATAAGGCCATGAACGCCGACTGTACCATCGCCTCCATGCCGGTTCCGATGGAGGAGGCCAGCCGCTTCGGTATTACGGTAACGGATGAAAACAACCGCATCATTGACTTCCAGGAGAAGCCGAAGGAGCCGAAGTCAAACCTTGCATCCATGGGTATTTACATTTTCTCATGGCCGGTGCTTCGGGAAGCTCTGATCACAAACAAGGACGTACCGGGTGAGGATTTCGGAAAGCATATTATTCCATATCTTTTCAACAAGGGCAGCCGCATCTTCGCGTATGAGTTCAACGGCTACTGGAAGGATGTAGGAACACTGGAGTCCTACTGGCAGGCCAACATGGAGCTGGTAGCCATCATTCCGGAGTTCAACCTTTATGAGGAGTACTGGAAGATTTATACGGATACGAAGAATCCGGCACCGCAGTTTATTTCGCAGAATTCTCGTGTAGAGCGCAGCATTATTGCCGAGGGCTGTGAGATTCACGGCGAGGTGCATAATTCCGTCATCGGCGAGGGCGTCACCATCGAGTCCGGTGCCGTGGTTACGGATTCGGTTATTATGGCCGGTGCCACGATCGGTGCGGGCACCCGCGTAAACAAGAGCATTGTGGCACAGAACGTACAGGTCGGACAGAACTGTGAGCTTGGTGTCGGCGAGTTCGCGCCGAGCGTATATGACCCGCGCGTTTACAATGCAGAGCTTGTCACCATCGGTGAGAATTCTGCAGTACCGGACAATGTGAAAATCGGAAGAAACACCGCAATTTACGGCATTACGACAGCAGAGGATTATCCTGACGGATTACTCGCAAGCGGCGGAGCAATCATCAAGGAGGACGGAACAGTATGAGAGCGATCGGTATTATTTTAGCAGGCGGTAACAACAAGAGAATGCGTGAGCTTTCAAACAAGAGAGCCATCGCAGCAATGCCGGTAGCCGGCTCCTTCCGTGCCATCGATTTTGCACTTTCCAATATGTCGAACTCACATGTGCAGAGAGTGGCTGTGCTGACCCAGTACAATTCCAGATCCCTGAATCAGCATCTGTCCTCCTCCAAGTGGTGGGATTTCGGACGCAAGCAGGGCGGACTTTTCGTTTATACACCGACCATTACCGCAGAGCATAGTGACTGGTTCCGCGGCACGGCCGATGCCCTGTACCAGAATCTGGATTTCCTGAAGCAGTCCCATGAGCCGTATGTTATCATTGCATCCGGCGACGGCATTTACAAGATCGACTACGGCAAGGTGCTGGAGCATCATATCACGAAGAAGGCCGACATCACCGTGGTGGTGAAGACCATGGAGCCGAACACGGATGTTTCTCGCTTCGGCTGTGTAAAGATGAACGATGACGAGCGGATCGTCGACTTCGAGGAGAAGCCGATTGCAACGGATGCGACGACCATTTCCTGCGGCATCTACATCATTCGCCGCCGTCAGCTTCTGGAGCTTCTCGAGAAAGCCCATGAGGAGGATCGTCAGGATTTCGTAAAGGATATTCTGGTTCGCTATAAGAACGTAAAGCGCATCTACGGCTACAAGATCGACAGCTACTGGTCCAATATCGCTTCCGTAGAGTCCTACTACAAGACCAACATGGATTTCCTGAACCGGGATATCCGTGAGTTCTTTTTTAAGAACCAGCCGGGCATCTATACGAAGCTGGAGGACAATCCGCCGGCCAAGTACAATCCGGACTGCAATGTACGGCATTCGATTCTGGCCAGCGGCTGCATCATCAACGGTACGGTGGAAAATTCCGTATTGTTCCGGAAGGTATATGTAGGCAATAACTGTGTGATCAAGAATTCCATCATTCTGAATGATGTCTATATCGGAGACAATACGGTGATTGAAAACTGTATTGTGGAGAGCCGTGATACGATTCGGGCGAATACGACCTACATCGGAACACCGGACGACATCAAGATCGTTGTGGAGAAAAACACAAGATATCAGATGTGATGGGAGGACCGGGGCATGCAGATCACGGATGTAAGGATCCGCAAGGTTGATAAGGACGGAAAGATGAAGGCCATCGTTTCCATCACCTTCGATAATGAGTTTGTTATCCATGATATCAAGGTCATTGAAGGCGAGAAGGGACTCTTCATCGCGATGCCGTCCAGAAAGACCGCGGATGGTGAATACAGAGACATTGCCCATCCGATCAAGTCGTCCACCCGGGAACAGATCCAGGAGACGATTCTGGACCGGTATCAGGAGGAGATGGAATCGGAGGCATTGAGCTATTAAAACAGAATGGCCGGCAGCGCGAAAAATGCGCTGCCGGCCATTTTTGCGTATGCGAAACGGCGGCAAAGTATGCTATGATACCAAGGCACTTTATACGCAGGAGGAAATCAGAATGTACTTAATTGCCGGGCTCGGAAATCCGGAGAAAAAATATATCGGAACCCGCCACAATGCAGGCTTTGCCGTGGTGGAGTCCATCTGCAGGAAGCTGGGAGATCTCAAGCTGAATGAAACGAAATTTAACGGCGCTTATACCAAAGCACGGATTATGACATCGGCCGGACCGGAGCAGCTCCTGATCGTAAAGCCGCTGACCTACATGAATCTGTCCGGCAGCTGCATCGCACCGCTGGCGAATTTTTATAAAATTCCGCCGGAGCAGATCATTGTCATTTCGGACGATATTAACCTCGATGTCGGACGCATGCGGATCCGGCTCTCCGGTTCGGCGGGCGGCCACAACGGACTTAAGTCCATCATTCAGTGCCTCGGTACGGACGGCTTTCCGCGGGTACGGGTCGGGGTCGGCCGGAAGCCGGAGCAGATGGATCTGGCAGATCATGTGCTTGCGCGCTTTTCAAAGGACGATGCAGTCGTGATGGAGCAGGTCTATGACCGGGCGGCAGAGGCAGTGCTGGATATTCCGGAGCACGGGACGGCGCATGCCATGAATCACTATAACCCGATGAAAATCGGTATGGAATAAATCCGGACGGGCGCTTCCGGACAGGAGGAGCAGTTCTGTACAGCAGATGCTGTACGCCTGGTGAATAAACATATGATCAATCCATTTCTTAAAATGAAAACCTATCAGGAGCTGCAGGAGGCGGTGCGGGAGAAGCGCGGCCCGCTCGCGGTGACCGGCGTCGTGGATACGGTGAAGGCACAGCTTGTCGCGTCACTGGAGCCGGCGGAAACGGACCGCCGGAAGAGCGGTGAAAAAAGGCCGTGGAGGCTTTTGGTGGTCAAGGATGAAATCAGCGGCCGGCGCTTCGTGCAGGACCTTCGGGCGCTGTCTCAGCCGGCCTGGTATTATCCGGCGAAGGATTTTCTGTTTTATCAGGCGGATACCCAGGGTACCCTCATCACGCGGCAGCGGGTCGAGGTGCTGCGGCATATGATGGAGGACGATGGCGGTATTGTCGTCGCCGGCATTGATGCACTCATGGACCGCGTGCAGGATCGGGCCTTCTTTTCGGAATCCGTACTGTCGGTGGAACCTGGAATGATCATGGAAATGGAGGCACTGTCCGAAAAGCTCAGACGACTCGGCTACGAGCGCGTTTCCGAAGTGGATGCCATGGGCGAGTATTCGATTCGCGGCGGCATCGTGGATATCTATCCGTTTACGATGGAAAACCCGGTCCGCATCGAATTCTGGGATACGGAGGTGGACGGCATCCGAAGCTTCGATGCGCTGTCCCAGCGCTCCATCGAGCAGCTCGACGCCGTGGAGATTTATCCTGCGTCGGACCGGACGCAGGGCAGCGGGCAGCGGGAGGTAAGCCTTCTCGACTACTTTGACGATCGGACGCTGCTGTTTCTGGATGAGCCGGACCGACTTCAGGAGCGGGGCGATGCGGTGGAAACCGAATTCCGGGAGAGTTTCGAGGCCCGGGTGGAGGCGCTGCAGCATCATGTACGTCTGGCAGCGCAGCTGGAGCTGGACGGACTTTCTGAAAAGGAAAACCGGGATCCGGCAAAGCTGATTTACGGTATTTTGGAGATCATGGCGCGTCTGAACACCGGACGCAGCATTGCCCTCAGCACCCTGGGCAGCAATCTCACGGCCCTGCCGATCCGGCAGAGCTTTCATTTTCATACGGCGGCCGTGATGTCCTACAGTAAGTCCGGCTTCGAACTGCTGCTGCAGGATCTCCGGCATTGGCAGAAGGAAAAGTATGAGGTGCTGCTTCTCAGTCCGTCCCGCACACGCGCATCCCGACTGGCCCAGCAGCTCCGGGATTATGAGCTTCGGGCTTACTGTCCGGATGTTCCGGAGGCCGGGGCGAATGCAGCTGCCGCGGCAGCAGGCGGTGCGGCCGATCGCCGAAGGGCGGCCGTAACGGAGGCGGAACAGAGAAGCGGTCAGGGAAAGAGTCTGTCCGCGCAGATCCTCGATGCGGCCGGGCGGGAGATCCGGGCGGCGCATGAGGCGGAGACCCGCGGCGCCATCCGGGTCATGTTCGGTGCATTGAACACGGGCTATCAGCTGCCGGAGGAGCACTTCGTGCTGCTGACCGAGGGGGATATGTTCGGCCATGCGGAGGCGGTTCAGAAAAAGCGGAGGCAGAGGAAGTCGGACGGGCAGCGGATCGCAAAGCTCAGTGAGCTTAGGACGGGCGATTACGTGGTGCATGAGGATCACGGCATCGGCATATACCGCGGCATCGAGCGCATCGCAAGCCAGGGCGTCACCAAGGATTATATTAAGATTGAATACGGAGACGGCGGCAATCTCTATCTTCCGGCAACACGCCTCGAGGGTATACAGAAGTATGCTGCAGCGGATGCACCCCGCCCGAAGCTCAACAGGCTGAACGGCAGCGAATGGCACAAGACGCGGAGCCGGGTGCAGCATGCGGTGCGGGAGATTGCCCGGGATCTCGTGAAGCTCTATGCGGCCCGGCAGTCGGCATCCGGCTTCCGCTTCGGTCCGGATACGGTATGGCAGAAGGAATTTGAGGAGCTGTTTCCGTATGAGGAAACAGCGGATCAGGATCTGGCCATTGAAGCGGTCAAGCAGGATATGGAGAGCTCGAAGATCATGGACCGTCTCATCTGCGGCGATGTCGGCTACGGAAAAACGGAGATTGCGCTGCGGGCGGCCTTCAAGGCCGTACAGGACAGTAAGCAGGTGGCCTATCTTGTGCCGACCACCATCCTTGCTCAGCAGATCTATAACACCTTCGTGGAACGCATGAAGGGCTTCCCGGTCAACATTGCCCTGCTGTGCCGCTTCCGTACGCCGCAGCAGATCCGGAAGAGCCTGGAGGACCTGAAGGCCGGCCGCGTCGACATTATCATCGGTACGCACCGGCTGCTCAGCAAGGACGTGGAGTTCCGGAATCTCGGGCTTCTGGTGGTGGATGAGGAGCAGCGCTTCGGCGTTACCCATAAGGAGCGCATTAAGAATCTGAAGAAGAATGTGGATGTACTGACGCTGACGGCTACGCCGATTCCGCGTACGCTGCATATGTCGCTGGTGGGCATCCGGGATATGTCGGTGCTGGAGGAGCCGCCGATCGACCGTGTTCCGATCCAGACCTATGTTATGGAATACAACGACGAGCTGGTGCGGGAGGCCATTCACCGGGAGCTTGGCCGCAGCGGTCAGGTATACTATGTGTATAACCGGGTGAACAATATCGCGGACATTGCAGGGCAGGTGCAGAAGCTCTGCCCGGAGGCCCGGGTGGCCTATGCCCACGGGCAGATGTCGGAAACGCAGCTGGAGGAGATCATGCTCCGTTTCATTCGGGCAGAGATCGATGTGCTGGTATCCACCACCATTATTGAAACGGGACTGGATATTCCGAATGCGAATACCATGATCATTCAGGACGCAGACCGGATGGGCCTCAGCCAGCTTTACCAGATCCGCGGCCGTGTAGGGCGCTCCAATCGGACCGCCTACGCCTTTCTGATGTACCGGCGCGGCAAAATGCTGACGGAGGAATCTGAGAAGCGCCTGACGGCCATCCGGGAATTTACACAGCTTGGCTCCGGCATCCGCATCGCCATGCGGGATCTTGAGATCCGCGGCGCCGGCAATGTGCTCGGTGCCGAACAGCACGGCCATATGGAGGCCGTGGGCTATGACCTCTACTGCAAGCTTCTGCATGCTGCCGTGAAGGAGGAGAAGGGCGAGCTTCCGGAGATGCCGGGCTTCGATACGCAGATTGACTGCGACATTGATGCCTACATTCCGGACGGCTACATTGCCGATGAAACAGAGAAGCTCGATGTTTACAAGCGGATTTCAATGATTGAAAACGAGGAGGAATACAGCGACATGCAGGATGAGCTGCTGGATCGCTTCGGCGAGCTTCCGAAGCCGTGCAGCAATCTTCTGCGCATCGCCCTTCTCCGGGCCGAGGCGCATCGCGCTTATGTCACCGAGCTGAACATTCGGAAGGGCAGCTGGAAGCTCCTTCTGGACGACCGCGCCGATATCCGCGTAGAGGAGATTCCGGTGCTCGTGCGGGAAAAGCAGGGACAGCTTCGCTTCGTTTCCGGACATCCGTCCATGCTGGTCTTCCGGCAGAGCGCACACGCGAAGCCGTGGACGCTGCAGGATACGCTGGAGGATGCGGAAGAAGCTGTGAAGCGGCTTTGCAAAGACCGGAAAAGCTGACCCTGGCTTCGGAGAGCGTTTCTTTCGGGCTGTCGGCTGCGGAAACAGCGGGCAGCTGAAACGCGGCCCGTTTCATTGTTGACATGCAGAGGGGCACAGGATATACTTCATGTGTCAAATTTGAAACAGAGATTCGCGGGCCTCTCCGGACGGCCTGTGGGTGTGTGGAGGAAAACGAAATGAATAGAGTTGAATTAGTGGCAGCAGTTGCAAAGAACGCGGATCTTTCAAAGAAGGATGCGGATGCAGCAGTAAAGGCTGTATTTGATGCAATTGCAGATGCACTGGCTGAGAATGACAAGGTACAGCTGATCGGCTTCGGCACCTTCGATGTTGCAGAGAGAGCAGCACGTGAAGGCAGAAATCCGAGAACCGGCGAGACCATGAACATCGAGGCTTCCAAGGCACCGCGCTTCAAGGCCGGCAAGGCACTGAAGGACAAGATCAATCAGTAATTCAGCGGCAGGCTTTTCGGACCTGCAGAAGCAGGAAATGCAGACAGGATCGGCATAATGAAAACCGCGGTCAGCGGGCCCGGCCGATCAAGTATTGCAGAGCAGGAGAGAGACGGCCTTCGGCCGTCTCTTTTTGGATAGGACGGGAGATATGAGACTGGACAAATATCTTAAGGTATCAAGACTGATCAAGCGCCGCACCGTGGCCAATGAAGCCTGCGATGCGGGCAGAGTGCTGGTAAACGACCGCCCGCAGCGCGCGTCCTATGACGTGAAGGTGGGCGATGTCATCGAGATCCGCTTCGGGGAGAAGTCCGTCAAAGCGGAGGTTCTGAACGTGCAGGAAACGGTGCACAAGGAAGAGGCGGGAGACCTCTTTAAATACGTATGAAGCGGGAACGGTATCAGCAGAAAAACGTGTCCGGCAATCGTCTGGCCATCATCGGTATTACGATCGTCGTGCTGTTTCTGGCCATCGCCATTCATATCCGGGGCAATACCCTGCGGCAGCAGGAGCGGGAATACCAGCAGCAGGAGGAGAGCCTGGACGCAGCCATCGCGGACGAAGAGCAGCACGGCAAGGAGCTGGAGGAAAAGAAGGTCTACGTAAAAACGAAGGAATATACGATGGAGAAGGCGCGGGAGATCTTCGGTCTCAAGCTGCCGGATGAAATTATCGTAAAGCCGGATGAAAAGTGAGAAGGCTGCGGAACGCGCTGCGGCGGCAGATACAGACGGAGGGGCGGAGGAAGGTCACTTCGTCTGTTTTTCTTTGGAGGATGGGGATGGATCCGGAGATTCGGAGAATAAAGAATTTTATAGAAGAAAATCAGCTCTTCGCGCCGGGCGACGGTCTTGTGGTCGGCCTTTCGGGCGGTCCGGATTCGGTCTTTCTTCTTTATGTGCTGCAGGCCCTGCAGGAGAGTCTGCCGTATACGCTTCGGGCCGTGCATGTGCATCACGGCATACGGGGGGAAGAGGCGGACCGGGATGCGGATTTTTCGGAAGCGCTGTGCCGAAAGCTGAGGATTCCGTTTCGGAGGATGCAGGTGCAGGCGCCGGCCTATGCAGCGAAGCACGGCCTTAGCCTGGAGGAGGCCGCGCGGATGCTCCGGTATGAGGCATTGGAAGAGGCACGGCAGGAGCTGGAAGCAGAGCTTCGAAAGGAAGCAGCGGACCGACGGGCATCGGCGTTTCACGGGTCGAACCAAAACGGACCGAAAGCAGAACCTTGCCGGCCGGAGCCGGCGGTCTGGATTTCGGTGGCACATCATCAGGATGACCAGGCGGAGACGGTGCTGCATCATCTGGTGCGCGGCAGCGGCCTGCGCGGTCTTGCGGGCATGGAGCCATGCCGTGATCATATCATTCGGCCATTGCTTTATACGAAAAGAGAAGATATACTGAAATGGCTTATACGGAATCATGTCCGTTATATGACGGATTCCACCAATGAAGACCGACAGTATACCAGAAACCGCATTCGCGGCTCGGTGCTGCCGGAGCTTCGGCGCATCAATCCGGAAGCGTCGGCACATATTGCAGCTGCTGCAGAGTTTCTGCGGGAGGCGGATGATTTCTTCCGAGAAACAGCGGTGCGCTTTACCGCGTCCCACGCGGCGCAGGTGTCTGCAAAAGCCGCGGAATCTGTTCAAGAGGCCCCCGCAGCTTCGGATGTGCCGGAGGCGGCACAGGCGGAGGAAGCCGCCGCGCTTCGGTTGATTTCATTGGATACGGACGAGCTGAAGACCTATCCGCCGCTTTTACGCCGCTATGTCTATATGGAGCTCATCCGCCGCATCGGAGTTCCGCTGAAGGACTGGGGTGCGGTGCATTTTTCGGCGTTGGACCGTCTTATTTTCGGCCCGGGCGGCGCCCATCTGGATCTGCCGTGCCGTATGAGCGCGGATTATCGTAAAAAACATCTCATTCTTTCGGTGAATCGGGATGTACTAAGTATGAAAAGGAGAAAAAACCATGGCTGAGCATGTCAGAGTTCTGATCCCGGAGGAGGAGATCGAAAAGCGCATCACGGATCTTGCAGATAAAATCTCAGAGGACTATAAAGGTCAGTCGCTGCACCTCATCTGTATTCTGAAGGGTGGCGCGATGTTTATGTGTGAGCTGGCCAAGCGTATCCATGATGTCAATGTTTCCTTCGACTTTATGTCGGTTTCCAGCTACGGCGGCGGCACGAGCTCGAGCGGCATCGTGAAAATCGTAAAGGATCTCGATGAGCCGTTAGAGGGCAAGCATGTCATGATTGTGGAGGATATCATTGATACCGGCCATACGCTGAACCACCTCAGTAAGCTTCTGCTGGATCGGAAGCCGGCGTCCATCGAGATCTGCACACTTCTGAATAAGCCGTCCCGCCGTGAGAAGGAGGTGCCGGTGAAGTATTCCTGTTTTGAAATTCCGGACAAGTTCGTGGTCGGCTACGGACTGGATTATGATCAGCGCTACCGCAATCTTCCATACATCGGTGTGGTTGAGTTTGACTGAGAAAATATCTGCAGCCGGGGCGGACATGCCGCCCGGGAAATGAAGAATGCTGCATTTTCGGAGAGATCCCCGCGCTCCCAAAAGACGGGAAAAAAGAAAACGATAAGGAAGACATATTTTTCATGGAACAAAGTACGATTGACCGGGAAGCGCTTTATACCTGCGGAGCCTCGGATTTCCGGAGCCCGGAGGAGCCGAAGCCGGGAGATACGGTGACGCTCCGGTTCAGAACGAAGCGGAATGATGCGGACGCCGTTTATGTTTATTTTCATGAGACCAATACGATGCTGGAGATGCGGGTCAGCGTCTCCGACGTTTATTTCGACTTTTATGAAGCACAGGTGATGGTCGGACATGCGACGCTGAGCTATAGCTTTTTTATTCAGAAGGGTGCGGAGCGGCTGCACTTTAACCGCCTGGGCGTTTCGGAGGATACGGATCGGCATCTGGCCTATCGGATCATGCCGGGCTTCCATATCCCGGACTGGTCCAAGGGGGCCCTGATGTACCAGATCTTCATTGACCGCTTTTATGATGGGGATCCGGACAACAATGTAGTAGACAATGAATATATCTACCTCGGCCGGGCAGCCCGCGGCATCCGCGACTGGAATACACCGGTTGAGGCCTTTGACGTGCATCGTTTTTACGGCGGCGACCTGGCCGGCGTCCTGCAGAAGCTGGACTACCTTCAGCGCCTCGGCGTCAGTGCGATTTACTTTAATCCGCTCTTTGTGTCGCCGTCCAATCATAAGTATGATGCGCAGGATTATGACCATATCGATCCGCATATCGGAAAAATCGTGAAGGACGGCGGAAGCCTGGTGGAGGATTGGGAGGACGACAATGCGCGCGCCACGCGCTACTCAATCCGCAGCACCAGCCGGGAGAATCTCGAGGCCAGTGATCAGCTGTTTGCCGACTTTGTAGCGGCCTGCCATGCACGGGGACTCCGGGTCATCATTGACGGTGTCTTCAACCACTGCGGCTCCTTCCATAAGTGGATGAACCGTTCCGGCTTCTATAATTATAAGGATCAGGGCAATGCCTATGCCGCAGGTGCATACCAGCGGAAGGACAGTCCGTATCACGACTATTTTGCGTTCAGTGACAATCGGGACGAGGCCTGGCCGAACAACAATACCTACGAGAAGTGGTGGGGCAATGATACACTGCCGAAGCTGAACTATGACGGTTCGCCAGAGCTCGCACGACATATTCTGGAGGTGGGCCGGAAATGGGTCAGCGCACCGTACAATGTGGACGGCTGGCGTCTTGATGTCGCAGCGGATCTCGGACATTCGGAAACGTGCAACCATATGTTTTGGAAAAGGTTCCGCAGTGTGGTAAAGGAGGCCAATCCGGAGGCTATCATTCTGGCAGAGCATTACGGAGATCCGTACAGCTGGCTGCAGGGGGATGAGTGGGATACCGTCATGAACTATGATGCCTTTATGGAGCCGCTGACCTGGTTCCTGACCGGCATGGAGAAGCATTCCGATGCCCGAAATGATGCCCTGTACGGTGACGGCGAGCAGTTCTTTGCGGCGATTCTCTACCATATGTCCCGTATGCCGGAGAATGCGATTCTCTGCTCCATGAATCAGCTCTCGAACCATGATCACAGCCGCTTTATGACCCGCACCAATCGGACGGTCGGACGGATCGCCTCCATGGGCTCCGACGCCGCCGATCAGAATGTCAATGAGGGGATTTACCGCCTGGCCGTGATCGTTCAGATGACCTGGCCGGGTGCGCCGACGCTGTATTACGGGGATGAAGCCGGTATGACCGGCTGGACAGAGCCGGACAGCCGCCGCCCGTATCCGTGGGGACATGAGAACCTGGACCTGATTGAGTTCCATAAGTACATCGGCGGAATCCATAACCGCTATCCGGTGATGAAGCACGGTGCATTGATCAAGCTCATGGCCGGCCATGAGTACATTGTGTTTGCCCGCAGCAGCGCTTCGGAGGCGGTGATCGTGGCAATTTACAACGGCACGGACAGTATCGAGCTGAATATTCCGGTATGGCTTGCCGGTGTGGATGACAGCATGGAGATCCGGCGCGTACTCCGCTCCGACGAAAAGCATTACAATGTCGGCACCACGAAGCGGCAGGCCGAGAACGGACATCTTGTTTCTCATATGATGGCATATACCGGTAAGATCTATTACATCAACAAGAAGAAACGGCTGCAGTAAGTGTCCGGTTTGGGCGCCGGATCCGGCGCCCCAGGCAGACCGGAGAAAGAATTTGAAAAAAAATTAAAAATCGGTTGACAAATGCACGCGGGTGCTGTAATATAACACTCGCGTCACCGATAAGACGACAAACGAAGTCACTTGCGGGTGTAGTTCAATGGTAGAATGTCAGCCTTCCAAGCTGAACATGTGAGTTCGATTCTCATCACCCGCTCGATGCCCAGATAGCTCAGTTGGTAGAGCAGAGGACTGAAAATCCTCGTGTCACTGGTTCGATTCCGGTTCTGGGCACTCAAGATGATTACGTCGGCGATAACATTCACACCGAGACGAATGATCTTTTGTATAATGCCCCCACCTTCACAGAAATGAAAGTCGGATGGGACATTAAAAATGCGCGAGTAGTAGAGTGGTACTACGTCGCCTTGCCAAGGCGAAGGTCGCGGGTCCGATTCCCGTCTCGCGCTCGACAGAGCGCTTCTGAGTGATCAGAATGTTCTGAAAATCATCTGGTTTGTTTGTGAAGCAGATGCATATTGCGCGAGTAGTAGAGTGGTACTACGTCGCCTTGCCAAGGCGAAGGTCGCGGGTCCGATTCCCGTCTCGCGCTCGACAGAGCGCTTCTGAGTGATCAGAATGTTCTGAAAATCATCTGGTTTGTTTGTGAAGCAGATGCATATTGCGCGAGTAGTAGAGTGGTACTACGTCGCCTTGCCAAGGCGAAGGTCGCGGGTCCGATTCCCGTCTCGCGCTCGATGAGAGAGCTCCTGAGTGATCAGGAGCTCTTTTCTTTCGTTGGTCGGAGCAGACTATTTTCAAAGGATGCCGGATGATATCGGCGCTGAACAGCTAAGGAAATGCTGATTTAATCAACATTTCCCTATGAACATTTCATCCGGCCCGGAACGGTGACAGGTAGCAGTCGTAGCGGATGGCCTTGCCGTCCAGAGAATAGGAGGGCTTCCGTCCGGCGAGGAAGGGGCCCTTGGCCGGCCGCTTCACAACGATCTTGAAGGGCTGCACCGCCTGTGCGGCCCGGAACAGTGCATCCTCGTTTTCGGCCGGTGCTTCGAGAAAATGAAGGAGCTGGAACTTTTTCTTGATAAGACCGCTTTTCTGACGTTCCGGGAACATGGGATCCAGATAGACGACATCCGGCCGGGCAGCCTCAGAGGATGCACCGGCGGCCAGGGCATGCAGCCATGCGATGCTGTCGCCTTCGATCAGCTGCATGCGTCCGACGATGTCCTGCAGCAACGGAAGCTGCTGTGCCCGCCGGAGGGTGTCCTGCAGAAGCGCTGCAATGACCGGATCCTGCTCACAGAGCGAGACCCGGCAGCCGGCGGCTGCCAGCAGAAGTGAATCCTCACCCATGCCGGCGGTAGCGTCGATGACCCAAAGCTTTGTGCGGCCCTTGATTTTTGCAGCCTTCACGAGGAGCTCATGGGTCAGATTGTGGTATTGGAGGCGCTTCTCCATGACGGTGAAGTCACCGCGCATGGACTGTCTGTTTCCCTCGAGGGACAGGCCGTCGGCATCCACAGAAAGCCATACGGGAGCGCAGAGCTCCTCAGGAACCGGAATCATATCGGATGGCGCAGAGCTCCGGCGGACCGTATGCGGCTCTGCCGGTGCCTTCGTAAGCAGCACGGTATCAAGCTGTTCGGCCAGTGCCGCAGCAAAGGCCGGATCGCCGTTTTCTTTTAATAAAACAGGAATTGTATTCTTCATACAGCTATCTTAGCATCCGGATCGTTTGTACGGAAGGCCGAAATATCAGAAAGCGGTAGCCATTCCGGTTTCCTGCGGTATAATGAGATACCAGGGTCAAAACATGAGGATGTAAAACATGATTTTTATTTTTACAGCGCTGTACCCGGAGGCGAAGCCGCTGATTCGGATGTTAGGACTCCGAAAGCGCGCCGGGCAGACACATTATCAGCAATTCATATCCGAAGATGAGGCGTTTGTACTGAGTCTCACCGGCGTCGGAGCGATGAATGCTGCGATCGTCACGTCGTCGGTGCTCACCGAATATGCGGCCGGGCCGGGAGATCAGCTGCTTTCCTTCGGAACGGCCGCGGCGGTTTATGCAGGATCCGTACCGGCGCCGTCGGAGCATGCGGCTTTATCGAGCGAAATGTATCATATTCACCGTATTACGGAGCAGTGGACAAAGCGGGATTTCTATCCGGACATGCTGCTCCGGACAGAGCTTCCGGAGGCTTCGCTTATGACGGGAGCGAAGCTGCTTCCTGCTGCGGCTTCGGATGTCAGATCCGAAGGTCCGGCACCGTTTCTCTATGATATGGAGGGCTCGGCGGTTTACCAGGCGGCGGCGCTGTTTCTGGGACCGCATCAGATGAACTTTATCCGGGTGGTGACGGATGGCGGCCTGACGCCGCAGCAGACGGAAGATCCGCGGCAGCTGTCGGAACATGTAACCGGCTGCATTGAAACGCAGGAAGCGGCACTGAAACTGCTGCTGCAGCGGCTGATTGCATGGAAATCCGACGCATCGGATCTGTCCGATGCACAGATACTTACAGAGGATGCGGAGCGCTGCATACAAAAGCTGACGGAGGATGCACATTTTTCCAGCACGATGGCTGATGCGCTCCGGCAGCTTCTACGCTATGCGGTACTGAGCCGCATCGACTGGCAGAAGGCGGTACAGAAGCTCTACGATGAGCAGCTGCTTCCGACGAGGGATAAGCGTGCCGGAAAGGAGCTTCTCCGGCGGCTTCAAAGCGAATTACTATATGAATGAATTATATCATGCACCTTTTTCACATATCTATATCGAGCAGGAGCTGATGGAAGATCCCATGCTTCGCATACGCACAGAGCAGCTCCTGCAGCATTTTCCGAAGGCACAGAGGATCATGATCCGGCATTATAAGGATGTGTTTAACCGCCGGCATCAGAACGGGCCGCTGCAGCACCGCTCGCAGGCGCTGATCCTCGCGGCCAAGCATGGTCGGCTGGTATATCCGGGCGCAGCTGTATGCCAGAGCATGGGAAATGCGCATTTTTATTATGCAAGCTCGATGATGAACTGCCCCTTTGACTGTGAATACTGCTACCTGAAGGGGATGTATCCCTCCGGCCATCTTGTGATTTTCGTAAACATTGAAGACATTTTTGCAGAGGTTGAGACGCTCCTTCGGTCTCATCCGGTATATCTCTGCATTTCCTATGATACAGATCTCCTGGCGGTTGAGTCGCTGACCGGTTATGTCCGGGCCTGGACAGCATTTACAGAAGCGCATCCGGATCTCAGCATTGAAATCCGTACGAAGTCCGGCGATGACCGTTTTTGGGAGGAAATGAATCCCAGTGCGCGGAATATTTTTGCCTTTACACTTTCACCGGATTATGTGGTGACGCAGTATGAGCACCGTACGGGGAGCCTCCGGAACCGGCTTCGAAGCATTCGCCGCGGGCTGGAGCTGGGGTTTACGATTCGGCTCTGCTTTGATCCGATGATTGCCTGTCCGGACTGGCGGGCAGCGTATGATGCGATGCTGCAGGAAACCTTTGAGACGATCCCGATGGACCAGATTCGGGACATCAGTGTCGGCAGCTTCCGGCTGAGCGACAGCTACCTGAAAAACATGCGGCGCAGTATGCCCGGAAGTGCGGTGGTGCAGTATCCGTATGAAAATGATCATGGCGTTTATCATTACAGCCGCCGGCAGACCGAGGAAATGGAATGCTTCATGCTGGAGCGCCTTCGGAAGGTGCTTCCGGCGGAGCGAATTTTTCGCTGGGAGGAATGAATGGGACAGAAAAGAAAGGCAGCATTGGTGACCGGGGCATCCTCCGGCATCGGGCGGGCCATCAGCATGCGCCTTTGCGAAATGGGCTATGTTGTATACGGCATCGGCCGGTCTTTTCCGGAGGAAGAGGAGCTGCCGGAGAGCTTTCATCCGGTCATCTGTGATCTTCTCGATACGGCGAAGCTTCTGGAGACCGTGGTCGGGCTCCGGCGGCAGTGGAAGCGGGAGGGATATCGCTTTTCCGTGTTGGTCAACAACGCAGGGACGGCCTATTACGGGCTGCACGAGCAGCTTTCGCCGGAAGCAATTTCAGAAATGGTGCGTGTTAATCTGGAGGTGCCGATGGTACTGACACAGCAGCTTCAGCCGCTGCTTCGGGAGAATCGGGGCAGCATTTTTCAGATTGCGTCCGTGACGGCACTCGCATCGAATCCGCACGGCGCGGCCTACGGCGCCACAAAGGCCGGGCTTCTCAGCTTCAGCCGGAGTCTCTTCGACGAGGTGCGGAAGCACGGCGTCCGTGTCACCACGATTCTTCCGGATCTGACGGATACCGGGCTCTATCGGCATGCGGATTTCGGCACCGACCCGGCCATGGATGCACACCTCGAGCCGGAGGATGTGGCGGATGCAGTCGTTTTTTCACTGAATGCACGGGAAGGAAGCTGTGTGCCGGAAATTCTTCTTCGCCCGCAGCTACATCGAATCTGCAGAAAAATTGAAAAACTGGCACTCGTGTGATATGATTGCTGACAAACGACGGATTTCTATCTGCTGCAGCAGATGCTTTACGAAGGAGAAACATGAAAGTATTACCATTATATAATATCCTGGTTTTACCGCATTCTGATATATTTTTTCAGACCCAGACCTTCCGGGCGATTGCCGGAAACAATGTATACCAGGGCGATGAGATGACGATTCTCATGATGAAGGAGCAGCAGACACGCACGGAGCTGACGGCGGAGAGCTTCTATCCGATCGGTGTGGAGGCCTCCATTGAAGAGATCAGCACGGAGGGCTATGTCGTCATCCGTACCGGCGACCGTGTGAATGCAGAGAACATCGCGGTCGATGCAAATCATGAAATTTTTGCAGAAACCGTAAAGCGCATCGATCGCATGGACATGGATGCGGCAGAGGCCGGAGAGCGCCTTGCGAAGCTGAAGGACGGCCTGCGGGATATGGCATCGCGCTTCCGCTTCGGGGAGATGATGCGGACCTATATCGATCAGTACAGCTCGATCGAGGAGGCGGCCTCGGTGCTCAGTTCCTGGCTGACGATTTCCAACGAAGAGCGCTATGCGCTGCTGGCGGAGGATTCCATGCGTAAGCGCTTTGAGGCGCTTGAGAAAATCATCTATGAATATACGGAAGTGGCCAAGGTGACCTCGGACGCACAGATCGCACAGCAGGAGGACAACCAGAAGGCCTACCGGGAGCAGGCACTGCGCAAGCAGCTGGAATACATTCAGCATGAGCTGGACGAGATGCATCCGGAGCAGGTTTCCGATGCCCGGCGGTTTGAGCTTAAGATTCAGGAGCTCGGCATGAATGAGGACGCCCGTCGGGAGGCGACGAAGGTGCTGAACCGCTTTAAGAACGACGGCAGCAATTCGGCGGAATCCGGCATGCTTTATGATTATCTCGATTTCGTCACCGGACTTTCCTGGCATAAGGAGCCGGCCGCCGACATTGACCTTTTTTCGGCACAGCGGATCCTGGATGAGGACCATTTCGGCATGAAGAAGGTCAAGGAGCGGATTATACAGCAGATTGCCATCATGCGTCTTCGAAAGAAGCAGTCCGGCTCGATCCTGCTGTTTGTCGGTGCGCCGGGCACAGGCAAGACCTCCATCGGAAAATCGATTGCCCGGGCGCTGCACCGAAAGTACGTGCGGGTATCGCTGGGCGGCGTGCGGGATGAGGCGGATATCCGCGGACACCGCCGGACCTACATCGGTGCGATGCCGGGCCGCATTATGGACGGTATTTCGAAGGCCGGTGTGTCCAATCCGGTGATGGTGCTGGATGAGATCGACAAGCTGTCCAGCTCCTTCAACGGCGATCCGGCCAGCGCGCTGCTGGAGGTGCTGGATCCGGAGCAGAACAGCACCTTTACCGACCATTATATGAACGTGCCGTATGACCTGAGCGATGTGTTTTTTATCTGCACAGCCAATACCGTGGACAGCATTCCTTCACCGCTGCTGAACCGTATGGAGGTGATTGAATTCCAGGGCTATACGCCGACGGAAAAGCTCGAAATCGCAAAGCAGCACCTGTTTCCGAAGGCCCTCCGGTCGGTCGGACTTCCGGAGGGATCAGTGGAGATCGAGGATGATGCTCTTGACGGCATTATTTCGGATTATACGAGGGAGGGCGGTGTACGCGGACTGAAGAAGCGTCTGGATACGCTCTGCCGTATTGCGGCGGTACGCTACCTGAAGTCGGAGCTGCCTTCGAAAGAGCAGGAGGATGCCGGAAAGCCGGCTGCGGAGGAGGCCAATGCCGGGGCCGCGGCATCCTCATCTTCCGCAGGGGCTCCCGTCATCCGTGTGACGCGGGCGGAGCTCCGCAGCTTCCTTGACATGCATGCGCTGCCGCACAATAAGGTGAAGGCGTCGGCTCCGGCCGGCGTAGTAACCGGACTTGCGTGGACGCAGGTCGGTGGTGAGATTCTTTATATCGAGACGCTGTTCACAAAGGGCTCCGGAAAAACCATCATTACCGGTCAGCTCGGAGATGTCATGAAGGAATCCAGTGCCATTGCCGTATCGTTAGTGAAGGCACGGTTCCCGGAGAAGGCGGAGTGCTTCGAGAAAAATGATCTCCACATTCATGTACCGGACGGCTCCACGCCGAAGGACGGGCCGTCAGCCGGCATCACCATGACGACGGCGATTGCGTCCCTCGTGACCGGTATTCCAGTACCGCCGAACGTGGCGATGACCGGTGAGGTTTCCCTGGAGGGCGCGGTTAATGCCATCGGCGGACTCCCGGAGAAGCTGATGGCGGCGGAGCGCGCCGGCGTCTCGAGGGTCTTCATTCCGAAGGAGAATGTGGAGGATCTTCGTGATGTGGCAGAAGAGGTACGGGCGAAGCTCGAGATTGTTCCGGTGGAAAACATAGAGGAAGTGCTGACGGCACTCGGTCTGCTGCCGCAGAACTGACGGAAAGGGGCCGAGGACTTCCGACGCAGGATAGAGAAGACCGGAGGAGATTGTGATGAAGCAGAAGAAAAAATGGAGCACGATCCGGCGGATCTGTGTGCTCACGGCGATGCTGGCCGGACTCATGGGCATGACGGCCCATGCAAAAACAAAGGTCGCCTGCATTGGCGACTCCCTGACCTATGGCTTTCAGCTGAAGGCATCCGAGTCGTATCCTTCACAGCTGCAGCAGCTGCTTGGCGCAGACTATGAGGTACGGAATTTCGGACTGAGCTCGAGTTGTGTGATTGATGACGGTGCGCTGGAGTATAAGACGACGGACACCTATGCCGCGGCGCTTCAGTATGATGCAGATGTGCTGATTTTTATGTTCGGAACGAATGATGTGACGGCGTATGATTTTACGCCGCTCTATTTTCAGAATCAGTATCGGGAGCTGGCGGACAGCTTCCGTACGGGCGGAAAGCAGCCGAAGATCTATATCATTGTTCCGCCGGATTCCGTCGATCTTCATTTCGGCCTGACGCGGCAGACAGAGCAGCCGATCCGGCTGCTGGGGCAGCAGCTTCCGGCAACGGTGATTGACCCGTACAATCTCTTCATCGGGCATCCGGAGGATTATCTGGAGGATGGCCTGCATTTGACGGCATCGGCCTACGGAAAGCTTGCAAAGCTGGTTTACCGGGCTATGACGGGCGATGCAGCCGTGGTGGAGGCGCCGGCGGAAACGATTTCCGAGACGGTGAAGGCAGAAACGAAGGCCCTGCAGCAGCAGGCGGAGCAGTACCAGGCTGCCGAACGCGCAGCCTATGCAGGAGCGCTGCAGGAGCTGAAGACGAAGTATCCGAACTATGAAACGACCGGACTCTGGATCGCCCACGGCGTGCATATCTGAGCATCAGGAACGTTCAGACTCAGAATCCCGCAGCTTGTCCGGATGATGCCGGAGCAGCTTATCGCAGAAAAAGCGAAAAGAGAAGAGGTATTTAAGTATGAAGACTGCATCCATCAGCGGTACGGCAGCAAAGGCTGCAGATCGATATGCCATGGATGTTCTGGGGATGGCATCCCTGACACTTATGGAAAATGCCAGCCGTAAGGCGGCGGATTATATTATGACACATTTCCCTGAAAAAGAGTCAAACATCACCGTGCTTTGCGGGACTGGGAATAACGGTGCCGACGGTGTTTGCATGGCAGGCATGCTTCGCGCTGCTGGCTATCAGCCGGAGGTATATCTGGCCGGAAATATGGAAAAGGCAAGCTGGGAACTGCTTTACCAGCTGTTTCACTTTCAGTTATCCGGCGGTATCGTCCATCTTTTTGAGAAGGGCATGAAGCTTCCTGAACATGATATTCTGGTGGATGGCATTTTCGGCATTGGACTGCATAGGGAAATCACCGGTATTCACCGGGAAATGGTGGAGGAATGCAGCCGACGTCAGCATACATTCGTACTGGCGATGGATGCGCCGTCCGGCATCGATACAGATACCGGCGAATTAATGGGCTGCGGTATTCGGGCCGATGTAACGATTACCTTCGGCCGCAATAAGCTGGGACTTGAGTGCGGTGCCGGACCGGAATATGCCGGACAGGTACAGGTTGAAGACATTGGCATACCGGACGAGGCCTATGAAGCAGGGACGACGAAACCGTGAGGATGGAAATCCGGCAGACTGCCCATCGCTTGACAGATATGTACGAAAAGCCTACAATTAATAAGATATACGTAAAAATTATGTAAAGCACTTCCTGAAGCTGCTAACGCACTTTGGGTATGCTTTTTTGTGGCGACGGGGAGCTCACCAATGTAGACATTCGCCTGCAGAGGAATCGTTAAGAGCAGGGCCATGATTGGTTTTGTCCGGCACGGGTGGGAGTTCCAGAAGGAAAATTATGTCAGGTTCATATGAGCAGCAGCTGCGGGATCGTGTGCACTTTGCACCGGCTATTGACGCGATCGAGAAGCTGATTCGTACCGAGGATGATACGTTGATGATAGCCATTGATGGTCGTACCGGCGCGGGTAAAACCACCATTTCGAAGTATCTTCATACCAAATTCGGAGGGAATCTCTTTCATCTGGATGACTTTTATCTCCAGTCCCATCAGCGCACCGAGGAGCGTCTTCGGGAGGTCGGCGGCAATGTAGACTATGAGCGCTTCCTTGAGGAGGTTCTGCTGCCCGTTCAGCGGAAGGAGATCGTACATTATCGTCCCTTCAATTACCATACCATGGACTTCGACGCAAAGTTCGCCCGTGATATTCCGGTGAAACGTCTGAATATCATTGAAGGCACCTACTGCCTTCATCCGTACTTCGGAAATCCCTATGATCTCCGTATCTTCATGGATGTTCAGTATAATCAGCAGATTGAAAATGTCATTGATCGTGAAGGAACCGCTGAGCTGGATGACTATATCGATAAATGGATTCCGAAAACGGATATCTATATCGAACGTATGGGCATTCAGGAGAAGTGCGATATCACGATTCTTTTTTCATAAAAACAGCGCCCCATCGCGAGTGGAAAAGTTTGCATCAGCAAATTTTTTCATTCGCGGTGAGGCGCTGTTCTTCTATATTATCACAGACTTAACAGAAAAATACTCAGCGTAGACAATAAAATGCCGACAACGGTCATTTTTGTAATCGATTCCTTCAGCACAATCCGGCACAGAATCACAACGAGAACCAGCACCGCTCCATTGTAAATCGTATAGAGAACATAGCTGGGGATACGGGCAAGCAGGATCATCAGCGTAAATGCGGCAAATCCGGCCGATATTCCGCCTTCGACGGCAAAGATCCAGGCCGGTTTTCCCATTTGAAAGCAGATCGGCGTTTGCTTTCGTTCCGTGAAGAGTAAATAGATCAGCGATAAGACGGCGGAAGATAAAAACGTGGTCACGATCATCTCATTCCGCTCGGCGGCATATAAGCGGCGCTGCGCATCCAGAATTACGCCATACAATCCATTGCTGCAAAAGAGCATCACAACCCAGAAAATATATCCCTTTTTCACTGAGCTGAAATCAATGCCGCCGCTGTTGAATACAATAAAAGCGACCAGCATAACTGCAATTCCTGAAATTTGCGAAATGGTGAGCTGATCGCCCCAATACATGACGGCAAACAAAAGACATACTACAATGCCGCCGAAGCGAAGGACAATGCTGTTAAAGGAAAACGGTCCTAAGCGGGAGGAATGGAGAAGGCTCAGAAGGTAGAGGAACAGGGTGGTGCCATTGAGCAGTCCGAAAATCACGGTGCCGGGGGATGGTTTATATCGGAAGCCGGCGAGCAGCAAAATGATGAATCCTGCAATTCCGCAGTAGATCACCGCATAAACCGGCGTTGCTGCGGCACCTGGACCGCGATATCGCATGGAAAAGAGCTTACTGAAAAATGTTTGCCCGGTATATGCCAGAATGCAGAATATCAGAATCAAAAGAACGAGCACATTCGTCATAAAATTCACCGTAAAAGTCTAAACGCTTCGACCTGCCGATTTTGCGTTGCTATTTCACGATCATATCATATTGACTTGTTATCTCAAGCTTTTTAAGCATATTATTTATTCAGCATTTATATAACCGTTCAGTCCGATGTTTTATGGATCTTTTTGGTGGTGCTCATCAATCACAATTCGCCAATCTCTGTATTTTGAATAAAACTGTATGAATATACTATATGTGGTATTTGTATTGACAAAACGATAATGCGTAATTGCAATCAATGATGTCTTGGGAAACGACATTGAAATAGGAGGATGGAACATATGGCTGACACATTCAATGGGAGGCTGGCATTGCTTTTGCAGCAAAAGGATATGACTCAAAAGGAATTGGCGGTAAGAGCCGGAGTGACAGAAGCTGCGATGTCGCATTACATAAAAGGTGATCGTACCCCTCGGGCATCGGTGATTACCCGTATTGCTGAAGCACTAGGAACAACAGTGGATAAAGGGACGGATCTACTGAAAAAATTTACGCCGACGGAGGAATTTTCCGAGGATTGGGAAGGGGCATTCAGAGGAGAATGTTCGAGAGAAATTATAAAAGTGAAAGCCTGATGCATCCTTGCGAACCACAGTGAAGGCCGGGAGGATCGACATCCTCCCGGCCTTCACCGAACCCCCGTCTGCAGCGGTACGGGAAACGCCTTTTGTCAGCGGTTCTCTGATCGGGACGAAGCTTCCAGTGCATCCATCAGCGCCCAGAGCGGAGGCGCAGTCAGGGCCGCTTTTTCGAGGACGGGTTTGTTTCGGAAGACCTCGTCCGGGGTGCCGTCGGCCAGGATTTCGCCGTGAGCCATGACGATGACGCGTTCAAAGGCATTCGCCACGAACTCCATGTCATGGAGAATGGCGATGACAAGCTTCCCGTTTTCGGCGGCCTGCCGGATGATTTTCCGGATCCGCTCGCGGCCGTTCCAGCTCTGGGCGATGGTCGGCTCATCAAGGATGATGACATCGGTATTCATGGCCAGTACGGAGGCAATGGCGATGAGCTTTCGGTCGGAGAGCTCGAGGTCATAGGGATTTTCCGAGGCAGCGTCCTCGAGCCCGACCATCTGAAGCGCCTGCCGAGCACTTTTTTCGGCCTCCTGCGGAGACATGCCGATGTTCAGGGGACCGAACATCACTTCCTCCAGCACCTTGTACTTGAAGATCTGATCATCGGGATTCTGGAAGACATAGCCGACCTGGGAGGCCAGCTCGGCGACAGTCTTTTGGTCCATGCGTTCTCCCCGGAAGAGCAGCTCGCCGCTGTCCGGCTTTAAAAGTCCCTTGAGAATACGGACCAGCGTGGTTTTTCCGGCGCCGTTCTGCCCGATGATGGCCGTCGGCCGCTGATCTAGCTGAAGCTGCAGGCCATGCAGGATCTCTGTGCCGTTGACATATGAAAAGCGAATGTCGGAGGCACGAAAGCTGGTGCTGATCCGATCGGCATCGGAGACCCTGCCGGCTGCGGCCGGCGAAGCGGCTTGCATGTTTTCGACCGAAGATGCGGTCTCGGCGGTGCTTACAGCTTCCGTCCGGCAGCCGCTTTTTTTGAGCGCCTGAAGCAGGGCTTCCGACCTGTCGGAGGAGCGGATCAGCTGCAGGGATTCCTCCAGAGTGACCGGATAGGTTCCGTCCGAAAAGCGCAGCATATGGGCGCGGGCAAAGGCGGTATAGGATGGCGGATTCACGCCGAGATTATAGAGATCGTCCCGGGAGAAAATCCGGCGCGGCGTATCGAAATCTACGAGCTTTCCCTGATGCATGAGCAGTATACGGTCACAGTAGTGCGCAAGCTTCTCCATTTTCTGCTCGATCATCAGGATGGTGATGCCGGTTTTTTTGAGCTCATCCACGACATGGAAGACCTCCTCCGAGCCTGCCGGGTCCAGCTGCGAGGTGGGTTCGTCCAGAATTAGTACATCCGGCTGCATGGCCAGCACAGAGGAAATAGCGACACGCTGCAGCTGACCGCCGGACAGATCAAAGGGGTTCCGGTCACGGTATTCCCAGATGCCGAAGCAACGAAGCACCGCTTCGATGCGGCGGCGGATTTCCTCCGGCGGAAAACCGAGGTTCTGAAGTCCGTAGCCCACCTCATCATATACTGTTGATTTTGCACCGCTCAGCTGATTAAAGGGATTCTGGAAAACCAGTCCGACATGGCGGCAGAGCGAAGAGACCGGCGTGGTCCGGGCATCCATACCGGAGATTCTGACAGAGCCGCCGTAGGCACCCTTGTAAAATTGCGGAATCAGACCGAGCAGCGCCTGGCTTAAGGTACTCTTGCCGGCGCCGTTTTCTCCGGCAATGCCGATAAACTCGCCCTTTTCCGCCGAGAAGCTGACGTCGTTCAGTGCCAGCTTCTTCGTGCCCGGGTAACGATATTTCAGATCCTTAACTTCAATAAGTGACATGATTCCTCCGATTGCAGCGGTTCCCTAGAACAGTGTATGCAGGCGAAACAGCAGTGCCAGTACGATGGCCAGCAGGCTGAGATACTTGATGATCTGGTCTTTTTTTTCGTAGGGATGGGTATAGAGATAGGTCTTTTTTGCTTTTCCGCCGAAGCCGCGTACCTCGAGTGCGATGGCACGCTCCCGGGTGGAGGTCAATGCAGACATCACAACCGGTGAGATGAGCGGCAGGAAGGCCTTGATGCGCGTGATCAGCCTGCCCTCAGTTTCCATACCGCGGCTTCGCTGCGCATCGGAAATGGTATTCATCGTTCCGATCATCTGCGGAATGATCTGAAACACCGAGTTGATAATGTATCCGAATTTCGGGCTCATTCCCTTTTTTTCCAGTTCCTCCACCAGCTCGGACGGATCGGTGGTCAGCACGAGAACCGCGAAGCTGAGAAGCATATTCAGGATGTTGAGGCCAATGCCGGCGGCATACAGCAGTCCCTCCCGGTAGAAGTGCACCGGACCCAGTGAAAACAGGACCTCTGTATTCTTCTGATTGAAGATTCCCTGAATCAGAACGATCGTCAGGATGATGGTGAAGGAAAAGGCCAGCAGCGGGAGCGCCCGCCGGACCAGTGCCGCACTCTTCAGAAGAATCAGACTGAGAAGAATCGTAAGCGGAAACATGATGAGATACCCGCTGATCAGCGGCACTGCGATGGCCGCCAGAAGATAAAAAAGCTTCGTGAAGGGATGGAGCCGAACGAGCCAGGAGCCATTATCACTGTAAAGGGAGATGGATTTCATAATCGTACCTGTTTCGGTGCAGAAGTCATACGGTGGCTTAAAGGAAAGGCGGTCACCTAAAACCGGATGACCGCCTGTGTTTTAATGTTATATTTCATTTTATCAGATGCTGTACATTAATCAAGAGACTGAATTTCATTGCTGCTGTCGTACAGTGCCGTCAGCTTCTTCGGAAGGCCTTTGATAATGAAGTAAACGATGATGAGCGTCAGGAGCTTATCCGGAACATCCACGACGATTTCGTCGAGGAGAGAGCCCAGCATGACGGGCATTTTTGCCGCCTGGGTCGCCGTAAACAGAAGATCGCCCCAGACATTGCCGGTGGTGCCGCCCCAGAAGATGACATTCAGCGGGGTGGAAATGATGACGGCCGCAAAGCCGCCGGCACAGGCCGTGAGCAGTGCGCCCGGAAAGCTCTTCATGAAGCCAAGCCGTCCCATGATGCCGACGGCCAGACCGATGCAGAGGGAGGTCAATGCATATACCAGCGTAATATTGTCGCCGGTGGTGAAGCCGTAGATCAGGTTGTTGGCAGCGCCGCAGACGGCGCCGATGACCGGACCGCCCAGAACGGCGCCGATGCAGGTGCCGATGGAATCGAGCCAGAGCGGCAGCTTCAGCGCGGAAGCAAAGAGCTTGCCGAGATAGTTGATGCCGATGCAGGCCGGGATCAGTACAATGACGGGTGTGGTGAAATTTGTTTTAAAAAGCTTTCCCATAAGGGGCCCCCTTTTTATAGCTTGCTCCCAAAACGGGATGCAGAAGCCGGACCATTCCGGCAGCTGCGGATACCGGATGATTTTACAATGTGTTCCCGCCGGTATCAGAATATGCTATAGTTAGGTGCCATTATACTACATATTTAAATTTTAACAATCTTTTTGGACAGATGAAAAACAGACGCCGAAGGAAGGAGCGTACATGAAACAGCAGGATACGATTCTTGTGATTGATATGCAGAAGGTTTATCTTCCCGGGAACCCCTGGGCCTGTGAACGGATGAAAGAGGCATCAGAGAATATAGGAAAGCTGCTTGACCGGGTGATGGAGCAGCAGGAAGCCGCGGCCGCTGCGCCGCCGGTTCTTCTGACCCGCTTCATTGCTGCTCCGGACACAGAAGCCCGGGGCAGGTGGCAGGAATATAATCGCGTAAACCGTGCCATCAATGAAAATCCGGTAATGAATGAATTTATTCCGGAGATTGCACGGTATGCAGAGTACTTTCCGTATTACGATAAAAGCAGCTACAGCTGCTATTCGATTGACGCGGTGCGTGCGGCCGCGGCGCGGTCCCGTGCGCAGGGCGGAAGCATTGTCCTGACCGGCGTGGTGGCGGAGTGCTGTGTGCTCGCAAGCTTCTTCCAGGGCACGGATGCAGGGGATCATTTCATTTATCTGACCGACGCCTGTGCCGGGATCAATGAAGAGACCGAGCAGGCGGTGAAGACGATTCTGCAGGGGCTTAGGCCGCTGCATGTGGAGCTGATGACGACGGAGGAGTATCTATGAATGCAGAAAAGCACAATGCATCGGTGAGGTCGCTGTTTACAGAATATGTGGCCACCAATATCATCGGGCAGATCGGGATGTCGGCTTATATCCTCGTGGATACCATCTTTATTTCCATCGCCGCCGGCTCGTCCGGCATGGCAGCGCTGAACCTCGTGCTGCCGTTTTTTGACCTGATTTTTGCCTTCGGAGATATGTTCGGCGTCGGCTGTGCGACTCGCTTCACGATCCTGCGGGCTCGGGGCGACGCAGAGGCCGACCGCTATTTTATGAATTCGATTCTCTGGTCCGTAGTGTTCAGCATTCCCTTTATGCTGATCGGAACCTTTCTGTCGCCGCAGGTGATCCGGCTGCTCGGAGGCGATGAGGAGCTTCTTGCAGTGGGCGTTCCGTATATGCGCGTGTTCATGATGTTTGCGCCGCTCTATATGATCAGTCGCTGTCTCAATGCGTTCACACGAAATGACGGCGCACCGAAAACAGCAATGACAGCGGTTTTCATGAGCGGTATCTTCAATATCGTCTTTGACTACATTTTCATGTTTCCGATGAAGCTCGGCATGGCCGGCGCCGCACTGGCCACCGGCATTGCCCCGATCGTCAGCTTTCTGATCTGCGGGACACATCTGTTCTCGAAGAAGTGCTCGATCCGCAAGAAGGACTGGCGGCTCTCCGGGCGGCTCATCGTGCAGGGTGCACAGCTCGGCACGGCGTCCTTCATCGGTGATATCGCCTCCGCAATGACGATGCTGGTCTTCAATTACCTGATTCTTTCGCTGGCGGGAAATGTCGGCGTGGCGGCCTTCGGCATTATCTGCAACATTGCACTGGTGGCGACCTCTGTATTTAATGGCATCGCCCAGGGAGCGCAGCCGCTGGTCAGCGATTTTTACGGTAAGGGGCTGAAAAAGCAGGTGAGCGAAACGCTTCGGCTTGCGATGGGCACGGCGCTTGTGATGGCCGCCCTTTTCGTTCTTGTTTTCAATCTGTTTCCGTCGCAGATTGTGGAGGTTTTCAACTCCGAAGGAAATCCGGAGATGGTGCGGCTCGGCATCGACGGCATACGGCTGTATTTCATCGGCTATCTGTTTGCCGGCGTGAACATCGTCGGTGCCGGCTATCTGTCCGCGACAGAATCGGCGATGGCCTCCTTCGTGGTTTCCATCTGCCGCGGCGTGGCGGCAATCATCGTCTGCGCGCTTGTGATGGCCTGGCTTTTCGGTATGACCGGGATCTGGCTGGCCTTTACTGCGGCGGAGTTTCTGACGACGCTTCTTCTGATCGCCGTGATGCGAAAAGGCAAAGGAAATCGGTCGTTATCAACTGGTAATTCTTCCGAAAATTCGCTAAGATAGAAGGTGACTGCGTGGCCGGAGGATGCGGCGCAGATCAGGGAAGGCGGAATCAGTGAAATGAAAAAAATGATAAAGGGCATGCTTTCGGTGCTTATGGCGGTCACGCTGTCACTGCCGTTTGCATCCTATGCGGAAACGGCTCCGGCGGAGCCGGGCCTTGCAGCAGAGACATCGGGAGCAGCCGGATCGGGTACTGCGGCAGCGGTGCCGGGAGAGCCGGGCTTTGCGGCGGAAACGACGGCGGCGGAGCCGGGAACGGCAGCAGAAACGACGGCGGCGGCCGAGCCGGGACTTTCCACAGAGACGTCGGCCGACGGACAGACCGGCCTTGCGGCGGTTTCTGCAGAGGAGGCGCTGGCCTCCGTACAGAGGATTGCAGGTGTTCATGGAATGACGATCACTTATCAGCTGCCGGACGGGCAGACCGAAACGCTGGACGGTTCGACGCTGGCGTCCTGGGTGACGGGAAGTCAGGGTGCGACGGTGACGGTCGACCAGGAAAAGGCCGCGGCTTATGTACAGGGACTGAAGGACAAGTATGATACGCACGGCACCCAGACCTGGAAGAGCGCGGACGGCACGACCAAGTCCATCAAAACCGGACTCTACAGCTGGAGCATTGACAAGGAAAAGGAAACGGCAGCGCTCATCGAAGCGATTCAAGGACTTCAGTCGGTGACCCGGGAGCCGGTCTATGCTTCCCGCGGTACACAGTATGCGATGCCGCAGTGGGGAACAAGCTTCGTGGAGATCGACCTCTCTTCGCAGCATGCCTATTACTACCAGAACGGCAGCTGCGTCTGGGACAGCCAGGTCGTGACCGGCACAGCGACGGACCCGGAGCGTGCGACACCGACCGGTGTATTTAAGCTGAACTATAAGCAGAAGGATCGTGTGCTGAAGGGACAGATCGACCCGAAGACGAAGAAGCCGAGCTATGAATCGCATGTGGATTACTGGATGCCGTTTAACGGCGGCATCGGTCTTCATGATGCCAGCTGGCGGTCCTCCTTCGGCGGGACGATTTATAAAAAGAACGGAAGCCATGGCTGCATCAATCTGCCGAAGGCGAAGGCCAAGGCGCTGTACGAGCTGATCTCGAAGGGGACGGTCATCGTGGTATGTGAGTAAAAGGATAAAATTCAAGGAGGATGATATGAATATTGCATCGTATATTGATCATACGGTTCTGAAGGCGGATGCGACGACGGAAACCGTGAAGCGTTACTGCGCAGAAGCGAAGGAATACGGTTTCCATTCCATCTGCGTAAATTCCTGCCATGCAAAGCTGGTGGCGGAGGAGCTGAAGGGCACCGGCATTACCACCTGCTGCGTTGTGGGCTTTCCGCTGGGCGCCATGGTGACGGATGCCAAGGCCTATGAAGCGAAGGCGGCCGTACGGGACGGTGCCGGTGAGATTGATATGGTTATCAATGTAGGCGCCCTGAAGGATCGGAAGGATGAGCTGGTGCGTGAGGATATCCGGGCGGTCGTGGAGGCATCGAAGCCGGCCATCGTAAAGGTGATCATTGAGTGCTGCCTTCTCACGGAGGAGGAGAAGGTGAAGGCCTGTCAGCTCTCCGAGGAGGCCGGTGCGGCCTTCGTAAAGACCTCGACCGGCTTCTCCACCGGCGGTGCGACCGTGGAGGATGTGCAGCTGATGAAGAAAACCGTCGGCGATCGTCTGAAGGTCAAGGCCTCCGGCGGCATTCATACGCCGGAGCAGGCACGGGCGCTCATTGAAGCCGGTGCGGACCGTCTCGGCGTGTCAGCCGGTACGAAGGTGCTGTGATTCAGGAAAACGCGGATCAAATCGGCATTTTACTCGTACGGCCCTTCGCCTTCCAACTCCGCCTTCCGGAAGGCGAAGGGCCGGTGAGAAACGGTCTGTAAGCGCTTTCCTAAAGCCGGAATCGGTGGTACAATAAGTCAAAACCAAAGGCAGGCAGATGGACAGCATCTGCGGAAAAAGGAGGATTTGATATGGCAGATATGGCGAAGGAGCATCCGGATTGCGCATATTGCGCAAAGGGCGAGCTGGTAGCGAAGTTCGGTTATGAGATTTGCGAGCTTCCGGCTTCCACGGTGTATCTTTTTAAGGAGCAGAGCCATCCGGGCAGATGCATCGTGGCATCGAAGCATCATGTATCGGAGATGCTGGAGCTTTCAGAGGAGGATCGCGCAGCATTTATTGCCGATGTGGTTGCGGCGGCCAATGCGATCCATGCGGTATATCATCCGAACAAGCTGAACTACGGTATGTACGGTGATACCGGCTGCCATCTCCACATGCATCTCGTGCCGAAGTACAAGGACGAGTTTGAGTGGGGCGGCACCTTTGCGATGGATCCGAATATGAAGAAGATCACGGATGAAGCAGAGCTTGAGAAGATTGCAGCTCCGCTGCGTGAGGCAATGCTGAAAAAGTAATCGGACAAGGGACGGCCGCGGCCGTCCCTTTTTGTATGCATAAAGCAGTTGGCCTCCGGGCCGCGCGGTGTTACAATGCATCCGAAAAACATGCCGCCGCCTGTCCGGCGGGCGAAGAGCGAGGAGATCAATGATGCTTAATTTTGCAAGTGACTACACAGAGGGCTGTCATCCGAAGGTACTGGAGGCCCTGACAAGGAGCAATATGGAGCAGCTGACGGGCTACGGCACGGACAGCTATACAGAGCGCGCAAAGGAAAAAATCCGGGAGTTCACCGGCTGCCCGGCGGCAGACATTTTCTTTCTGACGGGCGGCACCCAGACCAACCAGACCGTGATCGATACGACCCTTCGGATGTATGAAGGGGTTGTAGCCGTCACCTCCGGTCATGTCAACTGCCATGAAGCCGGCGCGATCGAGTTTACCGGCCATAAGGTGCTGACGCTGCCGAGCCATGAGGGAAAGATGGATGCGGCGGAGCTTGACCGGTTTTTGGAAGCCTTCTATGCGGACGGTGATCACGACCATATGGTTTTTCCGGGCATGGTTTATATCAGTCATCCGACCGAGTACGGCACACTCTACCGGAAGAATGAGCTCGAGGCGCTTTCGGCGGTCTGCCGTAAATGGAAGCTGCCGCTCTTTCTGGACGGTGCGCGTCTCGGCTACGGACTCATGAGCCGTGATACCGATGTGACGATCGGGGACATTGCCGCATATACGGATGTATTCTATATCGGCGGCACGAAGGTGGGCGCACTCTGCGGAGAAGCCGTCGTATATCCGAAGGGCAATGCACCGAAGCAGATGGTGACCATGATCAAGGAGCACGGCGCACTTCTCGCCAAGGGATGGCTGAACGGCGTTCAGTTTGATGCCCTCTTTACGGATCATCTGTATACAGAGATCGCGGCCAATGCCATCGACCGGGCCGAAGAGCTGAAGGCGGTCTTCCGTGACCGCGGCTATCGCTTCTTTATGGAGTCGCCGACGAACCAGCAGTTCGTTCTTCTTCCGAAGGAAAAGATGGAGTCACTGCGGGCACAGGACATTATCTTCACCCCGTGGGAGCCGTATGACGACACACACATGGTGGTACGCTTCTGCAGCTCCTGGGCCACTACGAAAGCGCAGGTTGCAGCCCTTGCGGCGGCGCTGGACCGGTAAGTTTATTTCCAGGGGGAGACATGCAGCGGCTTCTTTCGTCTCGGCGGCCGCTGTACAGCTGTTTTTCAGGCATTGGAAGCTATGTTGAAAAGCCGCGGATTCCTTGGTACAATAAGATGATCGACGGTCACGAAGGAAAGGAGCGCGAGGATGAAAATACGTAAGCTTCTGCTGACAACAGCAGCATTTGCACTGATGAGTGTGATGACAGCATTTGCAGCTGGTATCAGCACGGTCCGGATCGATCTGGCCCCGGAGGAGGAGGCGACGATGTCGGCCGGTGATATGTCGAGCGGTGAGGAACCGGCGGTATATGACAGTCTTTACTTTGTCTATGATTTCAGTACCTCCGGCGATAAATCGAGGCCGGGACGGTCCTATACCTATACCATTGAGCTGCATCCGGCGGCGGGCAATACCTTTACGGATACCTGTGCCGTGGAGGTGCTCGGCGCAACGAAGGTGGAGCTTCTGAGCCGGAATGAAAACGCGGTGCGGGTACGCTGTACAACCTATCCCTTCTATGTGTTGAAGAATCCGACCGGCTTTACTGAGGACGGAGACACCATCAGCTGGAACAAGGTCTCCTATGCAACGAAGTACAATGTCTGCATTTACTGGAGCGACGAAAACGGCGATAATCATGAAACGAAAATGACGGTCAACAGCAACAAGCATGCCGTTAATGTCGCAAGCTATAATTCCAACGGCCGGAGCCTGACGAACATTTCCGTACAGGCGGCGGCCACCGGCGACGGCAGCGGCTTCATCGCAAAGTCCATGTATATTTTTGATGACGGCGCGGTGGACGGAGACAAGACCGAATCCGAGTACAGCTTCTCGATTCCGACGGCACGTACCAATGCCATCGTCACCAGCACGTCGACGACGAAGGTCAAGAACAGCGCTGACAAGATTTTCGGACCGGGCTTCAATCTGCAGAACGGTACACCGACGAGCACGCTGAATGCAGGCGGTACGACCGGTACCGGCAGCGGTCAGTGGATGAGCTATATGAACAAGCGCTACTA
This sequence comes from Succinatimonas sp. CAG:777, assembly GCA_963650995.1. Classification (GTDB taxonomy): domain Bacteria; phylum Bacillota; class Clostridia; order Lachnospirales; family Lachnospiraceae; genus Oribacterium. Next base: position 18,149 of record CAVJMS010000005.1, on the reverse strand, counting down.
TATTTCCGGCAACCAGTTCCTGACGGGTTGGATCTGTCCGGACGGCCTTAACTGGTATCTGATGGGCTCGGACGGCGCGATGCTGACCGGCCTTCAGCGTGTGGACGGCCGCTGGTATCTGCTGAATACGGTACAGGGCGACACCTACGGTGCGATGCTGCACGGCTGGTGGAAGATCAATGACAAGTGGTACTATTTTAATCAGCAGCACGACGGAACCTACGGCGCGATGCTGACGAATACGACGACACCGGACGGACTGCATGTCGGCTCGGACGGTGCATGGCTCGGGTATTAAAAAGCCCGTCTGCCGAAGGGCAGTGCGGAGATATATATCTGTTCATGAAGGCATGGACAGGGAGAGGGAATTATATGAAAAAAACAGCATTGGTAATCATGGCAGCCGGCCTCGGCTCCCGTTTCGGTGGCGGCATCAAGCAGCTGGCGAAGCTCGGACCGAGCGGAGAGATCATCATGGATTATTCCATTCATGATGCACTGGAGGCCGGGTTCGATGAGATTGTCTTTATTATCCGGAAGGATATCGAGAAGGATTTCCGTGAGATCATCGGAAACCGTGTCGAGAAGATTGCAAAGTGCAAGTATGCGTTCCAGGAGCTGGACAAGCTTCCGGAGGGCTATCAGGTACCGGACGGCCGGACCAAGCCGTGGGGTACGGCGCATGCACTGATCCAGGTACGGGATCTGATCGACTGTCCGTTTGCCGTCATCAATGCAGATGACTTCTACGGACGTGAGGGCTTCCGCCTGATTCATGATTATCTGGTAAATACGATGGATGAGGATGCACCGGTATTTGATATGTGCATGGCCGGCTATATCGTCGGCAATACGCTTTCCGACAACGGTACCGTGAACCGCGGCGTCTGCAAGATGGGTGAGGGCGGATATCTTCATGAGATTGATGAAACCTATGACATTGCAAAGCAGGCCGACGGCCGGCTGATGGGCACCGACGGCGACGGAAAGCCGGTTGAGGTGGACGGAGATGCCATTGTTTCCATGAACATGTTCGGCCTTCCGGAGAAGTACCTGGATGTACTGATTGAGAAATTCCCGGCATGGCTGGATGCGCACGGACAGGAGATGAAGAGTGAGTATCTGCTGCCGTCCGAGATTTCGAAGCTGATGCTGGACGGCCATGCCCGGGTCAAGGTGCTGAAGGATCACGACAAGTGGTTTGGCGTAACCTATGCAGAGGACAAGGAGGCCGTGCAGAAGTCACTGCAGGAGCTGGTGGATCAGGGAGTATATCCGGCACAGCTGTATAAGTAAGACTGGCCCGGGCAGGCTCCTCTGCCTGCAGGAGACGGCATTAAAGGTATGCGGAGTATGGCAGACATTGAGAGAGAAAACAGAAAACAGGAGCTGCGCCGCCGTGTTCTGGATGCGGATACGCTGATGCAGCAGGAAGCCATGCAGGAAAAGGAGCAGCGGGGACGGAAGCGTCGCCGCCTCCTTCTTTTTCTTTCCGTGCTTCTCCTTTTGGCATTCCTGATCGGGGGTGCAGTGTATCTCGTGAAGCGTCCGTATTCCGGCTACAGTGTCAACTGGCGGGTGGATTATACGGCCGACGGCGCGGCGCAGGATGCGGATTATGAGGACTATGAAATCTTCGGCGACGGTTTTTTGAAGGTGACGCGGGACGGTGCGACCTATGTGGACTCTGCCGGCAAAACCATCTGGAACCAGGCCTATGAGATGAACAACCCGTATGTATCCATCAACGGCGATTACTGTGCCATTGCCGATCAGGGAAAGACCTCCATCTATATCATGAACAAGTCGGGCACCACGGGACAGGCGGAGGCCAATCTTCCGATTACGAAGGTGTCGGTGGCCGCCACCGGCGTCACCTATGCACTGCTGGAGGATTCGAAGGCCAGCTATATCACCGTCTTCTCAAAGGAGGGCGCGGCGTTGGATATTTCCATTAAGTCCGTGCTCGACGGCGACGGCTATCCGGTAGATATTTCCGTATCACCCGACGGTACGGAGCTGATCGCGTCCTTCGCCTATCTTGAGAGCGGGACGCTGCAGAACAAGGTGATTTTTTATAATCTCAGCGAGGTCGGACAGAATGCCGGCGGCAATCGTGTGGTCGGCGGCTTCACGGAGGATTTCAGCGGTCATCTGGCCGGACGCGTGCATTTCATGGACAATACCCATGCGGCAGCCTTCTATGACGGCGGTGTCGCCTTCTTCAGCACGAAGGTGCTGACGAGTCCGGAGCTGACACAGAATGTAACAGTGGAGCAGACGATCCAGGCCATCGCCTATGCGGACGACGGCATTGGCATCATCACGGACAGCAGCGATACGGATGCCTCGGCGGATCCGTATGTGCTGACGGTATATCGGTGGAACGGACAGAAGGTGTTCTCGAAGTCCTTCCGGCTGAACTATACAGGCTTCGATATCGATCAGAACAAGATTCTGATTTATAACAGTACCTCGCTTCAGGTGTATGACATGAGCGGCAATCTTCGGTATGACGGCAATGTGGATACGGCCATTACAAGGGCGCGGGTTTCCCGTGCGGCCGGAAATCCGCTGGGACTGAACCTGCTGATCGGAAGCGCCGGAGCGCTGGAATCCATAAAACTTAAGTAGGGGGCTCATATGAATCAATATTGTGTAGGAATTGATGTGGGCGGCACGAGCGTGAAGTGCGGCATCTTTACGACCGACGGCATACTCACGGACAAGTGGGAGGTGCCGACCCGTAAAGAGGAGGCCGGACGCTTCATTCTTCAGGATGTGGCGGATGCGCTGAAGAAGCGGCTCGATGAAAAAGGCATCGCGCTCACGGAGCTCGAGGGCATCGGTATCGGTGTTCCGGGACCGGTGGAGCCGAGCGGCTTCGTGCATGTCTGCGTAAACTTAGGCTGGCATGACCGCTGGCCGGCCAGGGAAATGCAGGAGCTGATGGGCGGCGGTGTGAAGTGTGCAGTCGGAAACGATGCCAATGTTGCGGCCCTCGGCGAGATGTGGCAGGGCGGCGGCAAGGGCCACGAGAATCTTCTGATGGTGACGCTCGGGACCGGTGTCGGCGGCGGACTGATCGTTGATGGACATATCATTTCGGGTGTGCACGGTGCCGGTGCAGAGATTGGGCATATCCATGTGCGGGACGATGAGAAGGCGAGCTGTAACTGCGGCGGACACGGGTGCCTTGAGCAGGTGGCCAGTGCCACCGGCATTGTCAATGAGGCACGGCGGAATCTCAGCACGAGCGACGAGGCTTCCTCCATGCGTGATTTCGGTCCGGCCCTCAGCGCACGGGATGTATGCGACTGCGCAAAGGCCGGCGATCCGCTGGCGATGAAGACGATCGATACCAGTATGTATTACCTCGGACTCGTGATGGCGACAGTTTCCATGGTGGCGGATCCTGAAATTTATGTCATCGGCGGCGGCGTTTCGAGAGCCGGTCAGTTCCTGATTGATCTTGCAAGGAAGCATTACGATGCATTGACGCCGCTTCTTAATACGAAGGCGGACATTGTACTGGCGACGCTCGGCAACGACGCCGGTATTTACGGCAGTGCACGTATGGTGCTCGGCAGCTGAGCCTGAATGAAACGATCACTTTTTGCAAAATTTATCGTGACCTACATTGCCGTCGGCGTGCTGAGCTTCATGGTGGTGGCGATTCTGTCCTCCGGACTTACGTATCACTACCTGGTCCGCACGAAGGCGGATCAGCTCTATAATGCCTCCATATTGCTGGCCTCCAGCTATTCGGAAACAGATCCAGAACAGGGCGAGGATACGATCCGGCAGCAGATGGAGGTGATCGCGGATGTGATGGATCTGGATGTCTGGATTCTCGACCGGAACGGAAAGGTGCTGATTGATTCGGATGAAGACCGTCATAAGGATGCGGTGATTCCGGAGTTTGACAGCACGATGACCGGGATGCGTTATGTCACCGGGACCTGTCACGGGCTGTTTTCGGAGGATATGCTGTCGGTCATGGCACCGGTGACACGGGGCTATACCACCGGCGGCTATGTCGTCCTGCATCAGTCGATGCAAAGCATCGAGCTTGCGCAGAATGAGATTCTGAATATCGTCTATGTGACAGCGCTCATTCTTTTTATTCTGTCGCTTCTCATTCTGGCGGTGTTTTATGTTATCGTTTATCGCCCGCTCAAGCGGATCACCGAGGGCGCGACGAAGTATGCGGCCGGTGATTACAGCTACCGGATTCAATCCGATGCGCAGGATGAGATGGGATATCTTGCGGAAACGCTGAACTTTATGTCCGAGGAGATCTCGAAGTCCGACGACTATCAGAAGCAGTTTATCGCCAATGTGAGCCACGATTTCCGCTCTCCGCTGACCTCGATCAAGGGCTATCTGGAGGCGATTCTGGACGGGACGATTCCGAAGGAGCTGGAGCCCAAATACCTGATGCGGCTGATTTCGGAAACAGAACGCCTCACGAAGCTGACCCAGTCGATGCTCAGTCTGGGTACACTGGATAAGAAGGGCTTCCTGAGCCGTACGAATTTTGATATAAACCGTATGATTCGGGATGTCTGTGCAAGCTTTGAGATGACCTGTCAGAAGAAGGAACTGGTGTTCGAACTGACCTTCGCGGAAAAGAAGGAAATGGTTTATGCGGATTACAGCAAGATTCAGCAGGTGCTGTATAATCTGATCGACAATGCCCTGAAATTCAGTAATCCGAAGTCCTCCATTGCCATCAAAACCGGGCTGCGGGGGACGAAGGTGTTCGTTTCCGTGAAGGATACCGGCATCGGCATCCCGAAGCGGGAGATCAGTAAAATCTGGGACCGCTTTTATAAGGCAGACCAGTCCCGGGGCAAGGACAAGCACGGTACGGGTCTCGGGCTCAGTATCGTGAAATCCATCATTACGGCCCATGATGAAAATATTGACTGTGTTTCCACGGAGGGCGTCGGCACCGAATTTACCTTCACGCTTCCGCAGGCGGTTTATCAGGAAGCGGAGTGACAAGTAATTGCCGGGAGATCTGCAGGGGAAAGAAATTAAAAAGCCGGATGAAGCTGCAGAGTCTCTGCAGCTTCATCCGGCTTTTATGGAAACGCTGATTAAAGTGTTTCCATAAAAGCCGGAGGCGCTAAGGAAACCTAGAGGACCCGGAATTTATAGCCGATGCCCCAGACCGTGGAGATTTCCCAGCCGGGATTGCCGGGCAGCTTTTCCCGCAGGCGCTTGATGTGAACATCCACGGTACGTGAATCGCCGGCGAACTCATAGCCCCAGATGTGGTCAAGGAGCTGCTCCCGGGTGAAGACCTGATTCGGAGAGGAGGCCAGGAAATAAAGAAGCTCCAGCTCCTTCGGCGGCATTTCCACGACATGGCCGGCATAGCAGACCGAATAATTTGTCTTATTGACAATCAGATCCCTGTATTCGATAAAGTCGCCGTTTCGGTAGGCATCGAGCGGATCCGTGCTGTGCGCGGCGGCATCGCCGCCCGGAAAGCTTCGGCGGACCTGCCCGGTCTGCCCGTTGTAGGTATAGAGCTCGCCGGAGCCGTTGTCGCCCTGCGCATAGGCCGTAAAGGTCATACTGCCGTCGGCATCGGCAGCATTCTGGGCAGAAGCCGGAGAAGGGGCCGGATCGAGAGGTACGGCCGGCTGATAGCGGCGCAGCACGGCCTTTACACGAGCCACCAGCTCCTTCGATTCAAAGGGCTTCACCATATAGTCATCGGCCCCCAGCTCCAGTCCCAGCACCTTGTCAAAGGTCTCGCCCTTTGCGGAGAGCATGATCACTGGTACCTGGGAGGCACTGCGGAGTCGGCGGCAGACCTCATAGCCGTCAATACCCGGCAGCATAAGGTCCAGAATGACGAGGTTCGGCTGGTATTCTGCAAAGATGCGCAGGGCTTCCTCCCCATCTTCTGCACAGCGGGTATCAAACATTTCCTTTTCAAGATAGAGGGAGATCAGCTCCGAAATCGAAGCGTCATCGTCCACGATCAGTATTTTCTGCTTTTCTGCCATCGGATTTCACTCCTTCCGAACTGCCATCATTTCTTGAATACGACAATGGTCACGCCGTCCTGTCCCTCGCCGAACTCACCGAGCCGGAAGGAATCCACATATTTCAGCTTCTTCAGCTGTGCATGCACCGCCTTTCTGAGTGCACCGGTGCCGCGGCCGTGTACGATGCGGGCCTGCGGAAGATGGGCGAGATAGGCATCATCCAGATACTTCTGCAGCTCCGGAATCGCCTCGGCGGTGGTCTGCCCGATCAGGTTGATTTCCGGCGAGATACTCATGGTCTTCTGCATGCGGATGCTGCCGGCGTGAGACTTCTTCGTTCCCTTTCCGCCGCCGGTATCGGAGCTGCCGCCGGAGATCAGCTCGATGTCCCGCACGGAGACCTGGGTGCGAATGATGCCGGCCGTTACATAGAGCTTTCCATTATGATCCGGGAGCGTAGATACGGTGGCCTTCAGATTCATGGACGCCACATGCACGGTATCTCCGATATGCAGACTGCGCGCAGATACCGGCTGCGACGGCCCCTTCACCTTCTGAACCGCAGAAAGGCTGGCCTGGGTTTCCCGAAGCTTCTTATTCAAGGCAGAACGTGTCTGATCAGCCTCGAAGACAGCCGCGCCGTTCTGCTCCTGCTTCCGGAGCTCCTTTACGATGGAATCTGCGGTTTCCTTAGCCTCGGAAAGGATCTGTGCGGCCTCCTCCCGGGCCTTCTGCAGGATTTTATCCCGTCCCTTCTCGACCCCCTTTGAATTCTCACGGGCACGCCGCTTGTATTCCTCGATTTCGGCCTTATAGCGTGCAATCTCCTCGCGCTCCCGCTCAACGGTGATGCGGCTTTCCTCGAGACTTGCAATGACATCCTCAAACTTGACGTCCTCGTTCTGGAGGCGGTTCTTTGCATCCTCGATGATATAGGACGGAAGGCCCAGCTTCTGTGAAATCGCAAATGCATTCGACTTGCCCGGTACACCGATCAGAAGCCGGTAGGTCGGACTTAAGGTATTCACATCAAACTCGCAGCTTGCATTTTCCACGCCCTCTGTGGAAAGTGCATAGACCTTGATTTCTGCATAATGCGTGGTCGCCACGGTCCGGGTCTTCATGTTATGCAGGAAGTTCAGAATCGCCATGGCCAATGCTGCGCCCTCGGTTGGATCGGTGCCGGCCCCCAGCTCATCGAACAGGCAGAGACTGTGGCTGTCAGCCTGATTGAGAATGCGTACCGTGTTGGTCATATGGGCCGAGAAGGTCGACAGGTTCTGCTCGATGGACTGCTCATCACCGATGTCTGCAAAGATTTCCTCAAATACACCAAGCTCGGAGCCCTCGGCGGCCGGAATGAACAGTCCGGACTGTCCCATCAGCTGAAACAGGCCGATGGTTTTCAGGCAGACGGTCTTTCCGCCGGTATTTGGACCGGTGATCACCAGAAGATCAAAGTCTTTTCCGAGATATACCGTGATCGGCACCACCTTTTTCGGATCAATCAGCGGATGCCGTCCCTGCAGAATGCTGATCTCGTAGCGGTCATTCAGAACCGGACGGGTTGCCCGCATGGAAGCGGCCAGCTTCGCCTTTGCAAAGACGAAATCAAGATGCGACAGAAGCACGACATCCTGCCGGATGGCTTCGATGCAGGGCATCAGGGAGCCGGAGAGGGTCTCCAGTACCTTTTCAATTTCCTTCTTTTCGTCGGCCTCCAGCTCGCGGATCTCGTTATTCAGCTTCACGATGCTCATCGGTTCAATGAAAAGCGTGGAGCCGCTGGAGCTCTGGTCGTGCACCATGCCCGGAAAGCTAGACTTGTACTCGGCCTTGACCGGCAGACAGTAGCGCCCGTCCCGCATGGTAATGACGGCGTCCTGCAGCAGTGCGCGGCTGCTGTTCAGAATGCCGTTCAGTGTGGTATGGATGCGCTCCTCGAGGGCATGCTTTTTTTTACGCACGCTGAAAAGTCCCGCACTTGCGTCATCGGCGATTTCGTCCTCCGACAGAATGCAGCGCGTGATTTCCTTGTTGACCGGAGAGAGCGGCTCAATGTCCCGGAAATACGGAGAAAGCGCATCGTCCGGGCTCTCCTCCCGAAGCTTATCGGGATCCTGCGGATTCTTCGTATAATGGGCGCTGAGGCGCACGGCCCGCGGCACCGGCTTCGGTGCTTCCGCTGTCTTCTCACTGTCCCGGGCATAGGCCTTGGCCCGACCGGCCACGGTCAGAACACCGCTGATGGACAGAAGCTCGGCGGCGGAAAGAGAGGCCGCAATCTCGAGCCGCTTCAGACTGTCACCGACATCCTTTACGCCGGAAAAGGAAAGCGTACCGTAGAGTCCGATGCGAAGCAGTGCAGCATCGGTTTCTGCGAGATTCTGCTCGATTTCCGAAAGATCCGTGGACGGGAGCAGCGCCTGCACGAGGCGGCGGCCCTCCTGAGAGCCGGCGCAGTCATAGAGCCGCGCCTTGATTTTATTAAATTCGAGGGTATTCAATACTTTTTCATTCATGCTCTACAGTATAGCACAGGCCGGCCGCGCAAAAAACGTCGGATTTTGGGAGATTTGATAAAGGAGATATGCTACAATGTCCCTATGGATGAAAAAGATTTTATCAAGGAGAATATCGTTGGACGCCGGGAGGACTGGCGTAAGCGTACGCGGCATTATGCACGCGTTCTGCTTTCTGCGGTTTTGTTCGGCGCAGTCAGTGCGGGCGTTTTCGTCGGTGCAGCGCCGATGCTGAAGGAACGGCTGTATCCGACGGAGGCCGAAACGGCGGTGCTGGAAACCGGCATGCTGCCGGAGGAACCGGCGGACGGCGAGAATGCAGCAGATCCGGACGCAGGCGAGGTGCCGGCGGAGGGCGCGGCGGATGCGGCTTCGGAGGCAGATTCGTCCGATACCGATCCGGACGGAACGGAGCCTTCTTCGGAGGTGGAGGAAACGAGTGAAGCTGCAGAGCTGATTCGGCGGGAGCTGGAGAATTATGCATATACGGTCGATGACTGGGAGAAGTTAAATGCAGCGCTTAAGCATGTGGCCTCGGAGGCGGAGCCGAGTCTCGTGGAGGTGAAGAGCCGGGCAACCGGTACCGATCTGTTCGGGATGGAGGTGGAGTCCGGCGCCCAGGCGTCCGGCATTATCATTGCCCGAAACGGAGATGAGCTTCTGATTCTGACGGCGTCCTCCATCATGAAGGAGGGCAATGCCATCAGCGTGACCGTAAGCGGCAATACGGTATATGATGCACAGCTGAAGGCAATGGATCAGACGGACGGGCTTGCGGTGGTATCGATTCCGCAGCAGGAGCTAAGCGCGAAGGACCGGCGGGAGCTTCGGATCATTACCATCGGCAATGCCGGCCGCCTGCAGCGGGGCGATCTTCTGGTGGCGGTTGGTGCGCCGGACGGCGTGTATCCTTCCTATGCGGTGGGCAGCATTTCCTCTATCAGCTATAATACCTCCTATATTGACGGGTATATCGTGTCTATGCAGGCAAATCTCGATGCGGCTGCGGCGGGCGGCTCCTTCGTACTGAATACGAAGGGAGAGCTGATCGGCTGGGTCAGCAGCCATCTGGGCGATACGGAAAGCGGCTATCGCCGGATTGCGGTAGCGACCGACTTCCTTTCGCAGATTCAGACCCTGTCGAACGGCAGCTCCTTCCCATATATCGGTCTGCGTGCCCAGGAGGTGACGGCGGAAATGTCCCATGCCGGACTGCCGGACGGCCTGTATATTCAGGAATGTGAGAAAAGCTCACCGGCCTATAATGCCGGCATCCAGAGCGGCGATATCGTCACCCGCATCAATGACTGCGAGATCCGCAGCATGCCGGACTACCGGAAGCTGCTGGGCGGTCTGCAGGCGGGAGATGTGCTTCGCGTGACGGTGCAGCGGCAGAGCCAGGATCAATATACCGAGCTGGAATATCAGGTCAGGGTAGAGGCACGATAAACGCCTCGGATTGCGGGAAATGCGTACTTGTGCTAGTATGAGCGGCAGCGGCGCGTATCCATGGACGCACCATAAGCATATGCAGGACCGAAGGCCATGGATTAGAAAGAAGTATCAATGGAATTTAACGAATTTTTTAAGGGACAGAATGCCGCCGGCCCGTCCGGCATGCGTTTCATCGAGAGCTTTTATGACGGCATGCGGGTTGCGGATATCTATCTTGTAAAGACGAAGAATGCGGCCATGACCAAGAACGGGAAGGAGTATCTCAATGTGACCCTTCAGGACCGCACCGGTCAGGTGGATGCGAAGGTATGGGAGCCGAACTCCCCGGGGATCTCGGATTTCGATCCGCTCGATTATGTATATGTGGAGGGCAATGTTACCGTTTATAACGGCAGCAATCAGCTCAGCATTCAGCGGCTCCGCGTGGCGAAGGAGGGCTCCTATGACCCGAAGAATTATCTTCCGGTATCCAGCCGGCCGATCCTGGAGATGGACGAGGAGCTGCAGAAGCTGATCCGCTCGGTGAAGCATCCGTATCTCGGACAGCTTCTGAATGCCATTTTCCTGGAGGATGAAGCCTTTCATAAGGAATTCCTGCAGCATTCCGCAGCGAAGTCCGTGCATCACGGATATGTCGGCGGCCTCGCCGAGCATACGCTGTCGGTGGCGGAGATCTGTGATTTTTATGCATCGCACTATCCGGACCTTCGTCGGGATCTGCTGATTACGGCGGCGCTCTGCCATGACATCGGAAAGGTTCAGGAGCTGACGGCGTTCCCGCGAAACGATTACAGTGATGCAGGACAGCTGATCGGGCATATCGTGATCGGCTATCAGCGGATCATGGACGTGGTGAAGACCATTCCGGATTTCCCGGAGACGCTGGCGTCGGAGCTTGGGCACTGCATTCTGGCACATCATGGAGAGCTGGAGTTCGGCTCGCCGAAGAAGCCGGCCCTGATGGAAGCCATGGCGCTTTCCTTTGCGGACAATGCGGATGCGAAGCTCGAAACCATGCGGGAGGCCCTTGATGCAGCTGCGAAGGGCGGCCGGAGTACCGACAATAACGGCTGGATCGGTTTTAACCGTCTCATTGATTCAAATTTAAGAAGAACCAGCAATCTGTGAAGATGCTGCACCGGTATAAAAAGGAGTCAGGAAAAGCCTGGCTCCTTTTTTATGCTTAAATGGCAGCCTTCCGCCTTCAGGATCCGTGCAAACGGAACGCTGTGCATATGCTTCGGAACGGCCGCGGTAATTTTTCTGTAAAAAGTCCACTATCACTTGATTTGAAGTTTAGTTATAGTATAATGTGGCTTGGCTGAAAAAGTTTAGTGATGGAATATTGCAAGTTTAGCATATGGTAATTGCCCGGCAAGGCGTTGCAGCACCTGCATATGGGTGCCGGACAAGGAAGGCAGATATGGAAACAGAGCAGGTAAATATAGAGATCGGACAGAAAATCAAGAATCTCCGGAACCGGAACGGCCTGACCCAGCAGGAGCTGGCGGACCGGACGGAGCTTACGAAGGGCTTTATTTCGCAGCTGGAGCGCGGCCAGGTCTCGCCGTCGGTGGTGACGCTGATGGATCTGATCGAGTGCCTCGGGACAACTCCCGGGGAATTTTTCAAGGCTTCGGCGCGGGAACAGATCGTCTTTACGGAGGCGGACTGCTTTGAAAAAACGGATGAGCACGGAAACTGCCGGAAATGGCTGATTCCGACGGCCCAGAAGTTTGAAATGGAGCCGCTCCTGGTCACACTGGCGCCGCATCAGTCGCTGGAGGAGGACAAGCCGCATACCGGTGAGGAATTCGGCTATGTCATCAGCGGAAAGATACGGGTGCATTTCGGAGAAGAGAGCTATACGGTCAAGGCCGGCGAGAGCTTTTACTACCGAACGACGCAGGTACACTGGATTTCTAATCCGACGGCCAAGCCGGCCCGCTACCTGTGGATCAGTACACCGCCGGAGTTCTGACACTGCCGCGGCGAATTCATGAAATCCTGTGCGCTGCAGCGTATGCAGCTCCGATCAGACGGCACAGATCAGCATCAAGAGGCCGCAGAGCCTGGTATGAAAGGGAAAGAGTATGGGAAACGAGATGACGAAAAGCGAGAATATCATTGAGCTTAAGCACGTGATGAGACGATATGATGATAATGGCTTCATCGCGGTGAAGGACTTTAATCTGGAGGTCAGGCGAGGCGAATTCGTCACCTTTCTCGGACCGTCCGGCTGCGGCAAGACCACGACGCTTCGTATGATTGCCGGCTTCGACATTCCGACCTCGGGTGAGATTCTTCTGAATGGACGTTCTATCACAGACCTGCCGCCCTATGAGCGCCCGATCAATACAGTTTTTCAGCGCTATGCACTGTTTCCGCACATGAATATTCGGGACAACATCGCCTTCGGACTTCGTCAGAAGAAGGTGGCGAAGGATGTGATTGACCGAAAGGTGAAGCGTATGCTGCGGCTGGTCGACCTGGAGGGCTTCGAGGACCGCAGCGTTGCAACGCTTTCCGGCGGACAGCAGCAGCGCATCGCCATCGCCCGGGCCCTGGTTAACGAGCCGGAGATTCTTCTTCTTGATGAGCCGCTGGGTGCCCTCGATCTCAAGATGCGTCAGGAAATGCAGATCGAGCTGAAGGCCATGCATGACAAGCTCGGCATCACCTTCATTTATGTTACCCACGATCAGGAGGAGGCGCTGACGATGTCAGACAAGATCGTCGTGATGAGTGAAGGCGAGATCCAGCAGATCGGTACGCCGGAGGATATCTACAACGAGCCGAAGAATGCCTTTGTCGCCGACTTCATCGGAGAAAGCAATATCTTCAGCGGCATCATGACCGGTAAGCTGAAGAGCCGCTTCTGCGGCGGTGAGTTTATCTGTGTGGATGATGTGCCGGAGGGCACGCATATCACTGCGGTCGTGCGTCCGGAGGATGTGGAAATTACGGCGCCGGAGAAGGGCACCATCCGCGGTGTGGTGACGGCGGTCATTTTTAAGGGCATGCACTACGAAATCACGATCCAGTCCGGAAAGAATGAGATGGTAGCCCGCTCCACGAAGGCGGCTAAGGTCGGCGATCGGGTCGGCATCTGTCTCGAACCGGACGGCATTCATATCATGATTGCAGAGGATCATACAAATACCTTCCAGGTAGATATTAATAAGGAGCATCGCCTCGAGTACAACGGTGAGCTGCTGCATGCGAGCCTTACGAAGCTCATCCGCGGCGGTCATCGCCTGGAGGACGGCAGCATTGTCGACGGCAACGGTGAGACCATCGATATTCACCGGATCCGTGTGATTGCAACGATCCAGCCGGAGGACATCGAGATGACGGATGACCAGGAAAAGGGCCTTATACAGGGAAATATCAGCAACCTGATTTACCTGGGCTCCCATTACCTCTATATCATTCATACCGACCTCGAGCAGGATTTTGCGGTTTATGATGAGGATCTCTGGAACATGGGCGACCGGGTCGGCCTGATCATGCCTACAGAGAAGATGCACTTCACGATCAAGAAGTAGAAAGGAGCCTGTGATGCGTTTTTCCAGAAAGAATCTGGGCATTCCCTATGCTCTTTTTCTGTTGCTGTTTGTGCTGGCGCCGCTGGCGGTGCTGTTCTATTATGCATTTACGAACGGCTCCGGGCAGTTCACGATGATGAATCTCATCGGCTTTTTTACGAATCCGAATACCGTCGGCACACTGTTCTACAGTCTGGCGATTGCGGCCGTGACGACGCTGGTCTGTGTGCTGCTGGCGTATCCGATCGCCTATATTCTGGCTACCAGCCGCATTCGGGCCCGGTCGGTGGTCGTGATGATTTTCGTAATGCCGATGTGGATCAACTTTTCGCTTCGGATTACGGCATTGAAGGAAGTGCTTACGGTACTGGAGGGCAACCTCGCGATGCATCCCTTTCTCAATGCGGTCATCGGTATGAGCTATGACTTTCTGCCGTTTATGATTCTTCCGATTTATACGACGATTTCACGCCTTGATCATTCGCTGCTGGAGGCGGCCGCGGATCTCGGTGCCAATGAGCGGACCGCTTTCTGGAGGGTGACGTTTCCGTTATCTATGCCCGGGGTTATGAGCGGCATCTCTATGGTATTCCTGCCGGCTATGACGAACTATGTCGTGCTGGATATGCTGTACAACAGCACCTATATCATGGGCTCGCTGATCGGAAGCTATTTCTCCGCCTACAACTGGAACGGCGGATCCATGATTGCATTGATTCTGCTGGCGATTATCTGCCTGTTTACACTGCTGACCGGCACGGCGGAGGATGACCATCGGAGAGGAGGCTCGGCACTGTGATGAAAAAGCTTTGGAAATCAGTTTTCTTTGTTGTGCTTCTCCTTCTTCTGTATCTGCCGATCCTGATTCTGGCCGTTTACAGCTTTACGGATGCGACGACCATCGGCAGCTCCGGCCACTTTTCGCTTAAGAACTATGTGACGCTGTTTACAACGGAGGAGCTTCGGACGATGATCCTTGGGACGCTGGCGCTGGCCTTCGGCTCAGCACTGATTGCCACCATTCTCGGAAGTCTCGGTGCGCTGGGTGCTTTCTATTCTAAAGAACGTGTGAAGACGGCGATGACGACGGTCAATCAGATTCCGGTCATCAACGCCGATGTCGTGACCGGCTTTTCGATCTGTGTACTGATGGTGGTGGTTATGCATATCAGCAAGGATACCTACATTCCGCTGATCGTCGGGCATGTGACCTTATGTGCTCCGTTTGTGTTTCTCAACGTTCTTCCGAAGATACAGCAGATGGATCCGAGCCTCTATGAGGCTGCATTGGACCTCGGTGCAACACCGTTCCGCGCACTGAAGCAGGTGGTGATTCCGCAGATCATGCCGGGCATCATTTCCGGCTTCGGTCTGGCGGTGACGCTGTCGTTGGATGATTACTTCATCGCAACCTATACGAAGCCGGCGATGTTTGACACCATCAGCACCTATGTCGTGAATGCGACGAAGGGCTCTCAGACCACAATCAAGACGGCACTCTGGGCGCTGTCGACGGTGATTTTTCTCATCGTCATCCTGGTGGTTGCCGTCGGTAATTACCGTGCGATGCAGGAGGAACGGAGAAAGGAGCGGGTGCATGGATAAGCATTTGCCAATGAATAAGAAGTCCGTGCTGCGGCGTCCCCTGGCACTTCTGGCTGCCGGTACGCTGAGTGCTGCGTCGTTCCTTCCGTGCATCGGTGCTGTGCCGGCCTATGCCGCCGGACATTCCGATGATACCGTCACACTGCGCGTCTGCAGCTGGGAGGAATACATCGACCAGGGCGGATGGGATGAAGATGAGGTGATTGACCTTCCGAGCGGCGACATCATCGGTGAGAATTCGATGGTCAGGGATTTTGAGACCTGGTATCAGGAGACCTACGGCGTCAAGGTGAAGGTAGAGTACTCGACCTTCGGCACCAATGAGGATCTCTACAACATGCTGACGCTTGGCGATACCTACGATCTCATCTGCCCATCCGAATATATGTTCATGAAGCTGATCAGTGAGGACAAGGCGCAGCCGCTGTCGGAGCATTTCTTTGATGAAAGCGATGAGAATAATTACTATATCAAGGGCGTATCACCGTATCTTCGGAAGATTTTTGACGAGCACGAGATCAACGGGGAAGCCTGGAGCAAATATGCAGCGGGCTACATGTGGGGTGTCACCGGTATTGTATACAATCCGGAGCTTATGAGCCGGGAGGAGGCCTCCACCTGGAGCGTGCTCACGAATCCGAAATTCCGGAAGCGCGTCACGATCAAGGACAGTGTCCGCGAATGCTATTTTGCGGCGGTGGGTGCCCTGAACCACGATGAGCTGGTAAGCGATGCCTTCCGAAATGCCCCGGACTATCGGGAAAAGCTGGAGGAGAATCTGAACGATACTTCGCCGGAGATGATTGCCCGCGTACAGGACTGGCTGCAGACGATGAAGGACAATGTCTACAGCTTTGAGGTGGATTCCGGCAAGGCCGATATGGTGACCGGCAAGGTGGCGGCGAACTATCAGTGGTCCGGTGATGCGGTTTATACCATGGATCAGGCGGAGGACGACGACTGTGAGCTTGAATTTGTGATGCCGGAGGAGGCGTCCAACATTTATTTTGACGGCTGGATTATGCTGAAGGACGGCATTCAGGAGAATCAGGCGAAGCAGCAGGCGGCGGAGGCCTGGATCAACTTCATGTCCCGGCCGGACAATGCGATCCGGAATATGTACTATATCGGTTATACCTCCTTCATTTCCGGCGGCGACGATCCGCGCATTCTGGAGTATCTGGAATGGAACTACGGAGCCGATGAGGACGAAGAGGATACGGTCCCGTATGATGTCAGCTATTTCTTTACGGGCAATGATGAGGAGAGCGATCCGGATTATGTGGTGACGACGTCTGCGGAGCAGGTGCGGCGGCAGCTGGGCGCACAGTACCCGAGTACGGAGAATATGCACCGGACCTCGATCATGCAGTACTTCGACAGTGCAAAGAGTCAGGCGATCAACAGCATGTGGGTGAATGTCCGCTGCTACAATATCCGTTCTATGCCGTGGTGGGGCTGGGGACTCGCAGGCCTTTCACTGATCGGTATTCTGTGGATGGCGGTGCAGAAGCTCCGGCTTATAAAGAAGGAAGAGCAGTAAATGTGCAGGTGCGGGACAGGTCCTGTGCCCGGTGAAAGGAAGCGGCCGGCGCTGCCGGCCGCATACAGAGGAATATGGAGAAGAATCAACAGTTTCAGCTGACCATCACGGATTATTCAAATGAAGGACTGGGCGTCGGAAAGACCGACGGCCAGTTCGTTTGGTTTATAAAGGACACTGTCATCGGCGATGAGGTCATCGCTGCGGCGACCAAGGTGAAGAAAAATTACGGCTTTGCGCGTCTGGTGAAGCTGGTGAAGCCGAGTGAAGCGCGGCAGACACCGGCCTGCCCGATGGCACGGCAGTGCGGCGGCTGTCAGCTGCAGCAGATGAGCTATGCGGCGCAGCTTCAGTTTAAGCAGGATAAGGTCTATCACAATCTTCTTCGGATCGGGGAGGTGCCGAAGGAGCTTCTTTCCCGGGTTTTCGAACCGATCGTCGGTATGGACGCGCCCCTTCGCTACCGGAATAAGGCGCAGTTTCCGATCCGCCGCGACCGGAACGGCCGGATCATTGCCGGCTTCTACGCCGGCCGGACCCATGACGTCATCGCATGCACGGACTGTCTTTTGGGCGCAGAAGAGAACCGGGACATCCTCCGGGCCATCATCGGATGGATGGAGATGTATGACATTGAACCCTATGATGAGAAATCGGGGCAGGGACTGGTGCGGCACGTGCTCTGCCGGAAGGGCTTCCGTTCCGGGCAGCAGATGGTATGCCTCGTGATCAATGCACCCGCCCTGCCGCATGCGGATGCACTGGTGGAGCAGCTGCGTGCTCTCCATATTGACAGCATCAGTCTGTCCGTTAATACGGAAAAGACCAATGTGATCATGGGGACGAGGCTCATACATCTTTACGGCCCCGGCTTCATCGAGGACAGCATCGGTGATGTGCGTTTCCGGATTTCGCCGCTCAGCTTTTATCAGGTGAATCCCGTGCAGACCGAGCAGATGTACGGCGCTGCGCTGGAGTTTGCAGAGCTTCAGGGAACGGAGAATGTCTGGGATCTTTACTGCGGGATCGGCACGATTTCATTATTCCTGAGCCGCCGTGCCGGAAAGGTCTACGGTGTGGAGATTATTCCGGAGGCCATCGAGGATGCCCAGGCGAATGCGGCATTGAACGGCATTCAAAATGCGGAATTCTATGTCGGCGCTGCTGAGGAGGTACTGCCGGCCTGGTATGAGGCACATCCGGAGGAACATATCGACGTGGTATGCGTGGATCCCCCGCGGAAGGGCTGCGATGAGAGAGCATTGGCCACCATCGTATCGATGGCGCCGGCACGCATCGTCTATGTAAGCTGCGATTCCGCGACCCTGGCCCGGGATGTGAAGTACCTTCGTGCCGCCGGCTATGAACTCCGGCATGTTCGCCCGGTGGATAATTTTCCGCAGACGGTGCATGTGGAGACGGTATGTCTTTTGTCCAAACTTCATGAAGCGAAGCATCATGTGAATGT
>CAVJMS010000004.1:0-113128 GCA_963650995.1 Succinatimonas sp. CAG:777 | reverse complement strand
AAAATAGAGCCTCAACACATTCTCTATAAAAAGAATGAGCTGAAGCTCTATGTAAATCAGTCAAGTATGCAGTTGTTATTCGTGGCAAAATCGGACTTCATTTGCTCCTATTGTCCACCAGTAATTTAACCCATAAGGGCTCAAAATAGGCTTGTCCACCAGTAATTTAACCCCTTTAAACCCATAAATTTCCGTTCAAATCCCATCAAAATCGGACAGCTCCGTCAGAAATTCGGGCATGAAAAAAGCCCGGAAAACCTTGATTTTCCGGGCTTTGTAAGCATTTTTGTAAGAGAAATCATCTCTTGGAGAACTGCGGTGCGCGACGAGCGGCTTTGAGGCCGTACTTCTTTCTCTCCTTCATTCTCGGATCTCTGGTGAGGAATCCAGCCTTCTTAAGAGCAGGTCTGTAATCCGCATCCATGTCGCAAAGAGCTCTTGCGATACCGTGACGGATCGCACCGGCCTGTCCTGCAGAACCGCCGCCAGCAACATTTACGAGGATGTCCAGCTTGCCCTCGTTCTGTGTCAGAACGATCGGCTGATTAACGATGGTCTTCAGTGTATCCAGACCGAAATACTCGTCAAGGCTTCTCTTGTTGATGGTGATCTTACCGGTGCCCGGCATAATGTATACTCTGGCAACGGAAGACTTTCTTCTACCTGTACCGTAATTTCTGTTTGTAGCCATTGTGATATCCTCCCTTAGAATGTAAGCTCAACAGGCTTCTGTGCCTGGTGCTTGTGGTCTGCGCCAGCGTATACGAAAAGCTTCTTATACATCTGTCTGCCCAGCGGTCCGTGAGGAAGCATACCCTTAACAGCATACTCAATTACCTTCTCCGGCTTGTTGTCGCGAAGATCACGAAGTGTTGTCTCCTTCATGGATCCAACATACTTCGAATGTGTGCGATAAACCTTCTGATCGAGCTTCTTGCCGGTTACCGCGATCTTGTCTGCATTTACGATGATGACATAGTCACCGCAGTCAAGGAACGGTGTGTAGGTCGGCTTGTTCTTACCGCGAAGAACCTTAGCAACCTCTGATGCAAGACGTCCGAGTGTCTTGCCCTCTGCATCTACTACATACCACTTTCTGTCGATTGTAGAAGCTGTAGCTACGTATGATTTCATAACAACCTCCTGTGATAAGGCTACTTACTCTGGTCTCTGTCCAAAACAGAACTTCTGTAAAACGCTGAACGCATCCGGATCGGGATGCCCGCGAACTGCAAGTGGTCCACTCTGAGACTGATTTCAGTATTTAATGTAGCCTGGGTCCCTGAACGGGCCCTGCTGAATGAGTTTCTCTGCCGAAGTCTGAAGCACAAATCCGTTCAGAACGCGACAGCCTTTATATTATATTCGGATTTTCATCTTCTGTCAATGGATTTTCATTGTCCTGCCCGTTCCGTAATCCACGGAATGATTTTGTCCAGGCTTTCAAGCTGTGCGTCGCAAAGCGGGCTCAGCGCTGTAAGATCATTCAGATCCGGGATGCCGATGACATAGCTTCCGGCTGCATGTCCGGCTTTAATGCCGTTCGCCGAATCCTCGACCACTACGCAGGCCCGCGGATCGGTGCCCAGCCGCTCTGCACAGATCAGAAAGAGATCCGGCTCCGGCTTTCCGTGCGCTGTAAGGTCGCCGCAGCCGACGAAGTCGAAGGTATGCTCCATGCCGGCCCGCCGGAGATAGCGCATCACCTGCGGACTTCGGGTGGAGGAGCCGATCGCAATCTTATAGCCATGGGACTTTAGCCAATGCAGGGTTTCGTCACAGCCCGGCCGCTTTGGAACGCCGTACGCATCCACATAGCGGAACACCTCCCTCATGCGGTACTCCCGCTCTTCCACATAGCTGAAGCCGGGATTTCTTGCTTCAAAGATCTGCGTGCCGAATTCAAGGGAAGCGCCCCTCATCCGATCCAGCATATCATCATCAATATAAAAGCCCCGAAGCGGCGCCAGCTTAAACCACATCTCACGATACAGCCGTTCCGTATCAAAAAGTGTACCGTCCATATCAAAGATAACTGCTTCAATCGGAAGCTTTTCAGATGATGTCATGATCCTTCCTTTCATAGTCAAGACGGCACAGGCACAGTCCGTGGGCCGGTACCGTCGGGCCCGACGCCGTGCGGTCCCGGCACTCCAGCATTGTCCTGATCTCCTCCGGCTCCCGTTTTCCGGTTCCGACCAGCAGCAGTGTTCCTACGATGATGCGGATCATATGGTAGAGAAAGCCGTTTCCGCTGATCCTGATGCGGAGCAGATCGCCGCAGGTCTCGAGGTGAATGGCATAGATTTCGCGCACGGCATCACCCCCGTGCTGAAATACCTGGCTGTCCGGGTTTACGAAGCTCGTAAAATCATGCACCCCCACCAGGCAGGCAGCTGCCTCCCGCATGCGTTCGAGATCGAGCGGAAAGCTGTAATTGTAGGCATAGCGGCAGCTCATCGGATTCGGAATATCCGCCCGATCAATGCAGTATTCATAGTATTTCCGATGCAGCACGAAACGGGGATGAAAGTCCGCGCTCACCTCCTCTGCACGCATAACACGGATATCCGGCGGCAGGAAGCGGTTAATGGCCTTCGGAAAATTCGAAGCCGGAATCCGTATATTTGTGTCAAAAACAGCCACGTTTCCGAGCGCATGCACGCCGCTGTCCGTGCGACTCGCGCCCAACACCGGAATCATGCCCTGTACGGCCTCCCCCGGAAGCAGCTGTCCAAGGGCAAGCTGCAGCATTCCCTGAATCGTGGGCAATGTTCCCTCCGGATGCTCCTTTGTCGGATGCTGAATCTGCCAGCCCCGGTAATTCGTACCATCATATGCGACGGTCAGCTTCATTCGTCTCATTCTATCCCTCGCTGCTGAAAAAGCGCATCCGCTTTTCATGCCAATGCCGGCAGCCGAACCGATCGGACCGATGCCTTATGCTTTCGCAGATCACAGCACGAAGCGGGACAGCACGCATAAGCCAAGATATCCCAGCATCAGGCCATAAGCCACGTAATCCCGCGCCGCATAGCAGAGCGGCTTCATCTTCGTGCGCCCTTCGCCGCCGCGATAGCAGCGGGCCTCCATCGCCATCGCGAGATCATTGGCCCGGCGGAAGGCACTGATGAAAAGCGGTACCAGAATCGGCACCATGGCCCGCGCCCGCTGCAGCAGACTGCCGCTCTCGAAGTCCGCCCCCCGGGCCTGCTGTGCCTTCATGATCTTGTCGGTTTCCTCAATCAGGATCGGAATAAAGCGAAGTGCGATCGACATCATCATTGAAATTTCATGCACCGGCACACCGATCCTTTTCAATGCACCGAGCCCCTTCTCAAGACCGTCCGTCAGCTGATTCGGCGTCGTGGTCAGCGTCATAAGAGAGGAGCCAAGCACCAGCAGAATCAGACGCGCGCCCATCATCAGTGCAATACGAAGTCCCTCCCGCGTCACCTTCAGGATCCAGAACTGCGCGATCGTTTCTCCGGGTGTCAGAAACAGATTAAAGCTCACCGACAGTAAAAGAAGAAATACGATGCTCTTAAGCCCGCGCGTCATAAATCGAAACGGAACGCGGCTAAGCTTAATGAGAACCGCCAGCACCAATGCGGCGATGCCGTACATGATCCAGCTCTTTACGATGAACAGCGAAATCAGAAAAAGGACGGTTCCAAGCAGCTTCACCCGCGGATCCAGACGATGCAGCACGGAATCCACCGGATAATACTGTCCAATGGTCACCTCTCTCAGCATATACCGCCCTCCTTCTCTGCCTTTTGATAACGTTTCCACAAATCCGTGACGGCAGCTGCCATTTCATCCACCGTATTCGGACGGGATGAAAAGCGAATGCCGGCGTCCTTCAGCTCGTGAATCAGATAGGTCATCTGCGGCGCACCGAGTCCGATGGCTTCCAGCTCTTTGTAGCGCCGGAAAATCTCCTCCGGCGTTCCCATCATGCGAAGCTCTCCATGGTCCAGCACAATGGCCTGCTCGGTATAGCGGGCCACATCGTCCATCGAATGCGACACCAGAATAATGGTCATCCCGCCGGTCTTATGAAGATACTGAATCTGCCGGAACAGATCGTCCCTCCCTTCCGGATCGAGACCGGCCGTCGGCTCATCCAGAATCAGCACCTCCGGCTGCATTGCCAGCACACCGGCGATGGCAACACGCCGCTTCTGTCCGCCGGACAGCTCAAAGGGCGACTTCTGCCAGCATTCCTCCGGAAGTCCGACCATACGGAGAGCTTCCTCCGCGCGCGACCGGGCCTCTGTCTCCGACAGTCCCTGGTTTTTCGGTCCGAACATCACATCCGTAATGACATCGATTTCAAAAAGCTGATATTCCGGGTACTGAAACACCAGCCCGACCTTGAAGCGAAGCGCCTTCATCGGAAAGCCCGGCGCATAAATATTCATGAAACCGTCGGCATCCGCGATCGACACCGTCTCCTTCACACCCTTTCGGGGAATGCATTCAAAGCCGGATGCGTCCCGAAATTTCACCTCGATGCTTCCCTCCGTCGCCTTCAGAAGTCCGTTTAAATGCTGGGTCAATGTCGACTTGCCGGAGCCGGTGTGGCCGATGAAGCCGACGATGGAGCCGCGCTGAATATCGAAGGATACATCCTTCAGTGCATAGCTCTCCATCGCGGTGCCCTGCTGGTAGACATGGCTAAGCTGCCGGATCCGAATCACCGGATCCGTAATGTCCATATGGGAGGGCTGCTGCTTTACAAAGTCCGGTTCAAAATCGGCCTGCTTCGGAAGGCAGCGGCAGAGACAATCCACCAGCTCCTTTCGGGTCAGTACCGCGTCCGGAACCGGCATGCCGGCCTTCTGCAGCTTCCATGCAAGCTCGGTCACCTCCGGCACATCCATATGAATCGCCTTCAGCTCCTTCACATGCCGAAAAACCTCCCTCGGTGTGCCGTCCATGACCACGCGGCCCTGATCCATGACGATCAGCCGGTCTGCATCGACGGTTTCTTCCATATAATGTGTGATGAGAATGATCGTAACATGCTCCTTCTCGTTCAGCTCCCGGATGGTACGAATCACCTCCTGACGGCCGTTCGGATCCAGCATGGCGGTCGGCTCATCCAGCACAATGGTTTTCGGAATCATCGCCATGGTGCCCGCAATGGCTACGCGCTGCTTCTGTCCGCCGCTCAGACGATTCGGCGATTTCATGCGGTACGGCACCATATCCACCGCTTCCAGCGCACGGTTCACTCTTGTCCAGATCTCCTCGGTTGGTACACCGATGTTTTCCGGACCGAAGCCCACATCCTCCTCCACCACAGAGGCAATGATCTGATTATCCGGATTCTGGAAAACCATGCCGGTTTCCTTCCGGATATTCCATATGTCCTT
The DNA here is from genome assembly GCA_963650995.1 of Succinatimonas sp. CAG:777. Lineage (GTDB taxonomy): Bacteria > Bacillota > Clostridia > Lachnospirales > Lachnospiraceae > Oribacterium. The sequence continues at coordinate 107,744 of CAVJMS010000004.1, read as the reverse complement.
CTCGTCCTTCGTATCCCGTCCGCTGACCAGCATGGTCCCTTCACTCGGCAGATTCAGGCCGTTGATCAGCTTGGCCAATGTCGACTTGCCGGAACCGTTATGGCCGAGAATGCATACGAAGCTGCCCTCCTCAATGGACAGCTGCACATCCTTCAACGCGCGGGTTTTCTCAACTACTTTATCATTCTCGTCTGTGCGAATGTAATCATACGCAAGATGAATGGCATCTATGATTTTCAATTTGTCAACCTCATCCTGATCAATGTACCCAATGGCCGTCCGAAGCCAGCGTGTAGCCTCCCAGCACCGTGGTGCTCTTTGCCATCTGTCCGTAGTTGTTGTCACTCTGTGACGTCTGCGGATAGAAATAGTAATACTGATCCTGATTGTTCGAATCCTTCAGAATCACCCATCCGGTCCGCATGCAGCCGTTCTGATCGAAATAATAGCTCTTATCGCCGATATTCACTCTCTGGTTCTTGTACATCCAGCCGTAACAGCTTCCGGCCGTCGGATTAAAATAATACCATGCACCGTTGATCACCGCCCAGGACGTCTTCATGGCGCCGGATGCACTGAGGTAATACGTGCCGCCGTTGCTGTCGGTATAGAAGCCGGTCACCATGCGTCCGCTGCCGTCAAAGCGATAATAATGATCCTGCCAGAGAAGCCAGGTATTCGCCATACTTGTACCGCTCAGGGTACGGAAATACCAGTCATTTCCGATTTTATACCAGCTGCCGCTGAGCGTCCCCTGGGACGCGGTACTGGCACTCGTGGTATCACCGTATACGCTGTAGACCGTTGTGCTGCTTCCGTTTGTATTTTCGCTCGTTCCCGTACCGCTGTCCATGCGGACGCCCGGCAGGGTCGTGGTTTTTCCGGTTGAAGCATTGTATACGGTATACGCCGTACCCATGTTGTAATTCGTAAGTCCCGTGCTGCCGCTGCTTGCTGCAGCCGAAGTCGATGCTGCCTGATTCAGAATATACGTATTGTCCGTATACTTTCCGCTGCCCTGCGAAACCTGGCCGGCACTGAGATTTAACGTGCCCGACGTAACGGCCTGGGAAGCCTGTCCGACATTCTGTGCGGAGCCGTACGGAATGCAGCTGACCTCAAAATAATAGCCGCCGGCCTTCGTCATATAGCCGTAAAGCGGAAGATTCGTCTGATCCGTTGTAACGGTTGTCACCTTGCTGCCGTCCCGATAGAGCGTCAGCTTATAGTAACCGGAGCTCATGCTCGGCTGCTCCCAGGTCGCCATGCCCAGCGTACTGCCCCAGGAAGGATTCTTCGGCTCTGTATAGCTTCCCTTAATGCTCTTCAGCGCAAGCACAACCCGGAGTCCGTAGTTTCCGACCGTCTGCGCAGATACGAAGGTTCCGCCGCTGATCCGGACATTTGTGCTGTCGTAGGTACCGTTGAAATAGTAAAAGGTACTCCAGCCGCCGGAGCGCTCCTTTTCCTGTGCCGTAAGATACAGCAGCACCTTCGGCTGTCCGCCCACCGTCAGGCTGCCGGCGGCATCCTGCCACTCTGCACTCTCCACCTCATACTGGTCAGAATCCGGTACAGAAAAATCATTTTCCGACAGAGACGGCAACTGATCGGAGGAGCCGTCCAGCGTCAGTTCCTTCAGATAATCCGAAACTGTAATTTTCACCGTACTGATGCGTGCATTCCGATCCGCCGCCATCGACGGCCGACCTATCGCAAGAAATAAAAGAGCCGTCAGAATAAGAAGGCCCGGAAGCTGCTTTTTACTTTTTATGTACTGTCTGTTCATACAGAATTCTCTCCTTCCGTACAATACGGCAGCTGTTTAGCACCGTACGAAGAAAAGTGACACTCAGATAAGTATAGCGGACCCAAAAAAAGAATCAACAAAAAAGTCGGAATCATCTCTCGATGATTCCGACTTTCAGCGGATCTATCCGTTCCTAAGCATTAAACAAGCTCAAGAAGAACCTCCATAGCAGCATCGCCCTTACGAAGGCCGATCTTCACGATACGGGTATAACCACCGTTGCGGCTTGCATACTTCGCACCGTACTCATCAAAAAGCTTTGCAGCAAGATCAACACTCTTGGTGTTTCTCTTGCGGCCGGCATTTGCCTTCGGAACCTCTGTTACCGGATAAAGGTAAGCAAGGATCTGACGACGTGCAGCCAGTCTGGAAGGCTTATCCTTCTTGATGGTCTTCTCGATCTCATCATAAACGGTAACCTTCTTTCCGTCCTTTACTTCCTTTACGCGCTTGCCGTCGGCATCCTTACGAGCCACCTTGGCCTTTACGGTAACCTCTTCGAAGTTGTCCTTCTCACGAACAGCAAGGGCGATCAGCTTCTCAGCCTGCTTGCGAACTTCTTTGGCACGTGCCTCGGTTGTTACGATCTTGCCGTTTAAAATAAGAGAAGTGGTCAGTGCGCGAAGCATTGCCTGTCTCTGGCTGGACTCTCTGCCTAACTTTCTATACATTGCCATACTATATTTCCTCCACCGTGCTCTTCGGTCTTACCGGTTTATGTTTCTCAGCTTCTGTGACTGCACAGACGATTCCTTCCGCATACTCCGGCATGGCCGGAGTGCTGCAGGATCACTCCTCCTGCGTGGAAAGGCTGAGATTTAACTCCTTCAGTTTCGCAAGAACTTCCTCAAGAGACTTACGACCAAGGTTCCGCACCTTCATCATATCATCCGGTGTCTTCGCACAGAGCTGCTGTACGGTATTGATTCCGGCTCTCTTAAGGCAGTTAAACGAGCGAACGGAAAGCTCCAGTTCATCGATGTTCATTTCCAGGATATGCTCCTTGCCGTCGGTGGATTTTTCAATCATCACCTCGGCGCTCTGCGTATTCTGGGAAAGCTTAATGAACAAAGCAAGATGATCAGACAGCATGCCTGCCGCTTCGGAAACGGCATCGTCCGGGCTCATCGTTCCGTTTGTAAATACATCCAGGGTCAGCTTATCATAGTCGATCTTGTTGCCGACACGTGTATTGCTGATGGACATATTCACACGCTCTACAGGTGTGTAGATCGCATCTACATCGAATACTCCCTCCGGGAGCTCCGACGCTGCTGCGCGGTCCGCACCTACATAGCCTCTGCCCGAGGTAATGGTGATTTCCATCTCGAGCTTTGCATCCTGACGGTCCATGGTTGCAAGCTTGAACTCCGGATTCAGGATCTCAATGTCCTCCGCCGTCCGGATTTCGGATGCCGAAACGGCACCCTCACCCTCGTGCGAAAGATATACAACCACTGCGTCATCGGAGGACGACGTGTTCAGGATTTCCAGGCTCTTCAGGTTCATAAGAACCTCCGCCAACGATTCCTTCACACCCGGAATGGAATCTCCATCCCGATCTGCACCTGTAATCTTGACCTGAGAAACTGCAGCACCCGGCAGACCGGAAAGCATAATCCGCTTCAGCGCATTGCCCAGAGTAGTACCATAGCCTCTCTCGAGCGGCTCACATACGAATCTGCCGTACTTCTTATCATCTGAAATCTCAACAATCTCAATGTTTGGTTTCTCAAAATCGAACATGCAATGCCTCCTTTAGTGCAGGCTAATTATTTAGAATACAACTCGACGATAAGCATCTCGTTTACAGGAACATCGATTTCCTCTCTGGAAGGAAGCTGCTTTACAGTAGCCTTGAGATTCTCCTGATCGCAGTCAAGCCAAGCAGGAACCAGACGGCCGTTGGTGACCTCCAGAATATCCTTGAATCTCTGAAGAGACTTCTTGGACTCCTTGACAGCAACCACATCGCCTGCAGATACAAGGAAGGACGGAATGTTCACAACCTTGCCGTTTACAGTGATCAGTCTGTGGTCAACGATCTGACGTGCCTCACGGCGTGTACGGGCAAGGCCCATACGGAAAACAACGTTGTCCAGACGGGACTCCAGAAGAACCATGAGGTTGGTACCGGTCTGGCCCTTCATCTGGTTAGCCTTTGCATAGTAGTTGCGGAAAGGCTTCTCCAGAACGCCGTAGATGAACTTTGCCTTCTGCTTCTCACGAAGCTGCATGCCATACTCTGACATCTTGCGGCGCTGATTTCTGAGCTGTCTGTTTGACTTCTTATCAATTCCTAAAAATACAGGGTCAAGACCGAGCGACCTGCATCTTTTAAGTACGGGAGTTTTATCAACTGCCATAATTCTTTTCTCCTTTTAATATCAAGTAATGTACGTGATACGTCCTTTACACCCGCGGGCTTCTTCGGACAGATCTGCCGCTATTTTATACATACTGCGGCCTATGTCTTTGGTGAATCTGTTGAAGATAATCCAAAAATAAACAGATTATACTCTTCTGCGCTTTGGTGGGCGGCATCCGTTATGCGGAACCGGTGTTACATCCTTGATGGAAGTAACCTCAAGGCCGTTGGCCTGAAGTGCACGGATCGCAGCCTCACGTCCTGAGCCCGGTCCCTTTACACTAACATCCACATACTTTAAGCCGTGTACTAAAGCTGCCTTAACAGCAGTTTCAGCAGCCATCTGAGCTGCATATGGAGTAGATTTTCTTGAACCTTTGAAACCAAGACCACCGGCACTTGCCCATGAAAGAGCATTACCCTCTGCATCTGTCAGTGTAACAATTGTGTTGTTGAAAGATGCCTGAATATGTGCCTGTCCGCGTTCAACGTTTTTCTTTACGCGCTTCTTTGTAACTCTCTTACCTGACGCCATATTAAAACTAACCTACTTTCCTTTTTCTCTCTTCCTGTATTTAAAACATGAAGATCACAATAGTTGCCTTTCATCCGGTCAGCACAGGCTGAATCCGAACATGATTTGTCCCGAAGATTACTTCTTCTTGTTTGCAACCGTCTTACGCGGACCCTTGCGTGTTCTTGCATTGGTCTTTGTCTTCTGACCGCGAACCGGAAGTCCTCTTCTGTGACGAATGCCGCGATAGCAGCCGATCTCCTGCAGTCTCTTGATATCCAGAGCTGTAGATCTTCTGAGATCACCTTCTACGACCTGGTGCTCCGCGATATAGTTCGCAAGCTCCTTCACCTCGTCGTCTGTGAGATCCTTCACACGTGTGTCAGGGTTAACGCCTGTTGCCGCAAGAATCTTATCTGCACTGGACTGACCGATACCATAGATATATGTCAGGCCAATTTCGATGCGCTTCTCTCTCGGTAAATCGACACCTGCAATACGAGCCATTTTTGTTTCCTCCTGTAAAAATTAACCTTGTCTCTGCTTGTGCTTAGGGTTTTCGCAGATAATTCTGATAGAGCCTTTCCGCTTGATGACCTTACACTTCTCGCAGATAGGCTTTACTGATGATCTTACCTTCATAGTAATTCCCCTTTCTAATAACGAATTCGAACAAAGTTGCCGTATTATTTTAACAAAACAGGCAGCTCTTGTAAAGCCTTTTCGAAATAAAACATGTATCCGAACGGCCTTATTTGTCTCTCCAGATGATGCGTCCCTTGGAAAGATCGTACGGTGAAAGCTCGATCGTTACCTTATCACCCGGAAGAATACGAATGTAATTCATCCGAAGCTTTCCGGAAATATGAGCCAGCACCTGATGGCCGTTTTCAAGCTCAACCTGGAACATGGCATTCGGAAGTTTTTCAATTACCTTGCCAGTAATCTCGATTACATCTGATTTAGACATTCAGTTCTCCTTCTTATTTATTTATCGTAATCAATAAGCTCTTGTCCTCACCCGGCATCGTCAGAATCTCCGGCTCACCGTCTGTAATGAGGATGGTATTTTCATAATGGCATGACAGCTTTCCGTCATCCGGAATCACGGCCCAGCCATCCGCTGCGGTATGGCAGCTCGGTGTACCCAGCGTAATCATCGGCTCCACTGCCAGCGTCATGCCGGCGCAAAGCTTCGGTCCCTTACGGTGCATATCGTAGTTCGGAACCTCCGGATCCTGATGAATCTCATTTCCGATGCCGTGTCCGCAATACTCACGCAGGATGCCGCAGCCCTGAGATTCCGTATAGCCGCCGATCGCCGAAGTGATATCATTCAGATGGTTGCCGGCCACGGCATGCTTCAGTCCTTCGAAGAAGCTCTGCTGGCAGACCCGGATGACTTTTTCTGCATCCTCGGATACGGTCCCTACTCTCCAGGTGCGTGTAGCATCTGCATTATAGCCGTGGTAGCTTGTGCAGGTATCAATGGAGACGATATCACCGTCCTTCAGGATCACATGCCGGCCCGGAATACCGTGAATTACCTGCTCGTTTACGGAAATGCAGCAGGCACCCGGAAAATCATACAGTCCCTTCATGCTCGGGAATCCGCCGAGCTTCCGCATGATTCCCTCTGCCTGTTCATCCAGCTCCTTCGTGCTGATGCCGGGAGCAATCTTCTCTCCGAGACGGCTGTGCATCTCGAAGAGAATCTTCCCTGCCTCACGCATCAGTTCAATTTCACGCTTCGATTTGATCTCTATCATCTGCTGTTCTTCTTTCTGAATACGTTCATGCTTCCGGTACAGCCTTCATCAGTTTGCAGCAAGGATGGAAACCACCGCCTCAAATACCTTCGGAAGCTCCTGTGTGCCGTCTACCTCACGAAGCACGCCGGCCTTCTTATAATATGCGATCAGCGGCTCCGTCTGCTGATGGTATACGTTCAGGCGGTCCTTAACGGTTTCCGGCTTGTCATCCGAGCGGATGATCAGCTCCGCACCGCACTTGTCGCAATGATTCTCCGTTTTCGGCGCTGCATATACAATATGATAGGTTGCGCCGCACTTCGGGCATGCACGTCTGCCGGACATGCGCTTTACAATGGCCTCATCCGGTACATCGATGTTGAGTGCAAAGTCGATCCGATCACCCTGCTTCGCCAGCGCCTCCGTCAGACTCTCTGCCTGCGGAATTGTACGAGGGAAGCCGTCCAGCACATAACCGTTTCTGCAGTCATCCTCCGCAATGCGGTCCAGCAGCATGCCGATGGTCACCTCATCCGGAACCAGCTCGCCCTTATCAATATAGGACTTCGCCTTCTGCCCAAGCTCTGTGCCGCCCTTAATATTCGCCCGGAAGATGTCGCCCGTAGAAATGTGCGGAATGTCATACTTATCTGCAATCTTGATCGCCTGTGTGCCCTTGCCTGCGCCAGGCGCTCCTAACATAACAATCTTCATTTGAGACCTCTCGAAAGAACTATACTAAAAACACTGATAGCCTCCCCGGATCGAAACCCTGAGGAGGCTTGGCATCAACGATTAATCACCCAGGAATCCCTGGTAATTTCTTACAACCATCTGAGACTCAATCGCCTTCACCGTCTCCAGCACGACACCGACAATAATGATCAGTGAAGTGCCGGCAAAAGAGATACGGCTCACGCTGAAGACACCCGAAACAAAAATCGGAACAAGTGCAACCAGTGCAAGGCCTGTAGCGCCGATGAAAATGATATATTTAAGAATATTGTCGAGATAATCGCTCGTCGGCTTACCCGGACGAATGCCCGGAATGAACCCGCCCTGCTTCTTCATGTTGTTTGCTATTTCCAGCGGATTAAAGGAAATCGAGGTATAGAAATATGCAAAGAAATAAAGCAGCAGAATATAGACAATAAGTCCAATGGAATAGATCGGACGATCCGGATTGCACCATGAGCCCGAATTCAGTGCCATTAGGATCTGGCCCGGAACCGTGCTGTAGTCCACCTTAACGATCTGACCTACCACCACTGGCATCGTCATAAGTGAGCTTGCGAAGATGACCGGCATAACGCTGGCCGTATTCACCTTCAGCGGAATATTGGAAGACTGACCGCCCACAAGGCCTCTTCCCTGAACCCGGCGGCTGTACTGTACCGGTATCGTCCGCTGTGCATCGTTCAGAATAACTGTAAAGACAACCAGCGCAATGATAGCTGCCAGAATGATGATCACGGCAACGACCATGGTCGCCACATTCTTTCCCTGAATAAAGCGGATATACAGCGTCTGAAAATCGCTCGGAACAGATGACAGAATATTGAAGAGAAGCACAAGGGAAATACCGTTGCCCACACCCTTATCCGTAATCTGCTCGCCGATCCACATCAGAAGTGCGGAACCGGCGGTCATCGCAATAACCGCAATCGCGATATCAGCAATCTTTCTGCCCATGCTCGCATCAGTGAAACCGATCAGAAGCCCCTGGCCGCCAAATCCGATCGCCATCGCAAGAGACTCGATAAGAGCCAGTCCGATGGTGACGTATCTGGTATATTCCGTGAGCTTCTTTCTTCCCTCTTCACCATCCTTCTGCATTTCCTCCAGGGCCGGAATCGCCACTGTCAGCAGCTGGATGATGATGGATGAGGTGATGTATGGCGTGATGGACAATGCAAAAACCGACAGCTGCTCGAAGGAGCCGCCGGTCATTGTATTGAACCATCCGAATGCATCATTGTTGGACATGCTGTTGAACAGCTCGCTGAAGTACTGTGCGTTCACACCCGGAATAGGAAGATTCGATCCAAACCTGATCACTACGAGCATCAGGAAAACGAACAGCAGCTTCTGCCTGAGTTCCTTTACCTTAAATGCATTTAGTAGAGATTTGAACATTATCAGATTACCTCGCAGGTGCCGCCTAAAGCTTCAATCTTCTCCTTCGCAGATGCTGAGAATGCTGTAACCTTTACGTTGAGCTTCTTTGTAAGCTCGCCGTTTCCAAGGATCTTCACGCCGTCGTTTACCTTCTTGATGATGCCCTTCTGAAGGAGTGCATCCACGGTAACCTCCTCGCCGTCATTGAAGCGAGTCTCCAGAGTGGAGAGGTTAATGCCTGTGATTACCTTTGAGTTGCGATCCGTGAATCCTCTCTTCGGAAGACGTCTGAACAGAGGCATCTGGCCGCCTTCAAATCCAGGTCTCGGTGCTCCGGAACGAGCCTTCTGACCCTTGTGACCCTTACCTGCTGTCTTGCCGTTTCCTGAACCATGGCCGCGGCCACGTCTGAAGTTCTTTGACTGCTTTGCGCCGTCAGCCGGTCTTAAATTAGCTAACTCCATTGTATGCCTCCTTAGATTTCTTCAACTTTTACAAGATGGTTAACTCTCTGAATCATACCTCTTGTAGCACCGTTGTCCGGACGCTCTACGCTCTGACGGATCTTACGGAGACCAAGGGCCTGAACAGTTGCTCTCTGCTTAGGGATAGCTGCGATTGGAGACTTAACAAGTGTGATCTTTAACTTCTTATCTGCCATTTCATTACCTCCCTATTAACCAGTGATCTCTGCTACAGTCTTGCCGCGAAGTGCAGCAAACTCCTCCGGAGTCTTCATTGCTGTAAGGCCCTCGAGGGTAGCGAGTACAACGTTTGTCTTATTGTTGGAACCCAGAGACTTGGTACGGATGTTCTTGATACCGGCAAGCTCCAGAACGGAACGTGCAGGACCGCCGGCGATGATACCGGTTCCTTCCGGTGCCTTCTTCAGAAGCACGGTAGAGCTTCCGAACTTACCAACATAATCATGCGGTACAGACTTCTCTTCTGTAACCGGGATCGTAACGATTGCCTTCACAGCAGCCTCACGTGCCTTGCGGATTGCCTCCGGAACCTCAACAGCCTTGCCGATTCCGCAGCCTACATGGCCATTGCCGTCACCAACTACTACGAGAGCAGAGAATCTCATGGTACGACCACCCTTTACGGTCTTCGCAACACGCTTGATGGCTACGACGCTGTCGTTTAATTCTAACTGATTTGCATCAATTCTTTCACGCTTCATCTTGCTTGTTTCTCCTCTCGATTAGAATTCCAGGCCGGCTTCTCTTGCAGCATCTGCGAGAGCCTGAACCTTACCGTGATACAGGAAGCCGCCGCGGTCAAACACAACCTGCTTGATCCCCTTTGCCAGAGCCTTCTCTGCGATGGCCTTGCCGACATACTGAGCAGCCTCAATGTTGTTTGTGATTTCTAAGTTTGCGTCCTTATCAAGAGTAGAAGCAGCGCAAAGCGTATTGCCGGCTACATCGTCGATAATCTGTGCATACATGTGCTTGTCAGATCTGAATACGGAAAGACGAGGTCTCTCTGGAGTACCAGAAAAACGGTTTCTAAGTCTCTCGTGCTTCTTCTGGCGAAGTTCAGCTTTATTTCTCTTACTTACCATTTCACTTTCCTCCTAATTATTTCTTACCAGTCTTACCAACCTTGCGTCTGATGGTCTCCGTAGCATACTTGATGCCCTTGCCCTTATAAGGCTCCGGTCCTCTCTTGCTGCGGATCTCAGCTGCGTACTGACCTACGGCTTCCTTGTCAATACCGCGTACGAAGATTGTATTGGTTCCGTCAACAACTGCCTCAACGCCCTCCGGATCTTCCATGATGACCGGATGAGAATAGCCGAGCGTCAGGGTCAGGGTCTTGCCCTGCTTTGCAGCTCTGTAACCTACACCGTTGATCTCGAGCTTCTTCTCGAAACCGTTGGTAACACCATCCACCATGTTATGGATGAGTGCTCTGGTAAGTCCGTGAAGGGACTTCTCCTTCTTGTTATCATTTGGTCTTGTGACAACAATCTCTCCGTCCTTCTGCTCAATGGTGAGCTCTGTAGCAAACTGCTTCTCCAGAGAACCCTTCGGTCCCTTTACAGAAAGCACGTTGTTGTCCTTGATCTCAACAGTAACGCCTGCTGGGATGACTACCGGTAATTTTCCGATACGTGACATACTAATGTCTCCTCTCTTAAATTCTCTGTCCTAACGGGACAGTTTTCAGATTTCCAGTTTCTGTTCTGCAGACCGGCATACGGCCGTCCTGCGGATGATTCATCGGATGAATCAGGCTGCATTACCAAACAAATGCCAGAACTTCGCCGCCTACACCCTTTGCTCTTGCTTCACGATCGGTCATTACGCCCTGATTGGTAGAAACAATAGCGATGCCGAGGCCGCCCAGTACGGAAGGCATGTTCTCCTTGCCGGCATAAACTCTGAGACCCGGCTTGGAAATTTTGCGGATGCCGCCGATGATCTTGTCATTCTTGGTAGCACCGTACTTCAGCGTGATCTTGATGTCCTTGAACTTGCCGTTGTCTACAAGATCATACTTTGCGATGTAGCCCTCATCTACCAGAATGTTTGCGATGGCAAGCTTCATCTTGGAAGACGGGATCGTTACTGTGTCATGCTTTGCAGTGTTTGCGTTACGGATTCTTGTAAGCATATCTGCGATTGGATCACTCATACTCATGTTTACGGATATCCTTTCTCAAATAGAATATAGTTTGTTATCCGTCCGAAATAATTCCGGACAAAGCAAATGCCGCGTCAACAGGGTGCTCTCACCTGAACAGTCCACAGAATACAGGATTCCGTGCTTAATCAGATGGCACAGCATACGCTGTGCGGCCTGCGGCGCAACATTTACATTATAACCATTTTTCTCCGAGTTTCAACCCGGTCCGGCGTATCTTTTCAAAGCATTTTGTGTACTTCTTTAAATACAATCCGAAAATTATCGCCCTTGACAACAGAACACAGGGTTCCATTGCCGCAGGCTCAAAAATGGAGTCCGGTCCCGGATTACCAGGAAGCCTTCTTTACTCCAGGGATCTCACCCTTGTATGCCAGCTCACGGAAGCAGATACGGCAGATGCCATACTTCTTCAGAACGCTGTGCGGTCTTCCGCAGATCTTGCATCTGGTATAAGCTCTGGTAGAGAACTTCGGAGCCTTCTCCTGCTTTAACTTCATTGATAACTTTGCCATATTTTCCTCCGATTACTTTGCAAACGGCATGTTGAACAGTCTGAGAAGCTCTCTAGCCTCTTCGTCCGTCTTTGCAGTCGTAACGAAGATTACGTCCATACCTCTCACCTTATCAACCTTATCAAACTCGATCTCAGGGAAAATGATCTGCTCCTTGAGGCCAAGTGCATAGTTACCTCTGCCATCAAATGCGTTCGGATTTACGCCTCTGAAGTCTCTTACACGCGGAAGTGCAAGATTGATCAGACGATCTGCGAACTCATACATTCTCTCGCCGCGAAGAGTAACCTTACAGCCAATGGCCTGGCCCTCTCTGATCTTGAAGTTTGCAACCGACTTCTTTGCCTTGGTGGTAACGGCATGCTGTCCGGTGATGATCTCAAGATCACGCACTGCACTGTCGAGAACCTTGGAATTTTCCTTAGCTTCTCCAACGCCCATGTTGATGACGATCTTGTCCAGCTTCGGAACTTCGTTTACGTTCTTGTAGCCGAACTTCTTCGTCATAGCTTCCTTGATCTCGCTGTTGTAAAGATCCTTTAATCTAGCCATTATAAAATTCCTCCTTTCTCTCAGTCAATTACCTTGCCGGTCTTCTTGGCAACACGAACCTTCTTGCCGTCCTTGACCTCAAAGCCGACACGAGTTGTCTTTCCGTCTACAACAAGCATAACGTTTGACGCATCAACCGCTGCTTCCTTGTGAAGGATACCGCCCTGCGGATTACCCTGGGACGGCTTCTGGTGCTTGGTCACCATATTGCAGCCTTCAACGACTACCTTATTGGTTGCCGGATCGAAGGAAACGACCTTGCCCTGCTTGCCGCTGTCCTTGCCGGCAATGATCTGTACCATATCGTCTTTCTTAATTCTACGCATCTGGCAACCTCCTTACAGTACTTCCGGAGCGAGGGAAACGATCTTCATGTAACCATGATCACGAAGCTCTCTTGCTACCGGTCCAAAAATACGAGTTCCCTTCGGTGTTCCGTCGTCCTTCAGAATAACAGCTGCATTCTCGTCGAACTTGATGTAGCTGCCGTCCTTACGGCGAATGTCGTCAACGGTTCTGACAACAACAGCCTTGACAACATCGCCCTTCTTTACCTGGCCGCCCGGGATGGCATCCTTTACGGATGCAACGATCACATCTCCGACAGCAGCATATCTTCTGGTGGAGCCGCCCATAACGCGGATGCAAAGAAGCTCTCTTGCACCTGTGTTATCAGCAACTCTAAGTCTTGTTTCCTGCTGAATCATATAATGCTCCTTCCTTGCCTCTTAATTACTTAGCCTTCTCAACGATCCCCACAAGTCTCCATCTCTTGGTCTTGGAAAGAGGTCTTGTAGCCATAACCTTTACAGTATCACCTACGCCAGCCTCGTTATTCTCGTCGTGAGCATAGATCTTTACTGTCTTCTTAACGATCTTACCGATTACAGGATGCTTAACGTGATCCTCGATAGCGATAACGATGGTCTTGTCCATCTTTGCACTAACGACCTTACCGGTACGTGTTTTTCTCAGATTTCTCTCCATTGTTGTGCTCTCCCTTCTCACGCTTTTGCCTTCTCTGTGATAACTGTCTGAATACGCGCGATGTTCTTGCGAACCTCGGTGATTCTTGCTGTATTATCGAGCTGGCTGGTTGCGTTCTGGAATCTCAGATTAAAGAGCTCCTTCTTTGCAGAAACAAGCTCAGCCTGGAGCTGCTCTGAAGTCTTCGCCTGTAACTCTTCTACGTAAGTTTTCTTCTTCATTAGTTATCACCGCCTTCCAGATCGGCCTTCGTAACAATCTTGCAGTTGCAAGGAAGCTTGTGGCTTGCAAGCCGCAGTGCCTCTCTTGCCTGCTCCTCAGGAACGCCGGAAATCTCAAACAGTACTCTGCCTGGCTTAACAACTGCTACCCAGAACTCTACAGCGCCCTTTCCGGAACCCATTCTGACGCCCAGCGGCTTTGCAGTAATCGGCTTGTCCGGGAAGATCTTGATCCAAACCTGACCGCCACGCTTGATATATCTTGTAAGGGCAACTCTGGCTGCCTCGATCTGATTGGATCTGATCCAGCAAGGCTCGGTTGCGACAAGACCGAACTCACCATAAGTAACCTTATTACCTCTCGTAGCCTTACCCTTCATGTTTCCGCGGATCTGCTTACGATATTTCGTTCTCTTTGGCATTAACATAATTACTTATCGCTCCCTTCCTTGGTATTCTTGGCAGGAAGAACCTCTCCCTTGTAGATCCAGACCTTAACGCCCAGTCTGCCGTATGTGGTAGCAGCCTCAGCGAAGCCATAGTCGATGTCTGCTCTTAATGTCTGAAGAGGAATGGTTCCCTCAGAATAGAACTCACGGCGTGCGATATCTGCACCGCCGAGACGGCCGCTTACAGAAGCCTTGATACCGAGTGCACCGGACTTCATGGTTCTCTGCATTGCCTGCTTCATCGCTCTTCTGAAGGATACACGGTTCTCGAGAGACTGTGCAATGTTCTCTGCAACAAGCTGTGCATCACGATCCGGCCGCTTGATCTCCTTGATGTCAATGTTGACATTTCTGGAGGTAAGCTTCTGAACTTCCTTCTTTACCTTCTCGATCTCTGCGCCGCCCTTACCGATCACGAAGCCCGGCTTTGCTGTGTAGATCACAACGCGAACCTTGTCGTTTGCAGCTCTCTCAATGTCGATCTTTGCAATTCCTGCAGAATAGAGTCTCTTCTTCAGGAACTTGCGGATATTGTAGTCCTCAACAAGTGTATCTGAAAAAGTCTTCTTGTCAGCATACCACTTGGAATCCCAATCTTTAATAACGCCGACTCTCATGCCGTGCGGATTGACTTTCTGACCCATTTATATGCCTCCTTACTTTCTCTCGTCCAAAACTACAGTAATGTGTGAGTTTCTCTTCAAAATTCTGTATGCTCTGCCCTGTGCTCTCGGATGAATTCTCTTCATCGTAGGAGCTGCGCCGGCATAGCACTCAGCAACATAAAGATTGTCTCTGTTCATGTTGTTGTTGTTCTCTGCATTTGCAGCAGCAGACTCAAGAAGCTTCTTTACTAATGTAGAAGCATATCTGGGATTGTATGTAACGATACCGAGTGCCTCATCCAGGTTCTTGCCTCTGATGGCGTCAAGAACGAAGCATGCCTTCTGTACGGATACTCTTGCATATGAAAGAGTAGCTGAAGGTCTCTTTACAGTATTCGCATTTCTCTCTCTCTTAATCTGAGATCTATGACCTTTTGACATTTTTGAAATGTCCTCCTTTCAAATATGCGTGAGTTATGCTCTCTTCTCGTTGCCGGTGTGGCCGTGGAAGGTTCTGGTTGCTACGAACTCGCCGAGCTTGTGTCCTACCATATCCTCTGTGATATATACCGGAACGTGCTTTCTGCCGTCATGAACTGCGATGGTGTGGCCAACAAATGACGGGAAGATCGTGGAACGACGGGACCAGGTCTTGATAACGGCCTTGCTTCCGGAAGCATTCATATTATCAACGGCCTTCTTCAGCGAAGCGTCAATAAACGGGCCTTTTTTAACAGAACGTGCCATATTATTCTCTCCTCCTCAATTACTTGATAGCTCTGCCATCACGTCTTCTGATGATCAGCTTGTTCGAAGCCTTCTTCTTGTTGCGTGTCTTCAGACCAAGTGCAGGCTTGCCCCAAGGTGTGCAAGGACCAGGTCTTCCGACAGGAGCCTTACCTTCTCCACCTCCGTGCGGATGGTCATTCGGGTTCATGACGGAACCGCGGACGGTCGGTCTCCAGCCCATATGTCTCTTTCTTCCGGCCTTGCCGAGGTTGATCAGGTTGTGATCACCGTTGCCTACAACACCGATGGTTGCACGGCACTCTACCGGTACCATTCTCATTTCGCCGGACGGAAGACGGAGTGTTGCATACTTTCCTTCCTTCGCCATCAGCTGTGCTGCATTTCCTGCAGAACGGACCATACGTGCGCCCTTGCCCGGAAGAAGCTCGATGGCATGTACGTTGGTACCAACCGGGATTCTGGAAAGCGGGAGGCAGTTGCCGACTCTGGCTTCTGCATCCGGACCGCTCATAACCTTCATGCCGTCGGTCAGACCGTTCGGTGCAAGGATGTATGCCTTCTCACCGTCTGCATATGCGATCAGCGCAATGTTTGCAGTTCTGTTCGGATCATACTCGATGCCGACAACCGTTCCCGGAATGCCGTCCTTCGTATTTCTCTTGAAGTCGATGATTCTGTACTTCTGTCTGTTGCCGCCGCCCTGATGACGAACGGTGATCTTGCCCTGATTATTTCTTCCGGCATTCTCCTTCACAGTGGAAAGAAGGGACTTCTCCGGGGTCTTCTTTGTGATCTCGGAAAAATCAGAGCCGGTCATGTTTCTTCTCGAAGGTGTATAAGGTCTGTATGTCTTAATACCCATGACTTATTTTTCTCCTTTTATAATGTCACGTATAATTGAGAATTTTTCACGTGACGAACTGTGCGGTCGATCAAAGGCCCTGGAAGAGCTCGATCTCCTTGGAATCCTCTGTCAGTGTAACGATGGCCTTCTTTGTGGCAGCTGTCTTGCCGAGCTTCAGACCTCTTCTCTTGGTCTTTCCGTCTGCATTCATTGTGTTCACAGCCTTCACCTTTGCGCCCTCGAACATCTTCTCTACAGCCTCTTTTACCTGAGACTTGGTAGCGTCCGGATTTACAAGGAAAGTATACTTCTTGGATGCCATCTCGTTCATGGACTTCTCGGTAACAACCGGACGAAGGATCACGTCGTAGTACTTAATGTCTGCCATTATGCGTATACCTCCTGGATCTTCTCAACAGCGGCCTTGGTGGCAATCACTGTCTTGTACTTAAGAACATCGTATACATTGAGCTCGTTTACGCCGGCTGTCTTTACATCTGCGATATTTCTTGCAGAAAGCACGACGTTCTTGTCATTGGAATCAAGAAGAACGAATGCCTTCTCAACCTTGAGCGCATCCAGCATTGCCTGGAAGTTCTTGGTCTTGATGCTGTCAAGCTTGATCTCGTCAACAACGATCAGCTTGTTCTCAGCAACGGCGTTGGTGAGTGCAGACTTGAGAGCTGCTCTCTTCTCCTTCTTGTTCATGGTTGTTGTATAATCACGCGGTACCGGTGCAAATACAACTCCGCCGCCCTTCCACTGCGGTGCACGGATGGAGCCCTGTCTTGCGTGGCCAGTGCCCTTCTGTCTCCAAGGCTTTCTTCCGCCTCCGGAAACCTCTGCACGTGTTAAAGCCTTCTGTGTGCCCTGACGCTTGTTTGCAAGCTGAGCAACCACTGCGAGGTGAAGGAGATGCTCATTGATCTCAACGCCGAATACGGCATCGTTCAGATCCATCTTGCCAACTTCCTTGCCCTGCATATCAAATACGGATACGTTAGCCATTTATGTGTTCCTCCTTTCGTACGTCTCAGGCCTTCACTGCTTCTTTAACAGTGATAAGTGCCTTCTTCGGTCCCGGTACAGCTCCCTTTACAAGAAGCAGGTTGTTCTCCACATCCACCTTAACAACGGTAAGGTTCTGTGTCGTAACCTTGACAGCACCCATGTGTGAAGGCATTCCCTTGCCCGGAAGCACACGTGACGGTGTTGCAGATGTACCATTGGATCCCTGATGACGATGGAACTTGGAGCCGTGGCCCATCGGTCCTCTGGACTGGCCGTACTTTCTGATGGCTGACTCAAATCCCTTACCCTTTGAAATAGCGGTAACATCGATCTTGTCGCCCTCAGCAAAGATATCTACCTTAATCTCATCCTTTACGTTGTAGTTCTCGGCATCCTCGAGGCGGAGCTCCTTTACATATCTCTTGCAGGAAACACCGGCCTTGTCAAACTGGCCCTTCATCGGCTTGTTGACAAGCTTCTCTCTCTTATCCTGGAAGCCTACCTGAACTGCTGCGTAACCGTCGTTCTCAACTGTCTTAACCTGTGTAACAACACAAGGGCCAGCCTGAAGTACAGTTACTGGAATCAACACACCTTCTGCATCCCAGATCTGTGTCATTCCTACTTTGGTTGCTAAAATAGCTTTCTTCATGTGTTCTCCTTTCTACAGCGGAACCCGATCGCTCAGGCTCATACTAGAATCATTACTTGTTCTTCATCTTGATGTCGACATAAACACCGGCCGGCATCTCCAGTCTCTGAAGAGCATCCATGGTCTTCTGGTTCGGGCTGATCACGTCAACCAGTCTCTTGTGGGTTCTCTGCTCGAACTGCTCGCGGGAATCCTTATACTTGTGCACTGCACGAAGGATCGTAACCACTTCCTTCTTGGTCGGAAGAGGTACCGGTCCGGAAACCTGTGAGCCTGTCTTCTTGCAGCTCTCCACAATCTTTGCAGCGGATTCATCCACAAGAACGTGATCGTAAGCCTTGAGTGTGATTCTCATAACTTGACTTGCCATAAAAAAAGTCGCCTCCTATCGGTGATTTGACGATAAGTCGGTGACTGTACATTAACTGTGCATACCAATCCCTGTGAGATACGGGAAGAGCATACGCAAATCCATCTGCTGTTTGATGGACTAAATTGTAGTACAGTGACCTGCCGTCAGTTTATAAACCAGACATTCGCTCCCTGAAGTTCTCTTACATGGCTTATACTTGGTTGCCGTCTCAGCTCTCAGGCGGAGCCCGGAGGCTCACTGGATCCAGTGGATACTGCTGTACGGATCTTGGCTTTCGCTCATGCAAGCAATCTTCATTTCATTGCTATCATGTCACAGCGTGTACAAAGATAACACAGCAGGGATTTGATTGCAAGCACTTTATGAAAGAAAATACATAAAATTCCGCTTTTCTCCACGCAGCCGTGTGTATCATGTTAAATGTACCACGCAGCCGTGGACCACACTGCCGCGCGTGTCATACTATAGCATTTCAACCGGCGGATTGCAAGCATTTTCTGAAGCTCCGCCGGACGGCTGCAAGCAGCCGTAAAAAAGCACCTCCGGGCAGAATGCCCGGAGGTGCTTACTTCGTTTCTTTACTTAATAAATATCATCCACATCCGGGGCCGTCGGTGTCAGCGGCTCCAGACTGCCGTCCAGCTCCGCCTTCAGCGTACCGTCTGCATTGGTAGATACCTTGTTTCCGTCGCCGTCCTTGATCGCGGACTTGCTCTTCATCACCTGGCCGGAGGTCGAAACAACATAGTTCTTGCCGTTCACAAGGCAGCTCTGGTACCGGGCACTGCTGTCCGCCTGCTGCAGCTTTCCTTCATAATAAAGATAGCCGTTCTTTACACCCGTATAGCCGCGGCCGTTGGTCTCTGCATAGAAGGTGATCTTGTCACCGTCGGATTCGGTCATGGTGAAGCGTCCGGTCTTCACGGAGCAGTCCTTCTTGCTGGAGCCGCAGTAATAATAATGCTCCGTGCTGTCCGTATTGGTGCTTCCCTTCTGCATACCGTATACCGGATTGCCCTTTTCATTAAAGAGGTACTTCTTGCCGCCGATGGTCTGTACCAGATAATTGCCGGAGGAGCCTGCAGCCGGACGTCCGTTGGAACGGAAGTAGAAATACTCAATATCGCCGGTCGACAGATCCTCATCATAGGAGCCGTCGAAATTCTGCGGGCCGGTGGTCGTATACCAGGTATTCTCTACCTGCTGTCCCATCTTAAAATGGGAATCGGTCTGCGTTGCAAAATACATATAGCCGCTGATGGCCGGAGTGGTATCCTCCACCTTGGACCAGCCAAGCTGCATCACGCCGTTCTCATCAAAGCCGTACTTTACACCGTTGATGGATTTCACAGTCACATTATAATTGTCGGCTGCATACTTCTTTCCGGTGCCGGCTGCAAAATAGAACCAGGCGGTAGAGCCTGCACTGTAGTATGCATTGTCCTCATAGAAGCTGTTATAGTCCTCCGGAATCGTCAGGGACTTCCATCCGGTCACAGCTGCACCGGTGTTCGGATCGCAGTAATAGCTGTAATCATCCACCCAGCCGGTCTGCATCACACCGGATTCATTAAAATAATAACGGCTGCCGTTGATGGTCTGCCAGCCATTCTTCTTCAAAGTACCGTTGGATAATGCATAATACCAGATGGTCTGCCCGTTATTTACAGCCTTGATCCAGGAATTCGTGGTTACGGTTCCGTTCTCCTGTACATAGACCGCTTCGCCGCTTCCGTTGGTTGTCCAGCCTGCGGCTGCATAAACACCGGTAGCCGAAATCATCGCCAGTGTACCGGCTGCAATCAAAACCTGTGTCAGCTTTTCTTTTAACATAAATATACATCCTCCAGCCCGGTTCGACCGGGCCCCCTTCATGCGTCTTCATCGTCCGATGCGGATGTCCGGATCGGAGCCTTGCGTACTATTATAATAGCTTTATCCAAATCGAAAAGCAATTTCTATTCCCTGAATAATCCGGAGATTTCATTACGATTCCATTACAGCGGCGGGATGCTCCTGTAATGCCGTGCGGCAGGAATATCCTCCGGGCCGCAGCGCGTCTATGACCTTCTGCTGCATTCCCAGCGTCCGCTGCAGCCGCACGGCAGCACCAGACCGGTTTCCGTCACCGGAAGGCCGACCTCCTCCGAATGAATCTCGCCGCCGAGCCGTGTCCGGATCGCCGTACCCAGCATATAGCTCATCACGGCCGGCTGAAGACCGGTCGTATACGAATTGATCAGGAAGAAGATACTGTCCTCTGTCAGCAGCTTTGCGGCGAGCTCTACAAGCGGATAGACGGAATCCTCAATTTTCCAGATTTCCCCCTTCGGCCCGCGGCCGTAGGACGGCGGATCCATAATGATGGCATCGTAGGTATTGCCGCGGCGGATCTCCCGTTCCACAAATTTCGTGCAGTCATCCACCAGCCAGCGGATCGGTGCGCCGGAAAGCCCGGAGGCCTCTGCATTTTCCTTCGCCCACTGCACCATTCCCTTGGAAGCATCCACATGCGCTACCTGGGCACCGGCGGCCGCGGCCGCCAGCGTAGCTCCGCCGGTATAGGCAAACAGATTCAGCACCTTCACCGGGCGGTCAATCCCCGCATCGCGGCGGCGTCCGGTCTCCTGAAGGATGCGGTCCGAAAACCAGTCCCAGTTCGCCGCCTGCTCCGGAAAAAGTCCGGTATGCTTAAAGGTAAAGGGCTTTAAATGAAAGGTCAGCGTACGCCGCGCAGCCGGAAGCTTCATAAGCTCTGCATAGACCGGCATCGTCGGGCAATAGGTCGTCCGAAGTTCTGATGCCAGGTTTGACGAAGCCTTCTCCTCTCCGCCCAGCACATAAGAAATGCGCCACTGCTTCGGGAGATCAAAAAACTCCCATTCACCGCCGCCCTTGCTGGAACGGTGATAATGCCCGTTCAGCCGCTTCCAGTTCGGATTCCGAAGCGGTGTCTTCCAGATCACCTGCGGATCTGGGCGGCGCAGGATATACTTCCCCCAACGCTCCAGCTTATCGCCGCTGCTGGTATCAATGACCTCATAGTCCTTCCAATGATCTGCTATAAACATAATGCTCCTATCGTCCGCCGCTGAGAATCTTCCATTCGAGCGGCAAATATCGCTTCAAAAACTTCTGCAGTCCGTAGGCCGCGGCCACCGCAGCGACCGGCGAGGCAATGTAAAAGAAAAGCCGCAGCGCCTCACCCGGGCCGGTATACGGAATGCCCAAGTACTGTATCACATAATACGGCATGCGCGCAATCGGATAATGCAGCGCATATAAAAAGAAGCTGTTCTGCATATACGGACGTGCAGCCGGAAGACGGTCCGCCGGAAGCAGATACCATAGACCGAGCGCCAGGAGAAGCCGGCGAAGAATCGTCACTGCCGCCTGGGCGCCGGAGGTCGCAAACATCCGAAGAAGCAGCGTTTTATCCGGAAAGCAGCGCCCGAGCACCGCGGCCAGCGGGCCGGCATTCATAAGCGCCGCCGGCGAAAGGATACCGCCGGAGACATTCGCATTCCAGTCATATACGAAGGCATAAAGCTTGGTAAGGGTCAGAAGCTGCAGCATCCAGGAAAGCAGAAGAAGACCGGCACCAAGCAGCGGCCGGCGCCGCCCCGTGCCCTCGAACTGTTCTCTTCCAGAGCCGCCAAGATATGCACCGAAGGCATAATATAAAAGCGCGTCCGCATTCAGCACCGGCAGCGAAAAGCCCAGGAAGACCGCTGCAAAAAGCATTCCCCAACCGAGCAGCAGGAGGCCGCGCTTCCGAAGCAGCAGATACAGGATCGGCGCCAGCATGTTCAGAAGAATCAGCTGATACATGTACCAGAAGACCGGATTGCAGCTGTAGTCCGCTGCAGCCGCCGTCAGTCCGGACAGAGAAAAGCTCCGGCGGCCGAAAAGCACGTACAAGAGATACCAGAGCACATTCCAGGCGCCATAGGGCACCGCCAGCGACCATACCCGCTCCTGCCATTTCCGTCCGATCGCCCGAAAGCTGTCCAGCGTCCGAAAAAAAAGAAAGCCGGAAATCAGAAAAAAGCCGGGCACCGCCATCTGTCCGAGCGAATTCGCCAGCAGGTTCTCGATATGCCCTGCAAGGCCCGTCACCCCCGGAAGGGATGCACTGCTGTAATCCGCCGTCAGAATCATGGTCTCCAGCGTCGACGCATCGATGGCTGCATTGACCGAATGGATCCATACCACCATCACCGAAAGGATGAAGCTGTACCAATATATTTTATTCCGAAATCTGCTTTCCTGTACCTCGTTCATGGATCCTATTTTACATACAAAAAAAGCTGCCCGCAATACGGACAGCTCTCTGTTTTCTTACAGCGGAAGCTCCAGCTGCTGGTTTACGCCGGCACGGTGCGCTCTGTAGGCATTGACCTGATCATTGATCTTCTGACTCGAATCCAGAATGGTGGAGATGGACATGTCATGATTCAGATGATCCACCAGAAGTGCAATGTACTTCGCCATATCTACGCTTACATACCACGGCTTCGTCAGAAGCTCCGACTGCTGATAGATCAGATTGGTTGTGAATACGCCGTTCAGTGTGCCGCTGGCATAGGCCTGATCAAACTTGTTGAAGCCGGAAGTGAAAAGTCCGAAGGTGCAGCATGCAAATACGCGTCTCGCCTTACGCTCCTTCAGCTCCTTTGCTGTATCAATCAGAGACTCACCGGAGGAGATCATGTCGTCAATGATAAATACATCCTTCCCCTCGACATCTGCACCCAGGAACTCATGCGCTACGATCGGATTGCGTCCGTTCACGACCTGAGAGTAATCACGTCGCTTATAGAACATACCCATATCGATGCCCAGAACATTGGCATAATAGATGGCGCGGCCCATACCGCCTTCATCCGGAGAAATGATCATCATGTGGTTCTTGTCAATGTCGAGGTCCTCTACGTGTGCAAGAATCGCCTTGATGAACTGATAGGAGCAGGAAATGTTGTCGAAGCTGTCCCGGGGGATGGCATTCATGACACGCGGATCATGCGCATCAAAGGTAATGAAGTTCTCCACACCCATGGCATGCAGCTCCTGAAGCATCATCGCACAGTCCAACGACTCACGGCCGGTGCGCTTATGCTGACGGGACTCGTACATGAACGGCATGATCACGTTGATACGCTTGGCCTTGCCGGTGGTGGCTGCAATCACGCGCTTCAGATCGCTGTAATGGTCATCCGGGGACATATGATTGATCTGTCCGAACAGGCTGTAGGTCTGTGCATAATTCATGACATCCACCATGAGGTACAGATCGACGCCGCGTACGGTCTCCAGGATGTTGGCCTTCGCCTCACCGGAGCCGAAGCGTGATACCTTCGCCTGGACAATGTAGCTTTCCTTCTGATAGCCGTTGAAGGCGATGGTCTCCTTGTGATCGCTCTCACGTACGGTACGCCACTTGGAAAGGTACGCATCCACCCGCTCTCCCAGCGGAAGAATCGAATCAAGCGGCATCAGTGCCAGCGGCCCAACCGGGATGCGTTCAATAAACTCTGATGTTCTGGAATCTGACATTTCTTCTCCTCCTTAGAAACATTCCAAACTCAAACCAAACTAGTTTATATATGCTGAACCGCCGGAGTGTCAATATATTTCGTTCAGAGCCAAGCAAAATTTCACAAATCAGACATGAAATGCTTGCATTTCCATGGCTGATTTGGAAATTTTATTCGGCGGATACGCCGTACCGACAAAATGCGAAGCATTTTGGAGGCTGGCTCTGAACGAAAAGCACCGGTCGGCGGATACGCCGTACCGACAAAATGCGAAGCATTTTGGAGGCTGGCTCTGAACGAAAAGCACCGGTCGGCGGATACGCCGTACCGACAAAATGCGAAGCATTTTGGAGGCTGGCTCTGAACGGATGGCAATGTTTCGGCGGATACGCCAGGTCCTATCTCAGCCGCTGATCATCGCCGTACAGCGGGATAATGTCATAGCCGGCCATCAGCCGGGAAACGATGCGGTCCGAATAGCGGTCCTGCATCGCGCGGAAATTAAGGTTCGTTGAAATGATCACGGAGCGCTGCAGCACCATGCGCTGATTCAGTACATAAAACAGGCGCGACGTGGTATAGCTGTTGTTCATTTCCGTGCCCAGATCGTCAATCACCAGAAGGTCCGACTGAAGGATCGCCTCCTCCGTCTCCTCCTGCTCGGCATCCTCATGCCGCATGCCCCGGGAGAAGGTTTCAAAAAGATCGGTGCTGGTAAGGTAAATAACCGAATGATAGCTGTCCATCAGCGCCTTGGCGACACAATTGATGAGAAAGGTTTTTCCGGTGCCCGGATTCCCCATCAGAAGGACATTTCCGTGCTGCCGGTCAAAGTTTTCTGTCCACTCCAGCAGCATGGACCGCACCTCCGCCATATACTGACGGTTGGTCCGGCCGCCAGCGCCGTCTACAGGATGCGTATTGTCAAAGCGGTTCAGATCAAAATGCTCGAAATTCTGGGTGCGGACAATCGCCGCAATATGCGACTGCTGGTAGATGAAGCGCATCTGCATTTTCTGGAAGCAATGGCACTTCTGTCCGTGAATAAAGCCGGTATCCCGGCAGTCCGGACAGCTGTATACCGGATCCAGATAATTTTCCGGATAGCCATTCTTCGAGAGAATCGCCCGGCGCTTCTCTCCGATCTTTCGTATGGTTTCCTTCAGCTGCTTCAGCTCGTCCTTCTGCCCCTCCTGCATCCGCTGCAGGGTTTTCGCCGCCTCGGCATGAAGGGAGCTCTCGAGCGCCCTCAGCTCCGGAAGACACTGATATACTTCCCGTTTTCGCGATGCCTGGCGCTCTGCATTCCGCATCTGCCGTACATCGTAGACATGCATAATCTGATTATACTGTGCATTCGTGAGTGCCATTCTTCATCCTGTTCAGCACACGTTTCTGTGCAATGCTGTCATAGTCGATCGTTGACTTCTCAATATTCAGAAAACGATTGCCTCTGGAGCTTCCGGACTTTTTCTTCGTCTTCTTCTCCTCAAAGGACTTCACGAGCCCCCGCGCCTGGTTCAATGTGACAATTCCCTGCTCATGCCAGTTGATAGCCACGGCCTGCATGTACTTGCTGGTCGTTTTTTTAATGCTTGCGCAATATTCAAGAAGATACTCGATCACATCGGCCTGCATGTGAAGCTCCCGGTACATATACCGGAGTACCTCCACCTGCCGCACGCTCGGAAGCGCCGGAAGCACATGCTTCGCTACAAAGAGAATGCCGGCGAACTCCTCGTCCTCCATCACATCCTCGACGGTGCCGGACAAGGTCTCCGTCTCCGGCCGTGTCGGTGCGGCGGATTCCTCCGCTCCGGTCTCCTTCACCGGCGCTTCCATCTGTACGCACTCGGCCGGCTCGTCCTCTGCATCCGAACTCTCCGCCGCCTCTTCACGCACCAGGGCATCCGCACCGGCCTTGAATACGCCCTGCTTTTCCCAGTAGCGTACGGCACGCTCAATATCGCCGTCGGTCAGATTCAGTGCATCGGCCGCATCCGTCACGGTAAACTGCTCTCCCTTATGCCGGAGCATCAGAAGATATACCTTGATATAATCTCCGTTTGCCGTCGCAAGATATTTATCCAGAAAATCATTGGAAATGCAAGTTGCATATACCGCCAGGTTATCAACAATATGTGTGCCCATCTCAAGTACCCAAATCCCATCTATCCACAATACAGCCGCCGGCTGTACGAACCGACGCCCAATGCTTCGGTTTCTCGATCTTAGCACAAGGAAAATGCCGCTTCAACCGGCCTCATCCACAACTTTATCCACAGAAGTTATCCACATTGCGGTGGATAATGTTCACAGACGAAATGTCAAGCACCTTCCGTCCGATTCTGAATTGCACACAATTCTGTAAAGCTGTCCGAAAGCGCGTAAAATCGATGTCAAGTGTATCCGTAAATTGTATTTTTTAAGTACAATCCGGACTTATCCACCGTGGGACGGTGGATTTCCGCGTGAAACAATCATCAAATTTTTTTGGTTTTTGCACCTCTGCATCGCGCATCACGCTGCGGCACAGTGTTGAATACCAGGCCCCGGAAGGTTTTCTCTCCGACGTCCGGACTCTGCATTCAAAAAGACCATGCCGTACGGCATGGTCTTTTGACGAAACAGTATGAAGACAGTTTGCAGCGTCAGTCTTCTTTCACAGCACCCGGCAGCTTCAGAAGGTCATCTCCAACCTTATAAATGTCGCCGGCGCCCATGGTGATCAGAAGATCGCCCTCCTGTACCTGCCGAAGCAGGAAATCCTCGATCTCCTTAAAGGACGGAATATAGTATACGTTCGTATTCTGCTCCAGCATATGGCGGCGAAGATCCTCCGAGCTGATGCCGATGGTATTTTTCTCGCGGGCGGCATAGATATCTGCCAGTACGATTTCATCCGCCTGACTCAGTGCGCCTGCAAAATCATCCAGCAGCGCCGCCGTACGGCTGTAGGTATGCGGCTGGAAGGCCACCCAAAGCTTCCGGTGCGGATATTTCTTTGCAGTCTCAATGGTGGCTGCAATTTCCTGCGGATGATGTGCATAATCATCAATGATCGTAAAGCCATGCACCGTTCCCTTCTTCTGGAAGCGCCGGTCCGTTCCGCTGAAGCGCTTCAGGCCGCGGAGAATGGCCTCCATCGGAACATTGAGTGCCCGACCGACGGCGATGGCCGCCAGGGAATTGTAAATATTATGCTCGCCGGTGACGCCAAGCTCCACCCGTGCAAGCTCCTCTCCCTTATAGAACAGCGTATAGCTCGGATGCGCAAACTTGTCATAGCTTATAAAGTTTGCTGTATAATCCGCATCCTTCTCATGTCCGAAGGTCACCACACGGCACTTCAGTTCTTCCGTGAAATATTCACAATGCTGGATGTCCCGGTTGATCACCAGAAGTCCGTCTGCCGGAAGCTTCTCTGCAAACAGCCGGAAGCTGTGCCGGATGTCATCAATGTCCTTAAAGAAGTCCAGATGATCTGCTTCCACATTCAGGATTACCTCAACGGTCGGGAAAAAGCTGAGAAATGAATTGGTATACTCGCAGGCCTCGACCACGAAGGTATCCCGGCCGCCGACGCGAATGTTGCCGCCGATATCCTTCATCATGCCGCCGACGGAAACCGTCGGATCCCGATGCGCCTCCAGCAGAATCTCGGTGATCATTGAGGTGGTGGTGGTCTTTCCGTGAGTACCGGAGACATTGATCGCCTCCTTATAGTTCCGCATGATCTCGCCCAGGAGCTGTGCTCTCGTCAGCATCGGAATGTTCTTCTCCTGCGCTGCACGAAACTCCGGATTGTCCGGATGAATAGCTGCCGTATATACCACAACATCAATGTCATCCGTAATGTTCTCCGCCATCTGCGGATAATGAATGACCGCTCCCTCCGCAGAAAGCTTATCCGTCAGCCCGGACTTCTGACTGTCCGAGCCGGAAACCGGAAAATGCCGGGAAAGCAGAATCTCTGCCAGTCCGCTCATGGAAATACCGCCGATGCCGATGAAATGTACGTGCACCGGCTTGTCAAATTGTATCTGATACATGGATCCACCTTCTAAAATGCCGGGCAGCAAGGCACGCTGCCGCATTCGTCAATCACTTACAATGTTTTCATCCGTCCGACCGTGCAGACGGTCTATAAAGTATAGCATTATTCTTCATAAAAGCCATACCCGGCATGAGGAAAACGCGGATGAAAGCATTTCCTCAGCCTTTTTCATCCCGCAGTGCATTGATTTCGTCGATCAGCTCCGTATATTCACTGCAGTACTTCCGATACAGCGGCGTCACCGCCGAACGGAAACGGGCCTTCTCCTTATCCGACAGCGTCACCTCCACGGTTCCGTTCCGAAGACATTTCTCACGGGCCGAGCTTTCCCGCTCGGTCCACAGCGTCCGTTCGTAGCGGCCGGCCTCGGAAGCGCAGCTCTGAATGATCTGCCGGTCCTCCTCCGTCAGCTGATCCCAGGTGGTCTGGCTGATCAGAAAGAGCTCCGGCACACGCATATGCTCATCCAGCGTAAAATAGCGGGCAATGTCATTATGCTGCATGGTTTCGTAGGACGGCCAGTTGTTTTCCGCACCGTCAATCTCTCCGGTCTGCAGGGCCTCCTTCACCGCATCATAGATGATGGGCACCGAAACCGCGCCCAGGCACTGTACCATATCGGCTGCGAGGCTGGACTGCTGCACACGGATTTTAAGACCCTTCATATCGTCCAGCTTCTCAATGGGCGCATCCACGGTATAAAAATTCCGGACACCGGCATCCAGCCACGCAAGCGGCACGAGGCCGGAGCCTTGAAAGCTCGCCTTGACCCGGTCACCAATACTGCCGTCCAGGACACGCCACATATGCTCGCTGTCCTTATAGAGGTACGGCATCTGCAGCACGATGGATTCCGCACTGTAGTCCGTCAGACTGGAGAGCGCAGCCCGGCAGAAATCAATGCCGCCGAACGAAAGCTGCTGTGCCGCCGACAGCTCATCCCCCAGCTCTGCGTTCGGATAGACCCGAATTTCGATGCGGCCGTCGGTCTGTTCATTGACAAGCTTTGCAAAACGGCGTGCCGCCTGTGTCGTCGGATAGTCTCCCGTCTGATTCTCGGCATACGTAAATACATACTCAGGCACGATGCCTTCCTTCTCCCGGCCGCTCAGAAAATGATCCAGCGAGAGCCCGGATGAAGCGGAGGCTTCGGATGTACCGGTGCTTTTATTCCATGCCCCGGATGCTTCCGATCCGTCCAATTCTCCGGCTGCCTCCGATGACGCTTCCCTCGCTGCCGGCGGCGTCGCCGAACTGCAACCCATCAGAAGCATCATGACCAGGCCCGTGATCCACAGCCCTCTTTCTCTTCTCAAAAAGGCTCCACCTCCGGTTCTCATGTCACTTTGCGTGCTTTCCGGCATGCGCATGCGCCGCCGCAGCCTCGGCAAAATGAAGAAATTCTGTCCGCTCCGTCTTATCATGAAATGCTGCCCCCGGCAGCACCAGCCCGTGACCCCGTCCGGTATAGAGCACCACAAGATCCAGGAAATGGCGGACCGCATAAATATCCTTCCACGTAAGCGTCTGGTGCTGCTCTCCGACAGTGATATAAATGTGATCCTCCGAAAAACCGAGCTCCGTCTCTCCCTCCTGCTTCGCCGCATTCTTTTTGCAGCGGGCATAGACAATCCATGGCTGAATCAGCGGGAAGTATACGACGCCAAGGGCGGACAGGGCTGCCACCGGTATCCAGCGGTTCTGCACGCTGGCCCCGAGGAGCACGGCCATCGCAAAGGTAAATACCACATTGACAACGCCCACCATCGAGCTGTACTGATAAATCATCGCGAGCTTCCAGAGCTCCCTGACACCGTTTTGATACTTAAAATGATACCGCATTCTCTACCTCGTTCCTGTCATTGTACCGGATTGCTGCGCGTCCGAAAAACGCGGATGAAAGCATTTTCCTCGCTGGATGTACGCGGTGCCGCAGCAGATCCCGCTGCAAATCCGTGCGTTCCGCCGACATACAGCATCCTCATCATAGCGAAAAAGAGCGGCGGATTCAACCGCCGCTCTTTTATGATCACGGTTCAGGCTCAAACCGTCATCTATAGCTTCCCGACCATGGAAAGCACACCGGTACCCTGCTGTACATAACCGAACAGCTTCGGAACGATGAGTGAAATATTCGGAATGAAGGTGATCAGCATAAGTGCAACCAACATCATAACATAGAACGGAAGCATTGCTACCACAATCTTCTCCATCGGTCTGTGGGCAATCGCCGAACCGATGAACAGAACGGCACCTACCGGCGGTGTCAGAAGACCAATACCGCAGTTCAGGACGAGGATAATACCATACTGTACCGGATCCATACCGATCGAGGTAACGATCGGAAGAAGAATCGGTGTCGAAATCAGAATGATTGGCGCCATATCCATGATACAGCCGAGGATCAGAAGGATCAGGTTGACCAGGAGCGCAATCACGATCGGGTTGTTGGAAACACCGGTGATCAGGTTTGCTGCCAGATCCGGAACATGCAGTCTGGTCAGGCAGTAGCCGAATACCGACGACGTCGAGATCAGAATCAGCACGATGGCCAGGGTATCAATACAGCCGTCGAGACACTTCCATGCATCCTTCCAGGTAATGCCCTTGTAGATGTAGATCGATACAAGCAGTGAATAAATAACGGCAATAGCTGCGGACTCTGTCGCAGTGAAGAGACCGGCTACAACGCCGACTACTACGATGACGATGGACAGAAGTGCCCATACCGAGGTGCCGAGGGTAGATACCAGACGCTTAATGGAGAACGGATCTCCCTTCGGATAATGCCGCTTCTTCGAGATGATATAGGAGCCGACCATCAGAGAGCCCGCCAGCACGGCACCCGGAAGGTAACCTGCCAGGAAGAGGGAGCCGATGGAAATGCCGCCGGCCGTCGTTGCATAAATAACCATGTTATGGGACGGCGGAACCAGCATACCCTCAACGGAGGAGGCGATGGTAACGGCGGTTGAGAAATCCACATCATAGCCGCGGCTTACCATCATCGGAATCTCCAGGGAGCCCAGGGAAGCTGTATCTGCCGATGCCGAACCGGAAATACCGCCGAAGAAATAGGATGCCACGATGTTTACCATGGCGAGACCGCCGGTCATCCAGCCGACGCAGGCGTCTGCGAGATCCAGAAGCTTCTCCGAAATACCGCCGGTACCCATGAAAACACCCATGGTGATGAAAAACGGTACGGCCATCAGTGAGAAGGACGAGATGCCCTTCACCATCTGCTGCGCAACGGTATTGAGCGGAAGGCCCTGATACATCAGACAGAAGATGGAAGAAAGTGCAACCGAATATGCAATCGGTACACGAAGAAATACCATGATAAAGAACGTAACAAGGAGAACCGCAATCGCTGTTGTGTTAATCATTTATTTATCCTCCTTCGGTGCATCAAAGTCCATGCCGTCATCCGGCACATAGTTCTTATCCAGAATGTGCTCTACATCGACCACCAGACGCTCCAGCTCGAAGAAAATCATTGCAAAGCCGGCCAGCGGAATCGGGAAATACATCCAGATCTTGCTGAGCCACGGCATCGAAATGTAGGTGCCCTTCGCACCGATGCCGGTTGCATACTGCCAGCCGACCACCAGCATGACGATGGCCAGTGCCATAACGGCGATATCATCCAGAAGATCCAGTGCCTTGATCAGTGAAACCGGAAGGTAACGGTCAAAGGTGGTCATGCGGATATGTGCATTCCGGCGGATCGCCAGTGCGGCCGACAGTACCGACATGTACGCCATCAGCGTAAGGATGACCTCCTCGCCCCAGCCCGGTGCCGGGATAAAGTCAAGATAGCGTCCGAGCACAACCCAGATCATGATCAGGATATCTGCCATCAAAAGCAGTTTGCAGAGCAACATAACGATCTTATATACCCACTCATATACGGGCTCGAATTTTTTTAATGTCTCAATCATAAAAGCCTCCAGCCTGATGTCTTCAGGAATGCCTGCGGCATATACTCGGATCTGCTCCGTATATATGCCGGAAGCATTCCTGAACAATTACTTCATCTGAATGAAAAGGGAAGGTGCTCGTTCCATGCTGCGCATGCCGTATGCACCTCCCCGCATGTCATTCGAAAACGACGTTTACTCTCTGTCTGCCGGAATTAAGCAAGTGCCTTGATCTTGTCAAGTGTATCCTTGAGATCGCCGGTCGCATACTGATCGATGATCGGCTGGCAAGCCTCCTGCCACTCGGTCTTGTCTGAAATCTCGATCACGTTGCAGCCGCGGCCCTTAAGCTCCTCAAGCACCTTGTCCTCGGTCTCCTGAGAAATCGTACGGCAATAGTCGGAAGCGATCTTGGAAGCCTCGGTGATAACGTCTCTCTGGTTGTCGGTCAGCTTGTTGTTCCATGCATCATCGGAGATCACAACCTCGATGGCGCCAAGTGTATGTCCGTCCAGTGTAAGGTTCTTTCCTACCTCATCGAAACGGTTCGATGCATAGTTTGCGATCGGCTGCTCTGCACCGTCTACGGTATTGGTCTGAAGTGCGGAATAGAGCTCGGTCATGGAAACAGTGGCCGGTGTAGCGCCCAGGGACTCTACCATCTTCTGCATGATCGGGTCATTGGAAACACGGATCTTCATGTTCTTAAGATCAGCAACCGCAGAAACCGGCTTGTTCTCAACCGTGAAGAAATGACGGAAGCCCTCCTCGCCGTAGAAGAGGCCCTTCACGCCGATGCCCTTCTCCTCGGACTCATTCAGGATCTCGGTGCCGAGGTCGCTGTTTACAAAGTTCCAGTAATGATCTCTGGACTCAAATACATACGGAAGAGACAGAAGCACGGACTTGGAAGCGCCGTAGGATGTCAGTGCGAATGCAGAGATACGGGACATATCGATGTCTCCGCCGCCGCCGAGCATGGAATCAAGCACGTCTGCCTCTGCGCCGAGTACGCCGGAGCCCTGAAGATCTACCGTAATGGATCCGCCGGAAATAGCCTCAATAGCCTCCTTGAACTTCGTATCCATCTGTCCGCAGATGGTACCATCGGTCGGGTTAACCTCAGCCATGGTCAGTGTAACAGCCGGATCTGCTGCAGCCTTCTCGTTTACGGTATACTCACCGTCAGAGGAAGCGGCCTCTGCTGCGGCCTCGGTCTCTGCCTTCTCCTCCGAAGCGGCTGCGGTGGTCTCCTCTGCCGCCTTCGTGTCTGCAGCAGCTGCTGTTGTAGCCGTGGATGTCGATGACGATCCACAGGCTGCAAGGGATGCAACCATGGTAGCTGCAAGAACGCCGCTTACAATTCTCTTCTTCATAACAAATATCCTCCATTTTATCATTTTGGTGTCCACGCGATGTGAACCCCTTTCACACATGTGTCTATTATAATCGAGGATACGCCCCTTCTGTATGGTAAATTTTTGACATCGGCCGTATTTTTTTAACATTTTGTTCATATTTTTTATGCACGTTTTTCATGATGCACAAAAAAGCAGGTTATCGTTTGTATATACTGCACTACAAACGATAACCTGCCTTTGAATTTATGAACAAGTGCTGTGCCCTACAAAAGCGCGAATAAATCCGCATTTTCCTGTCACTGTACCAAACGGCTTCGGTATTCCGACGGACTCATGCCGGTAATCCGACGGAATACCTTCGTGAAATAATTACTGTCTCCGTAGCCGACCTGCTGCCCGACATCCTTGACATTGCAGCTAAGGTCCTCCAAGGCCTTCTTTGCAAGCTTCACCCGATATTCCGTCAGGTAGGTCACGAAGTTCTTTCCGAAATTCTGCTTGAAGAGCTTACAGAAATAGGCCTCACTGTATCCGAAGGTGACGGCCATATCCAGCACCGAAATATCGTCCATATAGTGTTTCTCGACGAAATGCCGGATCCGGGCGGTAATCTGCTCTTCACCGCCCTCTTCTGTCTTCGTGTCCTCCGCCGGCCGATCCGCTGCATCATCCCCGGTGCCCGCGGCCGGCGGTTTCTCCTCTACATTCGGCAGCGGGTGCAGCTCTCCGGCCCGTATCTCATCCTCATAATGCATCGCGCTGTCGATGGCCAGAAACAGCTCATTGTCCTCATAGGGCTTCAGCAGATACTCCAGCGCATGCACCTCGATCGCCTTTTTTGCATAATCAAATTCATTATAGGCGGTCAGAAAAAGGATGGCGCAGTTCTTATCCTTCTTTCGGATCGCAGCCGCCGCCTCCAGGCCTGTGATCCCCGGCATCTCAATATCCAGAAGGAGAATGTCCGCGCCGTACTGTTCATACAGCGCCAGCACCTCCCGCCCGTTTTCCGCTTCATAAAAGGAAACGTTCTCCCTGTCGTATTTCCGGTGCAGCTTCTTCAGCAGCACCTTCCGCTCAATGATTTCATCGTCTGCCACCAGAATTTTATACATGGCCGCCTCCTTACGCCTCTTCCGTCTCTTTGTATGCTGCGGCCGCAGGCATCTCCCGCGGAGACGCAGCTTTTTCCGCCGCCTGCATTCGCTCCGTCTGCAGCTGCGGAATCATCAGCGTGATCCGCGTGCCCGCATTTTCTGCGGATTCGATGCAGAGATCGCCGCCCTCCGGATACAGCGTACGGATGCGGCGGTAAATATTACCAAGCCCGATGCCGATCCGCGCCGTCCGGTTTTCCTCCGGATTATGCATGCGCTGCAGCAGTGCGGAAAGCCGCTCTGCGCTCATGCCGAGTCCGTCATCCGAAATGCTGAGCAGCACACGGTGTTCCCTCTCCTCCTGCCGGATGGTCACGCGCACCGTGCCGCCCTGCTCCTTCTTCGAGAGGCCGTGCACGATGGCATTCTCCACCAGCGGCTGCATCGTGAAGGATGGGATGCGAATGCCGTCGGCCTCCGCATCACCGCTTACCTCATAACGGATCCGGCTGCCGAAGCGCATTTTCTGAAGATACATGTAGCTCTCCGCAATCCGAAGCTCCATGCCGATGGGAACAATCTGCTCCCGGGTATTCAGATTATAGCGGAACAGCTGGGCCAGGGCCTTCGTCATGCGTTCGGTGGTCGATGCATCCTCGAGATCCGCCATGGAGCCGATCATGTTCAGTGTATTGAACAAAAAATGCGGATTGATCTGGCTCTTCAGAAGCTCAAGGCGGTTCGCATTGAGGCGCTTCTCCATTTCGCTGTTTTCCAGCTTCTCCTGCTGCAGAAGCTCCGTCATGCGATGGTTCTCCTGAAGCGTATGCAGGTTGTTTTCCATCGCATGCTTCATATTGTTGAAGATCCGCACCAACTCGCCGAGCTCGTCCTCATTTTCCACCTGAATATCCTCTCCGGAGAAATCCGAGCGGGCAATGCGCTGCGCCTCCCGGCTGAGCTTCTGCACCGGACGTGCGATGGAATCCTTCAAAATACTGCCCATCTTGAGTACAATGGCCAGCATCACGAAGATCATGTTAATGAAAATAAACGGCAGGGTACGGAAAAACGGAAGCTTTTGTATGTAGGCATTGGACCCGGCCTCTACCGTCAGCTGCAGGAGCCGCCGGGAATACTGCTCAAGATACGACTCCCGCTGATAGTACTCATGCAGCCGCTTCAGTGCTTCGCTCCGGCTGATATCGTCCGAAATCGTTTCGTCCCGAAAGGCCGCATACTGCCGATAGGCATTTTTGATATTCCAGGTTCTGGCGTAGCGCTCGGAGCCGATGGACGCATATGAAAACGGGAGCTCTGAGATGGAGCGCTCCGTCACCTCGATCGCCTTCTGAAGCGCTTCCCGGGAGCTGAACGTGCGGGCGGAAATATAGGATGCAAACGCATCCCCCTCGTTCTCCATCGCCTGCATGAAGGCCTGGCAGGCGCGGTTGTCATCGAGAATCTGCCGGTATCCGTGAAGCGAATAGTTCATAGTAAACATCGCAAAGCCGGCCGACAGCAGGATGATCAGAACGATGATCAGTGCAAAGCTCTGCACCTTCCGTTCCATCGGCATCCGCTGCCAGCGCTGCTTATACATGCCACTCCTCCCGAAGCTCCGTGCTGCAGCGCTGCACCTCCTCGAGGAGCGTCTCCGCCGACCAGCGGACGGCACCGGCTCCCAGGGTGATGACCTGCACCACCTGATCGGAGGTGGCAACCGTGACATCATACTGCTTCGTCAGCACGCGGGCCTCCTGCTCGATGTATTCGTCGGCCGTCATAGCCTCCCGGGTATATACAACCGAAATATTATGATAGCGAAGCGTCTCCACCACGTGGCCGGCCACCCGATAGGCATCAAATACCGTAATCAGCTCCCGCCCGGTATAGGCTGCGTAATTTGAGAGAATATCGAGAAGCCGCCCCCGGGCGGCATCCAGATTTTCTGCTGCCAGCTCCTTCAGCTCCGGCCAGGCAAAGATAATATTATAGCCATCCACCAGAAGATAGGCGCTCCGCTTCACCGGCGCTCCGGCCTCCCGGCGTTTATCCTTATTCTTTTCCCTGTTTTCTTCCTTTTCACGGGCACGAACGGTGCGCGCATCCGCGATATTCACGGCCTGCGCACGATTTTTGATCGGGCCATAGGTCCGGACAAAAATATCCTCCAGCTCCTGATCGCCGATATAGCGTCCGCCGCTCTTATATTCCGACGTGTCCTTCTCCCGGCTGCAGAGCCGCTCCAGACGCAATGCGTCTGCTTCCAGATCGCGTTTTTCTGTCGGGGCCGAAAGCGTCAGCGGCGACGGCACGTGCATATAGCTCTTCACCTCCTGCCAGGGCACGAGGAAGCCGGTTCCGTGGGCGCAGAACACCGAGCCGCATGGGTTTTGAAGATCCCGATCCGGATCATAGCCCCGCTTCTGCTGAACCGCTTCCGTATCATGACAGCCGTCATAGCCGTGAAAGCGCAGGAAGAGCCGTCCCCGCCCCTTCGTATAGCTTACAAGCTCTGCATGATAATTCCGAAGGGACACGACCGGTGCGGTTCCCTCCAGCACCGCCTGCCCGTCCGACATGGCCGGTGCATCAAAATGCGCATGACGGTTTGAAAGATCCGTCATGGCCCGGCCGACATATGCCTCCGGCACCTCCAGCGTAAAGGCATAATACGGCTCTAAGAGTATACTCTCCGCCCGCCGGAGTCCCTGCCGTACAGCGCGGTAGGTGGCTTCACGGAAGTCGCCGCCCTCCGTATGCTTATCATGGGCACGTCCTGCAATCACTGTGATGCGGATATCCGTCAGCGGACTGCCCGTCAGCACCCCGGCATGCTCCTTTTCCCGGAGATGCGTCAGGATCAGGCGCTGCCAGTTCACCGAAAGTGCATCCGTCGGGCAGTCCGTACGGAACTGAAGTCCGCTGCCCCGCGGAAGCGGCTCCATCAGAAGATGAACCTCGGCATAGTGCCGAAGCGGTTCAAAATGTCCGACGCCCTCCACTGCTGCAGCGATGGTTTCCCGGTACAGAATATCGCCTTCGGAAAAATCAACAGAAAAGCCGAAGCGGTCCGCCACCATCCGTTTCAGAATCTCCGTCTGCACCTCTCCCATCAGCCGCACATGCGTTTTCTTCTGTTCGCTGTTCCAGCGGATATGAAGCTCCGGAAACTCATCTGACAGCGGCTGCAGGCGGCGGTAGAGCTCCGCTGGGTCGGCTTCCTCCGAGCGAAGCTCGTAATCCAGCACCGGCTCCAGACTCGGATCCCGGCCGGCCGGCTCACAGCCCAGGGCATCCCCTGTCTTCAGCTTCTGCAGATCCGGCACCGCCACGATGGAACCGGCTTCGGCAGCATTCGCCGTTGTATACTTCGCACCGCTGTAGAAGCGAAGCTCCGGCACCTTTTCGCCGTTTGGAAGCTCGGTCCTGACCCGCAGCTCGCCGCCGGTAATCTTCATATAGGAAAGGCGATGCCCCTGGCTGTCACGGCCGATCTTAAATACCCGTGCAGCGAAGCTGGACGGATAAAGCGGAATCTCTGTAAGACGACAGAGTCCCTCGAGAAAGTGTTCTACGCCGTCCCCCTTCAGTGCAGAACCGAAAAAGACCGGAAACAGCTTCCGGTCCAGAATCATATTCCGCACATCCTTCGGCTCCAGTACGCCGCTTTCCAGATATTTCTCCATGCACTGTTCATCGCACATGGCAATGCTTTCCTTCAGCTCCTCCGGCATGGCATACTTTCCAAGCTCCGAAAAATCCACCACGGCATTTCCGAAGTGCTTTTCCAGATCCTTTATCAGCGCCTGCCTGTCCGTACCCGGCTGATCCATTTTATTGACAAATAAAAAAGCCGGTACATGATAGCGCGTAAGCAGCTGCCACAGAGTCTCGGTATGTCCCTGCACGCCGTCCGCACCATTGATCAGAAGAATCGCATAATCCAGCACCGACAGGGTTTTCTCCATTTCGGCAGAAAAATCCACGTGTCCCGGAGTATCCAGGAGCGTCACCTGAATGTCCTCGAGCTGCAGGGTCGCCATTTTTGAAAAAATGGTGATGCCGCGCTCCTTTTCCATCTGATCCGTATCCAGATAGGCATCGCCCTTATCTACACGCCCCAGCCTCCGGATCCGTCCGGCACTGTAGAGCATGCGCTCGGACAGGGTCGTTTTTCCTGCATCTACATGGGCCAGCATGCCCAGCACCAGTCTCTTGGTATACGTCTCTGCCATCTCATCCTCTCTCCTGCCGATCCGGAAAGCTGCGAATCTTCCCCTGAGGCAAAAGAGCACTTTCTTACAGCTCCTGACTCAGCGCATCCCCATACCGGCTTGTACATACTTCACGAAGCTCATCCACGATCTGGCCCGCGGTCCGGCCGCGCTCATCGATGCGGATATCCGCATACTTTTCATAGAGCGCTGTACGTTCATCATACAGATCCTTCAGCGTATATCCGTCCGGAATCGCGACCCCCCGATCCACCACATTGCCGATGCGGCGTACCATCTCATCATAGCTGATGTCGAGATAGACCACCTTTCCGATCGACTGAAGATGCTTCATGGCCCAGTCCTCATAGCAGATAGAGCCGCCCGGTGCGATCACCGAATTCTCTGCCTCCAGCGCCGCGGCAATGTCGCCCTCCACCTGAAGAAAGCCCTTCTGCCCCCGTTCGGCAATGATCTCCTTCAAAAGCTTCCCCGTTTTTTCCTGAATCACAATGTCCACATCCACAAAGCTCATGCCGAGCCGCTTCGCCAGCAGAACACCGATGGTGGATTTGCCGCTGGACGGCATGCCGATCAGAGTAATGTTCATATATGCTCTCCTTCTATACACACAGATCTTCAGGGCAGGGCGCCTGCCCTGAAGCGTTTTTATTACAGCTGCTCTGCAAAGAGCGTCAGCTGCGGCACCAGCTGCTTCTTACGGGAGACAACCCCCGGCAGCTCCACCGACCAGGCATCCAGAACCTTTTCGTTTGAGTCCTTTCCGCCTCTTCGGACGCACTCCACAGCAAAGGCATTGTTGACCAGCGGGCCGGCTCCCGGGCCGATCGCCAAAAGATCCGTGCTTCGATCCAGGATGTTGGTCAGCATGATGAAGCTCATGTCGATGCCCTCTGCCTTCATGATATCCAGTGCAAAGCATTCCAGCTCGTCCTTCAGCCCCTCCAGCTCCTCCTTGTTGAGGGAGGTCACCTGGCTCACGCCGAAGCGTACCTTACCGGCAGTGAAGTGCTTGAAATCCTGATAGAAAATATCCTTCACGGTTTTTCCCTTCAGATTGGAGCCGGCAGAAAACATATCGAAGGCATATTTCTCAATGTCCACGCCCACAATATCCGCCAGCTCCCGGGCCGTTGCCTCATCCTTCGGCGTGCAGGTCGGGGAACGGAACAGCAGCGTATCCGAAATAATCGCCGACATCAGAAGGCCGGCCGTCTGCCGGTCGATCTCAATGTCATTCTCACGATACATCATAGTAATGATCGTGGAGCAGCAGCCCAGCGGCTGATTCCGGAAGTAGACCGGCGACATGGTCTGCACCGCACCGATCTTGTGATGGTCGATGATCTCCAGAATATCTGCAGATTCAATGCCCTCCACTGCCTGTCCGGACTCGTTGTGATCCACGAGAATGACCTGCTTTCCGTGATTTCCGAGGAGATTCCGACGGGAAATCATGCCGAGGTAGGCACCGTCCTTCCGGAGAATCGGGAAATCACGATGACGTTTGCTTGCCATTATATCATGAATATCGTCAATAAAGTCATCTTCCGTAAAGGTAATCAGATTTTCCTGCGTCATGAAGAAGCTGATCGGCATCGACTGGTTGATGAGACGCGCTGCGGTATAGGCATCATAGCTTGTCACCATGATGATCATGCCGTTCTGCTCCGCCAGGTTCTTGATGGTCGGGGACACGTCGGCGCCCTCGCAGATGATAATGCAGTCGGCCCCGTTGTCCATGGCCGAGAGCTGGTTCTCTGCACGGTTTCCGAGCAGGACAATGTCATGCTTTCCGATATAATAGGACATCATCTCCGGATTGGCTGCCGCAATGAGCACCTTGCCTTCCGTGCAGAAGCGCTTGACATCGCCGGTGATCACAGTAGCCTCCAGGGTCTCCTGGATGTTGGAAAACTGCGTATGAGCCTTCGAGATGATCTGCGAATCATAGACATTGAAATAGGACTTTGCGATGTCACCGATGGTAATGACGCCCTCGAGCGCATTCCGCTTCGTGACGACCGGCAGGGTGACGACATTACCCTCGTTCATCATCGTCCAGGCCTTTTTCAGCGACATGTTGCGGTTGACGCCCGGCGTCTGACGATACTCAATATCCGAAACCTGGGTTTTTACGGTATGAATGAGTCTGGGCTCCGGTACCTTGAAATAGTCCAGCACGAAGGCCGTTTCCCGGGACGGCTCACCTGCACGGCACGGAACATAGCGGCTTCCTCCGCTGATTTTGTTTTTCAGATTGGCATAGGCAATGGCAGCGCAGATGGAATCCGTATCCGGGTTGCGATGGCCCGTCACCAGCACCTCACGCTCTGTATTATGCGGAATAAGGGTTTTGTTTTTCGGCATGTATTCTCCTCCGATGGAACGTTTCTGTATTGTGTATACATTAACACAAAGTTAAATTTAAGACAACGAAGCCGCGGCAAAAGCGGCCGGCTGCAGCTGCCCGGCTGCAGCTCGGCATGCACCTTCCTTCTCTTCTGAACCGGTTTGCCAAAAAAGAAAAACGTTTACCATTTGTTCATAATTTATTCATATTCCGATAGTATATTAACAATCGTAGGAAAGTTAAACGAAAGTTGAAATGTGAAAGTTCAATTTTTTAGTATATTTTCCCAATCGATAGATTTTTCATAATTACCCCGGTTGGACCTTCGGTCCGCCGGGGTCTCCTCATGTTTAGGAAGTTTTCGGCCGGTCAGCTGCCGGCGGATCAGTTCTTATCATCAAAAAAGCCTGCGGATCCTCTCCGCAGGCTTTTTCTATTGCTGCCCTTCCATGTGACAGCTTATTTTGCATAATCCACAGCACGGGACTCACGAATTACATTTACCTTAATGACACCCGGATA
Organism: Succinatimonas sp. CAG:777; assembly: GCA_963650995.1. Classification (GTDB taxonomy): domain Bacteria; phylum Bacillota; class Clostridia; order Lachnospirales; family Lachnospiraceae; genus Oribacterium. The sequence continues at coordinate 66,478 of CAVJMS010000004.1, read as the reverse complement.
CTGCATCTGCTCCTGAATCTGCTTTGCAATATCATGTGCCATAATCGTCATATCATCATCCGATACCTGCTCCGGTACGACCATAATCCGTACCTCACGGCCGGCCTGCACGGCAAAGGACTTCTCCACGCCCTTGTAGGAATTTGTGATCTCCTCGAGCTCCTTCAGACGGTTCGTATAGGTTTCCAGGGACTTACGGCGGGCACCCGGACGGGCCGCTGAAATCGCATCCGCGGCAGCCACAAGGCTGGCAATCAGGGACGTCGGCTCGGTGCCGCCGTGGTGGGAAGCCACGGTATTGATCACGATCTCCGGCTCATGATACTTCGTGCAGAGATCCACGCCAAGCTGTACGTGCGTACCCTCCATGTCATGGTCGATGGCCTTTCCGATATCATGCAGAAGGCCGGCCCGCTTCGCCATCCGGACATCCAGTCCCAGCTCCTCGGCCAGCAGTCCGGAAATCTGTGCCACCTCAACGGAATGACGCAGTGCATTCTGTCCGTAGGAAGTCCGGAACTTCATGCGTCCCAGAAGCTTCACAAGGTCTCCGTGGAGGCCATGTACGCCCACCTCGAGGACTGCAGCCTCACCCTCCTCACGGATGGTTTCCTCTACTTCCTTCTGTGCCTTCTCCACGACCTCTTCGATTCTGGCCGGATGAATACGTCCGTCTACAATCAGCTTCTCCAGCGCGATGCGGGCAACCTCCCGCCGCACCGGATCAAAGCCGGAAAGGACGACAGCCTCCGGTGTATCGTCTACGATCAGCTCTACGCCGGTCAGCTGCTCCAGGGTGCGGATATTCCGTCCCTCGCGGCCGATGATGCGGCCCTTCATATCATCGTTCGGCAGCTGCACCACGGAAACGGTGGATTCCGTTACCTGATCCGCTGCGCAGCGCTGGATCGCATCCACAATGTAATTCCGTGCGCTCTTCTCCGCATCCTCCCTGGCCTGGTTGTCATACTCGCGAAGCATCCTTGCATAATCATGCTTCGTATCCTCCTCAAGGGATTTGAGAAGCTCGGACTTTGCCTGATCTCTGGTCAGACCAGACACCCGCTCCAGCTCGGTCAGCTTCTTATTATGAAGCTCATCGATTTCTGCTTCCTTGGCCTGCATCTTTTCCTGCCGTCTCCGGAGCTCCTGCTCCTTCTGATCCAGGGAAACGGCCTTTTTCTCCGATGCCTCTTCTCTCTTCAGTGTTCTGTGTTCGAGATCGGATACCTCTTTCCGGCGGTCCTTGATTTCCTTATCAAGGTCGTTCTTTGCCTTCAGAGCCTCCTCCTTCGTTTCAAGAAGCGCCTCCCGCTTCTTATTCTCTGCCGTTCTGATCGCGTCATCAATGATCTCTCTGGATTTTTTCTCTGCAGATCCGACCGTTTTTTCAAAGTCGTTCTTTGCCTTGTTTGACCCAATAAAGAACATGATGAGGCCCACCGCAACGGCCACTGCCAGCACGATAACAATGGTCACTTTGTGTACCTCCTTCGGTATGATGTTGTGAATGTACAAACAGATATGTGCAGACGCCGGGTATCGATCCCCGGCGTTCTCCAATTCTATTTATATATATTATATTGGGAATAGTTACTATAATCTCCCAATATACATCAACTCAACTATTTGATTTTATATAAATACAACAACTATGTCAACCGAAAGGAACGGAAGCAGGGACCGGCGTTTCTCCAGCAAGAGGCCGAAAAAGCAGCCGGCTGCAGGCTATGCTTCCGCAGCGCTGCTGCCGACCGCTTCCAGGGTCTTATAAAGAAGTGAATAAAGAACACGAAGTTCCTCCGGATCGAGACGCATGCTGCTCTGAATTTTCTCCGGGATCTCCATGGCAATTTCCCGAAGATGCGCACCTTTTTCCGTAATGGTCACCTTCAGCGCACGTTCATCCTGCAATGAACGCTCCCGCGTAATCAGACCCTTGAGCTCCAGCCGTTTGAGAAGCGGGGTCAGGGTACCGGAATCCAGATAAAGACAGTCTCCCAATGTCTTTACATTCATTTCCTTCTTTTCCCACAGCACCATCATAACGATGTACTGCGTATATGTAAGATCCATCCGGTCCAGAAAGGGTTTATAGCATCGTACAACTTCCTTTGCACATGCATAGAGCGGAAAGCAAAGCTGATTTTCCAGTTTCAGGCAATCGTATTTATCTTCCATGGCGGCCTCCGACTGTTTTTTTGCGTCGGTATGTTAGCACAAGTCACACGGGTCTGCAATTATGTTTTACAGGATGTACAGAAAAGAGCACATGCACCAGAAAAGCACCGGCAAGAATACAGAGAAGATAGAGAAGAATTCCGGCCGGTCGCCCGAGCACGAGATCAAGGTTATGAAAGACCGGCTGGGAGCTGAGGTGATAGGGCGAAATGTAAAACATGTCACAGTCGCCGTACGGATGAAGCGCTGTATTGATCCCCTCCGCGATCAGTGCAGCCGTACAGAAGATCGGAACCGTCATTAAAAAATCCCGGCCGCTCCGGCCCGCAAGGCCGCTTCGGTGAATATAGAGTGCGCATATCACCATGAGAATATGCCAGAGAAAGCCATGGGCGGTTAAAAGCGGATGCCCGGGATGCAACAGCCCGTCATGCACGATCAGTGTCAGCACACCGCCCAGAAAGCCGTAGTCCTGCAGGAAGGTCATGATGGCCCGCTTCAGAGCTTCGGCCCGGCGTCCCTTCCGCTTCCTGTGAAGGCCGTACAGAACGGACAGATACATCGGCATGGAGCAAAGCTGGAACGGAAAATACCAGACATTGTACTGTCCGCGGCCGACCGCGAGCCACAGCACAAGCTGTTTCCAGATCTCCATGAGAAGCAGCAGTCCTCCGATCCACAGGACCGGCCGGTCGCCGCAAACCGTCCGCTTCAAAAAGGACTTCATGCCTGTTTTTGAGTTTTTCTCTGACCTTCCCTTCATACGTCTTCCTCATCCGTCGAAAGCGCCTTCGTAACCAGCTCGTAGGAAAAGCCCTTGCGAAGCAGCGCTGCACCGAGCTTCCGCTTCTCCTCGATCGACAGCTCCTTGCTGTTTCGGCACTTCTTACGAAGGGCCTTCTGTACAGCTGCAAGCTCAGCCTCTGCCGCCTGCGCTTCGTTCTCCTGAAAATCGGCCAACACCGCACGGATATCTGCGGAAGAAACGCCGCGCTGATAAAGCTTCTGCTCAATTTCCCGCATGGATTTCTGCCCGGCATAGCTCTGAAGCAGCCGCTCCGCAAAACGCCGGTCATCCAGATATCCGTAGCGCTTCAGAAAATCCATGGCTTCATCAAGGATGTCCTCGGTATATTTTCCGGACCTCCGAAGCTTCTCCCGAAGCCGCGCTTCGGTCTTCTCCGAATGCTCCAGAAGATACAGGCAGCGCTCCTTGCAGCGGTTCAGCAGCCTGTCATGCGCACTCATCCGGTCCGGATCCAGCACATAGGCGGCCTTCTCCGGCTGTTCCAAAAAAAGATCCTCTGCTTTTTTCATTCCTGCCTCCTGCCATAAATAAAGCCGGATCATTCCGTAAAGGAATCATCCGGCAGATGTTCGTGTCTCAGATCTGCTCTTCAGCCGTATCCGGTGCCGCAGAGGATGGTGCTTCGGCGGCTTCCTCCAGCGTATCCTTCGGCAGTCCGTATTTCTCTCGTACCTGAGCTTCAATTTCCGCCATAATCGACGGGTTCTTCCTCAGGTATTCCTTGGCATTCTCGCGGCCCTGTCCGATTTTCTCATCCCGGTAAGCGAACCATGCACCGGACTTCTCCACGATGTTTTCGTTCACGGCCAGATCCAGTACATCCCCGGCCCTCGAAATGCCCTCACCAAACATCACGTCAAACTCCGCCTGCTTGAACGGCGGTGCGATCTTGTTTTTTACCACCTTCACGCGTACACGGTTTCCGGCTGCATCGCCGTTCTGCTTCAGCGTCTCTACCCGGCGGATATCCAGACGAACCGATGCATAGAACTTCAGGGCGCGTCCGCCGGTCGTCGTCTCCGGATTTCCGAACATCACGCCCACCTTCTCTCTCAGCTGGTTAATGAAAATCAGAATGCAGTTTGACTTCGCAATCACCGCCGTCAGCTTGCGGAGGGCCTGCGACATCAGCCGCGCCTGCAGTCCGACATGGCTGTCACCCATCTCACCGTCGATTTCCGCCTTCGGCACCAGAGCCGCCACGGAGTCCACCACCAGAATATCAATGGCACCGGAGCGCACCATGGTCTCTGCAATCTCCAGGGCCTGCTCGCCGGAATCCGGCTGGGAAATATAGAGGTTGTCGATATCCACGCCGATATTCTGGGCATACTTCGGGTCCAGGGCATGCTCGGCATCGATGAAGCCGGCGATGCCGCCGCGCTTCTGCACCTCTGCCACCGCATGCAGTGCAAGGGTCGTCTTTCCGGAGGATTCCGGTCCGTAAATCTCGATGATGCGGCCCTTCGGATAGCCGCCGGCCCCCAGTGCGATATCCAGCGACAGGGAGCCGGTCGGGACGGTTTCAATATTCAGATTAGCGGCGGACTCTCCAAGCTTCATCACGGAGCCCTTGCCGAAATTCTTTTCAATCTGTGTCAAGGCCACATCAAGGGCCTTTAATTTCTGTTCATGATCCTGGTTATAATCAACCGGTGGTTTGCTGGTCTTTGCTGCCATAACTCCTCCATATAAAACGTACGTTCTCGTGCTTGATATTGTAAACACATTTTCGATCGATGTCAAGTACGATCCGTACCTGCTTCACGATCCTTTTTGCAACATACCAGGAGTATAACACAGCCCCTTTACTTTGAATATAGTCGTCGGGACGACCCTGTCCGCGGACAGACATGACCTGGGAAATGCGGATAAAATCAGCATTTCCCTAAAACTCCGTCATACGATGCCGCGGAGCGCCGCCTGATAGTTCAGGACAGCGGCCGATGCATTGACAGCGGACAGACCGGCCTGCATGTCGGATGCAATGTACTGAAGAAGCGCGCCCTTGTAGTCCGGAAGGCTGAGAAGACCTGCATTGTACATGCGGTCGGCCGACTGCTTCTGCCGCTCGCTGACCTGACGGCCAAGCTCCGCCGCCTCATATTCCGTACCGGCCTGCTCCGCATTCTGATACAGCTCTGACATCGTCACATTGAGGTTCTGCTCCGCCGAGCGGCGGTTAATATCCACCTCGGTATAACCGGTTATGTTTTTTTCCACCGTGCCCATCGCCGTACCGTAGCTCACATTGTAAAGCTTCGCCTCGGCAATGTCCTCCGTAAGATTCCGTCCTGCCATATAATCCGGATCATAGGCCGGAAGCGTCCCGATGTGTACCTTGGCGGCTGCATCTGCACTCCATCCAAGCGTAAGCGCCATCGCATACTGCACCGAGCGAAGCTTCTCATCGGCATCGGAAAGCTGAAGCTCCGCCCCCTGAAGCTCCGCCAATGCAAGCTGCGTGTCCAGTGCCGTCGACATACCGAGCGCCTCCTGCCGCTGTGCCCGCTCATACATGCTCTGATACATCGTGACCTGTGCGGTATACATTTTCTGCAGCTCGGCGAGGCTCTGGTATGCGATAAAGGCACTGTTCATGCCGGCGATCATCGTAAGCTTCGTCGGATATAGCCCCTGTTTCAGCTTCGTGACCAGCGTGGAAATGCTGCTCTTCGTCTGCTTCTGATTTTCGCCGAGGCCGCTGCTGCCGTTCAGACTCTGCTCGAGCAGCTTCACCTGCCCGAGCAGCGCCTTTTTTTCTTCCTCCGTCGAAACCTCCCCAGCCTGCTCCCGCAGGTCGGAAATGGTGTCCCGAAGCTCCGTGATTGCCCCGGACCAGGCATCGCTCATCTGCACCAGGGCTGCGGAATTCGCTGAAATCAGGGCACTCTGCGTTTGCCCGAGGATGCTCCGGTACTCCACCAGCTCCGGAATCTCACTGTATTCAATCGTATCATCGCACAGGGCAGCCCATGCGGCCTCGTCCATGCCGTCCGGACGCCCCGCCGCATCCTGTCCGGTCAGTGAAGGATTCTCCCCGTACAGCGGATGGCTGACGGTCGTAACTGCTGCCCATACCGGCTGCCCGCCTGCATGAACCGTCAGCAGAAGGCCGAGCAGCAGGGCAGCGATGCGTTTTTCATTCTTCATCTTCAACCTCCCGTCAGGATGTGCTGCTGCCGGCCAGACCGTCCCGGCCCGCCAGGTATGCAAAGTATGCACTCTGCACCGCATAACGGTCAAGCTTCACCGTATATTCCGCAGCCTCTGTCTGATACTGCGCGGCCTCCAGCTCACGGGCACTGGCCGAACCGGCCGCATAGCTTCGGGACGTACGTTCCTCACTGGTTTTCTGGTTCTGAAGCTGCAGCTCCGCCTTCTGAAGCTCACTCTGGGCACTCAGAAGCGCATTGTAGCGGGAGGTCATATCCGACTGCACCTGATTTTTATCATTGCTGACCGTGATTTCCGCAGTACTCCGTGCTGCATCGCTCTCGCAAAGCGCAAGCTTCCGCTCATCGATGCGAAGCTGATAATTTTTACGGAGCGCCGTTTCCAGATCACTGCTCCGGTCGATCGCGGCAATCATGGCATCCGTCACCTCCGGCACCGCGCAGATCTCCGGCTCGGCATCATAGGCCCAGCCGAGGTTTACCAGCACCGTCTGACGGGCCTTCAGGGCAACGGCCGCGGCGCTCTGCGCCGAAACCTGCGCATCCTTTGCATTTTTCTGTGCATTCAGAAGCTCGAGCTCCGTGCCGGTGCCGGCCTCCAGCTTCCGCCTGGCCGGATCGATCAGGGTTTCATCATAATCCGCCGTCCGCTGATTCAGCTCCTTCGTAAGCTCCGACGTATACATCGAAATGATCTGCTGCCGGATGGCCTCCGTCATGCTGTACTCCGTTTTCTGATTGCTGAGCTCTGCCACCGTGCGGTCTGCGTTCTGTATGGTGGTGTCGACATTCGCGAGTGCTGTACTGCGGGTCAGCTCCGCCGCCGCATCCCCGACGTCGCTGCTGCCGATGGAATTCTGATAGGTATCCTCAATCGCCGACAGCACATCGTCATAATCAAGATCATAGGTCCCGCTTTTATCGTTCTGCCGGTAATTCAGCCAAAGCGCCGAAACGGTCGGATTATATTCATGCACCAGGTCCTGCAGCTCCTCCCATGTAATTACATTATCCCGGAGCGACGCCCACTCGGCATCGCTCCGTTCCCGCTCATAGGAGGTCTGGGCCGGCGCCCGGTCGACCGTGGCCTTTGCGGCATAAGCCGGCACGGAGGCCCCCAGCGCGAGGGCCAGCGTGACGGCTGTCACACATTTTCTGTTCCAGTTCATCTGCCTTTTCTCCTTAGTCCGGAAATCCTTCCGACATATCCGAGCGCTCCGCCGGGGTCGGGTCATCGTCCACCGTGCCGTAACGCTCCCACTCGGCTGCCGCCTTCTGCTGATAATATTCCGCTGGGTTTCTGCCCTCCATGTAGCCGGCCTCCGGCACATCCAGGTCAACGTTTTTCTTTTTCCGATCCATCACCGAATAGTAAATCGGCAGCATCAGAAGTGCAAGGATCGTAGAGGCTGTAAGACCGCCCACATCCACCAGTGCAAGACCCTGCATCATCTGGCCGTTTTCACCAAAGGCCGCTGCCATCGGCACCATGGAGATGACCGTCGTCAGCGTCGTCATAAGAATCGGACGGAGACGGGTGGCACCGGCCTCCACCAGTGCGCGCCGAAGCGGCATCGCCATGCGGTACTGATTGACGGTATCCACATAAAGAATACCGTTATTTACCACCGTACCGATGAGCATCAGAAATCCGAGCAGCGACGGCATGGAAATGGTGGCATCCATGATCCAGAGCAGGAAGAAGGAGCCGATGAGGGAGAACGGCAGGGTCGTCATGACCATGAAGGAGAAGCGCATGGATTCAAACTGTGCTGCCATCACTACCCAGATCAGGAAAATCGCAATCACGATGGCGGTGCCCAATGAGCCAAACTCCTCGGCCATCATTTTAGCATTGGAGCTCTCCGCGGCTTCGACACCGTTGACCAGATATTTGCTGAGCACCTCTTTTTCCAGGGTATCCGCGGTATGCGCATTCGCCGCATCCGTATAATCGGCCGTAATCGTTGCGCGGTACTTCCGGTCATCCCGTACGATCGTGGCCGGCGAATCCTCGAAGCTGATATCGCAGATATCCTTGAGCTGCACCTGCGCGCCCGACGGCGTTGTCAGGAAGATGGCCTCCACCTTCTCCAGGTTATCGTACTCATCCTTCGGATACTCTACCTTGACATCCACATCCTCATCGTCCACCTGCATGGTCATGGCCGTCGTACCGGAAAGCATGCTGTAGAGCTGCTGCCCGACCTGTACCGGCGTCAGCCCCTCTGCCGCCGCCTTGATCGGATCCACACGGAACTTGATGAGCGGTGCCGCATTTTCCATCGAGGAATGCACCGCCGTCACCTCCGGCCGCTGCTGCAGCTCGGAAACGATCTTTTCGGAGGCTTCCTTGAGATCGCTGTAGCCGGTGGCCGTAATATAGCTTGAATAGGTATCCGAGCTGGAAGACATGGAGGACATGGAGCTGTAGGACTCTACCGTCACCACCGCATCCTTCACGGCATCGAGCTCCTTCCGCCATGCGCTCGCCTTGTCCTTGGTGGACATGCTGCGGTCAGAACGAAGATAAGCGGTCACCGTGGAGCCGCCGGAGCTCATCATGGACTGAATGCCGGAGCCGCCGGAGCTTACCATGTAGTTTTCCGTATCCGGATCAGCCGCCACCATGGCCTCGATCTTCTGCAGAATCTCATCCACCGATTCAAGCTTCAGACCCGGGCGCGTGGAAACCGTAATATTGATCTGACCTTCATCCGTCTGCGGCATCAGCTCTGTCCTGACCTGCGTCGCCAGGAAGAGGGCCAGCACCAGAAGTGCCAGTGAGGTAAGCATCACCGCCGCCTTATGATCGAGAAGCTTCTCCGTGATTTTCCGGTAGCCGTTCTGCAGCATGCGGACGCCCTTGTAGGCCGGCGCCTTCTCATTTTCCTTCGGCTTATAGAATACAAAGCAGAGGGGAACAATGGAAACCGCCGACAGAAGCGATGCCAGCATACAGAATACAATTGTAAATCCGAGCGGCGCAAAGAACTGACCGGACAGGCCCTGCAGGAAGCCGAGCGGCAGGAAAACCACGCAGGTGGTGATCGTCGATCCCAGCACCGACTCACCGACCGTCCGTACGGCTTCAACAGCCGCCGAGCGCCGGGTCTTCACGCCCACGGCCACATACTGATCCAGCGCACGGAAGCAGGCCTCCAATACAACGATGGAGTTGTCCACCATCATGCCGACGCCCAGCACCAGGGCCGACATCGTGATCATGTTCAGCGAATATCCTACGGCCCACATGGCCACCAGTGCCGTCAGGATCGAAATCGGAATGGAGGTGCCGACGATGAGCGATGCCTTCCAGTCTCCGAAGAAAATGAAGATAATAATCATGGAAATGATGACCGCCATGATCATGGTTTCAAATACGGAGCTCAGCGAACTCTTGATCATATCGGCCTGGTCCTCGATGACCACGACCTCCAGGTTCGAATCCTTCGCCTGCAGCTCCTCCATCTCGGCCATAACAGCCTTCGACATGGAAACGGCCGATGCGTCCTGGGTTTTCGTGATGCTCAGCATCATGGTATCGTGACCGTTATAGCGGCCGATCGCCGACGCATCCTCCTTTGCCATCTGCACCAGTGCGATATCCTTCAGATAAATCGTGCTGCCGTTTCCGGTCACAATCGGAATGTTCTTCAGGGACTGTACGTCCGAATATTCCACCGAGGTCGTGACAGAAAGCTCCTGGGAACCGACGCCGGTGGTGCCGGCCGGATAGCTGAAGTCCGCCGCCGTCACAATCTGTGCCACCGTCGACATCGACAGGTGGTACTGCTGCAGCTTCTCCGGGATCAGCTGAATCTGCACGTACTGCTTCTGTCCGCCGGACGTATCCACAGAAGCCACCGCGCTCAGCTTGTTGAGCTCCGGCACTATGTCGTTTTCTACATAGTTGTACATATTCTCCTGCGACGGATTCTGAACGGACAGGTACATGGAGGCCTGCTCGTTCATATTCATCTCCAGGAAGGTCGGGTCATCGGCGCCGTCCGGCAGATCGCTCTTGATGGCGTCGATCTTCTTTTTCAGCGCATCATAGGCCTCATCCATATTGGTGCCGTACTCATACTGCACGATGGTGATGCCGTAGTTTTCGGCGGAGCGCGAGGTGATTTCCTTCACATTGGAAAGCACGGCAACACCGTCCTCAATGGGCTTCGTAATCAGCTTGTCGACGTCCTCCGGTGAGGCTCCGCCGTAGGTGGTCGTAATGATCATCATCGGCATATCAATATCGGACATCAGCTCCATCTTCTGGTTTGCAATGGACATGAATCCGAAAAAAATGAGACTGATCACCACAAGAAGCGTGGTCACCGGCCGTTTTATAACAAATTCGGTTATTTTATGCATGTTTCATCTCCTGCGGATCACTCTGCGGCACCGGACGCTGCGGTGTCTCCCTGCAGCGATCCGTCCTCATTCAGAAGGCGCACCTCTGCACCGTCATAGATATCCTCCGTCCAGCTGCTGACAATCTGCTCCGTACCGTCCAGACCGTCCGTCACCTCATAATTCTCATCATCGGAAAGGCCGGTCTCAATGTAGGTTCGCTTCGCACAGCCGTCCTGATAGGTATATACATACGGATTTCCGCCGGAGTAATAGACGCAGTCCACCGGAACCAGCAGTGCATTTTCAGAATGCGCGGATACCAGGGAAAGCTTCGCGCTGGTACCGTCTGCCAATGCATCCGCCCCGCTCAGTGCGGCCTCCACCGGAAACAGTCCGGTCTGCGCATTGGCCAGCTGGCTGAGCCTCGTAAGGATGCCCTCATAGCTGCTGCCGTTCTTTTCCACCGTCACGGTCTGCCCAAGGTGAAGATTTTTCAGCATCTCTTCCGTGACATTAAACTTCACAAGCTTCGCGCCCGTGCCTGTGATGACACAGAGCTGGGAGGACTGGGAAACCATCGCATGTTCTGTCATGCTGCAGCTCTGGACAATGCCGTCGGCCGGTGCGGTCACGGTCGCATATTCACACTGCGTATCATAGTTCAGCTGCGCGCTGTCGACCTGTGCCTCGGCTGCCGTGACCTGCGCCTGTGCGGCATTGGCCGAATGCAGGGTCTGCTGATAGGTCTGCGCGGCAATATCGCCGGCCTCATAGAGCGGTGTCATGCGATCCAGCGCATCCTGCGCCGTATCCGCCTGCTGACGTGCGGATTGGGCGGAAGCATTGGCCGCATCCAGCGTCGCCTTCGCCGCATCGATCTGCTTCTGATTATCGATTTTTGCAATCGGATCGCCGGCATGCACCGTCTCACCGTCCGTCACATAAATTTCGACGAGCTCCCCGGCCGCCTTCGGCGTCACATAATAGGTATCGGACGGCTGAATGGTGCCCATGAGGGACGTGCGCTCCGAAACATCGCCGCGGGAAGCCGCCGTCACCGAAACCGCCGGCAGGCCCTTGGTCTGTATTTCCTCCTGCGGCTTCATCATGCGGGCTGCCACAAGTCCGACGAGGACCGCCGCCGCAGCCGCCCCGAGAATGATCTTTACCTGTTTTTTCATAATAAATGCTCTCCTGCTTTCCTAATTGATATTCTTCGCCGCCCGCGGATCCGCACCTGCGCGAAGAACCTCCAGTGAAATCTCAAAGTTCCGAAGAATCTGCTCCCGGGCCATGCTCCTATGTCCGATCAGCGCCATCAGTGTCATCATGGCTACGGTAAAGCCGAGCCGTATGACTGCAATGAAGGTTTCCGCGTCCTCACCGCCTTTGATGCAGTCCTTACAGACCCGGCTGCAGAGCCACTCGAATTTCTGTTCCTTCAGGGAATCGATGCCCTCACTTTCTGCAAACTCCATCATCCGATGCATCATGCCCTGCTGCGTCATCAGGCTGATCTCCAGCTGAAGACACCCGGACTGGATCTGCTCCGAAATCGATGTCACCCATGTATGCAGCGCCTCCCAGAAATCGCCCTGCTTCCGAAGCAGCAGCTCCTTGAAGCACTGCTCATGCCGCTCATTCATATTCTGAAAAATGTAGTAGAGAAGATCCCGTTTGTCCTCAAAATACGTATAAAAGCTGCCGCGCGAGATGCCTGCTGCCTTGATGATTTGATTAATCGACGCATCCTCAAACGGCACCCGTGCAAATTCCTGCACTGCCGCATCCAGAATCCGGTCCTTCTTGTCCTGGGAAAGCTTCATGAATCTTTCCGTTGCCATGCATGCTCCTTTCCTTTGTTTCTTTCTAATGACAGTATGTCATTATTAGTGACATGTTGTCACCTTCGTTTTTAAAGTATAATAAACAGCTGCTGCATTGTCAATCCGCAACAAGTTCGGCAGACGTCTTGCTTTACGCGCGTCAATGTTCTAAAATAAGTGCAATGTATACAAAGACCACGGGGGATCACATGAATCAGATCAAGCTGCAGGCATACGGAAAAATCAATCTGTCTCTTGATGTATTGAGACAGCGGCCGGACGGATACCACGATGTCCGCATGATCATGCAGACCGTAAAGCTTCATGACAATATTGATATCGAGCGCACCGCAGAGCCCGGCATTCAGCTGAAAACGAATCTGTCCTTTCTTCCGGTCAATGAGAAAAATCTTATGTGGCGGGCCGCAAAACTGCTGAGCGATGAATTTCAGCTTCGGCAGGGCGTCCGCATGACCCTGAAAAAGGTGATTCCAGTGGCGGCCGGCATGGCCGGCGGATCCTCAGACGCCGCCGCGGTGCTCTACGGCATGAATCGTCTGTTTCAGCTCGGGCTCAGTCTTCCGGAGCTTCAGAAGCGCGGCGTACAGCTCGGTGCAGATATCCCCTTCTGTCTGATGCGCGGCACGGCGCTTTCGGAGGGCATCGGAGAGCAGCTCTCGCCGCTTCCGTCCCTTCCGCACTGTGCGATCGTACTGGCGAAGCCGCCGGTTTCCGTGTCCACCAAGGCCGTATATGAAGGGCTTCATGTCAATACGCTGCCGGCTGCAGCGCATCCGAATGTGGATGAAGTGATTTCCTCTCTGCGTGCCGGAGATCTTTATGCCACTGCAGAGCATATGGGCAATATTCTCGAGACCGTAACCGTCCGGGAGCATCCGGAGATCGAAAGAATCAAGGCGTTTATGCTGGAGCAGGGCGCGCTGAATGCCATGATGTCCGGCTCCGGACCGACCGTTTTCGGCATCTTTGATGACAGAGAAAAGGCACGGCGCTGCTGTCAGCTTCTGCAGGCGCCGAAAAACCGGGGCCTCACGAAGCAGGTCTATCTCACGGAACCCTGGCACCTACACCGGGGTGCATCGCAGCACTGAACGAAACCGCTTCCACGGAGGAAAAGCAAGGAATGAATGATTTTACAGTAAATATGAACGAATATCTCCCTTTACGGGATCTGGTGTTCAATACGCTTCGCCAGGCCATTCTGAAGGGCGAACTGAAGCCGGGTGAGCGGCTGATGGAAATTCAGCTGGCGGAAAAGCTGGGCGTATCCCGTACGCCGATCCGGGAGGCCATCCGGAAGCTGGAGCTCGAGGGACTGGTGCTGATGATTCCGCGGCGCGGCGCCGAAGTCGCACAGATTTCCCACAAGAACCTGCAGGATACACTGGAGGTCCGGGGTGCACTGGAGGAGCTGGCGACGGACCTGGCCTGCCAGCGCATCAGTGATGAGGAACTGAAGGAGCTGAGTGCGGCAGAGGACCATTTTAAGCAGGTGGTCGCCGACGGCGGCAGTGAGATCGAAATTGCAGAAGCGGATGAAGCCTACCATGACATCATCTACAAGGCCTCCGGCAATGAAAAGCTGGTACAGATGATCAACAATCTCCGCGAACAGATGTACCGTTATCGTCTGGAATACATCAAGGACGAGGCAAAGCGCGGCACCCTGATCCGGGAGCATGAGGAAATCCTGCAGGCCATCCAGATCCGGAACATCATCCGCGCGAAGACACTGATGAAGGAGCATATCGACAATCAGGAGATCACCGTCTCGCAGAATCTGAGCGGCGAATCCGAAAGCGAAAATGCGCCGAAGACACATCGACATTAAAAAAACGGACAGGGCGCTGCCCTGTCCGTTTTTTTATGACGAAATACCCGCCCGGCTCTGCACACAGGTAAAATAAATCACCTGACCATGTTCCGCGATGTCCTGAAGAAAACGAAGTCCGCCCTCCAGATGGTCCGCATCGAGATTCACAAAGGGATCATCGAGAATCAGAAACGGCCGCTCTTTCTCATACATGGCATCCACAAAAGCCATGCGCCGCGCCAGCGCCACAAGATTCCGAAAGCCGGCCGAAAGAAGCTCCGGACTGTGCTCCCGTCCGTTTTCCGTAAGCTGCAGGTTGAAATCCGCATCCATTAAAAACGGCAGCTCCGGATCTTTCACGGCCGTGTTCTCTTCCGGCAGTGAAGGAAGCGCCGCCGTTCGTTCCTCCGGCTTTATATACGCCGCCTCTTTGCTGCAGAGCATACGATAGTAGTATGAAAACGAACGCATCAGCGGATCCATGTACTGCTTTGAAAAATCATTCCGGGCCCGGACGAGGTGATCCCGCACCAGGGTCAGCAGCCGGCTTCGCTCCTCCAGCTCTGAAAGCTCCTCCTGTCCGGCCGCCAGACGCCGCTCCTTTTCATACAGCTCCGAAAGCTGCGCTTCGTGCTGCTTCCGCTGCCCAGAAAGCAGCTGCAGCTTTTCTTCCGTCTCTTCAAGCTGCGTACGAAGGCTGTTCAGCTTCGTTGTCAACGAAACAATTGTTTCTCCTTGTCCGGCAGAGGACGGCTGTGCCGCCGGATCATACGTCTGTTTAAAGGCCTCCACGGCCTGCTGCCGCTTCGAAAGCGCTTCGGCCGCCGTACGAAGATCCTCCAGGTGACGATATGAAAGTACATCCTGCTCCAGCTGCCGAAGAAGCGTCAGCCGTCCCGGGCGCGCGGCATCGGCGGTCTTCGCTCCTCCGCACCGAAGATCCGGATAGAAGCGCTGCAGGAAGCTGTCGAGTGCCCGCAGAAGGGCGGCCCGCTCAGCAGCTCCGCTTTTTGCTGCTGCCTCCGGCTCTCCCGCAGCACCTCCGGAAGACGCTCTGCCGGCATGCAGAAAAACAGAAAGCACCAGAAGGACAGCGCCGAAACCGAACAGCCCGGCACAAAGGCCCCGCGGAATCGACAGCATGAAGGAAAGCAGCGCTGCTGTAAGAAGCAGCAGCCCGCACAGACGGAGAATACGCGCCGTGCCGGACGCGGTTTTATTTTTCGGCGTCTCCGGCTTCCTCCGCGTATGCCGCTCGCCCTCCCGAAGTGCATCCAGGCGTGACAGCTGTGCCGCTGCTTCCCGAAGCTCCGCCTCGGTCGGAAGCCCGTTCCGGAAGACCTCCTGCAGACGGCGCTGCGCCTGCTGCAGCCGCTGCAGCCGTTCCGAAGCCGGCAGACGGTCGAAGTCCGCACCGAAAAAGCGCCGCTCCTGCTCCTGGTAACGTTTTTTTTCCTCCTCAAGCCGTTCACACAGGTACAGGTAGCTTCGGTGCTGCTCCCGTGCATCCTGCTGCATGCTCTCGTTCTGCAGACGCTGACCCGTATGCTCGAGCTGCTCCCGCAGATGCTGCCGCGTCTCCCGCAGCCTGTACTCGGCATCATCCTCCGAAAGCGCCTGCTGCTCCAGAGCCTCCCGGCCCCGGCAGTCCGTCTGCAGGCTCTCCAGCTCCAGACGCTTTCTGAAAATCGCACCGGTCCGGCGATTCGGCGAGAGCGCATTTAACTCGTCCTTCAGCTTCTCCATCACCTCTGCATAGCGCTTCATGTCCTCCGGATCCTCGGAGACATTGCCGATGCGTGCATTGATCTCCGAGGTTACGCCGGTTTCGAGCGCCTGCTGTCCGATGAAGCAGGTGCGGCGGAAGGAAAGCTCATCAATCTGAAACAGCTCCTCTCCGATCTCCTCCGTAAAATCCTGTGACGGAAGATTCGTCTCCGCATCATACAGACGGAACTGATCCTGGCTTTTCCGTTCGCCGAAGCTCCGGCTCAGGCGATAGCTTCGGCCGTTCTCCAGCTGAAAGATCACGGTTCCGCCGAAGGCACCGCCCTGCCACGGGCGGTACCTTTTCCGCTCATTCTCATTATCCTGGCTCTTCCGCTCACCGGACAGTCCGTAAAACATAATGCGCAGAAAGGCCGCCAGCGTCGACTTGCCGAAGCCGTTTTCCCGGAAGATGACATTGAGCCCGTCCTGAAAGGTGAATTCCGTATTCTGAAGCTTTCCGAAATTTTCTATTTTACAGCTGATTAATTTCATTCTGTACAATCCTTCTGCCATCGCCGGCGGCGAATGCTGCGTCATGGCGTGCCATATCGCCGGAACCGGTTCCGCACCGGCAGCCTTCGATGGACTCGCCCCGGAGAAGCCGAAGCCCGGCCTCCATGACCCGGGCCCTCATGTCTTCATCCAGCGTCTCATCCTGCTCCAGTGAACGCACAAACGCACCCTTCAGCGACTTATCAAAGCGATAGGCCTGCGGGTCCGCCCGGCGATGGGTTTCATCCACGGTCCGGAGATAATAAAACATTGGGGAAAGCTGCGTCTCCAGAAAGTCTGCATTAAACTCCGCTTCCATGGAAAGCTCACCGCTCAGCACCAGCTTCACGAGATCCTGCGGGCGCATGCGGACGCCGGCCCCGGCGGACAGAATGGCCTGCACCTCTTCGTCACTGAGCCCGGCTACGCCGCTGTCAGCCGTCGGCATGCCGCTGAGCAGCGACAGGGCCGCCCGAATACGCGGGAGGGCTGCCATGGAGCTTGTGCTTCCGCTGACATCGAGGCGGATCGTCCACAGATGGCGGGCGCTGATGTCCACGAGCTGCCGCCGGATCTGATGCGCCTGTTCATCAATATCCAGGAGAACGAAGCCGTGCCGCGTGCATTCATCGAAGCCGCGGCCCTCCAGACAGCCGGGATAGCACCAGATGCCGCGGCCGTCCAGCATGCCCTCCTGATACTGATGCACATGTCCGAGTGCCAGATAATCGATGCCCTGATGCGCATAGGCCGGCAGGTGGATCTGCTCCGCGGAGGCCTCCTCCGCCGCGCGGGAAGCATTGACCTGCCCATGCAGAAGAACGAGATTGATATCCTCCTCCTGCAGTCTGAGATTCCCGGCGGCCATCGCGTTCAGTACGCCGGAGCTTCCGAACTCCCGGCCGGCGATCACAATATGGTCCCGGAGCCGGTACTGACGCCAGGTATCCTGAAAAGTGCAGAGATTCGCCGGCTTCGTATCCGCCTGGTTCAGAAAGGAGTCCGTATCATGATTTCCCTTGAGATAAAAAAACGTGATGTCCGGATGCGCGGCTATACTCTCCAGCACCGCATGGCCGGTCGTCCTGCTGACCACCGGCGTATCAAAAAGGTCGCCTGCAATCAGAATCGCCTCGACCTGATGCTGCACGGCATACTCGAGGAGCCGAAGCCAGGTACCGACGAGCTCCTGCCGACGTTCCCGGGCCATTTCCTCCGAAAGATGCGTGCTCATCCGGCTGTCCAGATGAAGATCCGCGCAATGAATCAATTTCATACTCTGCCTCCGTCTGTCAGGAAATATAGCCGCCCAGCTTCATCTTCCGAAGGCTGCTGTGATGCATGTGCAGTATCAGGAAGAAAATGCCGTAAACGAGCACCAGGGTAATGACGGCGCCCGCGAGCAGATGCTGCGCCGCAAGCTGCATGAGTCCGAAGTACATTAAGAGCATGGACAGAATGCAGACAAACGACCGGATGCGGTTCGCCCGCAGTTCCTTCTTTGCATAGCGGTCAAGGCCCAGAAGGCAGACATAGTACAGAAACAGCATGGATACCATCCATGTACTCTTCGGAAGAATCGGCACCATCGGACGCGCCAGCAGCTCCATGGCAATCGTAATGGAATTGATTACCAGAAGCATGATGACATGCACGGCGAGATAACCGAGGCCGGAGGTCCGGCAGTGGTGGTCGAGCACATTGTCATGCAGAAAGGCGTAGCTCAGGAACATGCCGATCACGATCAGAAACGGCGTGACATTCATCCAGATGCTGCGTCCGGACTCGAAAAAGCCGGAAATACCGATGATCATTTCGCCGAAGGTCAGAATCACCAGAAGGAGATTTCGCTCCGCCAGATGCGGGAAGTCACAGGGACTCGTCCGATAGGCGCGGTATTCCGCCAGCTTCGCGGCATAGCCGTAGATCAGGGCAATCGGCGACAGCACAACACCGCTCCATTGATAAATCACGATGGAGAACAGGATAATGATGGCCTCGCAAAGCAGAAGCCGCACATCATTCAAAAGAATCCGGCGGTCGCTTTCCTTGAGATCCTGCGAAAATGCCAGCTGATCCATACTTCGGGCCGCCAGGTTCAGCATAATCAGTGCCCAGGCGCCGTGATAGCGGATATAATGCTCTACCCAGTGAAGGTTCGAGCCGCTCGCCATATAGTAGAGAAGATACATATTCAGGAGAATGCTGACATAATCCCGCAGCGCCTTCCGGCCGTAGCGGTTAAAGAACATGGTGGTAAACATCCACACCTGCATGACCACCGCCGTCAGAAAGAGGAAGGTCGTAATCGTACGGAGCGGCGGAAAGGACTCCTCATAGGCATGAAAAAGTGAATTGATGGTACGAAGACTGTATACAAAAATAAGGTCAAAAAAAAGCTCGATGTACTCGACCTTTTTTTCGGTGATGCCGTGGTTTTCCTTTCCGGACGCCTGATCTGCCATATGGACTCTCCCTGTCGATCCTCTCATGAAAAAAACGGACGGCGCAGTCTCCCACTCCGTCCGTTTCATATAAATTACGGTAACTTAGGGAAATGCTGATTTAATCAGCATTTCCTTAGATTTCCTCGCCGGTCAGCATGGTATATGCTTCCTTATAGAGGGCAATGGTCTTATCTACCACATCCTGCGGAAGTGTTGCATTGTTGTCCGGATTTGCCTTCAGCCAGTTGCGGACAAACTGCTTGTCGAAGCTGGCCTGACCCTCGCCCGGCTTGTACTGATCGAGCCGCCAGAAGCGGGAGCTGTCCGGTGTCAGAACCTCGTCCGCCAGCAGAACATTGCCGTCCTCATCGAGGCCGAACTCAAATTTCGTATCGGCAATGATGATACCCTTCGTCAATGCATAATCCGCGCACTTCTTATAAACCGCGATGGTGGCATCCTTGATCTTTTCTGCGATCTCCGCGCCCTTGCCCGGGAAGGCCTTCTCCAGCACCTCGATGGACTGCTCGAAATTGATGTTCTCATCATGATCGCCGAGCTCGGCCTTGGTGGATGGTGTATACAGCGGCTCCGGAAGCTTCTGGCACTCCACAAGTCCCTCCGGAAGCTTCATTCCGCAGATGGTGCCGTCCTTCTTATAATTTTCCCAACCGGAGCCGGTGATATATCCGCGGACAATGCACTCGATCGGAATCATCTCAAGCTTCTTGCACAGCGTTGCTCTGCCCTCAAACGCCGACTGCTGAAAATACTCCGGCATGTCCTTATTCTCTACCGAAATAAGATCGTTCGGAATCACGTCCTTCGTGAGCTCAAACCAGAACTTCGACATCTGCGTGAGCACCTTGCCCTTTTCCGTAATCTGATTATGCAGAATCACATCAAACGCGGAAATACGGTCGGTTGCGACCATGATGAGCTTATCGCCGAGATCATAAATCTCACGAACCTTACCTTCCTTCACAGGCTTAAACTCTTCCATCTTTACCCTCCATATGAACCAGAACCTGAGCCAATGACTATCAGATTCTAGTATAATGATTTTTCCGTAAAGCACAACCGCAGAAGTGCACGGAATCAGATACCGTATCCCTTACAGCAGCGGCATCAGTACATTGGTCCAGAAAAAGCTGATCGGCATCACGAGAATCATCGCCGGGATCATGTCCGCCGTCGGAAACATCTTCACCTTGATCATGCGGAAGCCGGTCGCCAGCAGCAGAATGCCGCCGCAGGCCTTGAAATCATTGATCATGGCCGGCGTGGTCAGCGGATAGATCACCCCCGCCAGTGCGTAGAGAATCATAAATACCACGAACTGCGGAAGGGCAATGAAGGAAACCACCGGTCCCAGGAGGCAGGCAAAGATGATGGCCGTAAAGATATCCAGGACGGATTTTGCGATCAGAATCGTCTGGTCACCGGTCATGCCGGCCACAATGGAGCCGTAAATTCCTGTACCGCTGGCGCAGAAAAGGACAATGATGGTAATGAGCGCGGAGCGGAATTCCTCCTCGGAGATGGCCGATTCCTTCCGCTTCACCACTTTCGAAACGATGCCCTCCATCCAGGTGCAGGCCTTCGCGATGGCATCTCCGAAGTGAATCGCAAGACCGACGGCGGTTCCGACGACGATTGCAAAAATCACCGCCGGCATGTTTTCCATCAGGACAATGCTGCTGATCCCCATGGACATGGCGCAGGCCCCGAAGATCATGTTGAGATTTTCCTTAAAATCCAGACTCAGCTTGTGGCCCGCTGCTGTTCCGATGAGCCCTCCGACGGCAACTGACAGTACATTGATGATAATTCCTGTAGGCATATTTTATACTCCCCCTTATTCAAAGAGAATGGATACCGCGCAGGCGGTATCCATTCGGCTGATCGTTCCTTTTTTTATTATAGTATCGTCTGATATAACTGTCAATTATGTGCAACCGTTCAGAGCCATGCAAAATCCCAAAAAAACAGGCATGGAACGCCCGCGTTTTCATGCCTGTTTTTTTGGGATTTTATGTGGCGGATACGCCATATCCAGCGAAATGCGAAGCATTTTGCTGGATGGCTCTGAATATTGAACATCCGGAAGTCTTCTCAATGAAACATTTTCGCTTTACACCGGCTTCCTGCGGGTATATCCTATCTCCCTGCAGATACTTTAATGAAAACAGTGCAGGCCGTCCTGCGGCAGGAGCCGCCTGAGCATCCGGCATGCAGAAAAGAGAGAGCCATGAAGTATGTAAAACAGGTGATGTGGATCATCGCCTTCACCTTCGCGGGAGAGCTTCTGAACACGCTGCTGCCGCTGCCGGTACCGGCCGGTGTCTATGGGATGATCCTTCTTCTGGCCGCCCTGATGTGCGGCCTTGTAAAGCTTCCGGATGTGGAGGATACCGGAAATTTTCTTCTCGATACCATGACCATGATGTTTATTCCGGCCTCGGTCGGTATCATGAGCGTCATCGACATTCTGCTGCCGGTGCTGCTTCCGTACCTTGTGATCATTGCGGTATCGACGGTCATTGTAATGGTCGTGACCGGACGCACCGCTTCAGTGATTCTGAATAAACAGGAATCCCTGCAGGATCAGGCGCTGGAGCAGACAGAAGCTCATCGGGAGGAGACGATGCTATGAGAGAAGCCTTATTAAATTCCAGCTATTTCGGACTGTTTCTGAGTATTTTCCTGTTCCTTCTGGCGGTTCAGATCAAGGCACGCTTCCGCTTCGCTCTTCTGAATCCGCTGCTGGTCTCCACGGTTCTGATTGTAGCCGTGCTGCTGGTGCTTCATATCCCTTATGAGGATTACAAGGACAGCGCCAGTCTCTTAAGCTATCTGCTGACACCGGCCACCGTATGCCTGGCCATCCCGATGTATAAGCAGCTTCGTCTCCTGAAGGACAATCTGACTGCAGTGCTGGCGTCCATTACGGCCGGTACCGTCTGCTCCATTCTCAGCATTCTTCTGATGGGCAGGCTGTTCGGACTGAGCGCCGAGCACATTTCCACTCTTCTTCCGAAGTCCATCACAACCGCCATCGGCATGGGCGTTTCCGAAGAGGCCGGCGGCATCGTCACCCTGACCGTAGCGGCCATCGTCATGACCGGTATTCTCGGAAACATGATTGCAGAAACCATTTTCCGTCTGTTTCATATCGACCATCCCATTGCCCGGGGACTGGCCCTCGGCACCAGTGCCCATGCGGTCGGTACGGCGAAGGCCCTGGAGCTTGGTGAAATCGAAGGCGCCATGAGCTCCATCAGCATCTGCGTCGCCGGTATTCTGACCGTCATTCTGGTCCCGATCGTTATAAATTTCGCCGGCTGAGCACGGATTTGCATTAAAAAAGGAGCAGCATCGCTGCTCCTTTTTCTTTATGTCCGTTTCGGAAGAATTAACGCTGTACGCGTGCGCCGGCACCGCCCATGATGCCCTCGACTTCCTTCTTGGTTGCCATCGTGGTATCACCCGGTGTCGTCATTGCAAGTGCACCGTGTGCAGCACCGTAGTTTACGGCCTTCTCTGCATCACCGGTGGTCATGAGGCCATAGATGAGGCCGGATGCGAAGGAATCACCGCCGCCGACACGATCCATGATCTCGAGGCCCTTGTAATCTGCTGCCTTATAGATCTCGCCGTCTGCCCAGCAAAGTGCGGACCAGTCGTTTACGGTTGCGGTATGTACGGTACGAAGTGTGGTTGCAACGGCCTTGAAGTTCGGGTAGGTCTTTACAGCCTCGTTGATCATCTTCTTGTAGCCGTCGATGTTCAGCTCCTTCAGAGACTCATCCTGGCCCTCGATCTGGAAGCCAAGGCAGGCTGTGAAGTCTTCCTCGTTGCCGATCATAACATCCACATACTGTGCAATTTCCTTATTTACTTCCTGTGCCTTTGCCTGGCCGCCGATCGCTGACCACATGGAAGGACGATAGTTCAGGTCGTAGGAAACGATGGTGCCGTACTTCTTTGCAGCCTTGATGGCAGCAATCGCGGTCTCGGAAGCCTGCTCGGAAAGAGCTGCATAGATACCGCCGGTATGAAGCCAACGAACACCGAGCTCACCGAAAATGTAATCAAAGTCAAAATCAGCCGGTGTAGCCTTTGAGATGGCGGTATTTGCACGATCCGAGCAGCCCTTTGCACCACGGATGCCGAAGCCTCTCTCCGTGAAGTTCAAACCGTTTCTGCATACACGGCCGATACCGTCGGTGTCCATCCACTTTACAAGGGATGTATCCACGCCGCCCTGCATCATGAAGTCCTCTACCAGATGGCCGACCTCATTGTCTGCAAGTGCTGTCAGAACAGCGGTCTTGAGACCGAAGCACTTACGAAGTCCGCGGATTACGTTGTACTCTCCGCCGCCTTCCCATGCACGGAAGGATCTGGCAGTTCTGATTCTGCCCTCACCCGGATCCAGACGAAGCATAACCTCGCCCAGCGAAACTGCATCGAATGCACACTCATTGGCTGGTCTTAAATTTAAATCCATAACTTCCTCCATTTTAAACTGCCTGCACTATGCCGACAGAACCTAACTGGTTTACTTAAAAACGCTTTTGTGCATGTTTCATGTCTGTAAGCGTTTTCAGAGCAGTTTCAGTATACCACATGCCGTTTGTGATCATCAAGATGTGCTGTATGAAATTTAGAACTATTTTCCTGCACGAAGTGTACTGTATACTTACAGCACCTTGACACTAAATAAACAATGTCAGCCCGGAGGGGCCCTGTATATAAAAAGGCAGATTCTCTCCGGCAGCACCGAAGGATTGCAAAAGGAGAAATTATGACAGAACAGCATTTCAACACGCCGGCCGAGGTCATCAGCGCCACACTGGAGGGCGGCAAGCGAAAATCCCAGCTGCCGCTCGGGAAGATGATTCTTCTCGGTATCATGGCGGGCGCCTTCATTGCCCTGGGCGGCGCGACCAGCAGTACAGCCGTCCACAACATTTCGAACGTCGGACTCGCCCGGGCCCTGGCCGGCTGCATTTTCCCGGTCGGTCTCATGATGATCGTATTCGTCGGCGGCGAGCTCTTCACCGGTGACTGCCTGATGGTGATGGATGTCATGTGCGGAAAGGTGACGACCCGGAGCTGTCTCCGTAGTCTCTGCATCGTATATCTCAGCAACCTCGTCGGCGCACTGCTGGTGGATCTCCTGATCTTTTATTCCGGAAACCTCGACTATACCGACGGACTGCTCGGCGCCTATACCATCAAGGTTGCGCTCGGAAAGATCTCCATCACCCCGCTGCACGGCATCTGCTCCGGCATTCTCTGCAACATCCTCGTATGCATCGCCGTGCTGATGGCCGCAGCGGCCTCGGACATTGCCGGAAAGGTCTGGGCGATCTTCTTCCCGATCCTTGCCTTCGTGGTAGGCGGCTTCGAGCACTGTGTCGCCAATATGTTCTACATTCCGTCCGGTATTCTGGCCGCCGGTAATCCCGTCTATGCGGCCAAGGCCCAGGAGGTCTACGGCATTACCGAAATGCAGCTTCAGCAGCTGACTGCACTGAACAGCCTGCACAGCTTTATTCCGGTCACCCTCGGAAACATCCTCGGCGGCATGCTGTTTGTCGGCGTACCGTGCTATCTGATTCAGAGCCGGAAGAAGTGAGCTCCGGCGGCCGTTCATTTTCCGTTCATATTTGAATTTCAATGTTTACAAAATGTTCATGCCGCTCACATACTTTGTTCACCATTGACTTTTATATTATAGCCAAGATAACAAATGAGTTATCTGTTTAAGAAGATTTTTTTCATAATATTCGGGCAGGGGCCGCAAGGCTGCCTGCCCTCCTCCCTTTTATAGGGACTTTTTCTTGACGTCTGCCGCAGGCAATGCTATATTGTTCAAAATTATTCGAGGAGGTCTAAAAATGAACAAGAAGCGAGCGCGCAGCACCATGAAAAAACCGCATTTTCTTCATTTTATTCCGAATGCTTCGGACATTTCCGATGCCCATCGCATCGACTGGATGCTGACATGGGTTCCCTTTGTATTCATTGCCGCTCTGGCCGTGTTCTTTTTTCTTTTCCCTTCGAAGTCCAATGCCGTGCTCGGAGGCATCCGCGCCTTCCTCGGAGACAGCTTCAGCCTGTACTATCTTCTGATCGGCTTCGGAACCACACTTTTGTCTCTCTATATCGCCTTCTCCCGCTACGGAAGCATTGTCCTCGGGGCGCCGGATGAAAAGCCGAAATACAGCTTCTTCCAATGGGGCGCCATGATGTTTACGGCCGGACTGGCGGCCGACATCCTTTTTTACTCTCTGTGCGAATGGCTGCTTTACTGGAAGGACCCGCATACCGCAGAAATGGGCAGCCGGATGGACTGGTCTTCGACCTTTCCGCTCTTTCACTGGGGGCCGACGCCGTGGGGCTTCTATCTCGTCCTGGCGACCGCCTTCGGCTTCATGCTTCATGTGCGGAAACGCACGCGTCAGAAATATTCCGAAGCCTGCCGGCCGATTCTCGGCCGCTATACCGACCGGCTGCCGGGCCGCCTCATCGACCTCCTGGCGGTATTTGCCCTGCTGGCCGGCACCGCAACGACCTTTTCGGTAGCTACACCGCTTCTCAGTGAGGCCCTGAAATCACTTTTCGGTATTCCGATGTCCGACCGGATGCTTACCATGGGCATCCTTCTTCTGACCTGTGCAGTATATACCTTCTCCGTGCTGCGCGGCATGGGCGGTGTTTCACTGCTGGCCAATGTCTGCACCTACTGCTTTTACGGCCTTCTTCTGTATGTGCTTCTCTTCGGAGGAGAAGCACGCTTCATACTGGAAACCGGATTTTCGGCTGTCGGACGGCTCATGCAGAACTTCATCGGACTCTCTACCTATACCGATCCCGAAAGAAGCACCGGCTTCGTACAGAACTGGACGGTGTTCTACTGGGCCTACTGGATGGTCTGGTGTGTAGCTGCGCCGTTCTTTATCGGCTTTATTTCCCGCGGCCGCACCATCCGCTCCACCATTCTCGGCGGCTATGTATTCGGCATGGGCAGTACCTTTGTAAGTTTCATTGTCCTCGGAAACTACGGGCTGGGGCTTCAGATGTCCGGCCGTCTCAATATCGTCGGTATATATGAAAAAACTGAAAATCTGTATACAACGATCATTTCCGTGCTGCAGCAGCTGCCGCTGTCCGGCGCGGTGCTGGTTCTGCTGGTCATCACCATGATTGCCTTTTACGCCACCTCCTTCGATTCCATCGCGCTTGTGGCTGCGCAATACAGCTATAAGGCGCTCGGAGCAAACGAGGAGCCGAAAACATGGATCAAGGCCCTTTGGTCGGTGCTGCTCATCCTGCTGCCGCTTGCTCTCGTATTCTCCGACAGCTCCATGGCAAACCTCCAGTCCGTCAGCATTATCGCCGCCTTTCCGATCGGCGCCGTCATCATTCTGATCGCCGCCGCCTTTCTGAAGGACGCCGGCCTTTATCTCAAGGAGCAGGATGCGCTTCGGATTTCATTGAACAGAGACCGCAAAGTATGCTAGAATCACAGTATCTTTGCATTACGAGGTGAACTATGCTGCAGGGCTTTTTTAATTACGATAATCCGATCTGGCGCTTCATCGGACGGCTGGGCGATATGGTGGTACTGAATCTTCTCTGGCTCGTCTTTTCGCTCCCGGTGGTGACGCTCGGCGCCTCCACGACGGCGCTCTACTACTGTACATTAAAATATGTACGAAACGAGGATTACGGAGACTTCCGGATGTTTTTCCGCTCCTTCCGTCAGAACCTGAAGCAGGCTACCCTGATCTGGGTGCTCCTGCTTCTGGCTGCTGCAGTACTGGGCTTTGACTTCTATTTCTTCCGGAACGTCATGACCGGCGCCGATACGATGCGTTTCTTCCTTCGGGCCGTGATCGGAACCCTGGCCGTGGTATGGATCTTCATTTTTCTGTATGTCTGGCCGCTTTTGAGCCGCTTCGACAATACGACGAAGCGCACCGTGCTCAATGCGCTTCTCATGTCCGTCCGCTACATCGGCTCCACCATCGCCATGCTGATCTCGGATGCCGTCATTGTGCTGATCTGGTACATTCTCCTCTTCTACATGCCGTGGCTGTCTGCTTTTATGCTGCTCATGGGCTTTGCACTGATCGCCTGGATCAATTCCACCATGTTTGAGCACATTTTCCTTCGCTTCATGCCGAAGGAGGAGCCGGAAAAAAGTCAGGAGCTTCGTCCGATTCTTGAAGATGTGAACATCGACGGCAGCCTGAAGGAGGATGCCTCCGGCGATACACTTCAGGCCCTCGACGGACTGAAAAAGCCGCTGGACGATCTGCAGTAATCCCAAATGAAAGGAGCCCTGCTCCATGCTTTTAAAGACAGAAAAAACGCCGGCCGCAGACGATCTCAGGAACTGGCCGGCGCGTTATTATGAAATTGAAGATGCTGAGCTTCGGGAGAAGCTGCTCCTGGCACGACTGGAAGCGAATGCCGATGATCCGGCTGATCAGCGCCGTCTTATGCTTTTTCAGAAGCGCTACCCGAAGAGCCGCCTGGGACAGCCGCGGAAGGACGGCTTCGTCGCGGCCTGGATGGGGCTTCTCATCGAGGGAAGACTCGGCACGAATTTTCTGAACCGAAAAAAACAGGCAAAGGAAATCCGCCGCTGTCTTACAGAGCTCTGCGTACTGGAGGAGCCCTTTGATGCGGTTCTTGAAGAGGAATGGCGTCAGTTCGCCGCACTGTGGATCCGAACCTGCATCGGCGATCACAGCTACGGTTCCACGGTCTTCGGCCTGTTCCGTCTCGGCGATGAGCGGATCGGAAAGAAAATCGCCGCCGAAATTCACGAGGTTACAGCATTGATTCCGGCCCGCTTCGGACTGGAGGCGGAGCTTCGTGATTTCCGCCGCGTTATGGAAGAAAGCTATCTCTCCATGATCGAGCATGGCGAACAGTACTGGCAGGAGGCCGTCTGTTCCTGACATACCGCGTACATCCGTGCGATCCGCCGGAGGCATCTAAGGAAATGCTGATTAAATCCGCATTTCCTTAGTGAAATTCCCAAACATTGTCCCTCGTCACCTTTTCATAGGGAAGCCGGATATATTTTTCACTGATCAGTCCGAGATCCTCCAGGGATTCATCGAGTGTCAGACGGCAGCTAAGCTCAAACATCGCCTTGGCCTGCCCCCGGGCATCATTGTATACCGTAGCGGTCAGCTTTCCCTCCCGAACGGCATTCAGTCCGCCGGAGGTTCCGTCGATACCGAGGATGATCGGCCGGTTCTCTGCATCCGTATCGCTTCCGTCATATGCATCTGCGGCCCCCAGGGCCATTTCATCATTGTTGGACAGTACCATCTCGATTTCATTTCCGTATTGCCGTATAAATTTATCCATCTGGGTAGTGGCCTGCGCACGGTTCCAGTTCGCAATGGCATAATCCAGACGGTCCAGACGGATTCCGAGCTCCTCCAGGCGGCTGACGCTGCTTTCGGAGCGGGCAATCGTATCCTGATGGCCGGCTTCTCCCTCCAGCATAATATACTGTATGACGCCGTCCCCGTTTCGATCCACATTCCCGTCCCGTACGGCATCCGCCGCCAGCTCTCCCTCCATCTTTCCGGAGTTAAAAGCATCCGCTCCTACATAATAGAGCCGGTCCCAACGGAGCAGATCCTCCTCCACCAGCTCCCGATTGAAAAAAATGATGGGAACATCCGCGGTACGCGCCGCATTGATCACCTCCGTCGGCGCGGTACGATCCACCAGATTAATGCAGAGCACATCCATGTCCGCCTGAATCATGTCCCGCACCTGCTCGTTCTGCTTGGTCTGACTCTGGGCGGCATTATAGACCTCCACCACGATATCCTGCTGGCTTCGGCGCCCCGCCGCCAGGGCCTCCTGATTCAGATCCTGCACAAGCTCCGATACGAAGGTATCGTATTGATCATATACCGACACACCGATTTTGATTTTCCCGTCGGTTTTCCGGCTCGACAGCTGCTGCCTGCTTCCGCAGCCGGACAGCAGAAGGGCCAGGGCCGCACAGCCGGTGACGGTCCGGCACCATCCTTTGTTCTTTTCTCTCATGGCCTGACACTCCCCTCTCCGGTGACGCCTGTGCCGCTTCACCCTTATTGCACGATCGGAAACAGAATCCGCTGATTTTCCTCCCGGAACAGATTGTCCCGGTGCACCACATTATAGCCCAGCACCCGGTCCTCCAGCGTGCTCGTCCGGTTTCGGAGCTTCTCTGCAAGATCCGACAGGCTCTGGTAGCCAATGCTGAATTCATCCGGCAGAATCATGGAGGCAATGGTTCCGTTGTCAATGTAATATACCAGCTTCTCACTGCAGCCCGCCCCATACAGCGGAAGATCGCCTGCACCGCTTTCCGTCACATAGTTCACGGCCGCCTCCAGGCTGTTGTTGTCAAGGCCGACGATCAGCTGCACCGGATGGTCCTCCATGGCACGCTGCAGGGTATGCGCAAGAAACCGGCTTTCCTGCACCGTCCACGCAATGTCCGGCTGCTTTTCTGCAATCGCATCCCGGAGTCCCCGCAGCCGGTCCTGAAGTGCATATTTCTGCTGATTGCC
Organism: Succinatimonas sp. CAG:777; assembly: GCA_963650995.1. Classification (GTDB taxonomy): domain Bacteria; phylum Bacillota; class Clostridia; order Lachnospirales; family Lachnospiraceae; genus Oribacterium. Next base: position 36,981 of record CAVJMS010000004.1, on the reverse strand, counting down.
TGCCACGATGCCGATGCTCATGTCCGACAGCTGATCGCCGTAGCTGATCACCAGTTCATTTCCGATGGCCCGGCCGACCGCATAATTATCCACCATGACCGTGGCATAATTTCCGGATACGTCGGCATTGGCATCCACATTGGTAATGATAAATTCCACCGGCACCCGGGAGCTGATCTTTTCCACGATGTCCTCTGTCCCCATGCTGAGACAGAAATCGGTGATAATGCCGTCGGCGCCGTCCGTAATCGCCTCACTGATGAGACTGCTCTGCTCGTTGATATTGTCGAGGTAATCCGTATAGATGCAGTTAAGGTCAATGTTGTTGTCCCAGGCCGCCTGCGTAAGCCCGGCCCTCAAAGAATTCCACCGCTCCGAGGAGGAATCGCTGACCACCACAACCACCTGATAATGTGTATCATCCGTTCCCCGGACCAGCATAACCGTGCAGAACAGAATGATTACTAAAAGTGCACCGACCGCCGGCCGGAGAAAAACCTGATTTTCACGCATCCTGCTTTCCTCCTTCCGGGAAATGTCCTGCACCGGCCGTATAGTGTCCGCTCTCCAGAAGCTGCCGGTTCTCCTCCGTATCCGGCACTGCCGGCAGATGAACCGTAACGGTGGTGCCCACATCCGGCTCTGAAACTGCCATCAGGCCGTACGATGCACCGAAGCGGAGCCGGATGCGGTTATGCACATTCCGAAGGCCTACACCGGAGCCATGCTTCGGTACGCGCTTCCGCGCCTCCGTATCGTCCCGAAGGAGGTTCTCACAGACCTCCGGCGCCATGCCGTAGCCCGTATCGCTGACGGCAATATAAATGTCTCCGACGGCAATGCGGTTCTCCGCCGCATCATCCGGGATCATCCATCCCCGCACGCGGATCTCACCGCCGTCCTCCGGATCCATATCACCGACACCGTAGTAAATGGCATTTTCAATGATCGGCTGCAGAATCAGCTTAATCGTCAGATAATCCTTGATTTTCTCATCCAGTTCGAAATGCACAGTGAAGTTATTTTTATACCGTACCTTCTGAATGTTGATATAATTCTCCGCATGGCGAAGCTCCTGCTCGATCGGGATAATGTTTTTTCCACGGCTTAAGCTGATGCGGAAAAGACTCGCGAGCTGCGTCACCATAAATACCGCCTCCCGGTTATGCTCGCCTTCGATCATCCAGACGATGGAATCCAGCGTATTATAAAGAAAGTGCGGATTGATCTGGGACTGCAGCGCATCCATCTCCGATTTCTGCTTTTCCTCCTGCTCCGTCACAATATCCTTCATCAGCTGATTGATGCGGCTCATGGAGACGCGCAGGGTACGCCCCAGATGCTCCACCTCCTCGGAGCCGCCTACATAGATATCCTCCGGAATCATGTCGCCCTCTTCCATGCGGGCAATGGAACGATTCAGCCGGTTCAGCGGCATGGAGATGCGTTTTGACACCAGCTGATTGATCAGAAGCATGACAAGCACCGAAATCGCCACGAGAAGAATCACCACGAAGCGCAGGCTGCTGCCGTCCACGCCGTAAGCACTCGCCGGAATCACCGCGATCATTTTCCAGCCGGTATAGGCCACCGAGCTGACCAGCACCTGCCGATGCTCTCCCTCGAAGCTTTCCTGCCGTGCGCCGTCCCGGTAATGTGCTTCATTGATGTTGTTTTCTGCCAGAATGCCGTAATTGATCTGCATCTGCTTCGGATGGTAAATAATACTTCCGCCGGAATCCGTCAGATAAATATACTGACCGCCGCTGTCCTGATTGATACGCTCCATCATGCGGTCAATGATCGAGTAGTTCATATCCACTAGCAGCACGCCGGTGGTCATTGTTCCGTTTTCGTTGATTTCCACCGCGCGGCTCAGGGAGATCACCCAGCGATAATGGCAGCTGGGATCCAGAAAAAGATTTTCGACATGCGGTGTAGAGAAATGAAGATTATCTGTCTTCCGAAGCGCAGATGTAAACCAGCTCTGCTCCGTCACATCCAGATCTTCCTTCAGTGTCGTGAGCGGAGACGCCGAAAGGAGACGCCCGTCGGCCGTAAAAAGCGCAATGCTGACGAGCGAATCCTTATGGGCTTCATAGATCAGCTCCATTTCATGATCAATGCTGTCGACGCTCAGGTCGGCATTTTTAATGACATTATAGTAGACGGCATCCGAGATCCGGCGCGTATTCGCGAGGTAATCCTCGAGATTCACCACCGCCTGCTGCAGGATCTGCCCGGAGGATTCCTGAGAGGCGGTCCGCATCCGGCGTGCAAACAGCTGATACAGCACAAGCCCGAGCACCAGAAGAAGCAGAAAGGAGATGACCGAAAAGGCCGTCAGAATGGTGCTCTGAATGGTGCGGGGCATCCAGTGCGCGGAGATCCGCACCGCTGCTCTTCTGTTCTTTCCGTCCAACGAATTTGTTTTCTTCACATACATATCGGATGAGGTTTCTGCGGATCAGCCGCCCTGCTGCTGTGCCTTGTATTTCGACGGCGATATGCCGAATTTTTTCTTGAAGGCATAGCTGAAGTAATTCGGATCGCTGTAGCCCACGGCCTCTGCGATCACATAGGTTTTTTCATTTTCATCGAGCAGCATATGCACCGCACGCTCCATGCGGACATCCGTCAGATAATTGATGAAGGTCTTTCCGGTTTCACGCTTGAAAACCGTTGAAAAATAGGCTGCGCTGATGCCAAGATAATCACAGATGCTTTCTACGGTCAGATCCTTACTGCTGTAATTTTCATGCACATAGGCTTCCGCCTTCGCCACAAAGCTGCGGGTGGTATCACATCTGGAGGCCCGGAGAAGCTCCTGCATCCGATGTGCACTCTCCTTCAGCCAGAGACTGAGCTCCCGGCGGTCAAAGTGCAGCACCTTCTGATAAATATCCTCCTCACGGCCGAAGACCTGCTCCAGAGAGAGGTGATTGGCCGTAATGAAATGATGCTGTGCAGTCACGAGCTCCATAACGAAGAAACGGTATTCCTGCAGGGATGGATTCACCGGTGCCTCCCGAGCCAGAAATGCATCAATCTGACGGTCCACCTCCTCTTCGGTATTGATTTTGATGGCCTTGAAGATCGGATACATGCATTCATCCCTGTCCTCGCCGGTCGCCTCCGGCACCGGCTCCTTCCGCGTCTCCGGCGCCACCTCCATAATGTTGATGGCCTGTCCGCGTCCGTAGATCACCCGATAGGAAATCGCCTCCCGGGCCTTGGCATAGGCCTCCGGAAGACTCAGAATGCTGCCGACGGCCTTGCCGATGCCGGCGGTGATGGTGGCATGGGAAACATGCTTGCTGAGCCGGCACAGGACCTGACAGTCGTTCGTCAGCCGCGTCAGGGCTGTCGGCTGCTCGAGCTGTACGATCATCACCGTGTTTCCGAGATAGGAAAAGAAGCGTGCCTTCCAGCGAGGGTCCAGATGCTCCTCCCAGAGCTTTCGGACGGATACCGTGATCAGCAGCGGATTAATGCCCTCCGGTGCCAGGGAGATGCTGTTATGAAGAATCACGATGGCATACCACGGGCCCTCCAGGCTGATCTGATAGTCCATCATATCCCGCGAAAGCGACTCCGCAGGCTCACGTCCCTCGATCAGCGCCGTACAGAAGTTTTCCTGCAGGATCGGAAGGCTCTCAAGATAATAGTTTTTCAGCATATGGATGTTCTGCTTCTCGTCGAACTCCCGATCAAGAGCGGTATGAATGCGCTGAAAAACCGTGCTGAGCTCCTCGGCATCGATCGGCTTCAGAATATACTCCTCTGCCTCCAGCCGGATCGCCTCCTTTGCATATTCAAATTCATCAAAGCCGGAAAATATGATGATCTTGACCGTCGGATATTGCTCCTTCAGACGCCGGCTGAGCTCTAATCCGTCCATATACGGCATCTTGATATCCGTCATCACCACATCCGGCTGCTGCTCCTCGGCCATTTCCAGCGCCTCCAGCCCGTTGTGCGCATAGCCCTGCACCTCGAAGCCCAGGCTTTCCCAGTTGATCTTGTGCATGATGACCCGGATGACATCCTCTTCATCATCCGCCAGCAGTACCTTGTACGTATTCAACGAAAGCCTCCTCTCTTCGGATCTGCAGCTCTCCGGCCCTTACTCTGCCTTCTGATGATGATCCGTCGTGCCGTATTTTTCCTCGATCTTTTTAAAGCGGTAAAATACCACTGCAATGGACAGGATCATAAATAAAAGCCCCATCAGGCCATCATACTGGCTGACCAGCTCCATGACGAAAATACAGATGCCGAACATCAGCACGAGTATGCCCATCTCATGCGTATACGGCAAGCGGTTTTCCTCCTTCACCTTCCCCCATTCCTTCGGACGGATAAAATCCGGATCATGAAAAACCAGCAGCTTCACGGCACAGTAAATCACCAGTACGCCAAGCACCAGCTGTACACCGTGCTGCGCAAGAAATGCACTGAAGGGATCTGATGTCTGTGTCAGCATTGTCATCATATATGTCATAAAAACCTCTCGTCTTATATAAAATACTGTATCTATTTAGCGCCGGATGCACGCGCTCCGTTCGGCTCTGTACGAAAAAAGGACTGCGGCAGCGCCACAGTCCTTATTATAAACGATCAGGTATCTTCCCTCAATTACTTCTTCTGTACGTACTTTCTGATATCGAGAGAAATTGCAACGAAGATAACGATACCGATGGCAATGTACTGCGAGTTCGCATCCACACCGAGGAACTGAAGTGCAACCTTCAGAAGCTCGAGAACGGCAACACCGACGACAGCGGATGAAACCTTACCACGTCCGCCGGTTACGGATACACCGCCGAGGGCGCAGGCTGCGATACCTTCCATCTCATAGGAAAGACCGGTATTGATGGATGCACCGCCGGCCTTGGCACCGAGCATGAAGCCGGCCATTGCGAAGAATGCGGAAGCCTTTGCATAGATGAGCACGAGGGTAAGCTTCACCGGTACGCCGGCTACCTCTGCAGCCTGTGCATTGCCGCCGATGGCATACATATACTTGCCGTGACGGGTCATGTTATAGATGAACCAGGTAATGCCGCCCATGATGATGGCCATCCAGATCAGGAAGCTCAGATTCAGGAAACGGCCGGTGGAGAAAGCCGTATAGCTTGTGATATAGCCGCCCAACGGAGTTGCACCTGTATAGATGAGGCCAAGGCCGTAGATGATCTCCATCATTGCCAGTGTGGAAATGAACGGAGGTACGCTGAGGTAGGCAATGAACCAGCCTGTAATGGCGCCGAAGCATCCGCAAATGATCATAACCAGTACCAGTACCAGCAGCGGATTCATCGGTGTGATGGATGCCATGAAGCCATCCTGGAAGAAACGGCCTGCGTAATCCTGCTTCTGCAGCAGCGTACCGGCGATACATGCACCGAAGCCGACCATACGTCCGCCGGAAAGATCACATCCGCCGGTGATAACGCAGCCGGAAATACCAAGTGCGATCACCAGTCTGTATGACATGTTCGCAAGAAGGTTCAGGAAGTTGTTGGCTGTTAAGAAGTTCTTGGTCGTCAGTCCCGTATAGATCACGAGAATGAACATAACGATGATGACACCATTGTTAATGAGAAAATCGCTGATTTTCGTTTTCTGTGACTTTTGCATTTTATTTCCCCTTACTGTATGCTACCGTGACCGGATCTGCCTTGCATCACCGCCTCTCCGGCGGATGCATCGGCCGCTCCGAAGGTCTGTCAGAACTGTGTTGCAAAGGACATTACCTTCTCCTGGGTCATGTCTTCCTTCTGATCGATCTCACCGGTAATCTTGCCGTTACACATTACATATACGCGATCTGCCATGCCGAGAAGCTCCGGCATTTCGGAGGAGATCATAATGATGGACTTGCCCTGATCGGCCAGCTGCTCCATGATCTCATAAATCTCATGCTTGGCGCCTACATCGATGCCTCGGGTCGGCTCATCCATGATCAGGATTTCCGGATCACGTGCCAGCCATCTGGATACGATGACCTTCTGCTGATTACCGCCGGACAGGTTCTCGATGTGCTGCTTCATGCTTGGTGTCTTGATGGAAAGCTGCTTGATGCTGTCATCCACGATCTTGTTGATGGTCGGATGATCCAGCACAAAGCCGGCCTTCAGGTGCTGATTGTAAATGGAAATACCGACATTGTCCTTGATGGACAGGCATCCGAAAATACCGTTGCCCCGTCGATCCTCGGTGATCATGCCGAGTCCGACATCCATCGCATCCCGGGAGCGCTTGATCTTGACTTCCTTGCCATGGAACTTAATGGTACCGGATGCCAGATGACGGATGCCGAAGAGGCCCTCCATAAGCTCCGTCCGCTGTGCACCGACCAGTCCGCCGAAGCCGAGGATCTCACCCTTCCGGATGTTAAAGCTGCAGTCCTGGAAGGATTTCGCATGGATGGAGCTGACATGCTCTGCCTCGAGAATAACCTCACCGATCTCATGGACATGATCCGGATATACCTTCGTAAGCTCCCGGCCGACCATCTTTGCAATGATCTGGTCAGTGGTGAGGTCTGCCGTCGGCCAGGTGCCGACATAGGTACCGTCCCGCATGACCGTAAGGTCATCCGCGATCCTCTTGATCTCATCCATCTTATGTGAAATGTAGATCATCGCTACGCCGCGATCCCGCAGCTGGTTCATAACCTTAAAAAGGAAATCAACTTCCTTGTCGGAAAGGGAGGAGGTCGGCTCATCGAAGATGATTACCTTCGCCTCATGCGAAACAGCCTTTGCGATTTCAACCATCTGCATCTGGCCGATGGAAAGGGATCCAAGGAGTGCCTTCGGATCATAATCGAGTCCCAGCTCCTTCAGCCAGCGCTCGGTTTCCGCAAACATCTTCTTATGATCAATCACCTGCAGCGGACCGTACTTATGCACCGGAAAGCGGCCCAGATACATATTCTCCGCGATATTTCTCGCAGGTACCGGCTGCAGCTCCTGATGCACCATGGCGACGCCCTTATGCATCGCATCATCCGGGTTCTCAATCGTCGTTTTCTGACCATCCAGATAGATCTCGCCCTCATCCATGTGATAGATACCGAAGAGGCACTTCATCAGTGTAGACTTTCCGGCACCATTTTCTCCCATGAGTGCGTGAACAGTACCCGGACGAACGGCAAGATTCGCATGATCCAGCGCTTTTACACCGGGGAATGACTTGCAAACATTCCTCAGCTCCAGTTTATATTCCGCCATTTTGCCCTCCAAGTATTGCTTTTATGCTTTTAAAAGAGGATGCGGATGCAGCCCGTGCACCCGCATCCTCCTTATATACGTTGTATGATTTATTTCCTGTGATTACTTCAGAGAAGCAAGAACATCGTCTACATTGTCCTTCGTTACCTTTACGTAATCGCAGCCGATGTAATGCTCGTTGTCTTCGCCGCTGATGTACTTTACAGCTGCATCTGCTGCGGTATGAGACTGGGAAATATGATCGTTGAATACGGTACCGGTCTGCTTGCCGGACTTGACGTTGTCACATGCCTCCTGAAGTGCATCTACACCTACAAGATAAACATCAGTACCAACGGTCTCGCCTGCTGCTTCAATCGCCTGCAGTGCGCCGAGAGCCATCGAGTCGTTGTTACAGAATACAACTTCGATGTCCTTGCCGTGCTGTGCAAGTGCGTTTGCAACCAGGGACTGTGCCTGTGCCTGATCCCAGTTGCCGACCTGATCATCGAGCTCCTCTACCTCGATGCCGGCATCCTTGAGTGCCTTTACCGAATACTCTGTTCTGTACTGGGCATCTACGTTCTCCGGATCGCCTTCGATCATGATGTAGGAAACCTTGCCGTCACCGTTGATATCACCGTGGTTATCAAGATCAGCAATGATCTCGCCCTGGAAGGTTCCGGACTGACGTGCGTCACATCCTACATAGGTAACCTTCATGTTCTGATCTGCCCATCTCTGCTCTTCCTGCTCATCCGGCTCTCTGTTGATATATACAAGAGGAATATCAGCTGCAGTTACCATATCTGTGATGGTGGCTGCGGAGGAAGAGTTGACCGGGTTGATGATGAGACAGTCAACACCCTTCGTGATGAAGTTCTGAATCTGGTTGGTCTGGGTTGCCTGATCATTTGCGCCGTCTACGATCTCGATGTTCTCTGCCTTGAAGCCGAGGGACTCAAGATAGCTCTGAAGCTCTGTTCTGAAGAGGGTCATGAAGTTATCAGAGAACTGATAAATACATACGCCGACCTTCTTATCGGAAAGATCTGTATCGGATGTTGCGGCTGCAGCCTCGGTTGCGGCCTCACCGGCTGCCTCGGTAGCTGCTGCTGTCGTTGCAGCCTCGGTGGCTGCTGCCGTCGTCGCGGTCGTGCTGGAGCTTCCGCAGCCTGCAAGCATGGAAACTGCCATTGCCGAAACGGTAACTAAGCTAAGTGCTTTTTTCATAATAATCCAATCCTCCTATGATTGTTTCACTGTCGGGGCCTTCCCCGCTTCATTTATCCACATTATACGGGCAGAAAAAGGCGGAGAGAATAGATTATTCTTCTCTCCGCCTTAAAAATTCTTTGATTTTTTTGTATATTTTTCAGTATTTCGGCATATTTTTTTATGCCTTTTTGTGCACATTCCGGCTGTTTTCCACGATATAGATCGGCCGGTCCTTCAATTCTTCAAAAAGCACCGCCACATATTCACCGATGATGCCGACCACGATGAAAAGCACTGCAAACATGAAGCAGAGCAGCACCACGATCGTCGCATAGCCGGAGGGCGCGCCCTTCCGTGTCACCAATGTATAGATCAGCACCAAAAGGCCGAGAAAGCCGCTGCCGAGGCCCGAAAAAATGCCGAGCTTCAGCGGCATATTGGAAAAGCACATGATGGTATTCATTGCAAATACAAACAGCTTTTTCATAGAATAGTGACTGCGGCCCGCTGCCCGGGGTGCGGCCTCATAGCAGATGATATCCTTCTGGAAGCCGACATTCTGCACATAGCCCCGGAGAAAGCGCACCTTTTCCCGGTAATTCTTCTTCAGCACCGTCTGCACGTCCCGCGTAATGGCGAAGAAGTCCGACGCATTCGGCTCGAGCCGCACCTCCGACACACGGTTGATGAGCCAGTAAAAGGCGCCGGATGTGATATTTTTAAGCCATCCGGCGCTCTTATTTTCTGTCCGGACCATCGAGATCACCTGCACGCCATCATCAAGCTTCGCCGTAATCTCCGAAAGATACCGGGGCGGATGCTGCAGATCCGCATCCATGAAAACCAGCCCGTCGCCCTCTGCATAATCCAGCCCAGCCGTCATCGCTGCCTCATGGCCGAAATTCCGGGAAAAATGAAGCAGCCGTACATGCGCCGGATCCTCCGAGGCCAGCCGGTCCAGGATCTCACCCGTACGGTCCGAGGAGCCGTCATTCACAAATACAAATTCATATTCCCAGCCCTGCACCTTCAGCGCATCGGCATAACCGGCCGCTGTCCGGTAGAACTCCTGAAGTCCGGCCTCTTCATTGTATGCCGAGACCACAATACTCAACAATTTCATAGCTTTCCTTCCGGGCATGCCGCATCCTTCTTTCCTTCCGCCTCTGCAAATGCAGCTGCCGCGGACGATCCGTCCAGAATTTCCAGCTCCTGCCCGCTGTGGGACGGATGCCGGTCCTCCGGGTCAGGAAGCTTCATATAATCTCCGTACAGCATACGAAGGATCCGGTCCCAGGCCTTCGGCCCGGTGAAGCGATCCCCCTCAAAGGAAAAAAGGATCGGCTCCTCCCAGTCATCCTCCACCGTGCAGTACTGAAAATCCGGCTGATAGTTCGAAAAGAAGGAATGTCCCTTTCCGGCGGATGCCGGGTCGTGCTTTTTCTCCATTTTCACATAGCGGTCGGTATACTTCCGGGCCCAGCGCTCCTGCAGACGAAAAATCCACGGCATCGGAAGAAGACGTCCGATGCCGGCCAGCACCTGCACCTCCAACCGCTGCAGCCCGCGGTACCGGCTCCAGTCCAGGCGGCGGCGGTGCGCCATGCCGAGACCGAAGGCGATCTGCTGCTTCAGCTTCATCATCCGGGCGGCCAGCGGCCGCTCCGGCAGACGGTCGAGAATAAAGAGATCCACCCAGAGATGGTTCAGCTTTCCTTCATAAAACTGCATGTCCTCGTCATTCTCCGCATGCCTGCGGGAATACAGATACAGAACCCGGGGAACAAAATCATAGAAGGCTTCGCCGCCCCGGTATTCGTTCGGAAGCACCAGCTGCATATGCTCCGGGAGCTCCGTCTGGGCGACCGCCGCAAAACGCTCGAAGTCTTCCCTCCGGAAGCAGAGATCAATGTCATCGTCCCATGGAATGAAGCCGTGATGCCGCACAGCGCCGAGAAGCGTACCGGAATCGATGAGATAGGTAATGCCGTGCCGCTCACAGATGTCGCGCACCGCCCGGAGAATCTCCAGATTGGCTGCATGAATCCTGTCAAGATCAAAGCTCTTTTCTTCACTCATTTCCTTCTGCTCCCATTCCCTTTCGTATGCTTCATTTCCGGTAACTGTTCAGCAGTACGTCTGCCATATATGTCAGCTTCTCATCCGTCATGCCCGGATACAGTCCGACCCAGAAGGTATCCCGCATGATGCGGTCCGTCACATCCAGCGTGCCGACAATGCGGTAGCCCTCGCCGCTCGCCCGCATCTCATCGAAGCACGGATGCTTTACGAGATTTCCGGCAAAGAGCATGCGGGTCTGTACGCCGTGCTCCTCCATGTAACGAACAACGCTCTCCCGGTCTACGCCCTCCCGGCAGGTCATCAGAAAACCGAACCAGCTCGGATCCGAATTTTTCTCAGCCTCCGGAAGAATCAGTGCTTTTTCTGCGCCGCCCTGCACGAGCCTCTCCCGCAGAAAGCGGTAATTATGCTTCCGCTTCTCCACAAAATCCGGGAATTTTTCAAGCTGCGCGCACCCGATCGCGGCCTGCATGTCCGTCGCCTTCAAATTATAGCCGAAATGGCTGTATACATACTTATGATCATAGCCCTTCGGCAGCTCGCCGTACTGTCCGTCAAAGCGGTGATGACAGGTGTCATCATGCCCCGGTGCACACCAGCAGTCCCGTCCCCAGTCACGAATGGAGCGCATGATGCGGTGAAGCAGCGGATTTTTTGTATAGCAGGCGCCGCCCTCGCCCATCGTCATATGATGCGGCGGATAGAAGCTGGAGGTTCCGATATCTCCGACGGAGCCCGTCTTGCAGGTCTCCCCATCGAGCGTATAGGTGGAGCCCAGAGCGTCGCAGTTATCCTCAACTAACCAAAGCTGATAACGGTCACAGAATTCCTTCACCGCCTTCAGGTTAAAGGGATTTCCGAGCGTATGGGCCAGCATCACCGCCTTCGTCCGTTCGGACCGGGCCTCCTCAAGCCTCGTTACGTCAATGTCACAAGTCGGCAGCGTTACATCGACAAAGACCGGAACCGCACCGTACTGGATGATCGGCGTGACGGTCGTCGGAAAGCCGGCGGCCACCGTGATCACCTCATCGCCCCGCTTCACCCGCCGTTCTCCGAGGAGCGGACTTGTCAGCGCGCTGAAGGCCAGAAGGTTTGCGCTGGAGCCGGAATTCACCAGACTCACATAACGCACGCCGAGGTACTCGCCGAGCTTCTTTTCAAATGCCTCCGTATAGCGTCCGGCAGTCAGCCAGAACTCCAGGGCACTGTCCACGAGATTCACCATCTCCTTCTCATCATATACACGACTTGCATAAGGGATGCGGTCCCCCGCATGATAGGGCTTCTGCATCGCCGTCACCTTATAATTTTTTGCATACTCTGCTACCAGCTGAAGGATTTCCTCCCTGGCCTGCTGCTCTGTCTTTTCTGTCATTCTGTACTCTTTTCTGCCTGATCAGCTAAAAATGTCCGGATCTGCGTCTCCGTTACGTTCTTCATGTCCGCATGCGCCGCCCATGCCCGGTACCAGGAAACCGTTTCCTGCACGGCTTCGGCCGCATGCCAGCGCGGATGCCATCCGAAGGTCTGCTTCAGCCGGTCGGTGTTTAATCGAAGGTACGACGCCTCGTGCGGTGCATTCGCCTCGGCATCGCTCTGCCAGGACGCAGCATCGCCCCAGTATTTCACAAATAAATCCGCCAGTGCACCCGTCGTTAATGCATCCTCCTCATCCGGTCCGACATTATAGCAGTTGTCTGCTCCGGATGCATGCCCCTTTTCCAGGCGCGTCATGGCGATCCGAAGATATACATAGAGCGGCTCCAGCACATGCTGGTACGGACGCGTGCTGTAGGGATTCCGTACATGAATGGTCTCTCCCGCCATGGTATCCCGTACGCAGTCCGGAAGGATGCGGTCCTTTGCGAAATCACCGCCGCCGATGACATTGCCCGCGCGGGCCGTCGCAATCGATGTCACCGCGCCGTCCGGAGACACGGATGCATTGAAAAAGGAGCGCTGATAGCTGTGCGTCACGAGCTCGGAGCAGGATTTTGAATTGCTGTAGGGATCATAGCCGTCCAGCTTCTCCCCCTCCGTGAAGGCATGGTCCGCCTGCTCCGGGTTTTCATATACCTTATCGGTGGTGACATTGAGAAGGGATGAAACTGGAACCAGATGTGTCCGGTTATAGTTCCGAACCGCTTCCAGAAGATTTACCGTCCCCATGACATTGGTTTCGAAGGTCTCCCGCGGATAGATATAGGAGGTGCGGACGATCGGCTGTGCCGCAAGATGCAGCACCACGTCCGGCTGGACCGTGTCTACATACTGTTTCAGCTTTTCATAATCACGAACATCCCCGATCTCCGAGTGCATGCATTTTTCAAGCTGCAGAATCTCATAGAGCGACGGCTCCGTCGGAGCCGCCAGCGCATAGCCGTATACCTCTGCCCCCAGGAGAAGCAGCATGCTGCAGAGCCAGCTGCCCTTGAAGCCGGTATGTCCGGTGACCAGCACCCGTTTTCCTCTGTAAAATTGCTCCAGCAGTTCAAATTTCGTCATAGCCTGTCCTTTTCTGCCTGTTTATGCTGCGTCCGTGGAAATACTGATGAAATCAGCATTTCTTTAGACTTTTCGGCACCACGGTGCATGCCCGCCGGCCCACAGCTCCTCCAGAAGCTTCTTCTCCCGCTGCGTATCCATGCACTGCCAGAAGCCGGCATGATAAAAGCTCATCAGCTCGCCGTCGGCCGCCAGGCGATGCATCGGCTCCTGCTCCAGCACGCAGCGGTCATCCGTGAGATAACGGAAAATCTCCGGCTGGAATACCATGAAGCCGCCATTTATAATGGCGCCGTCCTCCTGCTCCTTCTCCCGGAAGGCCCGGATCCGGTTCTGACTGTCGATATCCAGTACGCCCTTCTGCTGCGCCAAGGATACGGTGGTGATGGTGGCAATCCGTCCGTGGGAGCGATGGAATTTCATCAGCGCATCAAGATCTACATCGGACAGGCCGTCGCCGTAGGTCAGCATGAAGGGCTCGTCCCCGACATAGCTCTGCACGCGCTTCATCCGGCCGCCGGTCATGGTACGAAGCCCGGTATCCACGATCGTCACCCGCCACGGCTCATTCATATTGTTGTGAACCTCCATCTGATTGCTGCTGAGATCGAAGGTGACATCCGAATTATGAAGAAAATAATTTGCGAAGTATTCCTTAATCACATACTGCTTGTATCCGGCCAGAATGATGAAGTCATTATAGCCGTAGCTTGAGTAATACTTCATGATATGCCAGAGAATCGGCATCTCTCCGATCTCGATCATCGGCTTCGGACGAAGATGCGACTCCTCCGAAATGCGTGTGCCGAAGCCCCCTGCTAAAATCAGAACTTTCATAGTCACTCCTGAAAAACATTTAGGTGTTTTTCCTTTAATATATTCAGTGCATGCCGTACCCGGTCCTCGCCGTGATGATACTCAAAGATGGCATTGAGCTCTGTATCCGACAGGCTCTCATACTGCCGCGCGGATGCCGCCATTGAGGCGAAATACGTCTTTCGAAACGGCATGGTCTCTATTTCGTGCTTATCAGTATAACAGCTGCCCAGCGTGAAGGAAAGAAGCAGAAGCAGCGAGAGGAAAAGGAACGCCGCCGCTTCGATCCGGCTGCCCCTTTCTTCCGGTCTCCGGCGGCTGCGCCCGGCGCTCCGTTTCCCGGACGGCTGTGCCATAGCCGAAGCGGCCGTCTTCATTGTCCGAAGTCTCCGGCCGTAATAGGAAGCTGCAGAACCGTAGATCAGAAGAAGCCCGAGGGTGCCCGGGAGGTACTGCATCCCGTAGCGGCTCTGCCATGCATAGTCCTCTGTAAGATACAGATACCGGGACAGAAATACGAGCAGATGGCTGCCGGCGCCGCTCACAAGAAGGAGAAGCGGAAAAATCGTCCGCCGGTACTGTCCGGTTCGAAAGTACAGAATGACCGAAACTGCGTAAAAAAGCACCACCACGGCCCCCAGGACATAGACCGCATGTCGGCTGAGGCGTCCGGCCGCGAGCAGCGTCTCCAACACCGAACCGGAAAGCACCGTGGACGCAAAGCCGTTCAGAAGAAAATGCACAGAAAATCCGGGATAGCTGCGAAGCGTCGTGAGAAGTCCGATGTCCTCCACCGGATGTTCATAAATCGCACATGTGTTGCTTAAAAGGTACAGAAAAAGCGGCAGCAGCGCACAGAGCCCATACAGCGGAAGCAGCCGCCGATGGAGGTTCCGGTTTCTGAGAAACCAAAGATAAGCGATTCCGGCCAGCAGCGTCGCCGTATATTGCACGATATAGGGTCCTGCCGCGAGGAGCGATATCCACGGAAGAAGACAGAGCCGCGCCGTATCCCATCGTTTCGCTGTCCCGGTAAACACTCGTTCCAGTACGAAATAATGATAAAAGAAAAGGCTGTAGCTCAGAAAATGTGCATAGCCGGAGCCGTTGATGAGAAGCTCCCATTTATCCAGTCCGAATCCCGTCAGCATAACGATGAGGCAGAGCACCCATGCCGCATGTTCCCGCATCAGATACCGTGACATTACAAGCATCGTAAGAAAAAGCCCGAGAATGCCGAGCATCCGGTCAAACTGCACCGAATAGCCGAAGAAATGTACATTGATCCAGCGGATCGGATAACTGATCGGAATCCGTGTCAGAATGTCCGGCACGAAAAAGCTGTCCCGGAAGGAAATATCCGACAGATAGCTGTTGACAAGCCGTATATAGTCGGAATATACCACATCCACCGTGGCATGCAGGACATACCAGACCGAAAAGGCCGCACCGAGAAACGGAAGGAGAAGCTTTAACCTGTCCTTATGCGATGTCATCCCATGCCGCCTTTCCGAATGCCTGCAGTGTTACATCCAGGTATTCCCGCTCATGATACTCCAGCAGTACGATCGAATTCTCTTCCGTCGCATCCTCCGGCAGATCCTCCGGCGTATCAATAAAATGGATTTCCGTCCCCTGTCCGCTCTTTTCCGGATCAAAGGGCTTATAAAAATATTCCGCATAGAAATCCGTCATTTCATAATAATTATAGAAAATATAGACCTGCTTCTTCCCGAGGAAGTTCTCCGCGCCGACTGCATTGATCGTACGGTCTGCAAGCGAATTCACGCGGTCCTGGGAGAGGAAGAAGAAAATATCCGAGTAATGCATGCGGTCATAATGCTCCACCGGCGTCATCAGGAGTCCGTAGAGCAGAAAGCCGCCTGCAAAAAGCACGGCGGTCCGTCCGCCCCGTCCTGCAGCCTTCACGTTGACGGCCCTTCGATCTCCGGCGCCTGAATGCCGTCGGATCCGCCCGAGCATATAGGACAGATACAGAAGCGCCGCCGTATAGCTCACATAGACCCAGCGCGTTTCGAGCCGGATCGTGATGGAGCTTGCACCGATGCAGAGTGCAATAAAGAAAATAAACAGGAGATTTTCACCGATCAGACGGGGTGAAATGCTGCCCTTTCTCCATACCGTCCGGAGATAGAGAAGCACCATAAAAAGAAGAACCCCGCAGCTCAGCGCCACCAGAAGCTGTACATAACGCGCAGAGTCCAGGAAATGGATGCCGCAGAAGAGCTTCTCGCCGGCATTGACACCGAAAATATACGCCACCTGCATAAAGGCATACTGAAGCGCCTGGATCAGGGAAAATGTATCCTGCACCTTCGTTCCGGCGGTGCCGATCGGCATCGCCTCACCGGCCACCCATATCCGGGCACCGAAGAAAATACCGAGCATCAGAACCGGCATCAAAAGCTGCAGAAGCGGAAAGCTTCGGCGTCCAGTACGGCGGTTCATCAAATGCTGCGTCAGCACCGCAAGATAAAACAGCGGTGCCAGTGCAATATAGCGTTCATGGGTGAAAATCACAAGGAAAAAGCTGAGGCACGAAAGCGCATAGCTTCGAAAGCCAAGCCCCTCCATATAATCATAGAGAAACCAGAGCGTCAGAATCGAAAGCAGCAGTGCAAGCGATTCCAGAAGTCCGAGGACCTGGGCGATCTGATAGGCTGCAAAGTGCGACTGGAGATACAGTCCGCCGGTCAGAAGCCCGACACATTGTCCGAGGAGCCCCATCCGGCCGCCCCGCCGAAGGCCGCTCAGCCGCCGGCTGAAGGAGTAGATCACCCAGGATATGCCGGCATTCAGAAGTACATTGAAGCCCGCATACCATCCGACATGGGGACCGATCAGCCGGAATTCGAGATAGCTGACCGCCCAGTAGAACGGCCGGAAATTTCCCTTCGTGGTTTTCGGGAAGGTGAAGGACCAGAAATCCTCGCAGCCGTAGAAGGACCATAGGTAAAGATCATCCCCGTACAGCGCCTTGATTTTAATATGGCGGTTGATAAACAGGGCAAATAAAAGAAGC
Organism: Succinatimonas sp. CAG:777; assembly: GCA_963650995.1. Classification (GTDB taxonomy): domain Bacteria; phylum Bacillota; class Clostridia; order Lachnospirales; family Lachnospiraceae; genus Oribacterium. Next base: position 20,094 of record CAVJMS010000004.1, on the reverse strand, counting down.
AGCAGCAGGGCTGCTCCCGTTAATATCCTCGATTCAGCTGTTCTCTTCCTTATATGCTCCATAGGCCTTCTTATAGAAATGCATCAGCAGCTTCGTCACCGGCGCTGAATGCAGCTTTCGGAACATCATCTGCTCCTCTTTTTCACGATTATGGTTCTCGATATTCCGCATGGTCTCCGCGCCGGCATGCACACGATAGGCCATCAGCGGCTTCTCGATGCAGATAAAGCGTCCCGGTGCTTCCGCAAGGCGGATCAGCGTATCCCAGTCAATCACAAACTTATAGTCATTCCGAAACAGCGGTGCCGGGCAGTACGCCGTATGGTAGGTGCAGCTCGGACAGCCGATGCCGTTTCCGTAGCGAAGGGCCGACAGCTTCACCGCCGTCCGATCCGCCCGATCGTGACGGCGGAGCCGAAGCCGGAGGAGACGTTTCACGCTCTCTGCGCGTCCGTCGATGGTATTTCCCCGGCCGTCGATGGTATCGTAGCGGCAGCAGAACACGGACATATCCGGATAATGCAAAAACGCATATAAAAGTGCCTTCGTATAATCCGGAAAATAAAGATCATCCTGGTGCGCGATCGTCACCAGACGTGCCTCTCCGGCGCCCATTTCATAGGCAAAGTTCCAGTCCGCCTGCAGCCCGTGGGCCCCGTTCCGGACATAGACCGGATATCCGTATTCTGCACTCAGACGCGTAATATAGCGGTTCGGCGTCGAGGTACAGATGATCACTCGGCTCTTTATGCTCTGCATTTTCAGCGAATGCAGGAGAAGCGGCAGGTACGGTGACTCCCCATAGGCCGCCACCGCAAAGCAATGCTTATATTTTTTTCGTTTCATGATTCCTTCTTCTCTGCCGTCTCAAAGTCCTCCCGGATCTTCGCCCAGGCGCCGTCCGGTGAATAGAAGTCGGCGATGAACTGAACCGCACGGTGCGACAGCATTTCAATCTCCCGCGGACTGCGGTAAAGACGGATGACCTCCTCTGCAAACTGCACCGGATCATCCTGGATTCGCAGGGCCGTCTCCGCACCCGGGATGCCCTCCGCACCGCAGCTTGTGGTCACTACGGCCGTACCGGCATGGAGTGCCTCCACTACCTTGCCCTTGACACCGGCGCCGAAGCGCAGCGGCACCACCACCACGCGGCTTCGGCGGTACATCTCATCCAGCTTCTCAATGCTGACGAAGCCGAGCACATCCACATCCGGACGCGCATTCAGCGCCATCACCTCGTCATCTGCATTGGAGCCGATGACATGCAGCACCACATCCGGAAGCGTCTCCTTGATTTTCGGCAGAATCTCCTGCACAAACCAAAGAAGGCCGTCCTTGTTAGGCGGATGCGCGAAGCCGCCGACAAACAGAAGTCCCTGCTTGTCTGCATAGTTCTCATCAAGCACCGCCGGTGTATCATAGACGAAGGAGGTAATGGCCTTCACATGGATGGTCGGATCCTCCTTATGAACGATCTCCGCTTCCACCTCGGACGGGAAGTAGCTCATATCGGCCTTCCGCATCACTGCATACTCGACATCATGCCAGTATTCCGCCTCCTCCCGGGTCTTTTCATTATGATCAATGGCATATTCCCGCATGAGACGAAGCGAATGAAGATCCGAGCCATGGTAGATGATTTTCAGCTCCGTATGCTCCCGGATAAAGTCAATATAGCGTGTCGCAATGTGCGGACGGCTGAGATATGCGATCGACATAAAGCGGCCGTTCCGCTCAATCCAGTTCCAGATGTCCGCCTGCAGCTTCGCACCGTAGAGCACCTCGATGCCCAGCTGCTCCAGTGCGCTCGTATACGGCTCCTCATGGGCGAAATTGTCCCCGAGGAACTTCACGCGCCAGCCCTCCCGGAGGAAGAGCTGCATGTACTGGTAATCCAGCTTGCTGCCGGCATCCTTGTCCCAGGTCGGCACATAATGATCGATCATCAGCATGCACGGCCGATGCTGTCCCCGCTCGCGGGCATCAAACGGATTCGGATTGCCGTCATTGACGCACTGCTCCCGGAGCTCCGATGCCCACTTCTCACGGAATTTCTCCTGATTGACCACCTGATAATGCTTAAGCCCCGAGGTATCCGAGGTATCCGTACCGTTCGAAATGCCCTCGTAATGGATCACGACGGACTTCGGCTGGAACATCACCTTCTTTCCGTGCTTTCGTACCTCAAAGGCAAGATCCGTATCCTCATAGTACGCCGGTGCGAAGCGCTCATCGAAGCCGCCGATCGCCTTCCAGAGCTCCGTGCGGATCATGATGGCCGCACCGGAAATATAGTCTACTTCCTTTACATAATTGTATTCCGGTTCCTCCGGGTCCTGCAGACGGCCGTAGTTCCAGCCGGAGCCGTCCGACCAGATAATGCCGCCGGCCTCCTGGAGACGCCCATCCGGATAGATCAGCTTCGAGCCCACCATGCCGATGCTCTCGTCCCGCTCGATCAGCTCTACCAGAGACGACAGCCAGCCCTCCTGCACCTCCGTATCGTTGTTCAGGAAGAAAATATACTTACCGCGGGCAATGGACGCTGCCTGGTTGCAGTTCTTAAGAAAGCCCATGTTTTCCCGGTTGCGGGCCAGCACGAGGTTGTCCGCATACATGCCGATCTCCCGCGTGGCATCCGTCGAAACATCGTCTGCAATAATGACCTCATACGGCGTCTTTTCAAAATCCGTATGCTCCTTGATGCTGATCAGACACTGATAGGTATAATCAATCTGGTTGTAGCACGGAATGACAATGCTGACGAGTGGTGTCTCCGCGCGCTCAAACCGAACCCGGCCGTAGCTCAGATACCGGCCGCCGACATTGAAATCGCCGCGGATGCGGTTCCGGCCGTCCTCCGAGAAATACATCGGCATCATCTTTCCGGGATGACGGATCGTACTTCCGACATAGCCCAGCAGCTTCCGCTTCCGGGAGCCGACCGGGAAATGATGATTGTATCCGTTCCGGATCCGCGTCTCCAGGCGGGCCTTCAGGCTCTGACGCTTCATATAGTAATCCCGCTCCTGAATCAGGGTCTGAATATCCCGCTCGTGCACCTTGATGACGTTTGTCAGGTTCACGGCATGCACCTGGGTCAGCCGGGTCACCTCCCGCTCCTTCCGGACCGTGATATCCTGCTCGTCCACCTTGCGCTGCAGGTCCTTGATGATCGTCATCGCCTTGTCATATTCCTGCTGCAGAGCGCGGAAATCCCGCACCGTCACCTTATCGCAGAGATAGGCATGGGTTTTCTCACCATCCGCACCGTGAATATCCGCCTGGAAGCTCTGTTCCCGGGCATACAGCACCTCGGCCTCCTGCCTCGAAAAGCCGAAGTTTCGAAGGAAGGAAAATACATCGTCATAGGCCAGCAGCGCGCGAAACTCCATATACCAGTAGTAGAGCATGCGGTACTGAAGGAAGCGCACCTCCACCGGCTTGTCAAATACCCATTCACAGTCAATCAGCGTCGGCTTCTCACCGCACATGATGACATTGTCAAACTGGCAGTCCAGATTGGCCGGCTGCAGCGTGCCCTCCCGGGCGCCGAGCACCAGGTCTACGGTCTCTGCCAGCTCCTTCAGCGGCGCGACGCCGTCCCGGATCAGGGCGCTCAGGATATCGCTCAGGCTCTTCCCCTCCGTAAACGGATAGCGCTGATAGCTCAGAAGCTGATAGGTACCGAGCGCACGGCTGGTCTCGACCGCCCGCAGCACCTGAAGCTGCGGATTCGCCGCGGCGATCAGCTCCGCTCTCTCGCTGAGTGCATTGACATGGGCATTGGCCTCCGGGGTAATGGCTGCCTTCACGGCAAAGCGCTTCCCCTGGTCGTCCCGGTAGAGAATGGTCTTGATGCCGTATTCCGGCTTTCGCGTAGAGTTGTACTTGATGTAGTACGGGCGGAAGCGCCGGTAATCCCGCACCTTCGGGCGGACGCTGCCCTCCGGCTGATAAATATAGAAATAGGCCGGCGCAAATTCACGGAAGCAGTTCTCCTGAATCAGAAGTGCGGTCTTTTCGTCCTCATCGGAGACCTCCGGCATCCGCTCCTCCGTATAGAAATGAAGCGGTACATAAAGCTCCGGCGTCAGATAATAGAGCGTCTCCCGGGCCTCCGGCTGTGCTGCACGAAGGGCCGCACGAAGGGCCTCAAGCTCTGAAAAACGGAGATAGCGGATCTCCTCCTTCCGGTTGTCGGCGGCCATCCGATCAATATCCAGTGCATTTTCGATGCCGAGGAGAATGCTGCCGCCCTTCTTAAGCCACGTTTCCTGCAGGGTCCGGAGCATAGTCTCCGGATCCCCCTGAAACATGCGGAGCAGCTTGTTGGTCAGCACCGGAATCACAATGTAGTCATAAGCGCCGTCATCGAGACGGCGGGATACCTGATGCACCCGCTGCTCAAGCAGCGTAACGAAGGGGCCGGTCGTTTCCTTGTCGCCCAGCACCAGCACCGAGGCATCCCGTTCACGTCCGGAGGTCAGATCTTCAAAATAAAACCATTCAACGGTATTTGTGATATAACGTGAAAAATCCATTAGCTGTCATGCCTTTCCAGAGTCACCTGTGACTCCATATCGTATACACCGACCGTGTTCTTGTTGGAAAGCACGGTGATGGATGCGACATCGTATTTTCGGTCATAGACCACATGCTCGCCCTCCTCAAAGCCCGTACAGGACATGCTGAGGAGATATTCGCCGCCCTGCAGCGTCATCCGCTGCGTGAAGGTGCAGATGTATTCGTCGCCGGCCTTCACGGGCCGGATATCGCAGCCCTCAATCAGAGTATTGGTGCCGCTTAGATCGGCGCCCCGCTTGTCCTTGATCGTGAAGGTAAAAATCGGTGCCTCGAGCGGCGCATGGAAGCGGATGCGCTCCTTGATCGAAAAGGTCTCGCCCTTTACGAGCACGTTGCTCAGCTTTCCCCGCTGATCCAGGATGCCGAGATCCCAGATGCTGGCCCGGCCGTCACCGTAATGCTGTACGTTCGGATTCAAATTCAGATGATCCTGCATGAGACCGCCGTCTTCCTTTTCTTCACAGTCGGTCAATGCAGCCGCGCCGACACTGTCCACGCCGAAATTCTGTCCGTCGATAAACTCGGCCGCGGCCTCTGCGTCCGCCTTGTGCTGCGCGTACTGCCGATCCTCCTCGGTGAAGCGTCCGGCCAGGATCTTCTTATAGAGGTCCACCATATCGCCCGGCAGTCCCTCCGATACCTTCTCGCCCTTGTTCAGGAGCACCACCCGGTCGCAGTACTTCATGACGGATCCGAGATCATGCGTCACCATCAGAATCGTGGTTCCGTTCCGACGAAGCTCCTCCATGCGGTGGTAGCATTTCGCCTGGAAGAAGACATCGCCGACCGACAGTGCTTCATCCACAATCAGAATCTCCGGATCCATCGCCACATAGAGGGCGAAGGCCAGCCGGACGAACATGCCGGAGGAATAGTTCTTCACCGGCTGATGAACGAAATCACCGATGTCCGCAAAGTCCAGAATCTCCTGCAGCTTCGCATCCATCTGTTCCTTCGTAAAGCCCATCATGGTGCCGTTCATGTATACATTTTCAATGCCGGTATAGTCCGGATTGAAGCCGGCCCCCAGCTCAAGCAGCGCACAGATGATGCCGCGGATGCGGACCTCCCCCTCCGTCGGCGTCAGCACGCCGGTGATGATCTTGAGAATCGTGGACTTGCCGGAGCCGTTGGTGCCGATGATGCCGACGGCCTCGCCCTTCCGAACCTGAAAGCTCACGGATTTCAGCGCATAGAAATCCCGGTGATAGCTCCGGTGCCGGATGCTCATGGCCTCTTTCAGCCGATCCACCGGCCGGTCATATAATCGATATACCTTCGTGATACCCTCTGCATCGATTACGATGTCGGTATCTGCTGCCTTTACTTTATTTTCATCCATAAAACAAACCCCAGATGCGTTTCTGCGCATTTGGGGTTTATTCTACCATAGTTCTTCTTCTTTTTCCAGCTGTGCCGAAACCGGCCATACGCCGCACCGACCGGATTCCGAAGTCAATCACTTCGTCACTGCGCGTTCGGTGTCGTAAAGGTATTCACATTGCCGGCGCCGGTGGACGGAAGCGTACCGGTATAGCTGGCCGTCGCAGCGGTCTGACTCACATTTGCGGACGCCGCGGTCTGCGCAGCGGTACTCTGAGCGGTCGACGGGGTCGTTGACGCCGTACTCTGCGTCGTCGATGTCGTCTGGGTCGTCGTCTGCGCGGTTGTGCCCGTACCGGCAATCGGTGTCGTCTTCGGTGCAGCCGCAGAGGTCGTAATGGAGCTTTGTGTCTGCGTGCCCGACGCCGTCGTGCCGGTCGGGGAAGTATAAACCCCCGCCGTCAGCTGCTCCGTACCATTTGTCTGCTCGCCGGTTTTGATCGTCGGCAGCGTTGCATTGGTATACGTGCTGCTGCTATTGCTTCCGCTCTTACTTAATGTTTTCGTGATGGTGGTCACCGTGCCCTGCGTAAGTCCGGCATTGGCCGCGGCTGTATTCGCCGCCAGCTCCTCACTTGTCGGTGTACCGCCGCTCGAGGTATTGCCCCCGCGGGCCGCCTTCGCCGCATCGGCGGCTGCATTGGCCGCAGCTACCGTCTGGGCGGTGCTCTGCTGAAGGGCTGCAGCACTGCTGTAGGTCGCCGCGGTCACCGTCATGGTCGGAGCCGGCGTACCGTCCGGCGCCGCCTGTCCGGCAAATACCGTCACCTGCTGTCCGGTCGTGCTCTCTGTCCAGACCGCCGTCGGGCCGAGCAGGGTATACTGCCATGCGGCCATCGCCGGCAGTGCATTCATCAGGGTCATTGCAGCTACAGCTGCAAGAAGCTTCATCCAGGTCTTCCGTCTCATATCATTCTCCTTCAAGGCTTTCTGTTCCTGTCTTAAAGGCAGTATAGCACAGAATACACGTCAGAATGCTTAGGAAATACGGATTTCCTGAGTATTTATCTTACGATTTCCGATCTATCCCGCAGAAAAGGGGCCGGAAGGAGCTTCCTTCCTCAGGCAATCTCCGCCTTCAGCTCGCCATCCTGTACGTCGATGCGGATCGTATCGCCCTCCTTCACCCGGTCCTCCAGGATGATGCGGGCAACCAGGGTCTCCACATTTTTCTGAATGTAGCGGCGCAGCGGACGTGCACCAAACTGCGGATCATAGCCATGCTCGGTGACATAATCGGCTGCAGCTGTACTGAGCTCGAGCTTCAGCTGACGGTCGGAAAGACGCCGGTTGATATCCGCCACCATAAGCTCTGTGATATGGCCGATGTTCTCCTTCGTCAATGGCTTAAACATGATGATCTCGTCAAGACGGTTCAGGAATTCCGGCCGGAAGGAACGGAACAGCTCATCCTGCACTTCCTTTCTCGCCTCCTCCGTGATCTCTCCGTTTGCATCGATGCCCTCCAGAAGATACTGGGCGCCGAGATTGGAGGTCAGGATAATGATGGTATTCTTAAAGTCTACGGTCTTCCCCTGACTGTCGGTGATGCGGCCGTCGTCGAGAATCTGCAGGAGGATGTTGAAGACATCCGGATGGGCCTTCTCGATTTCATCAAAAAGCACCACCGAATACGGCTTCCGGCGTACGGCCTCGGTCAGCTGGCCGCCCTCCTCGTAGCCGACATAGCCGGGAGCGGCACCGATGAGTCTGGATACCGAGTATTTTTCCATATACTCGGACATGTCGATCCGGACCATGGCATTTTCATCGTCAAAAAGATTCTGGGCAAGGGCCTTGGCAAGCTCGGTTTTTCCGACGCCGGTCGGTCCCATGAAGAGGAAGGAGCCGATCGGACGTGTCGGATCCTTGATGCCGGCCTTCGAGCGCTGAATGGCCTCCACAACCTTCTCCACCGCTTCATCCTGTCCCACCAGACGCTTGTGGATTTCATCATCGAGATGCAGCACCTTCGAGCGCTCGGATTCATTGAGCTTCGATACCGGAATGCCGGTCCAGCGGCTGACGATACGGCCGATCTCCTCCTCACTGACGGTTTCCTGAAGCAGTGCCTGATCCTCACCGTGCACGCTGCTCTCGGCATCCTTCAGCTTTTTCTCAAGGGCCGGCAGATCCGCATACTGAATCTGGGAGGCCTTTGCATAATCGCCCTGCTGCATGGCCCGATCCATGTCCTTCTTCAGCTGATCACGCTGCTCCCGAAGGGACTGCAGATCTCCGGCGGATTTCTTTTCATTGTCCCACTGGGCCTGCTTCGCATCGAACTGTCCCTGCAGCTCCGCAAGCTCCCGCTCAATGTCCTGAAGGCGCTGCTTCGACAGCGTGTCATCCTCCTTCTTCAGCGAGATCTGCTCCATCTTAAGCTGCGTGATTTTACTCTGAAGGGCCGCCATGTCCTCTGGCATGGATTCCATCTGGGTTTTCACCATGGCGCAGGCCTCATCCACGAGGTCAATGGCCTTGTCCGGAAGGAAACGGTCCGAAATATAACGGTCACTGAGGGTCGCCGCCGCCACGAGGGCGTTGTCGCTGATGCTGACGCCGTGATACTTTTCATAGCTTTCCTTGATGCCGCGGAGAATGTAAATGGTATCCTCCACCGACGGCTCATCGATCATCACCGGCTGGAAACGGCGCTCCAGCGCGGCGTCCTTCTCAATGTATTTATGATATTCGTTTAAGGTTGTCGCACCGATGCAGTGCAGCTCACCGCGGGCCAGCATTGGCTTCAGGATATTGCCGGCATCCAGCGAGCCCTCCTGATTTCCGGCACCCACGATGGTATGCAGCTCATCGATGAACATAAGGATCTGTCCGTCGGACTTCCGAACCTCATCGAGCACCGCCTTCAGACGCTCCTCAAATTCACCGCGGTACTTCGCACCGGCCACCAGGGAGCCCATGTTGAGTGCAAAAATCTTCTTATCCTTCAGGCTCTCCGGCACCTCGCCCTTCGCGATGCGCTGGGCCAGTCCCTCGACGACGGCGGTCTTGCCGACGCCCGGCTCGCCGATCAGCACCGGATTGTTCTTGCTCTTCCGACTCAGGATACGGATAATGTTCCGAATTTCGTCATCGCGGCCGATGATCGGGTCATCCTTCTGATCCCGGGCGCGCTGCACCATCTCATAGCCGTATTTATTTAATGTGTCATAGCTGTCCTCCGGATTGTCGGAAAGCACGCGCTGGTTGCCGCGCACCTCTGCAAGGGCCTTCAGGAAGCCGTCCTTCGTAATATTGTACTGCTTAAACAGCTTCTTCAGGGTCGGATCCGCTTCCTTCATAAGGCTCAGGAAAATGTGCTCGACGGACACGTACTCATCGCCCATGGACTTCGCATGCTCCTCCGCCTTCGTGAGGGCCAGGTTGGCTGCCTGGGAGAAATACATCTGTCCGGCGCCGGATACCTTCGGAAGACGGCTGATTTCATCGGTGATGGAGGACTTCAGCTGCTCCATCGGCACGCCCATCTTCTTAAGCAGCTGCGCGATCAGGCTTTCATCAATGGTGATAAGAGAATACAAAAGATGAATCTGCTCCACATACTGATTTCCGTATTCTGAAATAATGCTCTGACAATGATTGATGGCTTCGATTGATTTCTGGGTAAATTTATTGATATTCATACTGTCTGAACCTCCATATCCGGGGAAAACCTGCGGCATTCCTGTGCAGGCGGAAGCACCCGCTTCCCTCCCCCCTTTACACGGATTATTATAGCGCGATTGTTAGCACTTTCAAGTGATGAGTGCTAATTTTATAGATTTTTTATCTGTTAAACATCTGTTGCTGTATCGCTTTACGCTGTACAATGGGTCGGTTCAGAGGGGCCCGGAGGGGCCGGACCGTAAAACGGCAGGGGCTTTTCAGCTCCTGCCGTTCTAATCCGCTAAGAAATAAACCTGTTTTTCAATTCTTCCGCGATGTCCGCTTCACACTGTGCGGCAGAGTCCCGGTCCGGAGCGCTCACGGAAATATAAACCTTCAGCTTCGGTTCGGTGCCGGAGGGGCGGACCACCAGTGAGCAGTGATCCGCGAGAAGATACTTAAGGACGTCAGATTTCGGAAGGCCAGCCAGCCCCTCGCTGTAATCCAGTACCTTTTCGACCGCTTTATCCGAAAACGCAGCCGGTGCCTGCTGCCGCAGCGTTTTCATGATTTCCTGCATGCGCGAAAAGCCGGCCGCTCCCTCGAAGGTGAAGCTGTGCAGCGTATTCAGGCAGTAGCCATAGCTTCGATAGAGCTCCTGCAGGCGGTCCAGAAGACTCTGCCCTCCGGTCTTATAATAGCAGAACATCTCACAGATCAGGAGCGCACCGTTCACGGCATCCTTGTCCCGGACATAGCTGCCGCTCAGATAGCCGTAGCTTTCCTCGAAGCCGAAGACATAGCTGTCCGCATGACCGGCCTCTTCGAATCTTCCGATCTGCTCGCCGATGAACTTAAAGCCGGTCAGCACGTTGATCGTCCGGACGCCGTAGTGCGCCGCAATCCGCTCGGCGAGATCCATGGTCACGATCGTCTTCACCATTACCGGATCCTCCGGCAGCGTTCCATGCTTCGTGCGCTGCATGAGAATATAGTCGAGAAGCAGAATGCCGGTTTCATTGCCGCTCAGAAGCTGATATTCTCCTTTCTCGTTCCGTACGGCAATGCCGACGCGGTCGCAGTCCGGATCCGTCGCAAGCAGAAGATCCGCCTGCACGCGGGATGCATAGTCCATGCCGAGGGCCATGGCTTCCTTGATTTCCGGATTCGGATACGGGCAGGTCGGAAAATGCCCGTCCGGCATCGCCTGCTCTGAAACAAGCGTGATATTGGTATATCCGCATTCCCTGAGCGTCCGGAGCACCGGCTTCCGGCCCGTGCCGTTGAGCGGTGAATAGACGATCGCAATGTCTCGGTCGATCCGGTCCTCCGGGCCGAGCACCGACTGCCGCTTCACCTCTTCCACATAGTCCGTATATACCTGCGCACCGATCCGGTAGATGCGTCCCTGTACCTCCTCTTCGGCAGTATCCCGGGTACCGGCGACCGTAAAACCGGTCCTTCGGATATCCCGGAATAGATCAAGCCTCTCGATCTCCGAAAGAATCGCAGCCGCAGCCTCCGTCGTAATCTGGCAGCCGTCGGCACCATAGACCTTGTAGCCGTTATATTTCGCCGGGTTATGGGAAGCCGTCACCATGATGCCGGCTGCGCAGTGCAATTCCCGCACGGCGAAGCTAAGGCACGGCGTCGGCATAATCTCTTCATATATATAAACGTCGATGCCGTTGGCGGCAAAAACAGCTGCCGCGGTCTCTGCAAATGCATCCGACTTAAGACGGCTGTCCCGCGAAACGGCGATGCGGCGCTGATTCGGTGCGAAATGCCGGACGACATAGTTCGCCAGTCCCTGGGACGCCTTCGCCACCGTATAAACATTCATGCGGTTGGTGCCCGCTCCGATCACACCGCGCAGTCCGCCGGTCCCGAATGAAAGATCTCGGTAAAAGGCATCCTCGATGCGGGATGAATCCGTCTGCATGTCGATGAGCTCCTGCAGGATCTCCTCATCCTGTCCCTTTGCAAGCGCACACCAGCGCTCATATTCCTTCCTGTAATCCATCGGATACTCCCTCATTCTGCCGGGTCCAATGCCTCCGGCATCTCAAACTTCACCTTATCCGCCGATGAAATGTCATCCCCAAGCTGAAGCTCCATCAGCGTCAGCGGCTGCTCCGGATCGGCCCATATGGTATGCCGGGCACCGCACGGAATCGAAACCACATCACCGGTTTCCACCTGCCGGACCGTGCCATCCACTACGGCCGTGCCGCGGCCCTCCGTCACGGTCCACAGCTCCTTCCGCGCATGATGCGCGTGATAGCTCATGTGGGTGCCCGGCCGCATGGAAAGCTTCACCAGCATGGAGCCGGTGGAAACATCCAGGATGCGGAAATCTCCCCAGGACTTCCGGGCAAACATGATCTGGTCCGGCAGTTTATCCACATAGGGCTTGATCCGCGCACTGGCCTCGGTATTGCTGACCAGAATCCCCTGGGGGCTTGCGGAAATCACCACATGCTCGAGCCCCATGGCAAGGATCGGCACACTCAATTCATTTACAATGTGTACATCCTGAGAGCATTCGCCCAGAATACCGTGCCCAATCACCGGCTCCGACATTTCCTCCGTCAGTGTATTCCAGGTGCCGAGGTCCTTCCACTCGCCGTGGAAGCACATGACCTGGATCATCTTTTCGTGCTCCACCACCGCATAGTCAAAGCTGATCTTCGGGAGCTCACCGTAGCGGTTAAACAGGTCCGTATAATCCGTATAGGAAAGAAGCTCCCGGGCCCGGTCCAGTACATAGCCGAGCTTATAGGCAAACACACCGCCGTTCCAGAGTGCGCCCTGCCGGATATATTCCCGGGCGGTCGCTTCGTCCGGCTTTTCCTTGAAGGTGCGGACCGTCGATACCGCCGCCTTCGTTTCCGGAAGAATATAGCCGTACTTTTCCGACGGATAGGTCGGGGAAATGCCCATCAAAACGAGATTCGCCTCCCGCCGGTCGGCCTGGGAGCCAAGGTCCTTCAGCGCCTCGAAGTAGTCCTCATTAACATAGGGATCCACCGGGCAGACCACAACGGATTCATCCTCCGGCACGCCGCATTTTTCATGCAGGTAGGCCGTCGCCAATGCAATCGCCGGGAAGGTATCTCTCCGCGTCGGCTCTACGGAAATATTTACGTCCCGGCCGAGCAGGTTCAGAATGGAGGACACCTGGGTCCGGGAGGTCGCGATGGTCACCTTCGCTTCCGGATCCACGCTGCGGATCTGGCGGTAGACTCGCTCAATCATGGACTCATAGCTCCCGTCCGGCCGCCGGAAGAGCTTGATGAACTGCTTCGAGCGTATATCGTTGGAAAGCGGCCACAGGCGTTTGCCGGAGCCGCCGGACAGTAAAATAATATTCATAAAAAATCCTTTCCGGAGCCGCCGGGAAGCATTCCGCCTCCGCTCTGCTCCGCGGATGCTGCTGCATCCGGAAATCCGACCGTATTTTACCATAAGTCACGGGATTCGGCTAGATGAAGGGAAGGCGGTGAACATTCAAAACGGCCCCGGAGATCCGGGGCCTGATGCCAATTCAGGTGATCGGCGCTGGGTTAAAAATGCACAGATCGTTGTGGAAGCCGTAGCGGTCGCTGTACGGTTCCCGGATGCCGCTTGCCACATCCAGAATCATGTTAAAAATCTCCGTACCGATCTCCGAAATCTCCGCTTCACCGGTCGCGATCGGCCCGGCTGAAATATCAATAAGATCAAACCACTGCTCCTTCATCTCGTTTCGGCTGCATACCTTGATGACCGGTGCAATCTCCAGTCCGTACGGGGTACCGCGGCCCGTCATAAACAGCTGAAGACCGATGCCGGAGGCCAGCTGCGAGGGACCGCAGACAATATCCGACGCCGGTGTAGCTGCGAAGATGAGTCCGTGCTTCGTGGGCCTTTCCGCCGGGGAAAGCACCTCCACGATGGGGCTCGAGCCGCTCTTTGCGATGGAGCCCATGGCCTTCTCGACGATATTGGCAAGGCCGCCCTTTTTATTGCCCGGCGTCGGATTGGCATCCCGGTCCACACCGCCGGCTGCGAGGTAGTCATCATACCACTTCATTTCCGCCGCCAGCCTGTCCCGGACCTCCGCACTTACGCAGCGGGCCGCCAGCATGGGCACCCCGTCGCGCACCTCCGTCACCTCGCTGAAGAGCACGGTCGCGCCGCCCCGGACCAGCATGTCTGCCGCATAGCCCGCACTTGGATTGGCTGTGATGCCGGAGAAGGCGTCACTGCCGCCGCACTGCATTCCGATCAAGAGCGCACTCAGCGGCAGCTCCTCCCGATGACGAAGGTTCAGCTTCCGGAGCTTCTGCTCCGCCATGTCGAGGATGGCCTGCATCATTGCATCGTGCCCCCTGCAGTCCTGGAGCGTCAGACAGTTTTCGGGGCGAATGTCTTCGGGCGGCAGTATACGGTCATAGGTCAGCTTCTCGCAGCCAAGACCGACGACCATGATTTCACCGCCGAAATTCGGATGACGGATGATATTTTTGACAGCGCGGATGGGGATATGGGCCAGCGGGGCATTGATGGCCACGCCGCAGCCGTACGGATGGGTAACGGCGACCACCCCGTCCACATTCGGATACTTCGGCAGCAGCTCTTTTTTAATGCGTTCCACTGCTGTGCGCACCACGCCGGCGGCACACTGAACCGTCGTCACAATGCCCAGGAGATTCCGCGTGCCGGCCGGACCTGCTGCATTTCGATAGCCCATCCAGCTATGGCGGGGCGGCATCGGAAGCTCGTCCGGCGCTTTAAGATCGGTGCCCCAGGGAAGATCACTTAAGTCCGGACTCTCCGGAAGCTCCAGCATATGCTCGTTGATCCGGCTGCCGGCCGGGATGTCTGATTTTGCATAGCCCAGCACCACGCCGTAGCGGATGATCTCCGCACCCGCCGGAAGATCACAGAGGGCGATTTTATGGGCCTGGGGAATGCTTTCACGGGTTACAACGCCGCTTTCCAGGCGGGTGCCCGCGGGCAGGTCATGCACCGCCACGGCTACATTATCCTGATCCTTGATTTTAATGCTTAAACGTTCTGACATATCATTTTAACCTCTTTTACTGCAGAGATTTGCACTCTTAAAACACCTGCTTACAGTTTACTCGCGCCGTTTCATGAACGCAAGACAGCCTTGGTGAAACTGCTGTGAAAAAATCACACGTTTTGTATACGAGCGACAGGTTTTGCACTATTCTGCTCTTTTTATCCAGAAATCGTCACTTTTTTGTCCTGTTCTTTCTTTTTTCTAAGATGAATGTCTCAGCCCTCCGGTCGACTTTCAGACCATAGTTCATACAGCGACTATAGTCAAGTTACTCTCTGTCCTCTATACTCAATCTATCACAAGAGCGGAGGCCACATGACAGTATCCCGACTCATCCTCCTGCAGTTCCTGACCATCGCTGCAGGCTATGATTTCAAGGATCGGCGCATCCCCAAGGCGCTGGTCTATCTCTATTTTTTATTCGGTCTTTTTCTTCACGAGGCACCGGAAGCGCTGCTCTCCTTTCCTCTAAGGCTGCTCCGGTACATTCTTCTCTATTTTCTCCTGCTCGTCATGCTTCTTTTTCTGGCCTCCCTGACACATGCAGGCGGAGGCGATGCACGGCTGATGGCTCTCATCGGTGCATGGTGCGGAATCGAAGAGGGAAGCCGCATACTCCTGCCGGGCCTGCTGCTGGCACTGAGCTGGCAGCTTTTGATCAGAACAGCTTATTTTCAGAAAATGACCGCGAAGCCGCCTACGCTTCCGCTGGCCGTTCCCCTTCTTCTCGGTGCAATTCCGGGACTGATCCTTTCTCCTGTGTAGCGTCGGATCCGGCCTGCACCCCCCTCGCCGGATCCGCTGCACCGGAGTGTTCTTCTTTATATCTGACAAATCATAATCGTTTTCATTCCATCCATCAAAAAGGAGGCAGTCATGGAACAAATCCTGGCACTTCTCGAACAGGACAAAAGCTACTGTGAGCGTTTTTCGAAATATGCTTCTTCCAGGAGCGAATGTCCTTTTACGGTCTATACCTTTCAAAGCAGCGAGGAGCTCCGGCGCTTTGCAGCGCAGAATCCCATCGAGCTTTTGCTGGCCAATGCAGATCCGCAGGAAAAAACCGCGCTGCAGTCGCTGCCGGTTCATTCCATGATCGAGCTCTCGGAGGAGCCGCCGGTCCGGACCGATCCGCGGCATGCAGGTCTTGAAGAGGCGCCGAACCGAATCTACAAGTATCAGTCCGGTGAAAATATCCTCCGCGAGCTGGTATCCGGCTATCAGTGCCGGAAGAAGCCCGCAGAGGCTCCGAAACAGCAGGGCACGGCGCGGCTGTTTATGGTCTACAGTCCGATCGGACGGTCCGGAAAAACCGCCTTCGCCGAGAGCCTCGCCCGTATCCTTCCGAAGGATATGAAGACGCTTTATCTAAGCTTCGAGGAGGTATCGTCCCGGACCAGCCTATATACCGAAAATGCCGCCTGTACCTTGAGCGACGCACTCTATTTTTTCATGCAGAACCGCTTAGATTCCGAGCGGCTGTCGTCCATGATTATGCATGTGCAGGACGTGGCACTGATTCCGCCGGTGCGGTCACCGGAGGATATCGCTTCCATAAAACCGGAGGAGCTTCTTAGGTTTCTGCAGCACGTGCGCATGCATGCCGGATACGATGCCGTCGTGGTCGATACCGACAGCCTGCTGACCCGGGTCGAGGCGCTGCTGCCGGAGGCCGACTGGATTTTCATGCCGGTCACGGAGGAGGCGGCGCCGCATCGAAAGCTGGCCGCATTCGAGCAGTATATGAGCGCTTCTTCCCACCGCGCGGTACTCGACCGCATCGTGAAGCTGGTGGTACCGGTCCCGCATCCGGAGTCCGGCACGTCCGAGGATCCGCGTCTTTCCGAATTCACCTCTGCCGTCATTCGAAACTACATCTATGATAAAAAACCGCGCAAGGCGGTTTCCTATGAACCATGATCCATACATCCGCACAGCGAAACGAAATCAAAAAAGAACTGAAGCAGCAGCTGCTCGCTGAGCTCGAGGAGCAGCAGAATCTGAGTGATGATGAGCTCTATAACCGCATTGACGAGCTTCTGTACCAACGGCCGGCGCTCTGCCTGCCGGATAAGCTCTATCTTCGAAATGCCGTATTCAACAGCTTCCGGCGTCTCGATGTACTGTCCGAGGTCCTCGACAACCCGGAGGTTACAGAGATCATGATCAACTCCGAGCTTGAAATTTTTATCGAGAAAAAGGGGCAGATGTCCCGCTGGGACCGGCAGTTTGAGTCCCGCGAGCAGCTGGAGGAGCTGATTCAGAGCATCGTGAGCCGCATTAACCGTGTCGTCAATACCAGCACCCCCATCGTCGATGCCCGTCTCGAGGACGGCTCCCGCGTACATGTAGTGCTGCCGCCGATTGCATTGAAGGGTCCCACGGTCACGATCCGTAAGTTTCCGGAGCCCATCACACTGGAGAAGCTGATCCAATATGAATCCCTCACGGAGGAGGCGGCCTCCTTTCTGACCCGGCTGGTACAGGCCGGCTACAATATCTTCATTTCCGGAGGAACCAACTCCGGAAAGACCACCTTTCTGAATGCGCTCAGCCAGTATATTCCGACCGGCGAGCGCGTCATCACCATCGAGGATTCGGCGGAGCTTCAGATCCGAAATGTGCCGAATCTCGTTTCCCTTGAAACACGAAATGCCAATGCAGAGGGCGAGGGACGCATCTCCATCGCAGATCTGATCCGTGCCTCGCTTCGAATGTCGCCGAACCGCATCATCGTCGGCGAGGTCCGCGGTGCGGAGGCACTGGATATGCTGAACGCGATGAATACCGGACATGACGGCAGTCTCTCCACCGGCCATGCAAATTCCGCGCAGGATATGCTCCGGCGTCTGGAGACCATGGTGCTGCAGGGCGCCGAGCTGCCGCTGCCGGCCATCCGGAGCATGATCGAATCGGCGATCGACGTCATTGTCCACCTGGGCCGCACCCGCGATCACAAGCGGCGGGTGCTTGAAATATCGGAGGTGATCGGCATTGAACAAAATGAAATCACGCTTAACCCGCTTTATAAATACAACGGTCAGCTTCTTGAAAAGCTTGCGGATCTCCAAAGCTGCCGGAAGCTCCTTGATCGATTATAACGACTATGTGCTGACACCGACGGAATACATGCGTCTCCTGCTGACGGCCGTGCTGATGTCCGCCCTCGTCACCTATACCTTCTATCAGAGCCGGCTTTTGTTTTTTCTATCTCTGCCCGTCTGCCTGCTCTATCCGTTTCTGCAGCGTCCGGCCTTATGCAGAAGGCGGCGGCAGGAGCTGCTTATACAATTTAAGGAGGCACTGTCCATCCTTTCATCCTTTCTGAGTGCCGGCTATTCGACGGAAAATGCCTTTCGGGCCTCCGTGGCAGAGCTTCGTCATCTGTTTTCACCGGATGCGCTGATTGTACGGGAGTTTGAGCAGATCGTGCACGGCATGAGCCTGCATAAGCCGGTGGAGCTGCTGCTTTCGGACTTTGCATACCGCTCCGGTCTGGAGGATGCGGCCAATTTCGCCGAGGTTTTTTCCGTCGCAAAGAAAAACGGCGGTCAGCTCGTAAAGATTATTTCCCACACGGCCTCCGTGATTCGCGACAAGATTCAGCTTTCGGAGGACATTCTGACCATGAATGCCGCCCGCCGTTATGAGCAGCGCGTCATGAATCTGGTCCCCTTTCTCATTATTTTATATATGAACTTTACATCCCCGGATTTCTTCCGGACGCTCTATACGACATTGCTCGGAAGGATCACGATGACGATCTGTCTCCTGGTCTATCTGTGCTCTGTCTGGCTGGCCGGACGCATCATGAACATTGAGGTATAAACATGAATAAGCTTCAGCGTCTGCTGAGCCCCTATATAAAAAAGCTGCAGCATTGGCTGCAGGATATCCCGCCGGACATCCGGAAGCAGATGCTGCTCTGCCTGGCCGCTTCCCTGCTCCTGACGCTGCTGGCCTTTCTCTCCGGCCTCGGGCCGGGCATCCTAAAGGACGGCCGCGGACTTCTCCGAAAAGGCTACGGCGGCAGCAAGCAGACCGTCTCTCTGGAGGTTTCCGGCATTCGCGAGGACGCATCGGTCCCTCTGGAGATTACCGTGAGTCCGAAGCGTTATACCCGGGAGGAGGCGGACGCCGTCTTCCGCGAGGTCTATGAACAGATCGAGGAGCTGGTGGTGACGGAGGGTGAGAGCTTCGCCGGACTGCAGCATGATCTTCATCTGCCGACCGAGCTTCCGGAATACGGCATTGACCTCTCCTGGGATTTCTGCCCGGAGCTCGATACCGACGCTGCGGTCGGGCAATCGGAAACAACGGACCTGTCGGCGGGCACGGCCGAAACGGAAGCTGCCGCTGCGGACGGATCGGAGACGGCTTCCGAAAAGGACAGCGGGCCTTCCGAAGAAGCGGCCGGGGATGCATCTTCGGCGGACGCAGAACGCCGGGAGGCAGCCCGGGAATATTACCAGACCTATCGTCATATCCTGGACAGCGACGGTACGCTCCACAATGAAACACTGCCGGCCGGCACCATCGTCACCGGGTATCTCTCCCTCATCATGAGTGCCGATATCGTACCGGAGGATGCAGAGGATACAGCGAAATATCTGAAAACGCAGTATCACTCCGAGCCCCGCCGGATCTATATCAATATCCTGCCGCGAACGCTTTCTAAATCGGAAGCACTGCTGCTTCAGCTGAAGCAGGCCATCATCTCACAGGATGAAGGAAGCCTCGGCGAGGACATGCTGACCCTCCCCACGGAGATCGACGGACAGCGGATTTCCTACCAGGAGCCGACCGACCGAAGCTATCTTCTGCTGCCGCTTCTCGGCATCGTCGCCGCCATGGCTGTATACATGCGGCAGGCGCAGCTGAAGCGGGAGGAAAAGAAAACGCGGGATACGCTTCTGATGCTGGATTACTCTGAGCTGGTATCTAAGCTGATGGTCTATATCGGTGCCGGTCTGACCATACGGACTGCGATCGAAACCATTTCCGAACACTATGATGCACTGATCCGCCGGGGCATCAAGGAGGATCGGCCGCTCTACCGGGAGCTTCGGACCATGCTCGTACAGCTTAAGCGGAATCAGCCGGAATCCGAGGTCTATCTGGCCTTCGGGCGCCGGGTAAATCTGAAGCCCTATACGAAACTCATAAGCCTCATCGAGCAGAACCGGCGAAACGGCTCCAGAAGCCTTCGAGCCATGCTGGAGCTCGAGCTCGAGGACGCCTTCGAGCAGCGGAAAACGACCGCCCGGCGCCTGGGTGAAGAGGCCGGCACGAAGCTTCTGCTCCCGCTGTTTCTCATGCTCGGCATCGTCATGGTGATCGTCATTGTGCCGGCCATGACCGCCATGAGCTAAGGAAATGCTGATTTAATCAGCATTTCCTTAGCGCCTCCGGCGGATCGCACGGATTTGCAAAGGAATTTG
>CAVJMS010000003.1:0-144813 GCA_963650995.1 Succinatimonas sp. CAG:777 | reverse complement strand
AGATGCGGAGTATCGCACAAAGCTGATGAAAGAGTTTAAACTGGTGGTATAAAAAGGGCAGATCATTCTCGAGAAGAGTGGTCTGAGAAGAGCTCCGGGCGACCGGGGCTCCTTTTGTAGGAGGACATATCATATGGAAAAGCTGAATATAAGAGATGCTGTTGATGCGGATTTTGAAGAGATTATGAAAATCTACGGATATGCACAGGATTACATGATTCGAACCGGTAATCCCACGCAATGGGGGCATGCTTACCCGGATGCGGAGCTGATCCGATCCGATATTCGCCGGAAAGTCTGCAAGGTCATCTGTGACGGAGACGAAATTCATGGCGTATTTGCATTGTTTGATGAGGTAGATCCAAACTATAGGCGGATCGAAAACGGAAGCTGGCTGAATGATGATCCGTATATTGCCATCCACCGAGTGGCCGGGGACGGTCAGGTGCATGGCCTCTTTCGATGCGCAGCGGATCACTGCAAGCGTATTTCCGGGAATATTCGGATCGATACGCATGCAGATAATCATACGATGCAAAGCGTAATCGAGAAGAACGGCTTTGTGAAATGCGGAATTATCCATATTGAAGATGGATCGCCGAGAATTGCATACCAGTGGTGTGCGGTCTGAACGGCTGTGTATGTTGAAAAAGCGGTTTAACCTGATGGCAAAGCGGGATAATACGATGAAGCAAAATATAAAACAAATGCTGCCGGTGACGATGGATACGAAGAAAGAACATATAACCATTATGTTGGGTGCGGAGGAGCTTCGGTATTACGAGCTTCAGACACCGGAGGGGATGCAGCGCTGCGCGTTCCGTCCGCTTCCGACGGTGCTGGAGTCACCGCAGCGGATCGGGGAGCAGCTGGCGGAGCAGGTGATCGGGGATCTTACGGCGCGGTCGCTGCAGCCGGACAGCGTCGCCTGTGATCTGTATCCGAAGTTTCCGACGAGCTATGCGGCAGAGCGGCTGTCGGAGCACTACAGCGTGCCGGTGCAGCGTCTGCAGAGCTGCTACCGTGCACTCCGGTCGGCACTGGAGAAGGATGAACATAAAAGGGCGGCCGCCGCAAAGGGAGCCCGGGTGCTGGGCGTATATCTCGGTGCGCCGAGCTTTGGCTCAGACGGCACGCTGTGGGGCGGCGAGGTGCTGGAGCTTACGGCGGAGGGCTTTATACGGCGGGCGTCGATTCATCCGTATCAGCTGATCGGCACCAATATGGAGCTTCGGAAGTCGGACCCGTGGAAGACGGCGGTATCCATGCTCTATGACCTTGCGCGCATGCAGCATACAGAGGATGAAGCCATCCGGGACTTTGTGGCGAAGCAGGCGGCTTCCGAGCAGATTCATCAGCTTGGGCTGTGCGGCCTGAATGAAGCAAGAGCGCAATATATCGCCCAGGACCGGCATAAAAGCACGACGCGGAGCAGCGCGGCGGAGGGGCTTTTTGATGCAGCGGCAGCGATTCTGAAGCTGTGCGGAGGAGATGTCCGAACGGGAGAAACGCCGATGGAGGCATTGGCCTCGGCGGCAGCAGGGCTTGAGATGACGAAGGCGCAGGAGGCGGAGCTGCAGGCGCTTTTAAAACGACTTTCTGACTATACGGCGCAGGCCGAAGAAGCGGAGGATCCGACGCTGGAGAGTGATGATCTCTGGGAGGATACGGATGAGAGCGCCTTCCTTGAAGAGGCCAATGCTTCACCGGACATCCTTCATACGGAGCAGCTGATCCGTATCCTTGCGGAGGAGCAGTGCCGGTATTCTGCAGCTGCCGGAGCCTCCGGAAAAAAAGAAGAACACGGATGCAGAATGCAGAAGCTGTCCGACGAACAACCAAAGGAGCATGTCCGGCTTCTCGCCCGCTTCTTCATGGATGGACTTCATGCGCTGATCATGTCGTATCTTAAGAGCCTGCTTTCGGAAGAGGAACAGGCATCGGCAGTCCTTCTGTCGGCCGGTGCGGCTTTCTCTTCTGATGCATGGAGGCCAGGGTGCAGTATGACGGAACCGTAAGAATCTGTAAAACTGTTTTGACCCTTTTATGCATGTATGGTAGAATGACAGCTGAACAGGGCCGGCGGCTGATCCGGTCATCGCGCATTCCCTGCGGGGCATGTGCAGAAGAAAAGGAGATCATATGGCAAAGGACAAAAGAAGAGTCATGCTCAAGCTTTCCGGTGAAGCACTGGCCGGTGAGAAGCATTTCGGCTTTGATGATGATACGATCCGGGAAGTGGCACATGAGGTAAAGGCGGCGGTGGAGGAGGGCGTACAGCTCGCCATCGTGATCGGCGGCGGCAATTTCTGGCGCGGCCGTCAGTCGGAGGCCGTGGACCGGTATAAGGCAGATCAGGTCGGCATTCTGGCTACCGTGATGAACTGCATTTATGTTTCGGAGATTTTTCGTACCCAGGGGCTGAAGACCCGGGTGATGTCCTCGATTCCGATCGGCGACATGGCGGAGCTTTTTAATAAGGATGCGGCCGTGCAGGCAATGGAGGAGGGCAGCATTGTCTTCTGTGCCGGCGGTACCGGGCATCCGTACTTCTCCACCGACACAGGCGTCGTGCTGCGGGCGGTCGAGCTGAACTGCGATGAGATTCTGCTTGCAAAGGCCATTGACGGTGTCTATGATTCCGATCCGAAGACGAATCCGAATGCAAAGAAATTTGATAATATCCGCATTCAGGATGTTGTGGATCAGCGCCTCGGCGTCATCGATCTTGCGGCTTCCGTGATGTGCATGGAAAACCACATGCCGCTGGCGATTTTCTCATTAAACGAAGAAAACGGCATATCGAATGCACTGAAGGGCATCATTACGGGTACCCGCGTAAGCGCGTAAGGTGCATGCCGCCTGCATTCGCCGAGTTCAGGGGAATGCAGAAGTATACAGTATTTATGAGGGCGACCTCAGCATTATAAAGGTAAATGCCGGAAACGGCAGCAGAAGGAGTATAACGATGGATGATCAATTTACAATTCACATTGAGAAGATGCACAAGACCCATGACAATCTGATGGAGGAGCTGGCGACGATCCGTGCCGGCCGTGCGAACCCGCATGTACTGGACCGCATCACCGTGGACTACTACGGCACACCGACGCCGATTCAGCAGGTGGGCAATGTCTCTGTTCCGGAGGCCAGACTGATCCAGATTCAGCCGTGGGACAAGAGCATGCTGAAGGAGATCGAGAAGGCCATCAACATGTCCGATCTCGGCATTAATCCGGTCAATGACGGCACCTGCATTCGCCTTGTGTTCCCGGAGCTCACGGAGGAGAGACGTAAGGAGCTGACCAAGGAGGTAAAGAAGAAGGGCGAGGATGCAAAGATTGCCATCCGGAACATTCGCCGCGATGCCATGGATCTCGCAAAGAAGCTCGAGAAGTCTTCCGAGATGACGGAGGATGATCTGGCACGGGCGACGAAGGACATCCAGGAGCTCACCGACCACATGGTTGAGAAGATCGATAAGTCCGTGGAAGCGAAGAATAAGGAGCTGATGACGGTCTGATGGATATCATCAACAACGAGGGGCGGAGCATTCCCACCCATATTGCGATCATTCTGGACGGCAACGGCCGCTGGGCGGCGTGTCAGGGTCTGCCGCGGGCCCTCGGACACCGGGCCGGCTGTGAGACACTGGAGAAGACGGTGGCAGACTGTGCCCGTCTCGGCGTGCAGTACCTGACGGTCTACGGCTTTTCGACGGAGAACTGGAAGCGCTCGGAGGAAGAGGTCGGCGCGCTGATGAAGCTGTTCCGCTTTTATATGGTGAAGCTGATTAAGATCGCCAACGAGCACAATGTACGTGCCCGTATGATCGGTGAGCGCAGCCGCTTTGCACCGGATATTCAGGACGGCATCCGCCGCCTGGAGGAGGAAACCGCACAGAATACCGGTATGACCTTCGTGTTTGCAGTGAATTATGGCTCGCGGGATGAGATCGTCCGTGCGGTTCGGAAGTATACCCTGAAGGCACTGCGGGAGGGCCGGACGGAGGAAGAAATCGAAGCTTTGACGGAGCAGGATTTTGCGGCGTATCTCGATACGGCCGGCATGCCGGATCCGGATCTCGTGATCCGGACCTCCGGTGAATTCCGGATTTCGAACTACCTTCTCTGGCAGAGTGCCTATGCGGAGTACTATATTACGCCGGTGCTGTGGCCGGACTTTAGTAAGGACGAGCTTCTGAAGGCCATCGACAGCTTCAACAGCCGGGAACGGCGCTTCGGCGGAAGAAAGACCAAATAAACCGGGATCGGAACAGGCACCCGTATTCTGCTGCTTTGCAGAGGGGCTGCCTGTCCTTTGTATTTCCGGAGCGGATGCATAAACGGTATCCGCAAGCGATGAAAAAAGACCTGAAAAGCGTTGAGGATTTACTATGGCTGACACAGAAAATTTAAAAAAGGGACAGAATGAAAAGAAGCTTCGCTCCTTCATGACCCGGCTCCTGAGCGGCATCGTGCTTCTCATAATTGCAGTGCTTACGGTACCGCAGGGCGGACTTCCGCTGTTTGTGCTGACCTTTCTGATTTCGATGACCGGGCTGTTCGAGCTGTACCGGGTTTTTAATCTGGAGCATACCTCCATCGGGCTGGTCGGCTATCTCACAACCATTGTTTATTATGTCATCGTATGGTTTCATGCCGAGGAGTACTATCCGCTGATGATTGTGCTCAGCCTGATGGCACTGATGTCCTTTTATGTCATCACCTATCCGGTCTATAAGATTTCGCAGGTAGCCAAGGCCTTTCTCGGCTTCTGCTATGCCGGCATCATGATGAGCTACCTTTATCAGACAAGGGAGCTGCCGGACGGTAAGTACCTGGTATGGCTTATCTTTCTGGCCAGCTGGGGCTCGGATACCTGTGCCTATTGCGTCGGCATGCTTCTCGGAAGGCATAAAATGACGCCGATTCTGAGCCCGAAGAAAACCGTAGAGGGCGCCGTCGGCGGTGTGCTGGGCGCGGCGCTGCTGGGCTTTCTGTATGCGTCCGTTTTCCGGAATGGCTTTGCGATCATTGCAAATCCGGGCATCGCATGTGCATTGTCCTGCGGGATCGGTGCGCTGATTTCCATGGTCGGTGATCTCACCGCCTCGGGCATCAAACGGGATTACGGAGTTAAAGACTACGGACATCTGATTCCGGGACACGGCGGTATCCTGGACCGCTTCGATTCGGTGCTTTTCACCGGACCGGCGGTGTTTTTTGCGCTTAGCTTCCTCATCTGAAAAGAATGCCTGAAGCGCATGCCGTCATCCGGCAGAGAAGAGGATGCCGGACAGATCTGAACAGGAGTTTAAAATGAGAAGATTGGTGATTCTTGGGTCCACCGGGTCGATCGGCACCCAGACCCTGGATGTGGTGAAGGAGGATCCGGAGATCCGGGTGACCGGACTGGCCGTATACGGCTCCGTCGAACAGCTGAAAAAGCAGGTACAGCAGCTGCAGCCGGAGGCGGTCTGCGTTTATGATGAAGAAAAGGCAGAGATCTTTCGAAGCTACGGGCTTCCGGTTCGCGTGCTGAGCGGCATGGACGGACTGGTGGAGCTTGCGACGATGGAGAGCTGCGACGAGGTGGTGGTTTCCGTGGTCGGCATGATCGGCATTCAGCCGACGATTGCGGCATTGAAGGCACATAAGCAGGTGGCTCTCGCAAACAAGGAAACACTTGTTTGCGCGGGGCATATCATTATGCCGCTCGCCGAAGAATGCGGCATCGAAATCAAGCCCATTGATTCGGAGCACAGTGCCATCTGGCAGTCCCTGACCGGAGAGCCTCATGCGGCTATCGAAAAGCTGCTGCTGACAGCCTCCGGCGGGCCCTTCCGCGGCATGAAGCGGGAGGAGCTCCGCGGCAAAACGAAGCGGGATGCACTTCGGCATCCGAACTGGTCCATGGGGCAGAAGATTACGATTGATTCTGCAACGATGGTCAACAAGGGACTGGAGGTACTGGAGGCGCATTGGCTCTTTGATGTGCCGGTGGATCAGATTACGGTGCTGGTGCAGCCACAGTCCATCGTGCATTCGGCAGTGCAGTATATCGATGGCTCCGTCAAGGCACAGCTGGGTCTTCCGGATATGCGGATTCCGATTGAATATGCGCTTTATGCGCCGAACCGGCGGGCACTGAAGGAGGACCGGCGTCTGGACCTTGCGGCTCTTCATCAGCTTACCTTCGAAACACCGGATCTCGAGACCTTCAAGGGACTTCAGCTTGGATACCGCGCCGGACGAAGCGGCGGCTCCATGCCGACGGTATATAACGCCGCCAATGAAGAGGCCGTGGCGTTGTTCCTTCAGGACCGCATCGATTTTCTCGAAATCGCCGACGTGATCGAGGCGGCGATGGATGCCCATGAGCCGGCGCTTCGTCCGGCTCCGACGCTTCCGGAAATTCTGAAGATCGAGGCCTGGGTCCGTGATTTTGTCCGCACGCATGTGCATTAAAGGAGTCTATGAATATCATCAGTATCATCGTTGCGATTCTGGGGCTTGGATTTCTCATCTTTTTTCATGAGCTCGGCCATTTTCTGGCAGCGAAGCTCTGCCATGTAGGGGTGCTTGAATTTTCCATCGGCATGGGACCCCGGATCCTGAGCCGTGTGATCGGAAATACACGTTACTCGCTGAAGCTTCTGCCCCTCGGCGGAAGCTGTGCCATGCTCGGGGAGGACAGTGCTGGCTCCGGTGACTTCCTGACTGCATCCGGTACAGCGACGGACGATGCCGACATCGTGGATTATGACGGTGTGCGCTTCCGGGCGTCGGAGCTTAAAAAGTACAGCTTCCAGGAAAAACCGGCGCCGCAGCGCTTTCTGATCTGTATCGCCGGTGTACTGAACAATTTCCTGCTGGCCTTTCTTCTGGCGGCGGTGATTGTGTTCTTCTGCGGCTATGACCGGCTCTATGTCATGGATGTCTCACAGGATGCGCCGGTGGCTTCGGCCGGCTTCGAAACGGGCGACCGCATGGTATCCATCGGCTATGAGGGCGGACATACGTACCACGTGCCCGGCTACCGGGATCTTTATATTTGGCTGTATGTCCATGCGCAGGACTTCGATGAAAATACCGTGCTGACGGCGTCGGTGATCCGGGACGGCAGCCGCGAAACGCTTTCCTTTCGGCCGTATTATGACACGGCGCAGCAGAAGTATAAGCTCGGCATAAGCTTTTACGGCGGCCGCGTTCTGCCGTCCGGTGCCGGGGAGTTTCTCGAGGATGTCTGGTATGAGGTCAGCTACAATACCTCGGTCGTGATCGAGAGCCTGCAGCTTCTTTTCCGGGGCCGTGTCCATCGGAATGAGGTTATGGGACCGGTCGGTGCCGTGACCGTGATGGGCTCTACCGTAGATGCCTCCGCACAGTACGGCACGCTCAATGCCTTCCTGGTGCTGGTTGAGCTTCTCGTGATGCTGACGGCCAATCTCGGCGTGATGAATCTCCTGCCGGTACCGGCACTCGACGGCGGTCGGCTTCTGTTTATTCTGCTTGAAATGATTTCCGGGCGGCGTCTGAATCCGAAGCTGGAGGAGCGGATCAACCAGATCGGCATGATTCTTCTTCTGATTCTGATGGCGCTCGTGATGTCCAATGATGTGCTGAACCTGCTGAGCGGCACCTATGCCGCCATGCTTGGAAATTCGTGACGAAAGCTGCAAATATATGTTTTTTTGTAATGTGTGTTCGCGGCCGGGAGGAGAGACTATGTTAGCCAGAGAAAAAACACGTGTTGTTTCCATCGGAAATGTAAAGATCGGCGGGAACTATCCCATCGCGATCCAGTCCATGTGCAATACAAAAACCGAGGACATCAAGGCGACGGTAGCGCAGATTCACCGTCTTGAAAAGGCGGGCTGCCAGATCATCCGCTGCACGGTGCCGACCCATGAAGCGGCATTGGCGATCCGGGAAATCAAGAAGCAGATTTCGATTCCGCTCGTGGCGGATATTCATTTTGATTACCGCATGGCCATCGAGGCGATGGAAAACGGGGCGGACAAGATCCGCATTAATCCCGGCAACATCGGCTCCCGGGAGCGCATCCGGGCGGTCGTGGACTGTGCAAAGGAGCGCGGCATTCCGATTCGCGTCGGCGTGAACTCCGGCTCCCTCGAGAAGGATCTGATTATAAAGCACGGCGGACATGTGACGGCCGAGGGGATCGTGGAGTCCGCCCTTGATAAGGTGCATCTCATCGAGGATATGGGCTATGACCGGCTGGTGATTTCTGTGAAATCCTCGGATGTTATGATGTGCGCAGAGGCGCATTGGCTGCTGTGTCAGAAGACCGATTATCCGCTGCATGTCGGCATCACGGAGGCCGGTACGGTCTGGTCCGGCAATATCAAATCCGCCATCGGACTCGGCATCATTCTTTCCCAGGGCATCGGAAATACCATCCGGGTTTCCCTGAGCGCCGATCCGGTGGAGGAGATTAAATCCGCAAAGCTCATTCTCCGGACCCTGGGGCTTCGAAAGGGCGGCATCGAAGTGGTATCCTGCCCGACCTGCGGGCGCACCAACATTGACCTCATTCATCTGGCGGATCAGGTGCAGACCATGGTGGAGGAATATGACGACAAGGAGCTGAAGGTGGCCGTCATGGGCTGTGTCGTCAACGGCCCGGGCGAAGCAAAGGAAGCCGATCTCGGCATTGCCGGCGGCATTGGCGAGGGCCTTCTCATCCGGCACGGCCAGGTGATCCGTAAGGTGCCGGAGGATCAGCTCCTTTCGGTACTGCGGGAAGAAATCGAGAAAAGCGGCGAATGAAGAAATTTTTTGAAGTATTTGATACGCTGGAGCTTCCGGAGGACATGGAAGCGCTGTTTACGGACAGCTATGTCACCCGGGTCACCCTTACCCGGGACCGGAAGCGCATCCGGATTCATATTCTGAGCGCACATCTGATCGATAAGCGAAGCATCTATGCCCTGGAGAAGATCATTAAGGAGCAGCTCTTCGGACGAAAGCAGATTACTGTCTCAATTGCCGAGGAGTTTCACCTGAGTGCGCAGTACAATGCCCGGACCCTTTACGGACTCTACCGGGATTCTATCCTGATCGAAATAAAAAACTACGACATTGTCCTCTACAACATGCTGCGAAACGGCCGGCTCGGCTGGGAGGACGACCATACCATGGCTTTGACGGTTCCTTCGTCAAGGCTTTTTCGTGATGCCGTTCGAAAGCTCGAGGAGGCTCTCCGAAGCATTTTTGAGAAGCGCTGTCATCTGGAGCTCGAGCTGAAGGTCTCCTATGAGGAGCGGAAAATCCTTCCGCCGGAGCAGCTTCGCCGGGATTATATGCCGGCGGAGCCGAAGGAAGAGGAGGAGAAGAAGCGTGAACGGGAGGAGCTTCAGAAAAAGGAAGGCTTCATGGAGCCCCGGGATCCCTTTAATCTCCCGGCGATGGCAGAGTCTGCCCGTCGGGCTCCGGCGGCCGAGGCCGGAAATACAGCTTCACCGGCACGTCCGGAGGAGGCGAATGCCGGCGGCCGAAGCCGTGATGGTGCAGCGGGCAGTCGTTTCGGCGGTACAAACAGCGGACGCCGCAAACGTGCCTTCCGCATGTCTGAAAACGAGGATGTGCTCTACGGCCGTTATTTCGAGGGCGATCCGGTGCCGTTAGAGGACGTGGAGGCCAGCTCCGGTAATGTCATCATTGCCGGCAGCATTTTCCTCGTCCATGATCCGGTGCATACGCGTACCGGAAAAAATATACTGAAGTTTGATGTGACGGATTATACGGACTCCATTTCGGTCAAAATCTTCGTTGAGGATGAGGATCTGGAGCTGGCCGGCAGCTTCGTGAAGCCGGGGACTGCGCTGAAAATCAAGGGCACCGTGTCCTATGATGCCTTCGATAAGCAGGTCGAGATGAGCTTCATTGACGGCATTGTGCGGCATCAGATGAAGGTCGCAAAGCGCGAGGATCTGTCCGCGGAAAAGCGGGTGGAGCTTCATTTGCATACCAAGATGTCCGATATGGACGGCGTGACGGATGTCAATGACTACATTGACCGCGCGATCTCCTTCGGCATGAAGGCCATGGCCATCACCGACCACGGCGTCGTGCAGGCCTTTCCGGATGCCAACCTGCATCTTAAGAAGATCGGACACGACAAGGACTTCAAGCTGATCTACGGCTGCGAGGGCTACCTCGTGGACGATCTTGAAACCATCGTGCAGAACGATCAGGGACAGACACTGGATGCCGATACGGTGGTTTTTGATATCGAGACCACGGGCTTCAGCTCGGAGAATGATCATATCATCGAAATCGGTGCCGTGAAGCTCCGTCACAACGAAATCGTGGACCGCATGGATGTGTTCGTAAATCCGGGGGTTCCGATTCCGTTTCGCATTACGCAGCTGACCTCCATTGACGACAGCATGGTCATGGACGCGGACCCCATCGAAAAGGTGCTGCCGGAGTTTCTCCGCTGGTGCGGTGATGCAGTCATCGTGGCGCATAACGCGTCCTTCGATACCGGCTTCATCGCAAAGAATGCCAAGCGCCTCGGACTTCCGTATCAGCCGACGATTCTCGATACGGTCAGTCTCAGCCGCCTGCTGCTGCCGAATCTGAACCGCTATAAGCTTGATACGGTGGCGAAGGAGCTTGGCATATCGCTCGAGCATCATCACCGGGCGGTGGATGATGCGGGCTGTACGGCCGAAATCTATATCAAGGAAATCGAGATGGTTCGGGCCCGGGGGGCGAAGCTCCTCCGTGACATCGATACGCTGGAATACGATCATGCGGCGAATGTCATGAAGCTGCCGGCTTATCATATCGTGCTGCTGGCCAAGAATGACGTCGGCCGCATCAACCTGTACCGGCTTATTTCCGAGAGCCATCTCCATTATTTCAAGTCCCGGCCGCGCATTCCGAAGTCACTGCTTCGGGAGCTTCGGGAGGGCCTGATCATCGGCAGCGCCTGCGTGGCCGGTGAGCTTTTTCAGGGCATGGTGCGCGGCATGGATGAGCAGCAGCTTCTGAGTGTCGCGTCCTTCTATGACTACCTGGAGGTACAGCCGCTCGGAAACAACAGCTTCATGATTGCAAGCGATAAGTATGCAGCATCCGGTACACAGGATCTGATCGATTACAATAAAAAGATTATTTCGATCGGTGAGCAGCTTGGGAAGCCGGTCTGCGCGACCTGCGACTGCCATTATGTGGATGAAGGCGACGACATCTACCGGAAAATCATTCAGGCCGGCCGCGGCTTCGATGAGGAGGAGAGCGATGCGAAGCTCTACTTCCGTACGACGAAGGAAATGCTGGATGAGTTTTCCTATCTGGAGCCGGAAAAGGCGAAGGAAATCGTCATTGACAATCCGAATATGATCGCGGACATGTGTGAGAAGATCCGCCCGGTCCGCCCGGACAAGTGCCCGCCGGTCATCGAGCATTCGGATGAAACGCTGCGGCAGATCTGCCATGAGACGGCACACCGGATCTACGGACCGACGCTTCCGAAGATTGTATCGGACCGCCTGGAGACGGAGCTGAACTCCATTATCAGCAACGGCTATTCGGTGATGTATATCATCGCGCAGAAGCTGGTAGACAAGTCCAACGAGGACGGCTATCTGGTCGGCTCGCGAGGCTCGGTCGGCTCTTCCTTTGCGGCCACCATGGCGCATATTACGGAGGTGAATCCGCTGAGCCCGCACTACGTCTGCCCGAACTGCTTCTGGTATGATTTCGATTCACCGGAGGTCAAAAAGTACTCCGGCATGGCGGGCTGCGACATGCCGGCCAAAAAGTGTCCGGAGTGCGGCACCGAGCTGAACCGCATGGGCTTCGATATTCCGTTTGAAACTTTCCTCGGCTTCAATGGCGATAAGGAGCCGGATATCGACCTGAATTTCTCCGGTGAATACCAGGCCAAGGCCCATGCCTATACCGGCGTGATCTTCGGTGACGGCCATACCTTCAAGGCCGGAACCATCGGCACGCTGGCTGATAAGACGGCCTTCGGCATGGTGAAAAAATATTATGAGGAAAAGGGAATCGAAAAGCGAAGCGCGGAGATCGACCGTCTGGTGCAGGGCTGCGTCGGCGTCCGCCGGACGACCGGACAGCATCCGGGCGGCATCGTCGTGCTGCCGCACGGTGAAGAGATCAATACCTTTACACCGGTGCAGCATCCGGCCAATGACAGCACCAGTCCCATCATCACGACCCATTTCGACTATCATAAGATCGACCACAATCTTCTGAAGCTCGATATTCTCGGTCACGATGATCCGACGATGATCCGGCGTCTGCAGGACCTGACCGGCATCGATCCGGTCAAGGACATTCCGCTCGACAATCCGGAGGTCATGAGCCTCTTTGCGTCCACGGAGGCCCTTCATATCCGTCCGGAGGACATTCACGGCGTGAAGCTGGGCTGCCTCGGCATTCCGGAGTTCGGCACCTCCTTCGCCATGCAGATGGTAGAGGATACGAAGCCGAAGTACCTGTCGGATCTCGTGCGCATCTCGGGACTCAGCCATGGTACGGATGTATACCTGAATAATGCTCAGGACCTCATAAAGAACGGTACCACCACGCTGCAGGAGGCCATCTGCTGCCGTGATGATATCATGGTCTATCTCATGCATATGGGCATGGATCCGGGCGAGTCCTTCACCATCATGGAGGCGACCCGGAAGCACAAGGGACTGAAGGATGAATGGTGTCAGGACATGCTCGATCACGGCGTGCCGCAGTGGTACATTGACGCATGCAAGAAGATCAAGTACATGTTCCCGAAGGCCCATGCCGCGGCCTATGTCATGATGGCCTGGCGCGTCGCGTACTGCAAGGTGTTCTATCCGGTGGAGTACTACACGGCCTATTACAGTATCCGTGCGGACGGCTTCGATTATGACAAGATGTGCGGCGGGCTGGACAAGCTGCGCTACTACATTGACGAATATATGAAGATTCCGCATCCGACGAATACGGAGGCGGTCTGCCTGCGGGATATGAAGATCTGCGAGGAGATGTATGCGCGGGGCATCGAATTTGCACCGCTGGATATTTATAAGGCCAAGGCCAAGGACTTTACGATCACGGAGGACCGGAAGATCATGCCGAGCTTTACCTCCATGGCAGGACTCGGAGAGGCCGTAGCCCAGGGCATCGAGGACGGTGCCCGCGGCGGACATTATCTCAGTAAGGATGACTTTATGAACCGGACGCACTGCCCGAAGGGCTTCGTTGACAAGTTCTCGGAGCTCGGCCTCCTCGGGGATATTCCGTCGTCGAACCAGATGAGTATTTTTGATCTGCTGTGACGAAGCAGCGTTGGAATGCCGGGGAAATGCGGATGAAATCCGCATTTCCCTAAATTGACTTTAACGCTTTTTGGTGCTAAAGTCTGCGCATCAGATGATATCATTCTGCGTTTTTTGCAGGCCTTATACATCGTTTTACAGAAGGGGGTATTTTGATATGTTAACCATTGCGTTTATCGGCTTCGGACTCATCGGCGGCTCCATTGCGAAGGGCCTTAAGAAGGCCGACCCGTCGACACGGATTTTTGCCTATGCCCGCAACAAGTCAAATCTGGAGGTGGCACAGGAGGACGGCATCGTCAATGTCGTGCTGGATTCACCGTTCAGTGAGCGTCTGAAGGAAGCGGATATGGTCTTTCTGTGTGCGCCGGTGGAGACTAATATTTCTTATATGGAAAAAATCAGCGGGCTTCTCAAGGAGGATGCGGTGCTGACGGATGTCGGCTCTACGAAGACCGCGATCTGTCAGAAGGCAGCCGAGCTTCAGCTCGGCGACCGTTTCATCGGCGGTCATCCGATGGCCGGCTCCGAGCAGACCGGGTATGCCGCTGCAACGGATTATCTCTTCAGCAATGCCTACTATATCATCACGCCGATTTCAGAGAATCCGCGGCTTGTGGATCAGCTTCGGAATGTAGCAACGACGCTGGGGGCCATTCCGATCGTGGTCAATGCAGAGAAGCATGATGCAGCCACGGCAGCGGTATCTCACCTGCCGCATATCATCGCAAGCTCCCTGGTGAATATTGTCAAAGACTCGGATGACGAAACCCAGCTGATGAAGACCCTGGCGGCCGGCGGCTTCCGTGACATTACACGAATCGCAAGCTCCAGCCCGGAGATGTGGGAGCAGATCTGCGATACCAACAGTAAGCCGCTTGTAACTCTTCTTGACCGTTATATCGAGGAGCTGCAGGATATATCGGCATCTCTCAAGAAGGCTCGGTCCGACCAGAAGATCCTGCATATGTTCGAGTCCTCCCGGGCATACCGTAATTCCATTGATGCAAAGAACAAGGGCGTGCTCACGGCAGATTACAGCTTCTCCGTGGATGTGGCCGATGAGGTCGGTGCCATCTCGACCATTTCCGTTATTCTGGCGTCCAAGGGAATTTCGATCAAGAATATCGGCATCAACAACGCCCGTGATCACGGAGAAGGTGCACTCCGCATTTCCTTCTATGAGGAAGAGGCAGAGGAGAAGGCCCGGGCGATCCTGGAGCGCTACCGCTACGACGTACGCTGACGGACAGCGGGCCTGCGAACAGGAAGTAAACGTTTGAAAGGAAGACACATGATGACCTTAGTAAATGGCCGGCCGGCAGATGATACCGGACGCCTGGAAAAAGAAATCCGTACCTATGATTTTCTGGATCGTCTCGGAATAAGCTACCAGCGGATTGATCACGAGGCTGCCTTTACGATGGAGGTATGTGAAGAGATTGACCGGGTGCTCGGTGCTACGATCTGCAAGAATCTCTTTCTCTGCAACCGGCAGAAAACGGATTTCTATCTTCTGATGATTCCGGGAGATAAGACCTTCAAGACCAAGGAGCTTACGCATCAGATCGGCAGTGCCCGCCTGTCCTTTGCAAGTGCTGAGGATATGGAGAAATATCTCGATATTACGCCGGGTTCTGTCAGCGTACTGGGGCTCATGAATGATCATGATCATGCGGTACGGCTTCTGGTGGATGAAGACATACTGAAGGGCGAATGGCTCGGCTGTCACCCTTGTGTCAACACCTCCAGTCTGCGCATCCGGACAGCGGATGTGTTCGGGCCGGTTCTGAAGGCCATGGGTCACGACATGACTGTAGTTACATTGACCGGAGAATAAGGATCCGGCCTCCGGGAGACGCTGAGCTTCCGGAGGCCGGATTTTTTGATTTGTGTTATTTTTAACAAAAATCTTGTATTAGGGTGTCATTTTTAGTAAAATAGTGCCTATGAATACTTCGTATGCACAGGAGGGAAAGACTTATGAAGGTATATGACACCGGAAACATACGTAACGTTGTTCTTTTGGGACATGGCGGCGCAGGCAAGACGACCGTGGCAGAAGCATTGGCCTACGTCACCGGCACAACCACACGGATGGGCAGCGTCCCGGAGGGCAACACCGTTTCGGATTATGACAAGGAAGAAATCCGGCGGAAGTTCTCAATTTCCGCATCGACGATTCCGATCGAATATAAGGGAGAGAAGTCAGAGCTTAAGATCAATCTTCTGGATACACCGGGCTATTTTGACTTTGTAGGTGAGGTAGAGGAAGCGATTTCGGTTGCCGATGCGGCCATTATCGTGGTCAACTGCAAGGCCGGCATCGAGCCGGGCACCCTGAGAGCCTGGGATATCTGCGAGAAGTACCGTATCCCACGTCTTTTCTTCGTGACCAACATGGATGATGATCATGCCTCCTTCCGTCAGCTGGTGCTGAATCTGGAGAAGCAGTTCGGACGCTCCGTTGCACCGTTCCAGATCCCGATCCGTGAAAACGAAAAGTTTGTCGGTATGGTCAATGTCGTCAAGATGGAGGGCCGTAAGTTTACGAAGCCGAACGAGTACGAGTCGACCGAGATTCCGGAATATGTACAGAAGAACCTCGGCATCGCGCGGAATGCATTGCTCGAGGCCGTCGCAGAGACCTCGGATGAATTCATGGAGAAGTATTTCGGCGGCGAGGAGTTCACCGTAGAGGAAATCCAGTCGGCGCTTCGTCAGAACGTCAAGACCTGCAGCATGGTTCCGGTGCTGATGGGCTCCGGTGTGATGGTGCAGGGCTTTAACGTCCTCCTTCAGGTCATCGACAAGTACTTCCCGGCACCGAACGAGTTTGAGACCGTCGGCGTGGATGTTTCAAACGGCGAGCGCTTTACGGCAAAATATAATTCCGATGCAAGCCTGACCGCAAAGGTATGGAAGACCATCGCGGATCCGTTCCTGGGCAAGTATTCACTCCTGAAGGTCTGCACCGGTACGCTGAAGCCGAATACCGAAGTCTATAATGTTAATAAGGAAACGACGGAGAAGATCGGAAAGATTTATGTGCTGCGCGGCAAGGAGTCAATCGAGGTACCGGAGCTTCGTTCCGGTGATATCGGTGCGGTTGCAAAGCTCAGCGTCACCACGACCGGCGATACCATGGCTGTACGCAATGCACCGATCGTGTATCATGCACCGCAGTTCTCTGTTCCATATACCTTTAAGGCTTATGCTGCAGAGAATAAGACCGAGGAGGATAAGCTGGCGACCGCACTGCAGCGTATGATGGAGGAGGATAAGACCCTTAAGGTGGTGTCCGATCCGGAGAACCGTCAGTCTCTGATCTACGGCATCGGCGATCAGCAGCTCGATGTGGTTGCATCCGAGATCAAGGAGCGCTATAACGTGACGCTCGTCCTGTCGAAGCCGCGCTTTGCCTACCGTGAGACCATCCGGAAGAGTGCAAAGGTGCAGGGCCGTTACAAGAAGCAGTCCGGCGGACACGGACAGTTCGGCGATGTAGTGATGCAGTTTGAGCCGTCCGGTGATCTGGATAAGCCGTATGTTTTTGCGGAGCAGGTCTTCGGCGGATCCGTTCCGAAGAACTATTTCCCAGCGGTTGAGAAGGGCGTACAGGAGTGCTGTGAAAAGGGACCGCTGGCCGGATATCCGGTGGTCGGCATCAAGGCGATTCTTCTGGACGGCTCCTATCACCCGGTAGATTCCTCGGATATGGCCTTTAAGACGGCATCGTCCTTGGCCTTCAAGGATGCCTTCATGAAGTGCCAGCCGGTGCTTCTCGAGCCGATCGCATCCATTAAGGTTACGGTACCGGATGCCAATACCGGCGATATCATGGGTGATATGACGAAGCGCCGCGGACGCGTGCTCGGCATGGAATCCATCGGACACGGCAAGCAGGTGATCCAGGCCGAGGTTCCGATGTCCAATCTGTACGGATACGGCACGGATCTTCGTTCCATGACCGGCGGTACCGGCGATTATGAATATGCATTTGCCCGCTATGAGCAGGCACCGGGCGATGTACAGAATAAGATTGTCGCAGAGAATGCGGCCGAGCTCGGCTGAGTATAATACAGAAATCCGGCCTCAAAGAGCCTTCGTGCTTCTTGAGGCCGGATTTTTCAGCGTTTCCCTAAAAGACAGCAGGTACATAAGCAGAAAGGAAGACATATGAAAAAGAGAGCATGGGCAGTGCTGCTGTCCGTTGTCGTGCTGGCAAATGTGTGCAGCTGCAGCAAAGCAGAAAGCAAAAATACGGCTGCAGCAGCAGAAGAAACAAATGCTTCTTTATCGAGCGAGGAGGAAGCAGAGGCAGCATCGTCCGATGATGAAGTCTCCTCGGAAAGCATGGATTATGCCACCGGACGTCCATGGATCAACTCCAATATCGAGAGCAATGTAGAAAATGCATCGGATACGGAGATCAGAGATCATCTGGATCTTGCAGTCAACGGAGAGTGGGTGAAGAATCATAAAATCAAATCCGGCTCCCCGACCTATGCATATATCGCGAGCTTTGAGGATACATTAAATGAGCGGCTGCTGGGAATTATAGAGACCGCGGCTGCGTCCGAGGATCATAATGCCCGGCTGGTGAGCCAGCTTTATCATGATTTTGTAGACTGGGAAGCGCGGGATGCAGCAGGCACAGCTCCGCTGCTGCCGTATCTGCAGGAAATTGAGGCGATCGGAAGCGGTGAGGACCTGGCAGCGTATATTACGAAGCCCGGCTACCGCTTTTCCAAGGTCCTTGAGATGTCGGTCATGACGAATCCGAAGGATTCCTCCTCGAAGGTGCTGGCCATCTCTTCACCGGAATTTTATCTGAGTGATCCTGCGGATTATGAGGATCTCGAGCATATGTCGGATTATACGAAGCTTAGCTATGACTGCGAGAAGGAAAATGTAACGACGGTCCTTACGCAGTGCGGATATACCGATGAAGAAGCAGAACAGATCTTTAAGGGTGCCATTCAGTACGAAAAGAAAGCGGCCGCACTGTCCTACAGCAGGGATGAAGCCAGTCTGACCGATACCATGGATACACTGGCCGCGCAGATCTATACGCCGGAGGCATTAAAAAAGTATCGTTGGTATTCCCTCGTGGAAAAATCGCTGGAAGCATACGGTATTAAAAGCATACCGGCCGTAGAGCTGTATGAAAAGCTTGATTACTTTGAACACTTGGATGAGCTTCTTTCGGAGGATAATATAGAGCTCATAAAGGATTATCTCCTGGCCCATACTGCAAGCGAAGCAATTTTGCGTCTTGATGAGAAAACATATTATAAGGCGCGGGATATAGAGAATAAACAGTACGGCTCAGAAGGATACAGAACAGAGGATGAATATGCCGTCGGTGTGGTTTCTTCGGAGCTTGGCTGGCCGCTCTCCAGACTGTATTGTGATCAGTATGTTGCTGAACAGGATAAGCAGAATATCTACAAGCTCATCGAAGAAATTGTAGCTGCTTATAAGGACATGCTTCGGGAAGAGGATTTCCTGTCAGAGGCAACCAGGGAAAAAGCCATCGAGAAGCTGGACAAGCTTCGGATTCACTGCATGTATCCGGATGACTGGAGTGAATA
This sequence comes from Succinatimonas sp. CAG:777, assembly GCA_963650995.1. Lineage (GTDB taxonomy): Bacteria > Bacillota > Clostridia > Lachnospirales > Lachnospiraceae > Oribacterium. Next base: position 125,895 of record CAVJMS010000003.1, on the reverse strand, counting down.
TTCATATGATGATCTGGAGCTTTCGGACAGCTATTTGGATGCGATTGCAGAAATTGAACAATATAAAGCTGAAAAAGAGCTTTCGAAGCTGAATGAACCGGTGGACCATGATAAGTGGCTGGAGGAGCCGATTCTGCAAAATGCGTTCTATCTTCCGGACAGCAATGCCATCAATATCATGCCGGGACTGATCGGAGATGTGCTTTATCGCAGTGATATGCCGGAGGAAGAGATGTACGGGAAGGTCGGTGTCATCATCGGACACGAGATCTCCCATGCCTTTGACGCGTCGGGAGCGGCCTATGATGCCGACGGAAATCGTGTGGATTGGTGGACCGCCGAGGATAAGGTGAGGTTTAAGGAAAAGACGGATCAGCTGGTTGCATATTATGATAAGATTTCCGTATGGGACGGCTTTTCCTGCAGCGGTGAGCTGGTGAAGGGAGAAGCCTGTGCGGATATGGGTGCCGTGGCGGTCCTCCTTCGCCTGGCTGCAAAAAATCCGGATTTTGATTATCCGGTATTTTTCAAATCATATGCGAGACTCTGGGCAGCCAACAGCACACCGGAATATGCATATTATGTCGGGACATATGATGTGCATCCGCTGGATTATCTTCGGGTCAACGTGACCGCTGCGCAATTTTCGGAATTTTATGCAGCCTTTGACGTTCAGGAAGGCGACGGTATGTACATTGCACCGGAGGACCGGGTGAAGATCTGGTGACGGAGGACGGCTCTGCTGCCTGCACAGAAAAGAAGAAAAGCTTTGTAAAGCCGGCGGATGATACAGCCGGGGGAATGATGAAATCATGAATTTGAAGGAGGAAGCATTTTGCGAAGAAGTGACCGGGAAGTTACAGATGTACGTGAAATCGAAGGCATCATTGCGGGCGCCCGATATATGCATCTCGGGATGATGGACGGGGAGTATCCCTATGTGGTGCCGCTGCATTATGGCTATTGTATACAGGATGGAAAACTTACGCTCTATGCCCACGCTGCAAAGGAGGGACATAAGCTGGACTGCCTGAAGCAGAATGACCGGGTGTTTGTAGAGATCGATCGGGGAGAAGCCCTTGTGACGGCGGATATTCCATGTGCCTACGGTGCAGTATATGAAAGCGTCATGGGACGGGGAAGAGCCTCGATCCTGGAGGACCCGGCGGAAAAGGCTGCCGGACTGGAGCTTCTTATGAAGACCCAGACGGGAGAACAGCATGCGATCAGCCCGCAGATGGCAGAGTCCGTCGCGGTGATCCGCATTGATGTGGAAGGATTTACGGCGAAAAGACGGGGGCGCTGATGATGTCTCCCAAAAAGTGTAACAGTCCTTCGAGGCCAGGACTTCGAGATCGATCAGCCTTCAGCAGGTTCCGGTTTACGACCACAGCTTCGGATGGATCACCTTCCAGGCTTCGACCACAGCCCCCGGCTGAACTGTTACATAGCCCTCCGGATTCAAAATCCGGAGGGCTATTTTTATGTGGATTTATCAGATGCAATCCCGTATAATAATTCAGTATGCGCATTTTTTCAGGAACGAATGCCGGGGGCATACAGAGGGCCGCCGACAGTTGTTCCGGACTTTTAGTGGAGAATAAACGAGCAGATGCGAACCTTATACAGAACATGCAGGAGATACCTTGTCCTCATGGGGCTTCTTCTTGCTTCAGCAGGACTTGGTGGCTGTCAGTCCGTACATACAGAGAAAAGCAGCAGCCAAGAGACGATCCGGATCGGCATGGACAAATTTGAGCCCTACAGCTATCTCGATCTCAACGGGGATTTCGCCGGGATCGATGTGGAGCTTGCCCGGGAGGCCCTTCGGCGGCTGAACTATGAGCCGGAATTTCAGATCATCAACTGGGAGGACAAAAACAGCTATCTTCAGGACGGCAGCATTGACTGCATCTGGAGCTGCTATTCCATGAATGATCGGGAGGATCAATACGAATGGGCCGGACCGTATATGTACAGCCGTCAGGTGGTGGCGGTCCGCAGTGACAGTGAAATCCATACCCTGCAGGATCTGGAGGGAAAACGCATCGGCGTGCAGGCGACCACCAAGGGAGAAAATCTTTTTCTCCATGTCGTGGATTCAGAGCTTCCGGAGGCCATGCAGGTCAACAGCTTCGCTACAACGGATGAGCTCTTTGCCGTGCTTCGGAAGGGCTATGTGGATGCGATTGCGGGGCATGAAGCCCTGATTGCAAAAATACTGGACGGCGGCAATACCGTGTACCGCATACTGGATGAGAGTCCCTCCGTGTCACAAATCGGCGCAGCCTTCTTAAAGGATACGCATCAGGAGTTGGCTTCGGAGCTCACAGAGGTGCTGAAGGACATGCAGCAGGACGGAACGATGGCAGAGATTGTACAGAAATACGGACTGGATCCGGAGAAGGTCATAGGAGGGGACAATGAAGGGTAAACAGGGCTTTCACTGCATGCTTCCCTGCGCGCTTATTGCGATCGGCGTTCTCCTGCTTCTTATGTTTCATCTGGGCGACCGGAGTTCACTTCAGACAGCGCTGGAGGATACCATTTCCTTTACGAAGCTTCGGCTTCAGCGCTACGATGCATATCAGAACAACGATCAGGTAAAAAGTCTCGTACGGCTTCTGGATAAAACCACAGGGCTCAGCATGAGTCTGGAGGAGTGGGAGCATCCGACCGATGAAAAGCTGGATGCCTATGCCGACGCACAGAGGCTCAGCGGGATCCTTATATTAGATGAAAATCTGAAGGTAACGATGAAAACCAGCGCAGATCCGGATGCAGAAGTGCGCTGGCGGGATATGATCGAGGCAAGCTATGTTTCCGATATACTTCAGCATTCGGAGAAAACTTATACGACCAGAGTGACGCTGGACGGCGATATCTATGATTTTGCAGCGGTGACCCGAAGAGATGCACCGGGGATTGTGGTGACTTATCTCGAGAAGCCGGTATTTGCAGCCGACAACGGAGATATTCAGCTTGGCACGCTCTTTTCGAATTTTCCGTTTGAAATGAACGGCAGGGTTGTGATCTGTAAGGACGGTCAGGTGGTGAGCGGAAACGAGGAGACGCTTCTCGATCAGACTGAAGCAGAATTCCGGAAGCTGTACAGCGGGAATTTCAGAGAAGACAACGGGATCGTGCGAATGCATTCCCGCCAGGGCACATGGTACGGAAAGCGGGATGCTGTCGAGGACTATATCATCTATATGTTCTTTCCGGCGAGCCAGGTCTACCTGAAGCGGAATGTATTCTGCGGCATGTATGTGCTGGTATCCATTCTCATCTGTATGATTCAGATGCTGGGCAGAAACCAGTTTGAAAAAGCAGCGCTTGCCAGAGAGCAGAAGCGCCTTCGGATCATCAATGCCATCGGACGGGCGTATTCCTCTATTTCACTGGTGGATCTGAAAAGCTGGGAAGTTGAGGTTGTCAAGGGTACGCAGAAAACAGAAAAAAGTCCGGCACGCTTTCCGCTGCAGCGTTCGGATCAGGAAGCACAGATTTCGCAGTGGATTGCAGAGCCGTTCCGCGCTGCGTATCTGGAATATATGGATATGAATACGGTTGTGCAGCGCCTGGAGGGCAGGCCGTCGCTCTCCATGACGGTGCAGAGAACAGACGGCAGCTGGATGCTCTCTCTGATTGTGCCGCAGCGCTTTGATTCGGAAGGAAGGATCGATGCGGTTCTCCTGGCCAACCGGGATGTGACGGCAGAGAAGCAACGTGAGATTGCACAGGATACGGCGCTTCGAAATGCACTGGCGACGGCAGAGCATGCCAATAAAGCAAAGACCGTTTTCCTCAACAATATGTCCCATGACATCCGTACGCCGATGAACGCCATCATTGGCTTTACGGCGCTGGCCGTCAGTCATATCGATCAGCAGCAGCACGTGCTGGAATATCTGCAGAAAATCAATACGGCCGGCAAGCATCTCCTCAGCCTGATTAACGATGTCCTGGATATGAGCCGGATCGAGAACGGCAGCGTCAAGATCGAGGAGGCCGAGGTACATCTGCCGGATGTGCTGCATGATCTTCGGGCCATCATTCAGGGAAACATCGGCGCGAAGCAGCAGGATCTCTACATTGACACGCAGGACGTGCTGCACGAAGATATCCTTACGGATAAGCTTCGCTTAAATCAGGTGCTTCTGAATATCATGAGCAATGCCGTAAAATTTACGCCGGTGGGCGGCACCATCAATGTGCGCGTCAGCGAGAAGCCGGGCAGCCGTGAGGGCTTCGGAATCTTCATCTTTCAGATCCGGGACAACGGCATCGGCATTGACAAGGATTTCCAGGCCCATATCTTCGACTCCTTTGCCCGGGAAAAGACCGTTACCGAAAGCGGTATTCAGGGGACGGGTCTCGGGCTTGCCATTGCCAAAAACATCATTGACATGATGGGCGGCACCATCACGCTGAAGAGCGAAAAGGGCCGGGGCTCGGAGTTTACTGTAACCCTGGAGTGCCGTCTGGTGAATCAGCACGTGCAATATGAGCCGATTCCGGAGCTCAAGGGTGCTCGGGCGCTGGTGGTGGACGATGATGCGGACACCTGCATGAGCGTCAGCCGCATGCTTCGGAAGATCGAAATGCAGGCCGACTGGACCACCACCGGCAAGGAAGCCGTGATGCGGGCGCAGGAGGCGTGCGAGGAAAGCCGCGCCTTTTCTGTTTATATCATTGACTGGATGATGCCGGATATGAACGGCATCGAGGCTGTGCGCCGTATCCGGAGGGTCATCGGCGAGGAGGCCCCCATCATTATCCTGAGCGCCTACGACTGGACTGACATTGAGGACGAGGCCCGGGAGGCCGGCGTTACCGCCTTTATTGCGAAGCCGCTGTTCCTGTCAGAGCTTCGGCGGGTGCTGAGCCGGCCGGTGCCGGAGGAAAAGCCGGCAGAGGATACAGGTATGCAGCGCCATGCCGGACGCCATGTGCTTCTGGCGGAGGACAATGAACTGAACCGGGAGATCGCGGTAGCACTCCTCCAGGATGCCGGCATTTCCGTCGATACGGTGAATGACGGCAGCGATGCGGTGGAGCGGATGGCGTCGGTGGCGGAGGATCGGTATGATCTGATTCTGATGGATATTCAGATGCCGCGGATGGACGGCTATACCGCCACCCGGGAAATCCGGACCCTCGGAAGCAACCGGAAGGCCAATATTCCGATCATTGCCATGACGGCCAATGCCTTCGAGGAGGATCGGAAAAAAGCGATGGAAGCCGGTATGAACGCCCATATCGCAAAGCCGATCAGCATCGAATCCATTTTGGAGACGATGGATCGCCTCTTTGCGACGAACAGATAAAACCGGTTCGGCCGGTCCATCATGCCGGACGGCAGCGGGTACCACATTGGTACCCGCTTTTTTTATGCCGTCACGCTTTTCTTGCAAAATCTGCCGCCGCATATTACAATGATGCTTTGATGCGCGGGAGGCTTCGACCATATCAAACGGAGCTTCGGTATGCGCGCGGGTGTTTTTGAACACGAAGGGAGAACTATGGTCAGAATAGCGATCGACTGTATGGGCGGCGATCATGCTCCGGGAGCCATCCTGGAGGGCGCCGTTCGTTCGCTTACAGTGACAGAGGATACAAAGCTTTTTCTGTTCGGTCCGGAGGCGCTTCTTCGGGAGGAGCTCGGAAAGGCAGCTTCGGCGGCTTCCGTGCCGTCGGAGCAGCTTCGGACGCGGGTGGAGATTGTAGATGCACCGGAGGTGATTTCACTCCATGAAGCACCTGTGCTGGCGATTCGCCGAAAGAAGGAATCCAGCATCGTAAAGGCACTTCATTATGTAAAGGACGGGCAGGCGGATGCGTTTATTTCGGCCGGCTCCAGCGGTGCCGTGCTGGCGGGCGGTCAGCTGATCGTCGGCCGCGCGAAGGGCGTACCGCGTCCTCCGTTCGGCGCCCTGATTCCGACGGCGAAGGGCGTTACGCTGCTCCTGGACAGCGGTGCCAATGTAGACGCCAAGCCGGAGTGGCTGGTGCAGTATGCAAAGATGGGCGCCATTTATATGCGCGAGGTGGTCGAGATTTCGAATCCGACGGTGGGCCTTGTGAATGTCGGCGCCGAGGAGGAGAAGGGCAATCAGCTGGTGAAGGAAACCATGCCGCTTCTGAAGGCCGTGAAGGACATCAACTTCGTAGGCTCCTGCGAAGCCCGGGAGATTTCCTTCGGTGCCTGTGATGTTGTGGTCTGCGATGCCTTCGTCGGCAACTGCATTCTTAAAATGTACGAGGGCGTCGGAAAGATGCTGCTCGGGGAGATCACGGCGGCGCTGAAATCGACACCGGTGTCCATGGTCGGTGCCGCACTTGTAAAGGGAAATCTGAAGAAAACGATGAAGCGCTTCGATGCCAAGCAGTACGGCGGTGCACCGATCCTAGGCCTCAAGGGACTGGTGGTCAAGGTGCACGGCAATACCGACGGCCGGGAAATTACGCATGCGGTGCAGCAGTGCTATGATTTTGTGCATGCCGGCGCGGTACAGAAGATCGCGGACAGTATTGAAAAAGAAGAGGGAGAAGAAAATGGAATTTGAGAAGCTGAAGGAAATTATCACAAACGAGGTATCCCATGTCGATCCGGATAAGATTACGCCGGAGGCACGCTTTGTAGATGACCTTGAGATGGATTCGCTTGATGTCGTACAGGTGGTGATGGCCATCGAGGAGAGCTTCGGCATTGAGGTTCCGGAGGATGCGGCCGAGCATATGATGACGGTACAGGATGCCGTGAATGCTATTCAGGCGGCGGTGAAGGGCTGAACTGAAGCCGCAGCGCGAAGGAAGTTGCTGCGGCGCCGTGCAAATCCGGCGAGTGAAACGCTTTCATCAGCGTTTCACTAAACATCTCTACGATAAGGAATAAAACAGAATATGATGGAACAGAATTTAGAGCTTCTGCAGGACGCGATCGGATATCATTTTAAGGACGTATCCCTGCTGAAGCATGCATTGACACACCCGTCCTACAGCAACGAAAGCGGTGAGCCGAAGGAGGCCTCCAACCAGCGCCTCGAATTTCTCGGCGATGCAGTGCTCGAGCTGATTTCGAGCGTATTTCTTTTTCACCGCCGTCCGATTCTTCAGGAGGGTGTCATGACCAAGGTTCGTGCCGCTATGGTCTGTGAGCCGACGCTTGCAGAGGCAGCCCGCAAGGTGAACCTTGGTGATTACATCATCCTCGGAAAGGGAGAAGCCCGGGAGGGCATACAGCGCCGGGATTCCGTGATTTCGGATGCCTTTGAGTCCGTGATCGGTGCCATGTACCTGGACGGCGGCTATGCACCGGCAGAGACCTTCGTCCGGCGGTTCGTGCTGTGCGACATTGAAAATGCCGGCCTGTACCGGGATGCAAAAACCGTCCTGCAGGAGTACATTTCCCAGCATAAGATGGAGCTTGAATATCAGGTGATCGAGGAATCCGGTCCGTGCCATGACCGGTATTTCCGTGTACAGGCACTGGTCAACGGCGAAGCCTACGGGATCGGCGAGGGCTCCAGCAAAAAGAAGGGTGAGCAGGGCGCCGCTTACCAGACATTAAAGCGCATCAAGGCGGAAACAGGCTATGTATTTAAAATCTATTGAAATTCAGGGCTTCAAGTCCTTTGCAAATAAGACGGTGCTGGATTTCAGTAAGGGCATCACCGGCATCGTCGGGCCGAATGGCTCCGGAAAATCCAATATTTCCGATGCGGTGCGCTGGGTGCTCGGTGAGCAGAAGGTAAAGCAGCTGCGCGGAAGCTCCATGCAGGATGTTATTTTTGCAGGAACACAGCTGCGCCGTCCGCAGAGCTCGGCCTTCGTGGCGATTACGCTGGATAATTCCGATCGGGTGCTGAACATCGATTATGATGAGGTCACCGTTTCCCGCCGCCTGTACCGCTCCGGTGAGTCCGAGTACATGCTGAACGGCACCGAATGCCGTTTGAAGGATGTTAATGAGCTTTTCTACGATACGGGTATCGGAAAGGACGGCTACTCCATCATCGGACAGGGTCAGGTCGACAAGATTCTCTCCGGCAAGCCGGAGGAGCGCCGAGACCTCTTCGATGAGGCCGTCGGCATTGTGAAGTTCAAGCGCCGGAAGGCCCTGGCGGAGAAGAAGCTGAGCGATGAGCAGGCGAATCTCACCCGCGTAACGGATATTCTGACGGAGCTCGAGCGCCAGGTCGGACCGCTGAAGAAGCAGTCGGAGCAGGCCCGGGAGTATCTGAGCATCCGGGATCAGCTCGTGAATGCCGATGCGAATCTCTTTGTCCGGGATATGGATGATACGCTGAAGGGTCTTGATACGGTCAATGCCAATGCTGATACCGTGCAGCATGACCTCGCCGCGATCCGGCAGGAATCCGATCAGCTGAATGACAAGTATAACGAGCTCGAGGAGAAAATTCGAGTACTGGATGAGAAGCTGCAGCAGGCTAAGGACACGATTCAGCAGTCGGAGGTGCTCCGCACCAACCTGCGCGGACAGATCGATGTACAGAAGGAGCAGATCAATACAGAAAAGAACAATGCGCTCCATTATACGCAGCGGATTCAAGCACTCGGGAAGGATATCTTCGATCATATCGCACAGATGGAGGACAATCTGAGCCTGCTTCGCTGGATTCGGGAGCAGATCCTTTTCATCCGGGACAACAAGGCGGCGACCGATGAAATGATGGAGAACATCGAGCTGGATCTTGAAATGATCGACTCCACCATGGAGGAGACCGGGCTTACCGTATCGGCCTGCATGGGCGCGGACTTTACACTGGAGGATCGCCCGGTGAAGGAGGCGGAAGCCGGCACGTCGGCGAAGAACGACCAGTTTCTGGCCCATATCGAGGACCAGCGGCAGGCGCTCAGCGGCGTACAGCAACGCCTTTCGGAGGTGGAGCGCATCATCGCCTCTGATACAGCCCTTGCAGAACGGCTCAGGAGCGAGAATCAAGGGCTTCGGGAACAGATCACGGAGAAAAACCGAAGCGTCGACCGTCTACGCAACCGTAAGGAGACCCTCCGGAATCTGGCCGAGCGCTATGAGGGCTACGGAAATGCGGTCAAGATGGTCATGGATCAGAAGGATCGACACCGCGGCATCCTCGGTGTAGTGGCAGATCTTGTAGAGGTGCCGGCGAAATATGAAACGGCCATCGAAACCGCGCTCGGCGGTGCAGTTCAGCATGTGGTGACGGAGGATGAAACGACCGCAAAGGATATGGTGCAGTTTCTGAAGCAGCATCGCTACGGACGGGCCACCTTCCTGCCGCTTGACAACATTCGCGGACGCAGGGACCAGAACTGCGAGCAGGCCGTGCATGAACCGGGAGCGGTCGGCCTCGCCTGTGATCTCATTAAGCTGGATCCGCGCTATGCAAATCTCGGTGTCTTCCTGCTGGGCCGTGTGCTGGTGGTGGACGGCATTGACCATGCACTGGCGATCCAACGGAAATACAGGCAGAGCCTCCGCATCGTCACCCTAGAGGGCGAGCAGCTAAATCCCGGCGGCTCCATTTCCGGCGGTGCTTTCCGGAACAGCTCGAATCTGATGGGCCGAAAGCGGGAGCTGGAGGAGATTGAGAACGAGCTTCATCAGGCGGAGAAGGATGCATCGGCGATGCGGGAAAAGCTTAGTGAAAGCGAAAACCGCCGCGCCCTGGCCCTTGCTTCGGTGGAGGCCCACCGGCAGGAAATCGAGAAGCTGAAGCTTGATCAGAATACGATGACGATGGCCATCGCATCACAGATCAACGTCGAGTATTCATCCCTTTCCACGCGGACCGATTTTGTGACAGAGAGTCTGCACCGTCTGAACGGCGAACTCGAGTCTCTCACGAGCGAAAAGGGCGGCATGGAGGATGCGCAGCAGAACTCCGATCAGCTTTTGCAGGAAAAGGCGGACCGTATCACCGAGCTTGAAGCCCTGATTGCTCATGCAGATCAGGTGGCGTCGGAGGCGGAAGCCCTGACAGAAAAGACCACGGAAGAAAAGGATGAACTTTTATCTGAGCGGAAATCCTTTTTCGGACGGAAGGATGAAATCTCACAGAAGCTCCTCGATATGGAAAAGGAATCTATGCGTGTCCAGAACCGGAAGGAAAAGCTGGATGAAAAGATCGACAAGCTCACAAGCTATATGTTTGATGAGTACGGGCTTACTTATGAGGAGTCAAAGAAGCGCTATTCGGAGGAGTATAGGAATACGGCGGAGGTGCGCTCTCTGGTGAATCAGCTGAAGTCGCAGCTTCGTGCCCTCGGTCCGGTGAATCTCGACGCCATCGAGCAGTATAAGGAAACCAGTGAGCGCTATGAATTTCTGAATACCCAGTATCTCGATCTGACGGAATCCGCAAAATCCCTTGACAAGGTCATTGAAGAGCTGGACCAGGGCATGCGGAAGCAGTTTAATGAAAACTTCCGTCGTATTCAGGTCGAGTTTGACAAGACCTTCAAGGTCCTTTTCGGCGGCGGACAGGGTCGTCTCGAGCTGGATACCTCGGATCCGGATGTGCTGACTACGGCAATTTCGATCATCGCAGAGCCGCCCGGCAAGAAGCTGCAGAACATGATGCAGCTTTCCGGCGGTGAGAAGGCCCTGACAGCGATCGCACTGCTCTTTGCAATTCAGAGTCTGAAGCCGTCGCCCTTCTGTCTTCTGGATGAGATTGAGGCGGCCCTGGATGATTCCAATGTTTCCCGCTTTGCGGAATACCTTCATAACCTGAATGAAACGCAGTTTATCGTGATTACGCACCGGCGCGGCACCATGGAGAATGCAGACCGTCTGTTTGGCATTACAATGCAGGAAAAGGGTGTATCTACATTGGTGTCGGTGGATCTCGTGGCCGATCAGCTGGATGCATGAGGACCGCGGTATCTTTTATAAAGAAGGAGAGCTATGGCAAACTTTTTTTCCAGACTCATCAATAATATTTTTCAGTCCAATGAAGTTGCAGATGACGCGTTCTATGAGCGCCTCGAGGATGCGATGATCATGTCGGATGTCGGCGTGACCACGACCCTGAAGATCATGGACGCAGTCAAAAGCGAGGCGAAGCGTCAGGGCGTGAATATGACCCGTGAGGTGAAGAAGATCCTCCGGGACTATCTTTATGAGCTGATGCGCGTGGATGAGAGCTACTATGATTTCGAACGGCAGAAGAGCATCATTTCGGTGATCGGCGTCAACGGCGTCGGCAAGACCACCTCTATCGGTAAGCTGGCGAAATGCTTTCAGCGGGACGGAAAGCGTGTGATTCTCGCCGCAGCCGATACCTTCCGGGCCGGCGCCATCGAGCAGCTGAAGGAATGGGGAAACCGCATCGGCGTTGATGTCATTGCCCAGAAGGAGGGCTCGGATCCGGCGGCGGTGGTGTTTGATGCACTGCAGTCCTTTAAATCCAAGAATGCAGATCTTCTCATCATTGATACGGCGGGCCGCCTTCATAATAAGAAGAATCTGATGCAGGAGCTCGGAAAAATCAACCGCATCATTGACCGGGAGTTTGCGGAGGGCTATCGGGAAACACTGGTCGTACTGGATGCCACCACCGGACAGAATGCGATGTCACAGGCGGAGATCTTTAAGGATGCCTGCCAGGTCACCGGCATTATCCTGACGAAGATGGACGGCACTGCAAAGGGCGGCATCGCCCTGGCCGTGCAGTCGGAGCTCGGCATTCCGGTCAAGTATATCGGCACCGGAGAAAAGGCGACGGATCTCAAGCGCTTTGATGCCCGGGAATACGTGGACTCGATTTTTGCGTCGGGGCTTTGAGGCTGGCGCCGCGCAGAGACTACATCCTTTGAAAGTCGCTTCCTATGCCGGTGCTGTCAATAAAAATGGTTGACAGCACCGGCAGCTGTGCTATAATAGCCAAGGTTTGAGGGCAGGATATGGATGAGTTTGTAGTACGCGGCAATCTGTTTGAGCTGTATGGCGGGCTGCTGAATGAGAATCAGCGGCAGGTATATGAATACCATATCATGGATGACATGAGCTTCACCGAAATCGGCGAGGAGCTGGGCGTCACGCGTCAGGCCGCACAGGAGCTTTTCCGAAGGGCGGATAAAAAGCTCGAAAATACCGAAAAAACCCTCGGGCTTCAGCGTAAGCTGAGCAGCATCCGCATGCAGGCAGAGCGCATACTCGCATGCAGTGAGGATGCGGAGATCCGGGCCCTGGCACAGTCCATCATGGATGGCGTGTCCTGAAGAACGCTTTTGCAGGAGAAATGATAGATGGCATTTGAGAATCTGACAGATCGGTTAAGCAATGTATTTTCGAACCTTGGCCGGAAGGGGAAGCTTTCGGAGGATGACGTCAATCAGGCGCTCCGCGAGGTGCGCATGGCGCTTCTGGAGGCGGATGTCAACTTTAAGCTGGTGAAGGATTTCGTTGCCCGGGTAAAGGAAAAGGCCATTGGTGAGGAGGTTCTGAACAGCCTCACGCCGGCGCAGACGGTTGTGAAGATCGTCAATGATGAGCTGACTGAAATGATGGGCTCCGAGACTACGGAGATCACCCTTCGTCCGGCGGGCGAGATTTCGGTCATCATGATGGTCGGCCTGCAGGGTGCCGGTAAAACAACCACGGCCGCCAAGCTGGCCGGAAAATTCCGTTCGGCAGGGCGCACGCCGATGCTGGCGGCCTGTGACATTTACCGTCCGGCAGCCATTGATCAGCTGCGTGTGAATGCCGAGAAGGTCAAGGTTCCGTTTTTCTCCCTGGGCGATAAGGTAAGTCCGGTGGAGATTGCGCGAAGAGCCGTAGAGGAAGCGCGGGCACAGCATTACAATGTTGTGATCCTCGATACCGCCGGCCGTCTTCAGATCGACGAGAAGCTTATGGAAGAGCTTCAGAACATCAAGAAGGCGGTAGATGTACAGTGGACAGTGCTGACGGTCGATGCCATGACCGGCCAGGAAGCCGTCAATGTAGCAGAGACCTTCACGAAGGAGGTCGGCATCGACGGCGTCATTCTGACGAAGTGTGACGGTGATACCCGCGGCGGTGCCGCTCTTTCCATCAAGGCAATGACCGGAAAGCCGATCCTGTATCTTGGTATGGGTGAGAAGCTCGATGACCTCGAGCAGTTTCATCCGGACCGCATGGCCGGCCGTATCCTCGGCATGGGCGACGTGCTTTCCCTGATTGAGAAAGCCCAGAAGAACATCGATGAGGATAAGACGAAGGAAACCATGGGGAAGCTCACCCGCGGCAAGTTCGACTATAACGATTTCATGGACCAGATGGATCAGATGCACAAGCTCGGCGGTCTCGGCGGCATCATGAAGCTGCTTCCGGGCATGTCGGGACTCGGCGACATTGATCTCGAGGACACCGAGAAGAAAATGAACCGTGTCAAGGCCATCATCCAGTCGATGACGGCGAAGGAGAGAGCAAATCCGGATCTCATCAATCCGTCCCGGAAGCGCAGAATCGCGCAGGGCGCCGGAGTGGATATTTCGGAGGTCAACCGCATGGTGAAGCAGTTTGAACAGATGCGAAAGATGATGAAGCAGTTCGGCGGCGCGATGCGCAACAGGCACGGCCGCGGCGGTCTCGGAAATCTCGGTAATCTCGGAAATATGGGCGGCCTCGGCCGCGGCAGATTTCCGTTCTGACGGATTTAACAGCACAGCTGTTGATCATATATTATTTACATTCAATAAGCAGGAGAAAAAACAATGTTAAAGATCAGATTAAGAAGAATGGGACAGATTCACGCACCTTTTTACAGAGTCATCGTTGCAGACTCCAGATCCCCGAGAAACGGCCGTTTCATCGAGGAGATCGGTACCTACAACCCGACCGTAGAGCCGTCTGAGATCAAGATCGATGCGGAGAAGGCAAAGCAGTGGATCGCCAACGGTGCACAGCCGACCGAGTCTGTTGCCAAGCTTCTGAAGAGAGCCGGCATCTGCTGATTATAAGGCGAGAGGGGACTGAATGAAGGAATTACTTGAGACCATTGCCAGGGCTCTTGTGCAGAATCCGGAGGACGTGAAGGTCACGGAGGAGAACAAGGAGGGCGAGATCGTCCTGACGCTGTCGGTCAATGAACAGGACATGGGCAAGGTGATCGGCCGCTCCGGACGCATCGCGAAGGCGATCCGCTCCGTGATGTCTGCAGCTGCCAGCAAGGCAGACGTGAAGGTTTCCGTTGACATTCGCTGAGTCCTTCCGTCATCAGATCATAAGGTAAAATATGCAGGAAAAACTGAGAATTGGTACGATTGTGACCACCCATGGCCTGAAGGGCGAGGTGAAGGTTTATCCTACAACAGAGGATCCGGACAGATTTTACGATTTAGATAAAGTCTATCTGGATCTTTCCGGTTCCATGGAAAATCTGCGGGAGCTTTATGTGGAGAAGGTCCGCTTCTTCAAGAACCTGGCCATTGTAAAATTTGAGGGCATAGACTCCATTGACGATGTCCTTTCATTCCGCCGCGGTGAGCTGTATGTAGACCGGGCGGATGCGATTCCGCTTGCAGAGGGCGAGTACTTCGTAGGAGACCTGATCGGACTTCAGGTGCTGGAGGATGAAGACGGACACTGCCTCGGTACTGTCTGGGATCTCATGGAAACCGGTGCACATAATGTCATGATCGTAAAGGGTGAGAAAAAGGATATCATGATTCCGTATGTGCGCGGGCAGTTCATTACGGAGGTGGAGCCGGAGCAGGGCTTCATCAAAGTACATTTGATTCCCGGCATGGAAGAGCTCTGAGCGTCAGAAAGGCATATTCATGAAAAATTATTATGTCATGACGCTCTTTCCGGAGATGATCGAGCATGTCGTGCAGGAAAGCATTACCGGACGCGCGATCCGATCCGGGCTTATACGGGTGGAGGCCTTCAATATCCGGGATTATACCGAAGACCGGCATAACCATGTGGACGATTATCCCTACGGCGGCGGTGCCGGCATGCTGATGCAGGTGCAGCCGGTCGTCAGCTGCTACCGGCATATTGAGGAGAAGATTGGGCATCGCCCGGCGCGGGTGCTTTTTATGTCGCCCCAGGGACGGACCTTCGATCAGAAAATGGCAGAGGAACTGTCTAAGGAGGAGGATATCCTCTTTCTGTGCGGACATTATGAGGGCATCGATGAGCGGGCCCTGGAAATCCTGGAGGTCGAGCACGTGTCCATCGGTGATTATGTGCTGACCGGCGGTGAGCTTCCGGCGCTCAGCATGATGGATTCGATTTCCCGTCTGGTGCCTGGCGTGCTGCATAAGGAGGCCTCCCACGAGATTGAGAGCTTCTCAGACGGTCTTCTGGAGTATCCGCAGTATACCCGCCCGGAATGCTTTGACGGACGTTCGGTTCCGCCGATTCTGCTGTCCGGCGACCATAAAAAGGTGGACAGCTGGCGCCATGAAATGAGCCTTATGCGCACGAAGGAGCGCCGTCCGGATCTTTATGAGGCCTATGCTGCAGCGCATCCGGAGGAATTTGCGCCGAAGAAGGAGAAGCGCCGCAGACGTAAGAAAAGTGCTTGCAATTCAGACACATCCATGATAGTCTATGAAAGTTGTGACTAAAAGAAGATATTCCGCTGACGGTTCCATCGGTTTGGAATAGGAGCTCCGGCAGAGGCTGGACAGGAAATCCGTGCATGAATGTCAAATACAGTAGGAGGTAGCACAATGTCAAATAGTGAAATCATCAAGAGCATCGAAGAGGGACAGCTGAAAGCAGAGGTTCCGAGCTTTAACACCGGTGACACCGTTCGTGTGTACAACAAGATCAAAGAGGGCAACCGCGAGAGAACACAGATCTTCGAGGGTACTGTTCTGAAGATCCAGGGCGGCTCCAACAGAACCACCTTCACCGTACGCAAGACTTCCAACGGCGTAGGCGTTGAGAAGACCTGGCCGCTTCACAGCCCGATGGTAGAGAATGTCGAGGTTGTAAGAAGAGGTAAGGTAAGAAGAGCTAAGCTCACCTACCTTAGAGAGCGTACAGGTAAGGCTGCCAAGGTAAAGGCACTGTAATCTGTCAGCGATGATAACATTGGGGGCGTTCCGTTTTTTCGGGATGCCCCCTTTCTGATTTGTAACTGTTTAGCACCACCAGAAAAAGCTGCAAAATGTTGAGCAGAGCTTGCTCGGCGAAGCATTTATACGCTTTTTCTGGTGGCGGTCAAGGCGCGAGTGGAGGAGTTTGCATCAGCAAACTCCGAAACGACCTGACATGCATCGAAGATGCATGCTTGTCAACGGCAAGTTCATCGAGAGCTTCCAGCTCGAGATGAATCGAAGCGCCTCTGAACCGCCACATCGCGCATCGCTTTGCGATGCAGCGATACAGTGCTAAACAGTTACTCTGATTTATAATGGTTCGGAAATGCTACGAAGCTGAACCGCAACTTGAATCTATGAGAGGCAGCATATGCGAGAAAAAAGCATGATCCAGCAGCTGGTCGGTACCGTCACCAATGTGATCGTTGTCATTGCATTGGCATGGTTTCTGGTGCACAGCTTTCTGACTACAGAGGAAATATCCGGACACAGCATGGAGAGCACGGTATCGGCCGGGGATCTCGTGCTGGTGGACCGTCTGAGCTACCGCTTTCTGGATCCGCAGCGGATGGACATCGTCATTTTCCAGCGAAGCGATTCGACGGAAAATGTGAAGCGCATCGTCGGGCTGCCGGGGGAAACTGTCGTCATTCAGAATGGACGCATTTATATCGACGGCGTGCTGCTGGAAAGTGACCTGATTTCAGACATTTCCCTGGCCGGCATTGCCGAAAAGCCGGTAGAGCTGATGGATGATGAGTATTTTCTGATCGGCGACAATGCGGACTCCTCCGAGGACAGCCGGTTCATCAATGTCGGCAATGTAAAACGGTCCCAGATCCTCGGTAAGGTATGGTTCCGGGTGCTGCCGCTTCGGCGGATCGGACTGCTGTAACGCAGATAAGGAGAAACGCCGTGTTTTACAGAGCAGCATGTGCAGCGATTCTGCATTTTCAAAAGGCACGAAACAGCCAAGGAGGTAAGGTATGACGATTCAATGGTATCCCGGCCATATGGCCAAGGCAAAGCGCAATATCCGTGAGGACCTGAAGCTGGTCGATCTGATCATCGAGGTCATCGATGCGCGCTGCCCGGAATCCTCCCGGAATCCGGATGTGGACAGCTTTGCGCGGGATAAGGCACGCATTCTTCTGATTAACAAGGCGGACCTCGCCGATCGTGCCGAAACAAAGCGCTTCGCTGCGTATTTTGCAAAGCGCGGATACTATACGCTGGAGATTGATGCCCGGAGTAAGGCCAGCCTGAAGAAACTAAATCCCCTGATCGATGAGGCAACGAAGACGCTGGTGGAGCGGAATCAGAAGCGCGGCATCCGGACACCGGTGATTCGTGCCATGGTGCTGGGCGTTCCGAATGTCGGAAAATCCACCTTCATCAATTCCTATGTCGGACGTTCCATGGCGAAAACCGGCAACAAGCCGGGTGTTACACGGGGGAATCAGTGGATCAATGTCAGTAAAAAGCTGCAGCTTCTGGATACACCGGGAATCACCTGGCCGAAATTTGAACGTGAAATCGTCGGCCTGAATCTTGCGCTGATCGGCTCCATCAATGATCAGATTCTGAATCTGGATGAGCTCGTTTTTTATCTTCTCAAGTACCTGGTGCGTTACTATCCGGAGGCGTTGATTCAGCGCTACGGGGAGAGCCTGCGGGGACTCGAGGAAGCGATTCAGGTCTTTGATGAGATCGGCCGGCGCCGCGGCTGCATCATGAAGGGCGGCAATGTCGATTATACAAAGACAGCAAAAATCCTCTTGGATGACTTCCGGAGCGGACGCCTCGGCGCCATTACGCTGGAGCATGTACCGCTTGGTGCGGAAAAGGAAGAGGCCAATGAAGAGGCCCTGCAGCCGGATGCGGTGACCGTCGGGGTGGGCACAGATGAAGGAGAGCAGCATGGCGCGTGAACTGAAGGGAGAACGTCTGGAGAAGGAGCTGCAGCGTCTGCAGGCCATGCGGCAGTATGAGGAGGCGCATGCAGATATTTGCTACATTGCCGGGATCGACGAGGCCGGGCGCGGTCCGCTGGCCGGTCCGGTGGTGGCGGCCTGCTGCATTCTTCCGAAGGATGCCGTCCTTCTGTATCTCAATGATTCGAAGAAGGTGACGCCGCTCCGGCGTGCCGCCCTGTTTCCGGAAATCAAGGAAAAGGCTATTGCCTACGGCATCGGCATCGTGGACGAAAAACGCATCGATGAGATCAATATTCTTCAGGCTGATTACGAGGCGATGCGGGCTGCACTTAAGAAGGCATCGGATATGCTGAAGGAGAAGGGGCTTTCGGATGCCCCCGGGCTCCTTTTAAACGACGCCGTGACGATTCCGGAGGTATCGATCCCGCAGCTCTCCATCATCAAGGGCGATGCGAAGTCGGTTTCCATTGCCGCAGCCAGCATTCTCGCAAAGGAGACGAGGGATCGGCTGATGGAGGAGTATGACCGTATCTATCCGGACTACGGCTTTTCGAGAAACAAGGGCTACGGGACACAGGAGCACATTGAAACACTTCGGCGCCGCGGACCCTGTCCGATTCACCGGCGTTCCTTCATCGGGAATTTTGTATAAAGGGTAAAGTCATGTATTTCAGCGAATTGCCGAAGCGCTTTCGGGAAAGGTCGGAGGAAGCGGCGCCGAATCCCCGGCGCTCGGAGACACGGCGGAAAAATCACCGCCGGGGCCTGCAGGGCGAGGACCAGGCGGCCGCGTATCTGACGGCGGCAGGCTATGTGCTGCTGGAACGGAACTGGCGCTTTCATCGGAATGAGATTGATATCATTGCCATGGACGGTGAGGTGCTTGCCTTTATCGAGGTGAAGAAGCGCCGGGATACGGAGCATGGCTATGGCTGTCAGGCCGTCGATTTCCGGAAGCAGCAAAGGATACGCCGGGTGGCGGAGGCCTACCTTCAGTTTATGCCGGAGCTTCCGCACCCTGCCTGCCGCTTCGATGTTGTCTCGATCGACGGGGAAGAGATTACCTTGTTTAAAAACGCCTTCTGATATGCTATACTTTGGATAAGTTTATGCGATATATGGAGGCATGCATGTTAGCAAAAGATTGTAAACGTAAGGTCATTCTGACGGGCGACCGCCCAACCGGAAAGCTTCATCTCGGCCATTATGTAGGCTCTCTCCGCCGGAGAGTGGAGCTTCAGAACTCCGGACAGTTTGATGAAATCAATATACTTGTGGCAGATGATCAGGCACTGACGGATAACTGGGATAATCCGAAAAAGGTCCGGGACAACATTATTGAGGTGACGCTGGATTATCTTTCCGCCGGCATTGACCCGGACAAGGCCTTTATCTGTATCCAGTCCGGCATTCCGGCACTGCATGCGCTTACCTTTTATTATATGAATCTGGTGACGACGCAGCGTCTGTCGAGAAATCCGACGGTTAAGGCGGAGATGACCCTGCGCGGCTTCAGCGGCAATGAATCCGAGGATGACAATACAGCCGGACTTCCGGCAGGCTTCTTCACCTATCCGGTATCTCAGACGGCGGACATTACGGCCTTCAAGGCGACGACCGTACCGGCCGGTGAGGATCAGATGCCGATGGTAGAGCAGGCCCGGGAGATTGCGCACCGCTTTAATACCATTTATCAGCGGGATGTGTTGGTAGAGCCGGATATTCTGGTGCCGGAGAATGCTGCGCAGCGTCGTCTGCCGGGCATTGACGGCAAGGCGAAGATGTCCAAGTCCCTCGGAAACGGCATTTACCTTTCGGATGATCCGAAGACCGTCAAGGACAAGATCATGCGTATGTATACGGATCCGACGCATGTGAATATCGCAGACCCGGGGCATGTGGAGGGCAATATGGTATTCACGTATCTTGATGCCTTCCTTCGTGATGACGGGCAGTTTGCCGATTATCTGCCGGAGTACCGGAATCTCGACGAGCTGAAGGAGCATTATCGGCGCGGCGGTCTCGGGGATGTCAAGTGCAAGAAATTCCTGATCAAGGTCATGGAGGACCTGCTGCAGCCGATTCGTGAGAGCCGTGCAAAGTGGGAGAGCCATATTCCGGATGTATACGATATCCTGAAGGCCGGCACGGATCATGCCGTACGCGTGACGAATCAGACGCTCGATGAGTGCCGGGATGCGATGCGCATTAACTATTTCGAGGACAAGGACCGTATGGTGAAGGACTGGACGTCCTGGCTGAATGAGAGCCCTGTAAAGCACTGATGGGCACCTGGAAGTCCCGCGGGCTTCGGGGCTCGCAGCTGGAGGAGCTGATCAACCGCACCAATGAGGTATACCTTGACAAAAAGCTGGCTGTCGTGCAGAAGATTCCGACACCTATTACCCCCATCAATATGAATGAGGACCATACGCAGATCACACTGGCCTACTTTGACAAGAAGTCCACGGTCGACTACATTGGCCTCGTCCAGGGGGTTCCGATCTGCTTCGATGCGAAGGAGTGTGCAGCCGATTCCTGGGCACTTAAGAATCTCCATCCGCATCAGGTCCGTTTCATGGAGGCCTATGAGTCACAGGGCGGCATCAGCTTCATTATTCTTTCATTTACAGCCCGGCAGGAGATGTATTACATTCCCTTCCGGGATATTCAGTATTTCCTGGAACGCATGCAGAACGGAGGGAGGAAATCCTTCAATTATACAGAGGTTGACCGGAATTATATCATCCGGTCCCATAAGGATATGCTTGTGCATTATCTGGAGCCGCTGCAGCGGGATCTGGATGAGCGGGATGAAGGGCAGGTCGTGAGGAGAGAAATGCTATGAATATTATCGTGGTTGGCTGCGGAAAGGTAGGACTGACCCTTGCGGATCAGCTGAACAAGGAAAACCATAATGTGACCATCATTGACAGCAATGAAAAGGTTCTCCGGCATGCCGTGGACTCGCTGGATGTGATGGGTATTCACGGAAACGGCGCGATGCTGGCGGTACAGCAGGAGGCCGGCGTCAAGAATGCAGATGTCCTGATTGCTGCAACGAACTCGGATGAGGTCAACATGCTGTGCTGCCTGATCGCAAAGAAGGAGGGCAACTGCAATACCATTGCGCGTATCCGGAATCCGGAATATACCGATGAAATTACGTATCTTCGGGATGAGCTGAACCTTGCGCTGGTGATCAATCCGGAGATGGCGGCCGCCAAGGAGGTGGAGCGTCTGCTGCGCTTCCCGTCGGCGATGAAGATTGACAGTTTTTCCCGCGGCAAGATTGATCTCATTCGTGTCCGCGTGCCGGAGAAGAGCAGCCTGATCGGCATGAAGATCTATGATCTCGCGCGTATTCAGAAGGTCAGCGTGCTGATCTGTTCGATTGAACGCGGCGAGAAGGTCGTGATTCCGGGCGGCTCCGATGAGCTGGCAGCCGGAGATGTGATCAGCTTCATTGCCAATGCGGAGCAGGCCAATGTCTTCGTAAAGCTCCTGGGCATCGACTACAAGCCGATCCGGAGCTGCATGATCGTCGGCGGCGGCAAGGTGACGTATTACATTGCCAAATACATGCAGGATTCCCGCATGCACTGCAAGCTGAAGATCATTGACATCGATCGGGACCGCTGCGAATTCCTGGCGGGTGAGTTCCCGAATGCCACCATTATCAACGGTGACGGCACGGATCAGGATCTGCTGATCCGGGAGGGCATCGAAAAAACCGATGCCTTCTGTTCACTGACCGGCTTTGATGAGGAGAATGTGATGCTTTCACTCTATGCCGGCAAGCTCTCGAGAGCACGTCTGATCACGAAGATCAACCGGATTGCCTTTGAAAATGTTACGGCCGATATGAACCTGGGCTCCGTGATTTATCCGAAGCAGATCGTGGCGGATACCATTGTGCAGTATGTACGTGCACTGAAGAATTCCGAGGGCTCCAATGTGGAGACGCTGTATAAGATGGCGGAGGGCAGAGCGGAGGCGCTGGAATTCCGCGTCGGAGACAATACGCCGGAAATCTGCGGACATACCTTTGCAGAGCTGCGATTTAAGAAAAATGTGCTGATTGCCGCGATTGTGCGGGAGCATCAGATCATCACGCCGGGCGGCTCAGACTTTATGCTGCCGGGGGACAATGTGATCGTCATTACAACCAATACCGGATTTAATGATCTCAAGGATATTCTGGCATAAGGAGCATTTGAGATATGAACATTCGTATGATCGTTTATGTGCTGGGATGGGTTCTGAAGCTGGAGGCCGGTATTCTGATCCTGCCGGTTTTCTGTGCGCTGCTGTATAAGGAGCTCTGGGCCGTGCAGGCCCTGGGAGCGGCGGCGATACTGTCATTTGCTCTCGGTACGGTCGCAACGCTTCGTCATCCGAAGCGTACGGATTATTATGCCCGGGAGGGCTTCGTGATCTGTGCACTGAGCTGGATCGTCATGTCTCTGATCGGCGCGCTGCCGTTTTATATCAGCGGCACCATTCCGCATTATATAGATGCGGTCTTTGAAATTGTTTCCGGCTTTACAACGACCGGTGCCTCGATTCTTTCGGATGTGGAACATCTCGGGAAGGGGCTTCTTTTCTGGCGTTCCTTCAGTCATTGGGCCGGCGGTATGGGCGTGCTCGTACTGGTGCTGACGATCCTTCCATTGGGCGGCGGCTACAATATGATGATCATGAAGGCAGAGTCGCCGGGACCGGACGTCAGCAAGATCGTTCCGCGGGTTGCCGATACCGCAAAGGCGCTGTATCGGATTTATGCCGTAATGACCATCGTCTGGATCGTGATTTTCCTTCTGAGCGGCATGAGTCTGTTTGATTCCCTCTGCATCGCCTTCGGCTGCGCCGGCACCGGCGGCTTCGCCGTTCGGAACTCCGGCATGGCAGATTACAGTGTGCTGAGCCAGTTTCTGATCACGGTTTCCATGATCATGTTCGGCGTGAACTTCAATGTCTATTATCTGATGCAGAAGCGGAAGATGAAGGACGCACTGCAGTGTGAGGAGGCCAGAGCTTATCTCGGTATTATCGCTGCTGCGACCGTATTCCTTGCCCTCAACATCACGAAGATGTACGGCGGGCGCTTTTTCTATGCGCTGCATCACAGCTTCTTTACCGTCGGATCCGTCATCACTACCACAGGCTTTTCGACCCTTGACTTCGCCACCTGGCCGCAGGCCGCTCAGATGGTAATTCTGTTTCTGATGTTTACCGGCGCCTGTGCAGGCTCCACTGGCGGCGGCTTCAAGGTTTCCAGATTGATCATACTTTTTAAGGAAATCGGAAAGGAGCTTCTGGTGCTGGTGCACCCAGAGGCGGTGAAGCACATCCGGCTGGAGGGCAAGAGCCTGGAGCACAGCGTCGTACGGTCCGTAAACTGTTATCTGATCATGTATGTATTTATTTACATTCTTTCAGTATTTCTGATTGCATGGGCAGATAATTTTGATTTCATGACCAATTTTTCAGCTGTAGCGGCGACCTTCAACAACATCGGTCCGGGCCTCGGGGCAGTCGGCCCGGTATGTAATTTCGGCGCCTATTCGGATTTCAGTAAAATTATTCTGACCTTTGATATGCTGGCCGGACGACTGGAAATTCTGCCGATGCTGATTTTATTTCTGCCGAGAACTTGGCGAAAATCGAACTAAGGAACTGCTGATTAAAGCGTTTCCTAAAAAAGCGCCGTACAGAACGAAAGCGGATGCGGTTAGGACTGAAGAATGTCCGAAAGGAACGTTGGCGGATCATTGCTGCATTATTTCGTTAAACTATGGTTATGCGAAATAATTAGTGCGTTATCCTCTGAAGCAATCTTCCTTCCGGATATGTCGCAGGCATATCTTTTATTTAAAACGGTGAAAATATATGGCTTTAAAATATCATGAACAGGTAGATCGTGACAATACCGTGAAGCTCCGGGAGCTCTTAAGTGAGCTCCCGGATTTCTGTACGACGTATTTTCGCGCCATTGAGCCGCGTACCAGCTCACGTACCAGAATTGCCTATGCCTATGACTTAAAGATCTTTTTTCAGTTTCTGATTGATCAGAATCCGCTTTATAAGAACCGCTCCCTGCGGGATTTCCGTCTGGAGGATCTGGAGAACCTGACGGTGCTGGATCTCGAGGATTATCTTGAATATGTCAAATATCGCACGGATGTTTCGACGGATGCCCACGGAAATAAAGTTACGAAGGAAGTCGTCAACAGCCGAAGCTCCATCAAGCGCAAGGTGGCATCGATCCGTACCTTCTATAAGTATTTCTACCGGGATCAGCTCATTAAGACCAACCCGGCTGATTTTCTGCAGATGCCGAAGCTGAAGGACAAGGATATTATTCGTCTGGATGAAAATGAGGTGGCGGATTTTCTGGATGAGGTGGAAACGGCGGATCAGCTGACCAAACGTCAGCAGGCCTTTCATGATAAAACCGAGCTGCGCGACCAGGCCATGATGACGCTGATGCTCGGCACCGGCATCCGTGTATCGGAGTGTGTGGGACTCAACATCGATGACGTGGATTTCAACAACAACGGCATCCATATTCATCGAAAGGGCGGAAAGGAAGTGACTGTTTATTTCAGTGATGAGGTAGAAGAAATTCTTCGCCCCTATGTAGAATGGCGCCGTCATCAGCCGGCGGCCGACGGACATGAGCAGGCACTCTTCCTCTCCCTCCGGAAAAAACGGATCACCGTGCGTTCGGTGGAATATATGGTCAAGAAATACGCAAGGCCGGTTACGCCGACCAAGCATATTACACCGCATAAGCTTCGGTCCACCTACGGCACACAGCTGTATCGGGAAACCGGTGATATCTATCTGGTGGCCGATGTACTTGGACATAATGACGTTAATACAACAAAAAAGCACTACGCAGCGCTTGAGGATGAGCGCCGGCGCAGTGCCAGAAACAAAGTAAAGCTGCGGTAAAACCGCAGCTCCGGTATTATATGCTCATGCGTACAAGACCGATGACCTTGCCGAGGACCTGACAGTCCGGAACGATGATCGGATCCATATGATCATTTTCCGGCTGCAGGCGGATGTGCCCTTCTTCTTTATAGAAGCGCTTGACCGTAGCACTGTCATCCACCAGAGCGACCACAATCTCGCCGTTTTCACAGGTGCTCTGCTGCTCCACGATCACGCGGTCGCCGTTCAGGATGCCGCAATTAACCATAGACTCACCCTTTACAGTCAGCATGAAGACCTTTTTGTTCGGCAGCATGTCAACCGGCATCGGAAAATAGTCAGTGACATTCTCTTCCGCCAGAAGCGGCAGTCCGGCTGCAACGGTGCCGATCAGCGGAACCTCTGTGATCTCCCGTCCAGAAGCGGTGGTCGCCGGTGATGCATGCCGTGCAAGCCGATCCTGCAGGAACTTCTTCTCGGTGATCATCAGTGCCCGCGGATGCGCCGGATCCTTCTTGATGAGCCCCATGGTCTCCAGATCATTGATATAGGTAAATACACTGGAGGTGGACTTGAGTCCGACGGCCGTGCAGATATCCCGTACGGACGGCGGATAGTTCCGCTCCAGTACGCACTGCTTGATATAGTCAAACACGGCCTGCTGCTTCGGTGTCATATGATTCGGATCCGGCTGTTTCTTATGTCTGCCCATGATACTCTCCTTTTACTGCACAGCGATGAAATGCTGAACGTTTTCTTTTATTTTTTCTTATGATATCACAAACGTCCGTTCATCGCAAGCATATTTGTAAAAATTTCACAGCTCATCGATCGATACGATCTTCTTTCCGTCGGACCAGATTCTTTCGAGGTCATAGAACAGACGCTGCTCCTTATCGAAGATGTGCACGATGATGTCATTGTAGTCGAGCAGGATCCAGCCGCTGTTGGTTACGCCCTCGCGGCGGCGGAGCGTATAGCCGGCCTGCGCCATCTTATCTTCAACAGCATCACAGAGCGCATCCACCTGGCGCAGGTTGTCCGCGGTTGCAATGATGAAATAATCCGCAATAACGGAAACACCGGCGATATCCATGATCGAGATGTCTCTTCCCTGCTTTTCCTCCAGTGCAGCATAAACAGTCTTTACCATGTTCTTTGAAGTATTCATTGTCCCCTCCTGTACATATAAAATGCGGCGGCGCCTTTCTTACAGCGGCAGACCGCGTTCCTCCATTCGTGTACGGTAATATTGATAGGTTTCGTACGAATCCCTGCAGATGTATCCTCCGGATGTCTCCAGATACCGGATCGTATCCCGGTTGATTTCATATACCGCCTGCTCGAGATCCGTAAAGGCCAGCTGTCGGAGCTCCGGCAGCCGCGCGGCCCGGTCTCTCCGCGCTTCAATATAGTCGGCCGTAAATACGATGGCCTCCAGAAGGCTCATAGACGGCCTTCCAAGCGTATGAAAATAAACAGCCGAGAGAATCTCGGGGTCCTCGATTCCGAAGCATGTACGGGCATATGGAGCCCCGTAGAAGCTGTGCAGCACCTGCGGCGCATGCCGGAGATCCTTCGTCAGCGGAATGCCGGCCTCCGTGCAGGCCGAAAGAAGCTCTTCCTCCGTCAGATGCTTCGCACAGTCATGCACAAGCCCCGCCAGCTCCGCCTTCTGAAGATCGGCGCCGTAGCGCATCGCAAGGCAGACCGAGGTGAAGCTTACGCTGAGCGAATGCTCATAACGGGACGGCTTCAGCATGGAGGAAAGCTTCGTGCGGATTTCCTGAATATAGGAAATCCATTCATTTCCCTTTTTAAGAGATGAAGATTTACTCATATTCTGCTCCTTTTCCAATCCCGGACTTCCTCAGCGGAAGCATCGGACGTGGGAACATCGGCATGATACAGCTGATGCTTCCGGATATAGTCTGAAACCGCTTTCGGTACCAGGGAGGAGAGATCTGCATTCTCCGAGGCCAGATGCCGTATCTCTGTACTGGAAAGATCCGTCTCCGGAAAGTGCAATACGGCGATATCCGCACCGTAACGCGTCCGAAGATACTCAAGCTGCATCGAAAAGCTCCGCGGACGGTCCGGGTATTCCCGCTCCGCAGCCACCAGCGTGGCGAGCCGCATGATCGTTTCCGGATCATGCCATGTCTCCAGCTGATAGAGGGAATCTGAGCCGAGGATAAAATAGAAATGCACCTCCGGATAACGCTTCTTCAGTTCTGCCAATGTCTCCGACGTGTAGGTCTCACCGTGCCGCTCAAGCTCGATTCGGGACAGCCGGAAGCCCGGATACGGGCGAATGGCAAGCTCTGTCATGGACGCCCGGTCCGAGGCCGCACTCACACAGCGATCGTGCTTAAAATACGGATCCCCGGCCGGCATAAACCAGACCGCATGAAGCGAAAGCTCCTGCATGGCACATTCCGCGAGTGCAAGATGCGCATTATGAATCGGATCGAAGGTGCCGCCCATGAGGCCGACCCGCTTCGGAGCCGTATCACTCTTCATACGGCGCGTTGTCAAACTCCTCATCGTCTTCCTCGACGAAACGGAGACTGAAGCCGCTTCGGCTGGCGGCATTCTTTGCATCCGCGATTTCCTGTTTATGACCGTTTGACTTTCCGCTCTTTTTCTGAAGCTTTGCGGCCTCTGCCTTGGAGGTCTCAAATTTTCGCTTCTTGAAATCCGGATTCGGCTTATACAGAACAATCTTCCGTCCGATCACCTGTACGACCTCTGACTGCGTACGTCCGGCCAGGGTATGGGCGATTTCTGCAGGATCATCATCGCAGTTCTTCAGGATATTAATTTTAATAAGCTCGTGCTTTATAATATTCTCGCGCACGGCATCAATGAATTCCGGCGTCAGGCTGCTCTTTCCGATGGAAAGCACCGGATCGATGCTCATCGCAGCGCCCTTCAGCTGAGAGCGCATCTTACTGTCTCTGATATACTTTTTCATGCTTTCCTCCTGTGGATCCGGTCCATATCCGGCCGGATCCTGCTGCTTTTTCGTAGCCGCAGTCTTCCTTATGCATCGGCGCTCTCAGCATTGGCATCCTCTGTATCCGGGGCGAATGCTTCCTTCGCGTCATCCTCATCTGAAGCATCCGCATCCTCGGCCTGTGCGGCATGGCGCTTCGGGAAGGCCTGCTCATAGGCCGCCTGCAGATCGCCCTCCTCATAGGCATCCGTATCGTAGAACTCGAAGGTATGACCGTAAAGCTTAATGGTATCGCCCTCCTGAAGGCCCATACGCTTCAGCTTCCGGATGATGCCCTGGTCTACCATAAACTGCTGGAAGAACTCGAAGCCCTTCTCGGACTCTAAGTTGGTATAGCCGAGCATCTTTTCGATCTTCGGTCCCTCGACAGAGAAGGTGTCCGCATTGAGACGCTTGATGTCGATGGCCAGCTGCTCCTTATAGCCCAGCCGGTCGAGATCTACCTCGCTCTCGTATACCTCCGTCTTCTCCGCGCCGGCGGCCTCTACATAGGTCCAGGCGGCCTCGAGAAGGTCACGGAGGCCTGTATTCGTAGCGGCGGAAATCGCAAATACCTTCACGCCCTGCGGCTCATAGATTTCCTTGATGCGCGTCAGTGCACAGTCGCTGTCCTGCTCATCAATGATCAGATCCGTCTTGTTGCAGGCGATGATCATCGGCTTCTTGAGAATCCTCGGATCGTATTTCTCAATTTCCTCCTGGATCGTACGGATATCCTCCACCGGATCCCGGCCCTCGGAGCCGGACGCATCCACCACATGAATCAGCACCTTGCAGCGCTCGATATGACGCAGGAACTCATGACCCAGTCCCACGCCCTCGGAGGCACCCTCGATGAGGCCCGGAATGTCCGCCATGACGAAGCTCCGGTCACCCTTCAGTCCGACCACGCCGAGATGCGGGGTCAAGGTCGTGAAATGGTAGTTCGCAATTTCCGGACGGGCATTGCTGCACATGGAAAGAATCGTGGACTTACCGACATTCGGCAGCCCCACCAGGCCGACATCCGCAATTACGCGAAGCTCCATCTGTACCCAGAGCTCCCGGGCATCCTGTCCCGGCTGCGCGAATTTCGGCGCCTGCATGGCCGGCGTGGCAAAATGCATATTGCCGAGACCGCCCTTGCCGCCCTTCAGAAGAATCATACGCTGATTTTCACCGGACATATCCGCAATGATCTTTTTGGTCTCAAAATCACGGATAATGGTGCCCTCCGGAACCCGGATGACGAGATCCTTTCCGTTCTTTCCGTGCATGCGCTTGCCGCCGCCCTCTTCGCCCGGCGTTGCAATGTACTTCTGGCGGTTCCGGAAGTCCTCCAGCGTGTTCAGACCCTTGTCCACCTCTACGATGATGTCGCCGCCCTTGCCGCCGTCACCGCCGTCCGGACCGCCGGCCGGTACATAGAGCTCCCGGCGGAAGGAAACATGGCCGTTGCCGCCCTTGCCGCTCTTCATATAAACCTTTGCAATATCCGCAAACATAAATTTATCTCCCTGCTTATTGTAGCATGATACTGAAAAACCCTGTACTGAAAATTCAGTACAGGGTTTGATTCTTGCAGAAATGCTTCGTAGGATTACTCAGCATCTACCGGCATAACAGAAACCTGCTTCTTGTCTCTGCCGAGGCGTCCGAACTTCACAACGCCGTCAACCTTTGCAAAAAGCGTGTAATCATTGCCAAGGCCTACATTCAGACCCGGGTGAATTCTCGTTCCGTTCTGCTTGTAAAGAACATTGCCAGCCTTTACGAACTGACCATCTGCTCTCTTCTGTCCAAGTCTCTTGGACTCCGAATCTCTACCGTTCTTGGTAGAGCCCATACCTTTATGATGAGCCATGATTATCCTCCAATAAAGAAACTGATTAGCCGATGGTATCGATCTTTACTTCAGTAAAGAGCTGTCTGTGACCATTCTTCTTATGGTAGCCAGACTTCCTCTTATACTTGTAAACGATGACCTTCTTGGCCTTGCCGTTCTGGGTTACAGTGGCTGATACCTTAGCACCATCAACGACCGGTGTACCGATCTTCATAGCGCCATCATTAAGAACAAGCACCTGATCGAAAGTAACCTTGTCGCCTTCCTTTACATCAAGCTTCTCAACTCTAATGATATCGCCTTCGCTTACCTTGTACTGCTTTCCACCTGTAAGGATTACTGCATACATTACGAGGGTCCTCCTTTTTATCATTACTCGCTGGCTTCGGTGGTGATTTATCACTCTTCTACCTCGCCACGCGGCATACTTCGATATGATATACGGATTTACGCGCGGTGTCAAGGATTATTTTTGGTTTCCGGAATAAAGACCTACGCCGTGCAGAGCGGAGCTTTGTTTAAAATCGCATCGATCTGCCGGTGAATCAGACGTTCCATGAAACGGACGCGTTCAGCGGTAAATCGCTCATCCCCGCGAAAGCTGAATGTAAAGTCCTTCAGCTGGATCAGAGTGGTTCGGATCTCCGGCGTCAATACCGCCTGTGCATCCCGTGTAAAATCATGCCCGATGCATGGCTTATACCGGTCCAGATAATCTCCGATCCTCATAGCGTCGGATGCGTCAAGATACGGCAGCATCGAAAGATTCATGTCAAATACGGGCGCCATCCGAAGGGGCTTCTGCGTATCATTATCGACGATGACCCCATGGTTTCCGGCATGGCGATCGACGTTAAAGGTAAGCGCATCGAGCACAATCATTTTTCTGAACATGTCCTCGCTCCCCAGGCTGCTGTAGAAATGCATCAGTGCCTTCAGATCATCACTGAAAAGCTCCGGAATCCTGGAAACCGGTGTATATCCGTATGTTTCATCGGAAAACAGTTCACATCTTGATGCAAGCTCCCCCCGAAGATGCACCAGCTTATATTGAACCGCATTCTCTCCGAGAAGCATTCCGGCAAGCTCTGCGGCCATGACCTCACAATACGGCTCAAATCCTGCATTCCGCGCGCCGTCGCTTCCGCGCTTATAGAGAAAAATCTTATCCTCCGCATCATCCCGGACCCAGCATTTCCGGAAGCTGCCGTCCGTGCAGAGCTCAGGACTTGTGCTGCTCAGCTTGATGCCATACCGTCCGAGACCTTCAAAGGCCAGCTTTGAAATCACTTCATCAAACGGATTCCGGTAAAACGATACCTGTTCCCAGGTGATCTCCTCCGTATCTTTTCTGATCCAGAAGGTATCGTTTATGGATGCTGCATGCGTAACACGTATAAACCCGATCAGCGTACTGCATCCGCAATCTTCCATGATCTTCCGTAAATGCGCATTGTGCTTGGAGGCCCTTCGGTTTTCAGCCCAGCCGGTTATATTCTGAAAGCCGATCGGAAGAGGCCGATCGCCAATCGCTTCAAACGGACGGCAGATTCGGTGCTCCGCTTCATCGATATCGAACCGGCCGATCGGGGTGTTTTTATTCATGAGAAAATACATGGGGACCTCCTTTCCGAACTCATTTAGGCTGCGTGGTCCTGACTTCGTGCATCGTCCTTTCATGGACCGGCCTTGTGCCAGGGAACCTGCATCCTCCGTCAGTCAATCAGCTTCCGGTAATACGGATAGTTGGCGCTGACCTCATCCACGGAAACGTTGTTGGCCGTGGAATTTTCATGAATGACGATCATGTTGCCGTTGCCGGCCCACTGAAGAAACATCACGACATGTGAATCCGATCCGGTGCGCACGACGATGTCGCCCGGCTGAAGCTCGGAGCGCTTGATCTTCTGGCCTTCACCGATAAGGGTGGCGGTGCTGCCGGCATTATGCAGCTTGTTTCCGATGGCCGACCAGTAGACCCACTGCACCCATCCGGAGCAATCGAGGCCGCGGAGGACGCGCCCCTTGTAGTCGGCTTCCACGACGCGGCCGAAGCCGTTGCCCTCGTAGCTTGCGGTGCTGGCCTTTCCTCCCCAGTAGTACGGAATCTTTCCGACGGAGGAAAGCGCATATTTGATCACAGCCTTCCGTGCCTCCGAAATGTTCTCCGGCAGCGAGGACAGATACTTCGAAATCTCCTCCTCCGTGAGCGGCTGCTTCGGATTGATGGTAGAGATGGACAGACCGTAGGTCTTGAACCAGTCCTGCGCGATTAATGCTTCCACGTAGCCGACCATTTCGTCGGTCCATCCGTTCCAGCCCTTGCCGTCTACGGCCGCCGAAAGGCTCTTTGCGGCTTCGTTTTCGTCCTGATCATCCGCTGTCAGCTCAATGCTTCGAAGGCCCTTCTTGTCCTCAAAGCCTGCGATCGTCACCTTGACATACAGATCCACGTGGCCCGGACAGTAATTCTTGCTGCTGACATCGGTCTCTTCATTCGCACTCTGCGTTTCATCCTCGGCAGCGAGACTGGACTGGATGAGCTGGCGAAGCGTGTTTTCGTCCATACTCTGCAGCTGCTTCATCGTGAAGGTGCCGAGCACGATCTGCTGTTCCGAAGCATCGGTGCCGGCACTGCCGCTTTCTGTTTCCTCTATAGAGGCCGCCGATGCCTGCGCATGATTGATTTCATCCATGCCCTGACTGCTCTCATATACTGCAGAATGCTTCGATTCTTCGGCGCTGTCGGCTTCGGCCGTCGTACCTGAAGCGGCACCGGAGGAAGACGCCGCTGTTGTGCTGTCTGCAGCCGTGGTGCCCGCCGATACCGTGCTGCTCACGGCTGCCGTAGCTGCAGATGAAGCCGCGGTGCGGTCGGTGCCTGTGCCTGCAGCTGTTGTGCTGCAGGCAGAGGCCGCAGACGTACTGCTTTCGACCGGCGCACTGCCGCTTTCCTTTTTTACAGCTTCTGTAGATACAGCTGCGGTTTCGGTTGAGGCCGATCCGTTGTCACCGAGAACCAGGATATCACTCGTCAGGGATGCCTGTGCCTTCTGCCGGGTTCTTGCTTCCGCATATTCCCTTGCAGAGCCATAGCTTCCCGGCTCGCCGTAGTATACGCCATCGAAGTCAGCCAGAGTTTCCTGTGCGGCCAGCTCCATCGTGCTTGCGGTCTGCGCTGTCCGGGAGGACAGCTTCTGAAACCGGCGGGCAGCGCCCAGGACCAGTACGCTGTTGCTGCTCTCCGCCGCAGCGGTTGTTGTCTCCTTCTTCGCCGTCTCCGCAGCCGTTGTGGTTTCTTTCTTCGCGGCTTCCGAAGTCGCCGCGGAGGCGGCCTTTGCTGTCTCCGCAGCAGTCATCATCTCCTTCTTTACGGTCGCGTCCGCGGTCGTGGCGGCCGTCGTTTCCTTCTTCGCAGCTTGAGACGCTGCCTTCACCGTCTCCGCCGCGGCTGTGCCGCTTTCCGTCTTCACACTGCCTGCTTCCGTAGATACGGCCGCGGTTTCCGGAAGTGCAGCGGCTTCGGTGCTGCCAAGCACAAGACGATCCGTGCTGCTTTCGGATTCGGCGGCCTCCGTGCTTTCGGCGTTCGATGCATTGTCACCGCTGAGGCGCAGTACCTCCTGGTTTTCCGGTGAAAGGCTGCTCTCTGCACTTGAAACAGCGTCAAAGGTGAGGATGCCCTCACTTCGCTCCGTAACGGACTGAAGGCTTTCACGCAGCGCGGTCAATGCATCCTCCACCTTCTTTTCATCATCGGACTCCTCCTTTGCGGTCCGGTTGATGCAGCCGCTGTCGTAATAGACATTGCCGATACTGATGGTATAGGATCTTGATTTTTCGTAGAGCTCTTCACAGTACTTCTCGAAGGTGTCGACGTCCAAGTAGTTATGCATATAGCAATAGACCGAGGCCATCGACATAATGTCCTTCACGTTGGAATATTCATTGACCTGCTCGCCGTCTGCATTATAGAAGGAAATATTGACATTTCGGAAGCTCGGGATATACCAGGTAGAGGAATCGTTCGGATCCTGCCCGCCGGCGTTCGGGTTATACTTTCCCATGACGCGGCTCGTGCTGACGCCGAGGCGCTTTGCGAGGTTCAGCGGTGAAACACCGGCCTCATCATAGATGTTCGCAAGGTATTCATTTTCCTTCGTCATCAGCTTCTGATAGACCTCACCGGCATAGCTGTGGATGGTATCGCTGGTATCCGCACCGTCCCGATAAAAGTAGGCGAGATTCAGCTTGTCCGGAGCCGGTGTGAACTTCGCTTCGACTTCATTGTCCTCGAGCTCCGCCAGGGAGGAACGAAGTCCGCTGAAGTGATAGCCGTTCGCCGGTGCAGCGCTGTCGTCATTGTCTGCGGCTGCAGTGGTCTCCTCCGGCACGCCGGCCTGTGCCAGCTGATAATGCTGCGCAGCCGTTGATACAACAATACCGGCAGCCAGCATGAGGGCGATGGCTGCCGATTGTTTTTTCTGTCCCTGCAGGATCGCTGCCGGGAGGATATGTAACGGCTGCGGCCGACGGACGGGCAGCTTCGTTTGTTTTCTATGTTTGGGGGAATGCTTAAAAATCGATTTTTTCATAGGCTCCACTATAGCACAGCTTCGGAGCCGAAAAGCTTAATTTTATGTGAATTTCAGGCGAAGCTTCGTAAGAAGTGCTTCAAAATATGCCGGATAGGCGGCGGAAAATTCCACGTACTTTCCGGTGCCCGGATGCTGAAAGCCGAGCAGCTCCGCATGGAGACATTGGCCCTCCAGCTCAAAGGGACATTTTTTCGGACCGTATACATCATCGCCCAGCACCGGATGACCGATGGACGCCATATGGACGCGGATCTGGTGCGTGCGTCCGGTTTCAAGGGTGCAGTTCACCAGCGTATAGGCAGAGCCGAAATGCTCCAGCACATGATAATGCGTCACCGCCGGACGTCCGTTCAGCTCATCAATGGCCTGCTTCTTCCGATCCTTCCGGGAGCGCCCGATGGGGGCATCCACCGTGCCGTCCTCCCGGACATTGCCGATCAGGATGGCAGCATAACGGCGCGTGATGGAATGCACCTTGAGCTGCGCGGCCAGGGACTGGTGCGCAAGGTCGTTTTTACAGATCACGAGGAGGCCGGTGGTGTTTTTGTCAATGCGGTGCACGATGCCCGGCCGAAGCACGCCGTTGATGGAGCTTAATTCCGCGCCGCAGTGATGCATCACGGCATTCACCAATGTACCGTTTGCATGTCCGGCCGCCGGATGAACGACCATCCCCTTCGGCTTATTGATGATGAGAATGTCGCGGTCCTCATATACGATGTCAAGCGGAATGTCCTCCGGCTCGATGTCAAGCGCTTCCGGCTCCGGAAGCGACAGAGAGAGCCGGTCGCCCGGCTTCAGCTTCGCACTTGCCTTTACATGCTGCCCGTTCAGAAGAACATTTCCCTCCCTAAGAAGCTTCGCTGCATAGCTTCGCGAGATCTCCGGCTCCGGAAGCGACGACAGGAACTGATCAATGCGGACGGAGCCTGTCCCGTCCGGTACCTGAATTTCCATCATGACGGCTCCTTTCGCCGGCCGATCTTCAGAAAGCCGAGCTCCTCTTCCTTGTATACAAAGAGAAAAAGGACAATCATCAGACCGCAGCCCACGGTGACATAGATATCGGCGACATTAAAGACCGGAAAATCGATCGGACTGAAATAAATGAAATCCACGACATACTGCTGACGCAGCCGGTCAATGAAGTTTCCGACGGCGCCGGAAAAAATAAGCTCGCAGACGAAAAGAAGCGGCAGGAAATGCCGGCTCCGCGGCAGTCTGTGTACAACATAAAGGATGCCAAGCAGCACCACCGTCGTGATGATATAGAAAAATCCCTGGGCACCCTGCAGACTTCCGAAGGCCGCCCCGCGGTTTTCAATATACAGAAGGTATAATACATGCCGAAGAATCGGGATCCGATCGGCACCGGCCAGATTACGGACCGCCAGCTGCTTGGTATATTGATCAAGGGAAATCAGAAGGAATGCCGCCAGAAGAAACAGACACCAGCGTTTCAGGTTTTGCTTCATTTTTCCTCGCTTTCTTCCATGATGGATCGAAGCCCTTCCAGCATTGCAGCATCCTGCACGGTCAAATCGATATAAGCATCTCCCAGCGCATGCAGCAGGATGAAGCGTACATGGCCGTGATCCATCTTCTTGTCCTTCCGAGTGGCCTGCAGGATGGCATCGGTATCCATCGACTTCAGAACGGTTTCGAGGCCGACGGCCTGCATCAGCGTCCGGACCTCCGAAAGCTCCTGCTCCCCGATGGTGCCGGACATATGCATGGCTGCGAGACAGCCGAAGGCGACGCATTGGCCGTGGCTGAAGCTGAAATCCGAGCACTTCTCAATGGCATGCCCAAGGGTATGGCCGAAATTAAGAAGCTGTCGTTCGCCCTTTTCGGTCGGATCCGTCTGCACAACGGCACGCTTAATGAGGTTGCTCTGATATACGGTTTCAACCAGTACAGAAAGCTCCCGGGCCATCAGCTCCGGCGTATGCGATGCAAGGTATTCATAATACGGGCGGCTCTTGATGAGGCCGTGCTTGATGACCTCGCCCATGCCGGACGCATACTGGATGCTGTCCAGTGTTTTCAGCACCTGCACGTTGCTGTAAACGAGGCTCGGCATGTGGAAGGCGCCGACCATGTTTTTATAGCTTCGGAAATCGACGCCGGTCTTGCCGCCGATGGAGCTGTCCACCTGTGAAAGCAGGGTCGTCGGAATCTGCAAAAAGCGGATGCCGCGCATGTAGGTTGCGGCTGCAAAGCCGGTCATGTCGCCGATGACGCCGCCTCCCAGGGCAACGAATACATCGTTCCGGTCGAAGCTGTCCGAAATGGCACGCTTGTAAATCTCTGCGATGGAGTCGGTATTCTTATGCTCTTCTCCGGAGGTCAAGATAAGGGCATCCACCGTACGGAAGCATCCGGACAGAATGCCCTGTACCTCTGAAAGATAGAGCGGCGCGACATGCTCGTCCGTCACAATCAGCGCCCGCCGCTCCGAAAGCCCGAGCTTCGATACAGCCTCTGCAAGCCGGCCGAAGCTTTCTTCGATATAGATAGAATAGGAAAATGCGCCGTTATAGAGCACATCGAGGGACTTAGACATGTTGTTTCCTCCTGTATGCGTTGTTCTTATGGCCTGTGGGCCGAAGCCCCCTCCGGGGTATGCTCCGGATCAATGAGGCAGCAGGCCGGCTTCAGGTTCCATATAGGATCAAACTGAAAATGGAGCGCCGTAAGGCGCTCCATTTTCAGTTCGTATACCTGCGAAGGCTTATACCCGAAGGTTCAGCCCGCTGATGTTCACATCACTGTTTGCCGCCAGAATATTCTGGAAGTCGCCGGACAGCTCTACGTTATGCGGCGTTGCAATGAAGATGTAATTGGAGATCTTCTGCAGATTTCCCTCCATAGAATAGGCTGCACCGGATGTAAAATCGATGATGCGCTGTGCAATCTCCATATGGAGACCTTCCATGTTCAGCACCACGGCCTTGCCCTGCAGGAGATAGTCACAGATTTCTCTCGAATCGTCCATGGTGGTCGGCTTAATCATCGTAACCTCCATGCCTCTGTGCTGAGTCTGCAGCTGTGCCGGCTGCTTTCTGGAGAACAGGGCCGGCTTCAATGAGCGCTCCTCAGCTGGTTCTGCATCCGCATCCTGGGCCTTCCCCCGACTGAAAAGACCATTGCCGCGCTGCGGCTCGTCCTCATAGTCATCCTCATAGTTATAATCGTCATCAAGATCATAATCATCATCCTGATTTACGCGCATGGATTTCATTATATTGCTGATAAAGCTCATTTACGTTTCTCCCGTAGATACATAGTTTCACTTCTGATGAAGGCAGTGGTTCATCACCGATCGGGTACTGTAAAGCGATACCCGGTGCTATTGAACAATTACATTTTATACAAAATCCATCTCTTGTCAACACAAGCTACTGATACACCAGCTGTCCATCCTTCACAAGTGAGGCGTTGAGTACGATGTGATCGTATACGGAAATGCCGTAGTCCGTGTTCTCTTCCACCACGATATATTCGTTGTTCTGCTCGATCGGAACGATCTGGCGGAAAATGCAGTAGCCCCGGTTAATGTTGTAGACACCCTGCAGGGATTTCACCGGACCGACGGCGTAGGTCTGCGTCTGGTCGAGATTTCCGCTGGCAGCTCCTTCCGGACGCACCAGAATGTCGTTTGTCTTGATCAGGGTACTGCTGCTGTCCTCCGGAATGCTGAGATAGCAGTACTGGTCATCGATACGGTAAATATCCGTAGATACAAACTCGGTCGTCGCGCCGTTCTCTCCGGCAATCTCCCGGTAGAAGCCGGTACCGCCGTCCGGTCCGCTGGTCCTGAAGGCCTTCGGTACAATGTAGAAGTCCTTTTCGGTCACCGAGGTCACCGGAATCTTCAGACCCTTCCGATCGTTCGTAACGATATCAAATTCGATGAAGCGCTCATCACAGAACTGCTCCATCAGCTCCGAAAGACTCAGCTGTCCGTAACTCTGTCCGTCCGCTGCGGTATATACCTGAAGTGCGGCTTCTGCGGTCAGATCCGATTCCGTAAAGTGTACCTGAACCTTTTTGATATCCTGATACCGGGTCTTATCCTCCTCATCCAGAGGAAAAACAAGGCTCCAATTTTCACTGGTGATCAGCTTATAGACCGGCTGTCCGCTCTCGATCAGTCCGCCCGGCTTCGTGATGGTTTTCTTGTAGCCGTTCATCGTGAAGATATCGGCACTCACCGTCTCCGGCGTAAGATCCTCATAGCCGTCGATGGTATAGGATACCACACCGGCCTGCGGCGAGGTCGCCCGTACATAATTGATTCCGAGACTTGACAATGCATCATCGAGATCGGAGGAGTCAATCACACTGGAATACTCCAGTGCAGAGGCATCCAATGAATACTTCGTTGTATACAGTGCCGAAAAGCTCCGGTTCTGAAAGCTCTGCGAAAACTGGGACAGACGATAGCGGATGTCCGACAGCTGATCACTCGTCATTTCAGTGGTCAGCTCTGGATGCTCCTTCAGATAGGACTCCAGCGCACCGGTTTCATCGATGGTATAGACTGCTCCGCCGACGGCCGTCCGACGGCCGTCCTGGATATAATAATGTACATAGCCGGAGCTTTCGGCATCGACCGTCTGCTCTTCGCGGATGGCCACGCCGGTATATTGCTGCTCCCGGACGATGCCGCCCTTCTCTACCTCATAATAACGGATCTGCTCACGGGTTGTATATGAGTATACACTAAAAACAATGTAGAGAAAGATAATCGCGAAGATTATCATCCCTACATTGAATCGAAATGGTCTTCTGTATTTAGCTGTAGAATTTTGATGCTGTTTCGCGGCCATTTTTACTATGGATTAAAGGGAGATTGCTACATCCTTCTTTACACTGTCAGGAAGCTCCTCTGCATCCATCGATACGCTCAGTACGAAGGTAACCTTGTACTTCTCGCT
Organism: Succinatimonas sp. CAG:777; assembly: GCA_963650995.1. Classification (GTDB taxonomy): domain Bacteria; phylum Bacillota; class Clostridia; order Lachnospirales; family Lachnospiraceae; genus Oribacterium. Next base: position 86,581 of record CAVJMS010000003.1, on the reverse strand, counting down.
GAGATCCTCCAGACGCTTGATGCAGTTGGAAATGTCAGCACCCTCCAGAGACGAAAGCTTCAGGAAGCTGTCAAGGAACATATACTCCAGATCATGATCCTGGGAAATAATGCCGCTTACGAAGCCGACGAATGCATCCTCGGAATCTACCGGAAATTCATTTACATTAATAAGACGGATCTTATTGTTGAGCTCATACATATGCTGTGCAGACTTGTCAAGGAAATCCACACTGCCGTTGGCTTCCTTTACGACTGAGTTTGCCTTATCAAGAAGCTGCTTTGTTTTGCCTTTGCCTCTCTTGCCTACAATCAACTGTACCATAGTCAAGTACCTCCTAACTTTTGTGCTCTCAGTATAGCTCATTCGGGGGTCTAATTCAAGCCGCAATCCTTACGGAAACGATTTAATCGGAAATTCCCCTGCTAATGAATCTTTTCGAGCATCGTGCTCATATTTGTATAGAGATCATCTCGCGTCTGTGCCTTCATGACGGTGCTGATGTATTCCTTTCCGTCCGCTTCCTTTTCGGCCGCAATGGTAAGGCAGTAGCCGGCGGCCTTGGTGGTGCCGGTTTTTCCGCCGATCACCCGGATGCCGTCCGGAGCGGTCTCCTCTCCCAGCAGATATTTGTTGGAGCTGGACCATTCCTGGGACTTCGGCATGCCGTTGGAATCCTTATACTCCGGTGTGTAATGCACCGAGCTTACGATGGTGCGGAATACGTCGTACTGAAGCGCCGCATGCATGGTCAGGTAAATATCATAGGGCGTCATGTAATGGTTTTCATCCGGCAGTCCGTTTACATTCACGAAATGGCTTCCGGTGGCGCCGATCTCCATAGCGGTTTCATTCATCATCTGCACGAAGGCATCCACGGAGCCGGCGGTGGCCTCCGCTACAGCGACGGCTGCATCATTGCCGGACGGCAGAAGCATGCCGTAGAGCAGCTCTTCGATGGTGAAGGTCTCCCCCGGATGAATGAAGGCCGTGGAGGAGCCGGAAACATTGATATTGGAATTCGCGGTGACGGTGAATTCCTGCTGCAGGTCCGAAACATTCCGGAGGCAGACCAGCGCCGTCATCACCTTCGTGATGCTGGCGGGATAGGTCCGCACATAGGGATTCTTTGAGCAGAGAACGGTCGGATCCTCCGGGTCATTGGAGACCAGAAGGGCGGCCTCTGCGGTAATGTCGTCGGCATTGACTGCCTGCTTTGAATCCGGAAGGGCGAGACCCGCGGAGAAGCCGTCTGCATGGCTCCCTTCGTTTTCGGCTACGCTGACCGAGTTCATGCGGGTCAGTCCCATGCGGATATCGTAGCTCTTTTCAAGCTTCCGGCCGCAGCCGGTCAGGCTCATGAAAATAAGGCAGAAAATAACCGGAAGAAGGCTTCGAAGGAAGCTCCTCCCGGCATTTATCATGCGCTTCTTTTTTCTATGCATGATCATATACTCTCCTCAGATATTGCGCCACTCGAGATCACCGCGCTCCAGCGCCTTGATCAGAAGCTCTGCGGTCGCCAGATTGGTGCCGATTGGAATGTTGTAGGTATCGCAGAGACGAACGACGGAATTGACCTCCGGCTCCTGTGCCTTTACATGCAGCGGATCCCGCAGGAAAATGACCATATCCAGGTTTCCCTGCTCAATCTGGGAGGCCAGCTGCCGTGCACCGCCGGTTTCGCCCGGCAGGAATTTATGAATGCGGAGATTCGTCACCTCCTCCACCAGAAGTCCGGTGGTGCCGGTGGCATACAGCTCATGCTTGCTTAGAATCCCGCGGTAGGCAATGCAGAAATTCTGCATCAGCTTCTTTTTTGAATCATGTGCGATCAGTCCGACTTTCATATGAAAAAATCCTTTCATGGATAAATTCTGCTTGAAAGCAGTTATTTTCTTTGCAGTGCGACATTGAGCACAATGCCGAGTCCTGCATAAACCGAAACCAGAGAGCTCACACCTCTCGAGAAAAACGGAAGTGTGATGCCGGTGTTCGGAAAGATACCGGTGGCCACGGCAATATTTGTATAGGTCTGAAAGCCGATCCATGCCATCATACCGACACAGATCAGGCGTCCGCTCAGGTTTCTGGCTCTCCTTGCTATTATAAGACATTCAAGGATAATCAACAAGAATAATATAATAATAATGATGGAGCCGCGGAAGCCAAGCTCCTCTCCGATGACGGCAAAGATGAAGTCATTGTCCTCCTCTGCCAGGAAATTTCCGTTTTTTACAGAGAAAATGGAGTCATTGTAAAGTCCCTTCCCGAGAAGTTTGCCGGAGCCGATGGCCATGATCGAATACAGCTGCTGGTAGAAGGTCTGGGTGTTCTCTGACGGATTCAGAAAGGTCAGGATACGCTCCGCCTGATAGCCGCGCAGCAGCGGAATATGGTCATAGAGCCCCGAGCGGAACAGATAGACGAAAACCGCCGCAAAGGGCACGACTGCACCGATCACGCCAAGAATCCACTTGAAGCTGATATTGGATGCAAATACCATGGCTGCCACAATGACGGTCATGATGATGCCCGTACTCAGGTTCGGCTGCATCAGAATCAGAAGCACCGGCAGCAGAAACCACAAAAAGGCCATCAGAACGACATGGGGCAGATTGATCTGATCCTTGGCGCGCTGAAAATAGGATGCAAAAAATACGATGACACCGAGCTTTACAAACTCTGCAGGCTGGACCTGCCCGACCACCGGCAGCTGAATCCAGCGGACGGCGCCGTGTCCGGAGGCAGTGCCGTATACCAGAACGCCGGCCAGCAGGGCCACGGAGATAAAATAAATGACATTGGCCTGCTGCACGATCAGCCGGTAATCCAGAAGCGACAGGGCGATGCAGATCGCGAGCCCCGCAAAGGATCCCATGATCTGGCGCACCACCTGCACATCCCGGAAATCCGGTGCATTGACCGCCGATCGGATAATCAGGATGCCGAACACGTTCAGAATGATCATATAGAGGACGAGTCGGAAATCATAATGCTTAAAATTGTAGTCAAACCTCATATGCCTGCTCTCTCACCTTTAGTCGGAAACATTGAGCGAATAAATATAGGAAGCGTCTCTGGACAGGATGGATTCCAGGCTGTCCTTACCGTAGCAGTAATTGTATACATTGTTTGCCAGGTTCGCTGCATTACCCGAGGAATAGCCGTACGGAATGTTGACGGTCACAGCGATTTCCGGGTTGTCGCTCGGTGCATAGGAAACGAATACCGCATGGTTTCCGCGGTCCTCCCGCTCCTGGGCGGTACCGGTCTTGCCGGCGATCGGGATGTTCTGTCCGCTGAAGACCTTCTTTGCGACACCCTCGGTGATGACCTTGCGAAGACCGGCCTGCACGGCATTCCAGGTGACATCGCTGAATTCCAGCTTCTGCCGTACCTTCGGCTCGATCGTGCGGAGCATGTTGCCGTCCGAATCGGTTACCTTATCCAGAATCGAAAGATCAAATACCGTGCCGCGGTTCGCCACCGCGGTGATATAACGGGCCAGCTGTACGTTGTTGTAGGCATGGTTGCCCTGTCCCATCGCCGAACGCTCCGGATCGTAATCCGAAATCTGCGGTTTCGTCTCATCGATCTCTACGCCGGACAGTGCATCGAGGCCGAACAGCGCGGCATATTTCCGGATGCGCTCCAGTCCCAGCGTCTGGCTGTAGATGCCGTTCGGATCCGTCGACAGAAGATGTCCCACCTCTGCAAAGAAGTAGTTGCAGGAGTTCTTGATGCCGTCGATGATGTTCTCGTCGCCGTGCTTTTCCGGATAAATCCAGCACTTGATGTTCGGTGTTACCTCCTTATATACGCCGTCGCAGTTGATGATCGTTGATAAATCAATCACGCCCTCCTCCAGTGCGGCAATCGAGGTGATCGGCTTGAAGGTCGAGCCGGGCGCTAACTGGGTCTGGGTAGCATTGTTAAGAAGCGGCAGCGACAGGTCCTTGTTGACCTTTGCAAGGTAGGCACTGTCGGAAATCTGATTGTTGTCAAAGCCTGGATACGTCACCAGCGCCCGGATCTTTCCGGTTTTGACATCCGTTACGACGACGGAGCCGTTGCACGGGTCCAATGCAAGCTGCGCCGGTGTCAGTGCAATCTCCTGCACCTTTTTAACCAGGAAGGTATAGGCATAGTGCGCATCTCCGGTGGACAGCTGAAGGTAGGCTGCAGCATCCTCCGGCAGCACGTCCTGCTCAAAGAGGGCCATGAGAAGGAGGTAGCCCGGCAGCGTGCCGTCCGAAATGGCATACTTATAGAGCACCTTGTCAAAGTCCGTGTCCTCCTGAAGATGTGCCATCAGCTGCTGCACCAGCAGTGTATAGATGCTTTCCGTATCATAATAATCCTCGGACAGCGCAAGCTTCGAGGTATCGAGCCAGGACTCTGTGATGCCGGCCATGATGAGATCATGGAGACTGATGGTATCATCCTTCCAGGACTGATAGGCCTCGGAGCTTTTAAAGCTCTGATCCGTGCTCTTAATGAGTCCAGAGGCATCGCTGCACAGATAATCATAGATATAGACGATATACGCCTGCATATCCCTGGAAAGCGCATTCAGGCTGTCGGCGCTCGGACTAAGGAGCTCCGACTCCAGCTTCCCGAGCTTTTCGGATTTTGTGGATTCGAAGATTTCCGAGATCCGGCGCTCCGCGCTGCCTGCGGCACCGGATGCGAAGTGTCCGAAGTCCAGCACATTGTTGTTGATGAGCTGGAAATAAGCTGTTTTCACCGGAATCGTGATGGCCGACTGCTTGACATTTTTGTTTTCATCGGCATCGGATTCCACGATTTTGGATGCCAGAATGCCGGCCAGCTCCTGCTCGAGAAGGTGATAGATCGCAATCTGGTCATTGGCGGAAATGGTCGTATAGATATCATTGCCGGCCTTGGCCTCGGTCTCCGACACCACCTCCAGGATGGAGCCGACGGAATTCAGATACATTGTCCGATGGCCCTTCTGCCCCTTGAGCTCCGATTCCATGCTCTTCTCGAGGCCCCATACGCCGACGGTATCGTTCAGCTCATAGCTCTCATCGGTCTTCCGAAGCTCCTCTAACTGATCCTCGCGCACCTGGCTGGTGTAGCCGACGATATGACTCAGGTATGGCGCGTAGTTATACTTTCGAACAGAGACATTCTCAATGCTTACGCCCTGGAGCTCACCCTTTGCCTCCTGAATCTCCGCCATGCATTCCTCGGATACATTTTTTACAATGGTGGTGGTCTGATAGCGCTGATAAGCGGTGAGACGCATGGTATAGAAGATGTTGATCATATCGAGGACCGTCTGATCCTCCGGCAGGATGGGATTTCCGTCCTCGTCCCGGATGTTGTCGAAGCGATAACGCCGCTTCGAGAGCTCGAAGGCCTCCCGGGCAGTCAGATCGAAATCCTTTTCCTCAAGATCGGATACATTGCGTCCGCGAATGTTGGCGATCAGACGGCGGCGGTCATTTTCACTGCCGGTGGTGAACTGAAATTCATGATCCTCATCGAGCCTGATTTTATACTGTCCCTCCACCTGATAGCCGTATTTTTCAATGATGAGGGCCAGGTTATACAGCATACGGTTTCGCTTGTTGATGCCGGCATCCGTGGTATCATAGGCGCCGTTGTCGGCGATCGTAATGTTGTACTGAAGCTCATTGTAGGCGAGGAGCTTTCCGTCCCGGTCGTAGATATTGCCCCGGGTTCCGACGGTTGTTACCTCTGTCAGCGTACGGCTCTGATAGTCCTCCATGTACTGATCGCCCTTCACGATCTGAAGCTCGAACAGGCGGCCTGCCAGAACGGCAAAAAGCACCGTAAAGATCAGCCCCAGCGCAAAAAGCCTGGAGCTGACAAATCGTATGGTAAATTCTCTGACCGCGCTCAGTAATTCCTTGATCAATGTAAATCCCTCAACGTTCAATCCGCTCATGGGCGGAGAAAAAGAAACGATACAGCACCAATGTCACCAGCAATGAAAAAACAATGGAGGGCAGCACAATATGCAGTCCGTAGTAGACAAGATTCAGCTTTAAGCGGATCAGGAAACGGAAGGCATAAATGTAGGCATGATAGATCAGAAGGTTGAATACGCACATGAACATCGGAAGTGTAATGTATTCTTCATAATAAAAACGGCGAAAGAAGCCATTAAAATAACCGACGAAGATGAACACAAGGCTGTAGAAGCCGAAGGGGCCGGAATAAAAAAGATCCATGAGAAGTCCGGCGCCCAGTCCGTAGATCATGCCCGGCAGGCTGCCGTGCAGAAAGCCGAAGGAAAAGGTCAGCACGAGAAGAAGGTTCGGGGAGGCCGCAAGAAACGGGATCAGCGGAAATACACTGGTCTGTATCAGAAAGGCCAGCACCAGGGATGCGATATAAAAAAGAATCCGAAGCTGCTGCCGGGTCTTCCGCTTCAGCCTCCGCGGCTTCCTTTTACATGCTTTTTTCTTCCACATCGTTTTCATCACCTCGGGCCTGTCGCTTCCTTATCCGGTCGTTACCTCTGCATCCGACGCACTGCCGTCATCCTCCGCACTTCCTGCAGCTGTGCTGTCCTCCGATCCGACGATTTCGCTGAGCGGCGTAAGCCCCTCCATACCGGACCAGGACGATTCCGCGGCAACTGTTTCCGCGCCGTCTTCGCCGCCTGTCTCGGAAGCGAAATCACCGGCCGACGACGTGGCTTCCGTCGGATCCGTCATCATCAGTACGTCCTCTCCGCTGTTTTCATCCAGGAAGCTGTCGGATTTCACATCCTTCAGCACCAGCACCTCCGTGAGATCATCGAAATCTGCGGCCGGGATCAGATAACCGGTTTTCATCAACTTCTTTTCATCATCCCTGATATCCACGGCATAGCCGATCAGAATTCCGGGCATGAATTTAGAGGAAATGTTGGACGTGACGATACGGTCGCCGTCCTGCAGGGCGGAGTTCCGGTCAAGATCCGTAATGCGGAGCCGACCCTCCTGATAGAGTGTCAGATCACCGGCTACGATGCAGGTGCTGCTGCCCTGCAGTCCCATGGCCGATACCCGGGACTCGTCGTCGATGATTGAACGTACGGTTGCATAATTCAGGCCGACATCGGTGACGATACCGACAAGTCCGCCGTTTGCCATGACGTTCTGGTCCACGCGGATGCCGTCCTGGGAGCCCTTGTCGATACGGAATACCTGAAACCAGTTCTCCGAATCCTTGGCAATGACATGAGCGGCGACCTTGTCGTACTGAAGATAGTCCTGATCCAGCTGATACAGCGTGCGAAGCCGTGTCAGCTCCTCCGCGTTCTGTGTCAGGCGGTTATTCTCCTCGGTCAGAAGATCGACCTGCTCACTCAGCTTGTCGTTTTCCGTCTGCAGCTCCTGCAGTCTGCGATGGTTCTGAATTTCCTCATAAATACCGTAGCCTACCCGGTTGACACCGGACTGCAGCGGTACCAGAACATAGCCGATCGTATTGCGGATCGGATTCATGAGACCGTCCTTTACGGTCGAAAGGACGATCAGCATGACGCAAAGCACGGAAAGAACAATAAAGATGTATTTACTCTTCTTATTTTCCACTGATGATTTCCTGCTCTCTGAGGCTTGTATAGCGATGATCGCCGATGATGACATGATCCACGAGGTGAATGCCGACGAGCATGCCGGCCTTCTCGAGCTCCTGCGTAAACTTTATGTCTTCATCGGAAGGGGAAGGATTCCCGCTTGGGTGATTGTGCACCATGATGAAGCAGGCCGCACGTATGCTGAGTGCTTCAATGAAGATGTCGCGCGCAGAAACGGAGGAACGGCAGCAGGTGCCGGTGGACAGAAGCTTGTCCTTCAGAAGCTGCATCTGGTAATCGAGATACAGAATACGGACCACCTCATGGTCAAGGTAGCGGAGATCCTCCATATAGTAGTCGGCCACCTGCTCCGGACGGGAAAAGACCGTATGCTGAACGCGCTTCGTGCGCTGCCAGATCCGGTGCGCGATCTCGCCGATCACACTGAGCTGAATTGCCTTGACCTGCCCGATACCGGCCACCTGCTGATATTCCGCCGGTGTAAAATGCATCAGCCCCACCAGCCCGTCGAACTCTGCGTTCATGGACAGCACACGCTCCGACACGTCCAGCACCGAATGCTGCTTCGTGCCGGTCCGAAGAAGAATCGCAAGCAGCTCTGCATCCGTAAGACTTCCCGGTCCCATCGCCAGGCACTTTTCATACGGCTTGTCTTCCGCTCTCAGCTCATTCCAGTTATGATTCATATTTACTCCTTGTTCCAGGGAAGAACATGGAGCCCACGTCCTGTCATTCTAGCATAATACAGTCATGCCGTAAACATTGAAAGATCTTACAAATCTCTGACCGATGTCTGTTCGGTCAGGAAATCGTGATCAGTCCGCGCTCGAGCATCTTCTCCACCGTCATCATGATGCCCAGCTTTCCGTGGTACCAGGTAAGGCCGCCCTGGAAGTAGACATTGTACGGCGGACGGATCGGACCGTCGGCAGAGAGCTCGATGGAGCTGCCCTGTACGAAGGCACCGGCGGCCATGATGACCTTGCTGTCATAGCCCGGCATATCATCCGGATACGGTGATACGAAGCTGTCGATCGGTGCAGCGGACTGAATGCCCTGACAGAAGGCCACCATTGCCTCCTCGGAGCCCAGGGTGATGGCCTGGATGATATCATAGCGGATACTGTCCGCCGCCGGATGACAGCAAAAGCCCAGACGTTCAAATACCTTCGCTGCAAAAATGGCGGTTTTCTCTGCATTGGCAGTGATGACCGGTGACATGAACAGACCCTGATAAAAGAGCTTGTTGTTGTCAAGGGATGCACCGACCTCCTTTCCGAGACCCGGTGTTGTGAGCCGCACGGCAGCCCGCTCGACACATGCATGCGTACCGGCAATGTAGCCGCCGAGGGGCGCGAGTCCGCCGCCCGGATTCTTGATGAGCGAGCCTACGACCATGTCGGCGCCGTAAAGGGACGGCTCCTCCCGCCGGGTGAATTCGCCGTAGCAGTTGTCAACCATACAGATGACATCGGGCTTGATGGACTTTACGAAGCGAATGAGCTCGCCGATCTTTTCCGGTGAAAAGGTATCCCGGGAAGCGTAGCCCTTGGAGCGCTGAATTTCGACAAGACGGGTATGCTCATGGATGGCTGCACGGATGCCGTCGTAATCGAAGCCGCCGTCCGGCAAGAGGTCGACCTGCCGGTAGGTGATGCCGTATTCTGCAAGACTTCCGAGGGACGGCCGGATGCCGATGATCTCCTCAAGCGTATCATACGGACCGCCGGCCGGACAGAGAATCTCGTCCCCCGGGCGGGTATTGCCGGCCAGCGCGATGCCGAGCGCATGGGTGCCGGACGTGATCTGGGAGCGGACGAGGGCATCCTCCGTACCGAAGATGCGGGCATAGACCTGCTCGAGCGTATCCCGCCCGATGTCATTGTAGCCGTAGCCGGTGGTGCCGTAGAGGTGCGCTTCGGACACATGGGCATCCTGGAAGGCCTTGACCACCTTCAGCTGATTGTATTCCGCGATGGTGTCGATCTCCGAAAAACGATCCCGTAGATCCGAAAGTGCACCTTCGCAGAAGGTATATACCTCTTCCTTTATGCCCAATGCTTCAAACATGTCTCGATTATCCATTGTACGATCTTATCCTTCTTATATTCAAAATCCGGGAGCGAAATCCACTGTGCCTCCCTCTCCCGACGAAACCAGGTCAGCTGGCGCTTTGCATAGTTTCGGGAGTTCTGACGGATGCGCTCCGCTGCCTGCGCCATTATAGCATGATTTTCCCCGTCATCAAGCGGGAGGGACCGAAGAAGCTCCGGCGTGCAGTGAAGCAGTGCGGCCTCCGCCGGTGAAATGCCTTCCTGTGCGGCCAGCACCGCATGGATGCCGTCGAGGAGCTCCCGATAGCCGATTCCCTTCATTGAGGTGCGGCATGCAGGGAGATTCTGGGCCCTAAGCCATAAACATTCCTCCAGAAGCCCATCCTGCAGCATCTGATCCACCCGCTGATTGATGCGCTGATAGAGCTGCTTCCGTTCGTCCTGCAGCACGAAAAATACGCTGTCATAGACCGACGTTTTCTGCCGCTCCGCTTCGTTATGCTCTGAAATCGGGCTTCCGTGAAGCTCATAAAAGGCGAGCGCCCGAAGCACCCGCCGGAGGTTATGCGCATGAATCTTTTCAGCTGACGCCGGATCCACAGCCTGCAGCCGACGGTACAGCTTCTCCGGCCCGTCCGGAGAAGCTGCCTCCGCCTCTAAGCGCTGCTGCACCGCCTGCTGCATGGCCGGATCCTCCTCCGTGAAATCAATACCGTAGAGAAGCGCCTGGATATAAAAGCCGGTGCCGCCTACCAGAATCGGAAGATGTCCCCGCCGATAAATACCCTCGATGGCTTCCCGGGCCATCTGCTGAAAGAGCTGTACATCATAGTCGGTGCCGACATCGATGACATCGATGAGATGATGCGGGACCCCGTTCATCTCCTCCTTCGTCACCTTCGCAGAGCCGATGTCCAGTCCCCGGTAGACCTGCATGGAATCTGCGGAAACGATTTCCCCCTGCAGTGCCTCGGCAAGTGCAATGGAAATCCGGGTCTTTCCGACGGCCGTCGGACCGGCCAGAACAATGAGCGGCTTTTTTTTAATATCATAGATCATGCGGCACTCCTTTTCCGTCCCGGGCAGGGGCCTTCACCGCTGCGTTAGACGATACGCTTAAACTTCTTCTCAAGCTCTGTTTTCGACATGGAAATAATGGTTGGCCGTCCGTGCGGGCAGGCGTAGGGATTCTCCAGCGTCAGAAGCTCTCCGATCAGGGCGTCCGCTTCCCGGAAGCTCAGACGGCTGTTGCCCTTTACAGCGGCCTTGCAGGACATGGAAGCGATCTTATTGTAAATGCTTTCCGGTGTCGTCATGCCGGTCTCACCGGAAAGATCATCGAGCATTTCAAGCAGCAGCTCCTTCTTTCCGATGGACGGAAGGTCCGTCGGCACAGCCGAGATGCTGTAGTCACGGCCGCCGAGCCCGGAGATCTGATAGCCAAGTTTTTCGAAGGCCTCCATATGCTCCTCGAGCAGCCTTGCCTCATCGGCGCTCAATGTCAGCAGAATTGGCGGGTTCAAAAGCTGGCTCACCGGCTCCTTTTCCTTCAGGCGCTTCATCATACGCTCGAAGTTTACCTTCTCATGGGCGGCATGCTGATCAATAATGTACAGCTTGTCACCGTACTCCACGAGCCAGTAGGTTTCAAATACCTGTCCGATGATGCGGTGCTGCAGCCGGGCCTCTTCACTCAGGAAGCGCTCGGAGAACAGCGTCTCCTGCACCGGCTGCTGCGGCTTTTCAGTATGTTCGGGCAATGCCTCCGGCGTTTTCATTGTCTCCTTCTCTGCCGGACATGCAGCGACGGTCGATGCGTTCACGGCCACTGCTTGCGGCTTTACAGCGGCCGCCGGGCGTGTTTCGGAATCCGCCGGTGCTGCCGCGTCTGTCCGGAATAAAGGCGCCGCTTCCCGAAGCTCTTCGTCCGAAGACGTTCGTCCGACATAGATGTCGGACTTCGGGGATGCTTCCTTCGGCAGCACGGTGCGGAGGGTTTCCCGGTACAGGTCGCGGGCCGCATCCATCCGCTTTGTTTCAAAGGGCTCCACATGCGGCAGCGTCCGGGGAGCCGGCGCTTTTGAAGATCCGGGAGCGGAAAAAGAAGGTGTCTCACTTCTCCCGCGGTCCCGGTCGGCCGGCGCTGCTGTCCTGTCAGCGGTCGGCGTTGACTTTTCCGGCTTCTCCGGCTCCAGATCGGTATTGACCACCAGCTCCGTTTCATGGAGGGCATGCTGCACGGCATCCATCACGGAGTTATAGATCAGCATACCGTCCGAAAAGCGCACCTCCAGCTTCTGCGGATGCACATTCACATCCACGATTTCCGGATTTACATCGATCATCAGTACGGCATACGGGAACTTGTGCTGCATCAGAAAGGCCCGGTAGCCGTCCTCGATGGCCTTTGCGATCATCGGATTCCGGATATAGCGCTCATTGACGAAGTAGACCTCATAGTTCCGGTTGGCCCGGGTGATGACCGGCTTTCCGATGAAGCCGCGGATCGTCACGGCCGGAAGCCCCGTCAGTGTTGAACGCTGATAGGCGCGGTTCACCGTGATCAGCTGGTTCGTCACATCCCGCCCGTAGATCGAATAGATGACATCAAGCAGTGAGCCGTTTCCGAGCGTCGCCAGGAGCTGCTTTCCGTCCTGCAGATAGCGGAAGGCCACTTCCGGGTGGGCCAATGCCTCCTTCTCCAGGATATCCTGGATCCGGGCCGCCTCGGCCTGCGGACTTTTCAGAAACTTCCGGCGGGCCGGTACATTTTTAAAGAGATCCCGCACAATGAAGGTTGTGCCGTCCGGCGCGCCGATTTCAGAAAAATCCTTCTCCGTGCCGCCCTCGATCTGGTAATGCACGGCCATCAGTGTGCCCGGTGTCTTCGTGATGAGCTCCACCCGGGCCACACTTGCGATGGAAGCGAGAGCCTCGCCGCGGAACCCGAGCGTCTGAATGCTCTCCAGGTCCCGAGCATCGCGGATCTTTGAGGTGGCATGCCGGAGGAAGGCATTCCGCACATCCTCCCGGGCAATGCCGGCGCCGTTGTCAGTGACACGGATCATCGAAATGCCGCCGTCACGGATCTCAACGGAAACCGCGGTGCTTCCGGCATCAATGGCATTCTCCATAAGCTCCTTCACCACACTGAGCGGGCGCTCGATCACCTCGCCGGCTGCAATCTGATTGATGGTTTCATCGCTTAAAACTTGAATCTTCATTAAAAATCACCCCTGTGCCTTTCGGAAGCATTCCTTCAGCTCATACAGCGTGCTCATGGCATCGAGCGGCGTCATGTGATCGATGTCCAGCGTCTCCAGGTAATGCAGCGCCTCTGAAAGCTTCGGTGAAATATCCGGTACATCGGCGGCCTTCAAACCGGTATCTCCGGCTGCTTCATTCATTCCGGTATCCAGACACTCCTGCCGGAAATGATTCTCCGGCTGCAGCTTCCGGGCCTTCGACAGGATATCGGCGTCGTTCAGCTCCGCAGCGATTTCCTTCGCTCGTTCAATGACGGGCTTCGGCACACCGGCGAGGCGTGCCACATCGATGCCGTAGGATTGATCGGCACCGCCGCGGATGATCTTCCGGAGGAAAACGATGTCCTGCTCATGATTTGTAACGGCAATGCAGTAATTATGCACGCCGTTTAACTTTCCCTCCAGCTCCGTCAGCTCATGATAGTGCGTAGCGAAGAGCGTCTTTGCCTTGACGGCGGATGCGATATACTCGACCACGGCCCAGGCGATGCTGAGGCCGTCGAAGGTGGAGGTGCCCCGGCCGATTTCATCCAGAATCAGCAAGGAACGGGTGGTGGCATTTCGAAGAATGCCGGCGACCTCGTTCATTTCGACCATGAAGGTGGACTGGCCCGAGGCCAGGTCGTCGCTGGCACCGACCCGGGTGAAAATGCGGTCACAGATGGAGATATCTGCACTTGCGGCCGGTACGAAGGAGCCGATGGCGGCCATCAGTACAATCAGTGCCACCTGCCGCATATAGGTCGACTTTCCGGCCATGTTCGGTCCGGTAATGATGGCGATCCGGTCATCCTGATCGTCGAGGTGCGTATCATTGGCCACGAACATGCCTTCCCGGATCAGCTTCTCAATGACGGGATGCCGTCCCTCCCGGATGTCGATGCGTCCTTCTTCATTGATCTCCGGCCGGCAGTACTGCTGGTCGGTGGCTGTCCGGGACAGCGAAATCATACAGTCGAGAAGCGCAATCGCCCGGGAGGTCTGCTGAATCCGCGTCACCTCTTTTGCAATGGTATCCCGCACATCGCAGAAGAGCTCGTACTCGAGCTGCCGAAGCTTCTCCTCCGCACCGAGGATCTCGTTCTGCAGGCGCTCGAGCTCATCGGTGGTATAGCGCTCCGAGCCGGTCAGGGTCTGCTTCCGGATATAATCCTCCGGTACCTGGGCTTTGAAGCTGTTGGTGACCTCGATGCAGTAGCCGAAGATTCGGTTAAACTTGATCTTCAGGGTCTTGATGCCGGTCCGCTCTCGCTCCCGCTGCTCGAGGTCGGCCAGCCACTGCTTGCCGTTCTGCTTGGAGCTCATGTAGCGGTCCGCCTCCGCATGATAGCCCGGGCGGATGATGCCGCCGTCCCGGCAGGAAATCGGCGGCTCGTCTACGATGGCGCGTTCAATGAGTGTATGAAGCTCCGGCAGGGCATCGATTTCTGCATATACCTCCTGAAGGAGCGGCGAGCGGAAGTGCTGAAGCGCCTGCCGGATATCCGGCAGCATGGTAAGGGACTGACGGAAGGCCAGAAGATCCCGCGGATTCGCACTCTTCGAGCAGATCTTTCCGAGCAGCCGCTCGAAATCATAGATGGAGCCTAAGTACTCCGCCATCTCCTCCCGGTCAATGTAGTGCGTACAGAGCTCCTCTACGGCGTCCTGCCGCTTCAGAATCTCTTCCCGGTTAATGAGAGGCTGCTCGACGAGGCGGCGCAGGAGCCGGGCACCCATGGCCGTACGGGTGCGGTCCAGCACCCAGAGAAGCGTTCCCCGCTTCTTCTTTTCCCGCATGGTTTCCACGAGCTCAAGATTCCGCTGCGTCGCAGTATCGAGGATCATGTACTGACTGCTGGCGTAGTAGCGGATGTTGGAGATGTGGGCGACGGAGCTTTTCTGGGTTGCATAGATATAGGAAAGCGCAGCGGCGGCACTTAAGCGTGCGAGATCCCGGTCCGCAAGGCCGATGCCGGCCAGCGTCGCATGAAAATGCTTTTCCAGCAGTGCGGCTGCTGTTTCATCCTTATAGACGGCATCCTCCAGCTCGGTGATGAGGAGCCCGTAGCGGTCCCGGATGAAATCCGTATCCATGCCGGAAATCATGAAGGCATGATTGCAGACGATCTCTGCCGGCTGGAAGCGGGCCAGCTCATCAAGTACCTCCTTCGCGCCGGCACAGGTGGTCGTGAGGAACTCTCCAGTCGAAACATCCACGCTGCTGAGCCCGAAGCCCTCACCGGCCTCATAGAAAATGCTCATAAGGAAGTTGTTCTTCGTTTCATCGAGTCCCTGGTCAGCCGTCAAGGTGCCCGGCGTCACCACCTTGATGACGCCCCGCTTTACGAGTCCCTTTGCGAGCTTCGGATCCTCCAGCTGCTCTGCAATGGCGACCTTGTAGCCGGCATTGCACAGACGCGTCACATAGCTGTCGGCCGCATGAAAGGGTACGCCGCACATCGGCGCCCGCTCCTCCTGCCCGCAGTCCTTTCCGGTCAGTACAAGGTCCAGCACGGAGGATGCCGTCTCCGCATCTTTATAAAACATTTCATAGAAATCACCGATGCGGTAAAAAAGGATGCAGTCCGGATACTGCCGCTTCGTTTCCAGGTATTCCGTCATCATCGGTGACATTTTCTTTTCCGCCATCTGCTCTTCGTCTCCTTCAGACTGTTTGCCCGCTTCCCTCCGGGATCCGCTCGCCGAAATAATAAAAGCCCTTTGATGCTGTGAGCTTCACTTTCTGCATGGTGCCGATGAGTTCCTTCGGGCCCGGGAAATGCACCAGCACGCTGTTCGAAAGCCGTCCCGTGAGATAGCCCTCCTGGTTCCTGTTCTCATCCTCTACCAGCACCTCCATGACCTTTCCGAGATCCCGGGCTTCGTTTTCCGCAGAGCTCTCCTGTACGATCCGGAGAAGCCGGTCGAAGCGATTCCGTACGTCCTCCTCCGGTACCGGTTCGAGCTTTGCAGCTGGCGTGCCGGTCCGCCGGCTGTAGATGAAGGTATAGGCCGCATCAAAATGTGCCTTCCGTACGACATCCGCCGTATCCTGAAAATCCTCCTCGGTCTCCCCCGGGAAGCCTACGATGATATCCGTTGTCAGTGCCACCTCCGGAAGCTCTGTCCGGATCTTCTCCACCAGTGCCAGATAGCTTTCCTTCGTATAATGCCGGTTCATCTTCTTCAGTATGCGGCTGGAGCCGGACTGCAGCGGCAGATGAATGTGCCGCTCGATGTTCGGATGGGTTTTGATGACTGTAATGAGTTCATCGGACAGATCCTTCGGGTTTGAGGTCATATAGCGGACGCGCTGCAGCCCCGGAAGCTCCGCCACGGCCTTGAGAAGCTCCGGAAAGCTCGTGCTTCCCGGAACATCGTTTCCGTAGGAGTTTACGTTCTGGCCAAGCAATGTGATCTCGCGGCAGCCGTCGGCGATGAGCTGCTCGCATTCCCGAAGAATGGCGGTGGCACTGCGCGACTTTTCGCGGCCGCGAACGTAGGGCACGATGCAGTAGGTGCAGAAATTGTTGCAGCCGTAGCTGATGTTGACCGAGCCCTTGAAGCGGTACCGGCGCTCACTCGGCAGCTCCTCCACGATGAGGCTCGTATCGTCGAGAATCTCGAAGGTACGCTTGCCGGTCATCAGCGTCTTGTACAGAAGCTCTGCCAGCTTATATACGTTGTGGGTGCCGAAGACCAGATGCACATAGGGATAGCGCTTCCGTATCCCTTCCACCTCATCCTTCTCCTGCATCATGCAGCCGGTAATGCCGAGCACCATATCCTTCCGGCGCTCATACTGATGCTTGAGGCGGCCGACACGGCCGTACAGCTTCATATTGGCGTTTTCACGCACAGTACAGGTGGTGAACAGAATGACGTCGGCTGCATTGTCATCCTCCGTCACGGTATAGCCGCAGCGTTCGAGGATGCCGAGGAGCTTCTCACCGTCCTTTGCGGACATCTGGCAGCCCATGACCTCTACCATGCAGCGGGCGGTATAGCCCTCCTGCTTCTTGAATTCCACGAGCTCCCGCATCCGGTCCATAAAATAGTATTGCCGAGCCGGCTCCTCGATCGGGGCCTGCTCAGCGACTTCTCTGTAATCGATTCTGTAATCCATTTTTATTTATCCTTAACGGATCTGTCCGTTTCCGTAGATTTTATATTTATAGGTGGTGAGCTCCCGAAGCCCCATCGGACCCCGGGCATGCAGCTTTCCGGTGGAAATGCCGATTTCTGCGCCGAAGCCGAAGCAGCCGCCGTCCGTGAAACGCGTGGATGCGTTCCAGTATACGCAGGCGCTGTCAATGCCGTTCAGAAATTCCTCTGCCTCTGCGCGGTCTTCCGTAAGGATCGCCTCACTGTGGTGCGTGCTGCAGCGGTTGATATGCCCGATGGCCTCTGAAACACCGGAAACGGTTTTTACGGAAATCTTGTAATCAAGATATTCCGTGCAGAAATCCGCTTCGGATGCCGGATGCAGAAGCTCTGGCCGAAGTTCACCCTTTTCGGCGGCTGCTTGAAGGACCTTGAGGCTTTCCGGATCACAATATGCCTCCACGGACTTCTCCTGCAGCTTCCGGATGACCGGAAGGAGCACCGAGGACAGCACGGAGCGGTCTGCCACCAAGGATTCACATGCATTGCAGACACCGATGCGCTGGGTCTTTGCATTAAACACAATCGGCACAGCCTTCTCCGGATCGACGCCGGCTGCCAGAAAGATATGGCAGTTTCCGGCACCGGTTTCGATGACCGGAACCGACGCATTCTCTACCACGGCCTGAATCAGCCGGTGGGAGCCCCGCGGAATCAGGACATCCACGTAGGCATTCATTCGCATGAACTGATTCGTCGTTTCATGATCCGTCGCCTCAATCAGCTGCAGCACATTCGGATCCATGCCGCAGGAGGCGATGGACCCGCGCAGCACCTCGGTGATCGCCAGATTTGAATGGATGGCATCGGATCCGCCCTTCAGAATAACCGCGTTGGAGGTCTTGAAGCACAGGGACCAGGCATCACTTGTGACATTCGGACGCGCTTCATAGATGATGCCGATCACGCCGATCGGCACCGCCACCTTCTGGAGACGAAGTCCGTTCGGACGCTCTGTTTCAGAAAGAATACCGCCCACCGGATCCGGCAGTGCCGCTATATCCCGAAGCGCAGCTGCCATGTCCTGCAGCCGCTCCGAGCTGAGCCGGAGGCGGTCCTTCAGACCCTCCGCCATATGCTGTGCTTCGGCAGCCCTTAGGTCCTCCTGATTTCCTGCAAGGATGCGGGCCATGGACGCAGGGGCCGTCAGTGCATCGGCGGCTGCCCGGAGCAGTCGGTTTTTCTCTTCCGAAGACAGCTGTGACAGCTCATGCGCCGCCGCCCGGGCCTGTTTTCCGATGGTTGTAAGCTCGATCATGATTTCTCTCCTTTCGCAGCATTCGTATGGAAGTATTTCCTTAAATGGCTCCTTCCGAAGCCGCTGCTGCTTCCTGTCCGGCCTCCTTGATATCCTTCAGATAGACGCCGAGATTTGCCTTGACGGAATCGATATAGGCCCGGCGAAGCCGCGTCTGCTCTTCCGTCTCCTCGGCACTCAGTCCGCTGTCCTTTGATTTATGGTAAAGCTCATTGATACGCTTGATTTCTTCCTCTGTGATCATACTTCGTTCTCCTGACTTTCGATATATTTTACAAGATCAAAATTCTCATTTTTATGGGCAGCAAACAACGTGCCCACGTCCTTGCCGTCCAGAATATCCGAAATCACCTCTGCCGTTGTAAAGCGGGCAATGACCATGTCCGCGCCGCTGTCGGTGGCGATCCGGGCGGCCGCAAGCTTGGCACTCATGCCGCCGGTGCCGACATTGGATCCGCTGTCGGACTTCCCCATCTCAAGTATCGTTTCATCGATCCGCGGGATGAACGGAATGAACTGTGCCTCCGGATTCCGGCGAGGGTCATCCGTAAACAGCCCGTCGATATCCGAAAGCAGAATCACAAGATCCGCATGCACCACGGCGCCTACGATGGCGGCGAGCTGATCGTTGTCGCCGAAGGTCTCCACCTGATCGATTTCCGAGGTGGAGACGGTATCGTTTTCGTTGACGACCGGTACTGTTCCCAGATTCAGAAGCTCGAGAAAGGTATTGCTCGCATTATCCCGGGAGCGTGCATCCAGCATAATGTTCTTTGTAAGCAGGACCTGAGCGGCGATGACGCTGTATTCCGAGAAAAGCTTCTGATAGGTCATCATGAGCCGCGCCTGACCGATGGCGGCGAAGGCCTGCTTTTCGGCCATGCTGCGGGGCCGCCGGTGCATGCTGAGGGCATTCCGGCCGGTCGCGATGGCGCCGGAGGACACGAGGATGACGTCCTTGCCCTCTCCGTTCAGATCGGAAATAACGCGTACGAGCTTCTCGATCTTCCGAAGATTCAGTCCGCCGGATTCTGCATGGGTAATGCTGGCGGATCCGACCTTGATGACGATGCGTTTTTTCTTTCGCAGGGTTTCACGCATCATCTGATTTGTCTGTTCCATATATGTTTCGGTATCCTTTCTGCCGATGCTTCGGCAGCTTCGTTATGATGCACAGCCGACGGCGAATGCTGACCGGCCCTAAACAGGAATACTATACTACATTATATTTCCTGACAAGGGCTTCTGCGGTTTTCATGCCGTCCATCGCGGCACTCATGATGCCGCCGGCGTAGCCGGCGCCCTCTCCGCAGGGATAGATCCCCGGAATATTCGAGCAGAAATCCGCATCCCGCGGAATCCGCACCGGGCTGGAGGTCCGGGTCTCGATGCCGCAGAGCAGCGTATCCTCCCGGGAAAAGCCGCGGAGCTTATGCTCGAAGCTTTCCATTCCCTCGATGAAGCTGTCATTAAAATCACAGAGGTCGGCATACGCAGAGTCCGCCGGAAAGCAAAAAAGCTCATTTAAACGGCTGTATCCATAGAGACCACGGATAGCCGGGGAAATGTCGCCGAGACTTTCCTCCGTACTCGTCCGGCCGGCCTTGAAATCGCCGTAGGTCTGCACCGGAATCTGGCCGTCGAGGAGCTCATACGCCCGCGCTTCGAGCGTGCGCTGCAGTGCGATGCCGCCGAGCGGCTTTTCCTCCCCGTGATAATCGGATTTCCGGATGGACACAATGATGGCAGCATTGGCATTACGGCCGTCCCGCGCATGATAGCTCATGCCGTTGACGGAGAGATGCCCGGGCTCTGAGGAGCTGTTCACCACGTAGCCGCCCGGACACATACAGAAGCTGTAGACGCCGCGGCCGGAGGAGGTGCAGGTATGGGTGACCTTGTAGGCGCCCGGACCGAGGATCCGGCGCGTTTCCTGATCGATATCGCCGTAGAGATCCCGGTCAATCATGGCCTGCGGATGCTGCACGCGAAAGCCCATGGCGAAGTCCTTCGCTTCCATATGAAGCCCGCTGTCATACAGCTCCTGATAGCTGTCCCGGGAGGAATGGCCGATGGCCAGCACGATGTTCCGGTTTCGGTCGCGCTCCGGATCGTATACGAACTTCGTACGGAAATGAATCTCGCCGCCGAGGGCTTCGATCTCCTGACGGATCCCGCGTACGATGTTGATGAGACGGTCCGTCCCCACATGAGGCTTTGCATCAATGAGGATCGACGGATCGGCGCCGTAGCCGACAAACAGATCCAGCACGAAGCGGCTTCGGCCCTCCGGATCCTTCGTCAGAGTATTTAGCTTTCCGTCAGAGAAGGTGCCGGCGCCGCCCTCTCCGAACTGCGGATTGGATTCCGGATCCAGCGTTCCCTCCTGCCATAGCCGCCGTACATCCTCGGTGCGCTCCTCAACACAGGCGCCGCGCTCATAGATGATGGGATGCATTCCGGCTCGTGCAAGCAAAAGAGCTGCAAACATGCCGGCCGGTCCGAAGCCTACCACGATGGGACGATGCTGTTCCTCCCGGAAATATTCCTGCCGCGGTATACCAGCGACGGTCTCCCGGAGCTCCGGCGGCTGATAGATGCTCCGCTTGCCGATGGAAATGTCGCGGCTTCGGAGCTTCTTCACCAGCGCTTCTTCACGGCGCAGACCGAGCCCGGTTTCAATAAGCAGTGTATAGCTGAAATAAATATCCGGCTTCTTCCTTGCATCCACGGAGCGGCGAAGCACCTCGAGGGAGGTGATCTCCTGCTCCCTGATATGCAGAAGCCGGGCACAGGAAGGCTTCAGCTCCCGTACCGATGCCGATACCGGAAGCTTCAGCTGGTTGATTCGAATCATGGCGCCTCCTTTTGGATGGTGCAGTCAATGTTTGGTGCTAAGGAAATGCTGATTAATTCAGCATTTCCTTAGCAGCCTCCGGCGGATCGCACGGATTTGCAAAGGAATTTGCTGCGTTGCAGCGCAAATCCGGCGAGGGAAACGCTTTAATCAGCGTTTCCCTAAACAATAACGTATATCATGTATTTTGACACAATGCAAGAAAAACCATCCGCGGCAGCGGATGGTTTTTCTCGGCTAGTTGCAGCTTCGCTCCGTCAGCAGCGTATGAATTTCCTGTGCACAGCTGTCCAGATCCGAACGGTTATAGAGATACTTGTCGGCCACGGTCTTGAAGGTGTCGGTGAGCTCGGAGGTCTCCAGCGCCGTCGGCATGACCTCGATCGTATCCTGAATTTCCCGGATCTGCTGGGAGGCCTCATATTCGAGAGAATCCAGCAGATGCGCGGACTGCAGGGCCTCCAGCGCGGCATTTGAAATCGGTACGCCCTTCTCGGTGCCCTGCAGCTTCGCCATATCGGCATCATTCAGAAGGAAGTTCAGGAGACGCGCCGCCTCCTTCGGATGCTGGGTGGTGGCACTGATGGCATACAGGGTCGCCGGCTTCATGTACCAGCCGCTTCGGAGTGCGTCCGGAAGCTTCAGATTATCGCCGATGACGACATTCGTTCCGGCTTCGGTTAATGCACTGCTATAGCGGGAGGCATCGCTGGCCCAGCAAACCGCCCCGGCCGTTCGGCCGGAGGTGAAATCCGTGGCCCCGAAATCCGTCACCTCCGGGATGACCTTCTTTTCGATCAGCTCCCGGTAGAACAAAAGCATTTCCTTCCAGTCTGCGGCGGTTCCGCAGTAGACGCCGTCCTCCGTATAAACGGTGCGTCCGGTCTTCTGCTCAAACCATGCAATCACGCTGAGAAACATGTGCTTCTTGACCATGCCGATGGGATAAAGGCCGTCTGGTGCCATACGCTCCGCTGCTGTAAAAAGATCATCCCAGCTTGTAGGAAGCGGCAGGCCATAGCGGTCATATATGTCCTTATTATAGAAGAAAACAGGCATGTTATAGGCGATGGACAGGGCGTTCAGATGTCCGTTCACGGTACAGAGCTGAAGGTCACTCTCGGAATAGCTCGAGAGATCCAGCTCATCCGACAGCGTCCGAAGATCGTAATAACCTGTACCGTCCGGGCTGTAGCTGTCCAGCCAGGAGTAGTTGATCTGCATCACGTCGGCATTGGTATGGCTCTTCATATAGACGCGGTTCCTCGTTTCATAGCCGTCCCATACGCCGTAGCTGTGGTTTACGCGGATGTCCGGATTTTTCTCTTCAAAGATGCGGATGCCGCTTAATGTATACTGGTGGCGGGGATCATTGCCCCACCAGGCAAAGGAAATCGTCGTTTCATCCTCGGCCTTCTGAAGGTATTCCGATGCGGTATTCTTCTGTCCGATGCTGCAGCCGCAGAGCAATGCAGACATCAGCGCACAGGAGCATATTCTTTTCCATGCGAATCGTCTCATTTCTCATCACCTCACGAAACAAAGGTCGGGCGGTCCTTTCCGGAGCGTTTCGCCTCATACAGGGCATCATCCGCCCGGACATACACCTCTTCAAAGATGTGCTTCCCCGGCTCTAACAGAAGGACACCGGCACTGACGGAAATCTGGCAGCTTTCCCGTTCCTTGGCATATTCCTTTGCAAATACGGTATAGAGGTGCTGAATCTCATCCCGGGAGGCCTCGCCGGCTTCCGCATAGGAAAGCCTCGGAAAGCAGCGGTATACGGCGAACTCATCGCCGCCCATACGGCCGATCATCGCATGATCCGGGAAGGCATGCTGCAAAAGGCGGCTCATACGAATCAGCACGTCATCCCCGACGCTGTGGCCGAGCTGATCATTGACCTTCTTAAAATTATCGAGGTCCAGCATAATGAAGCTCCGCACAAGCTTTGCATCATCCTTTTCCAGATCCTCCCGCACCAGCGTCTGAAAGGAGGTTTTGTTGAGCAGTCCGGTCATGAGATCGTGGCTTGCCCGGTCGTTCAGATCGGTCACCATGCCGGTTACGGAGCGGTTGAAGATCCGGTACAGCAGGATGCCGCCGATCATCAGGACGAGGCAAATGCAGGCGACAAAAAAGATGGTGCGCTGCGCCATTTCCGTGTTTTCCCGGGTCATGGCCTCCACAGACATGCTGCAGATCACATGCCAGCCGTTCTGGCAGGCATTTTTCGTCACCAGATATTCATCATTCATCACGCTGCCGGATTCCAGTCCGGACAGCATCGCCGTAATGTTCTCCGGAAGCTGCTTCGATGCCTCCTCCGAACGGCTGGAGTACAGAATGATGCCGTCATCATTGACGAGACGTACCGTCATGTCATTCAGCGCAGCCGGGAGCTCGAATACACTCTCCAGCTCCCAGTTATAGATGGATGCAATCACCAGTGCATGCGGATTCAGACGCTTCGTATAGTACAGGCGGTCGTAGTTTCCGTTGATGCCATAGGACCAGCCGTCCTCGACGGCATCCCGGCTGATGGTATCCGCAAAGGCCTGATAGATGCCGCCTGACGGAAACATGGCCTTCGTTACCTGGGAAATCCAGCCGAGGGTCTTGTCATCACTGTAGACGACGCCGTAATCCGAGAAGTTCTCCATGATGCCGAGATCCACAATCTTCTCCGAGATGGCCTGTTCATACTGCAGCTTGTCGTAGGGATCGATGCTGTCATCGGTCTCATCATAGCCGTAGTAATCTTCACTGGAAAAAAGGAGGGCTGCCTTCTGCTGCACCTCCTCTATATAATTATCGATATTCAGCTCCAGCTGTTTGGAATTTGCCGAGACCAGAATAGAAACCTGCTTCCGCAGGGTCTCGTTGGCGTTTGACAGCGTAAGACCGGTCACAATGATCGCCACTAAAAGAATTCCGGCGAGAAAGATAACGGTAGACGTCAGCTGTATCTTTTGCAGCAGTTTGTTCAAAGACGGCACTTCCTTTTGCGATATTTCTCTACTTTTTAATAGAAATTAAGATTATATTACTATTTAAAAATGAAATACACAAGTGTTTTGGTGACTTTTATGATGGTTTCGTGATGCGGTACAGAACTGCTGCAATTGTCCGGGGGAATGCAGTCTATTCTGCGCTGCAGCGTCCGGCCACATATCCGGAGGCCCAGGCCCACTGAAGATTATAGCCGCCGCAGCGGCCGTCGATGTCGAGCACCTCCCCGGCAAAATAAAGCCCGGGGACGCGCCGGGACTGCAGCGTCTCCGGATCCACCTCGTCGGTATCGACGCCGCCGGCGACGGCCTGGGCCTGCCCGTAGTCATTCACCTTCCGGCAGACGGCTTTAAAGGAGGCGGTAAGGGCTGCGAGGCTCTGTAGCTGCCGGTCACGAAGGGCTTCGATCGGAAGCTCCGGTGAAATGCCGCCAAGATCCAGCAGCACGCGGCCGAGCTTCTCATGAAGAAGCCCGGTAAAGAAGCTCTCCGCCCGGCGGCCGGAGAGACATTCCCGACGTTTGAGATACAGCCGGAGGAGGGCTTCCCGCTGCGCCTCCGGGTCCTTCCGGTCTTCAAAGCGTCGAGCTTCTTCCTTTACCTTCTCTTCCATGGTCTCCTCCGATGCCGTCATAGCTGTGAACTCCGGCAGAAAGTTGATATAGATCACCGTCTTCTGCCCTACCTGCAGCGCATAGGCGGCGGTCCGGGACAGCTGAAATACCGGAATGCCGGAAAGACCGTACTCTGTAAGCTGAAGCTCTCCTGTTTCACAGGCGGCTTCACGGCCGTCAATCAGAAGACGAAGCTCTGCGTTGATTCGGATGCCGCTGAGCTTTGAAAAAAAGCTGCCCTCGCACTGGATGCCGCAGAGAGCCGGTACATAGGGTGTCAGGTGATGCCCGAGGCGCCGGGCCAGAAAATAGCCGTCACCGTTCGAGCCGGTTTTCGGAAAGGCTCTGGAGCCGGCGGCGAGAATCACATGATCCGCCTTGACGGCGGCGGTTTTACAGCGGATCAGAAATCCGTCCGGTGCCACAGACTCCACGGACTGCACCGCTTCATTGCAGAGAAGCTTCACTCCGCAGCGCTTAAGCTCCTCGTTCAGCGCCTGCACCACGGAGGAGGCCTGATCCGAATGCGGATAAACATAGCTTCCGCGGAAGCGCGGCTCGACGCCGATGCTTCGGAACCAGTCGATCACCTGCTCCGGCGGCAGCGCGTCCAGGGCCGGAACAGAAAAAGCCGGGGACATGCCCCGGTATTTTCCGCCGATTCGATCCTGCATATCAAGATTTGTATAGTTGCAGCGGCCGTTTCCGGTGGCCGCCAGCTTCTTTCCCGGCTGCGCATTTTTTTCAATCAGCGTTACGACGGCACCGGCCCGCGCGGCCTCAATGGCGGCCATCATGCCGGCCGCTCCGCCGCCGATCACGGCGACGGTCCGTTTTCTTTTTTTTGTATGCATTCTTGTCTCCTTAAACAAAACGCTTCAGACGTCCTCCCATCGGCATATTGTCGAGATCCTCACGTGTAAAGGCATGCATGCCGAGCAGCAGGCCGAAATATATAATGACGGCAGCCAGTACGGCCGGTACGGTCATGAGGATGGCACCGATGCGGGAATACTTCTGCGCCTCCGGCAGCATCAGCTGCACACCGGTGGAAATAGCGAAGGCCGCGATGCCCATCACGGTGCTTGCAATGCAAGGGAGCACATATGTTTTCTTCACGCCCTGCCGGAATACCACATGCCTTCGGATGGCCAGCTGATTCAGGAAGCACATCAGGAAGGCAAAGAGGATATTTGACAGAACCACCGCATAGACGCCCATGCCGGTCATGAGGAGCAGCACCAGCACGATGACATGCACCACCAGTGAGATCAGGGCATTGATCAGCGGTACATGCAGATGTCCGAGACCCTGAAGAATGGCATTGGAGATGGTGCTCAGGCTGTAGAATACGACGGCCAATGCACCGATTCTGGTCAGCATGATCAGCATTTCCACGTGCTTTCCCGGAAACAGCATGCGGCAGATCGGCTCGGCCAGCGCGCATAGACCCACCGTGGACGGGATGGCGATCAGCATGGTGAAGCGAATGCTGTAGCGCACGCGGGTCACGGTGCTCCGGTGATTATGCTCGGCGACCGCTCGTGTAAGACTCGGGATCAGTGACGATGACAGAGCATTGGCCAGCGCCACCGGAATATTAAACAGAATGTGATACTCGCCGAAAATGCCCCACTGTGTCACGATCTCATCGCTGCGGCCGAGGTAGGACATGATATTTCCGAAGATCGCATCGTCCATGACCGAGGAAATATTGTAGACCGTCGAGGAAATGAGAATCGGAAGCATGGTTCCGAGCAGCAGCGCGCCGATGGCGGCATAGCTGTCCGGCCGGGAGCTATCCTCCCGGATGTCCCGCTTCATCGACGGCATCTGACTGAGGAACAGGATCACGAAGAACAGAAGGGCTGTCAATGCACCTGCCCCGGTACCAATGGCACCGCCGGCCGCACCGAAGGCATAGCTGTATTCATCCGTCTGATACAGAATATTGGCGGTCTCTCCCCGATGAAACAGAATGCCGGCGGCCAGCACTGAAATGGCGGCATTGACGATCTGCTCAAGGATCTGGGAGATCGCGGTCGGCACCATGTTGCCGCTGCCCTGGAAATATCCCCGCAGGATGCCGAGATAGGCCATGAGCCAGACCGTCGGCGCCAGTGCCCGCAGTGCGAAGGAGCAGTAAGGCTTCTTCAGAAAGCCTTCCGCGATGGCATCAGCGCCGAACCAGAGAGCGGCGAACATTACAAAGCCCGCCGCGGTCGCATAGAAAAAGGCCGCCCGCAGCACCCGGGCGTTGTTCCGGTGCTGCTGCCGTACGAGGTTTCCGGAAACAATCTTAGATACCGCCGTCGGCATGGAAAAGCTGCTGAGAATCAGAAGCAGCGTATAGATGCTGTAGGCACTGGTATAGTAGCCGTTTCCCTCATCCCCGATGATGGCCGTCAGCGGTACACGGTAGACCATGCCGATGATGCGTACGACAATGCTGGCGACCGCAAGCAGTGAGCCCTGCACGATGAAGTTGTTCCGGCGGTCATGCCGCTGCTGCTCCGGCTGTGTGCGACGGACATAGGTGCGCTGCGCATTGCGGGCTCGGGATACCGGGCGTCGTCTTCTTACTTCATTCATCGGAAATAGCCCCTCCCTTCCAGGATTTCCTTCTGCCGGCGCTCCATCTCCAGACGCTCGTCCTCCTCCATATGGTCATAGCCGAAGAGATGCAGCATGCTGTGCGCGGTCAGGAACGCCAGCTCCCGTTTCTCCGAATGTCCGTAGGCCGCCGCCTGTTCGGCGATCCGGTCCTGATTCAGAACAATGTCACCGAGCAGCAGCTCGCCGCTGTCCGGATTAAAGATCTCCGGATCCTCCTCATCGATGGCATCAAAGTCCGCCGGTGCTGCCCACTCCTGCATCGGATAGGACAGGACATCCGTCGGCCGGTCGATGCCGCGGGTCTCACGGTTCAGCGCATGAATGCCGTCATTGTCCGTAATCATCACGCTGATCTCACATTCATAGGGACAGTGCTCATATAAAATCGCCGCTTCTGCAATCTCCCGGATGATGCTCTCAAAATCCAGCGACAGCTTTTTTTCGGTATCAAAATCGATATTAATCGTCATCGTCCTCTCCCTTCCTTTTCTGCAAAGGCTGCAGGATGCTAAAAAATGCTGATTTATCCGCATTTCCTTAGTCATCCCGGTGCCGGCGCTCGCCGAAGGCACGCACGTTTTCCCGCCGGGAGCGCTTTTCTTCGTCCTTCTCATAGGCATTGACGATGCGCTGCACCAATGGATGCCGGACCACGTCCGCGCTGGTCAGCTCAACGAAGGCAATGCCCTCTACATTCCGGAGCACGCGCATGGCATCCTCCAGGCCGGAGCGCTTCCCCTCCTCCAGGTCCTTCTGCGTCAGATCGCCGGTGATGATGACCTTTGAGCCGAAGCCGATACGCGTCAGAAACATCTTCATCTGCGCCGGCGTCGTATTCTGGGCCTCATCGAGGATAATGTAGGCGTTGTCCAGTGTACGTCCGCGCATATAGGCCAGCGGGGCCACCTCAATCAGGCCCTTCTCGGAATTGGACTGGTACTGCTCGGCGCCCATGATGCTGTAGAGCGCATCATACACCGGCCGCATGTACGGATCCACCTTTGACTGCAGATCCCCCGGCAGGAAGCCGAGCTTCTCACCGGCTTCGATGGCTGGCCGGGTCAGGATGATGCGCTGCACCTCCTGCTGGCGGAAGGCGGTGATCGCCATCGCCATACCGAGATAGGTTTTGCCGGTGCCGGCCGGACCCACGCCGAAGGTAATCATGTTTTCACGGATGGCATCCACGTAATCCTTCTGTCCGAGGGTCTTCGGCTTCACCGGCTTTCCGAGTGCCGTCCGGGCCAGGATGTCCTTGTCGATCTCCACCATGTCGCTGCCGGAGGCCCGCTCGGAGAAAGAGAGGGAAATGGCATAGTCTACGTTCTGCTCGGTCAGGGCATTGCCCCGCCGGCTGAGCTCGAGAAGGCTCCGGAGCACCTCCCGGGCCTTCTCCGTATCCCGCTCTTCCCCGATGATCTTCAGAACGCCGTTCCGGTCAATGATGGTGACATGAAAGCTGCGTTCAATTTTCTTCAGATTGCTGTCCAGAAGCCCGAGTACGTTCTGCTCGTGCTCCATCGGAATATCAAAAATCGATTCTACCGTTGCCAAGGTCGGCTCCTCCCGAAAAATCTCTTATAACAAAGATAGCCCCAATTCATTGCTGAATCAGGGCTACATGAATCATCTATTAAGATTTTTAGTTGAACTTACGCTTTCTGGCCGCCTCAGACTTCTTCTTGCGTCTTACAGATGGCTTCTCGTAATGCTCTCTCTTGCGAATCTCCTGCTGAATGCCTGCCTTAGCGCAGTTTCTCTTGAATCTGCGCAGTGCGCTGTCCAGAGACTCGTTCTCTTTTACGATCACATTTGACATGCTGAAACCCAAACCTCCCTTCGGGTGCAAACTTGATATTTAGTATAGCACTTGAATTTTATTAGTCAAGAGGCTTTTTCGGTTTTGTCATGAAAGCTGTGCGGTCAATGCATCCTTTGCGGCTGCAATGGCAGCATCGATCTTCGAGGCATCCTTACCGCCGGCCTGTGCCATGTTCGGCCGTCCGCCTCCGCCTCCGCCGACGATCGGTGCGGCCTGACGGATGAGGTTCCCGGCATGTGCACCGTTCTTTACGGCGCCGTCGGTAGCCATGGCAACCATCGATACCTTGCCGTCTTTATCGGAGATCAGCAGAATAACGCCTTCGCCGAGCTTCGTCTTCAGGTCATCGCCGAGAGTACGGAGCTCGTTCATATCCACGCCGGATACATGCGCGCCGAGGAACTTCACGCCCTTTATGTCGATGACATTGTCCATGACATTGCCGAGGGCATTCTTAGCCTCCTGGCTCTTCAGAGCCTCATTCTCGCTCCGGAGCTCCTTCAGCTCCTTCTGCAGAGACAGAATGTGCTCCTTCAGTGTCTGCGGGGTGGCCTTTACAAGCTCCGCCGCCGCCATGAGCTCGTGCTCGAGGTTCTCATAATACTGCTGCACATGATCGCCGGTCAGGGCTTCGATCCGGCGTACACCGGCTGCGACGCCGGTTTCGGACAGAATCTTGAACTGACCGATCTGCAGGGTGTTCTTCACATGTGTGCCGCCGCAAAGCTCGGTAGAGAAATCGCCCATCCGCACCACGCGCACCTCGGCGCCGTATTTCTCACCGAACAGTGCCATGGCACCGGACTTCTTTGCATCCTCGAGGCTCATGACATCCGTACGAACCTCGAGACCCTCGCGGATCTTTTCATTCACCAGTGCCTCCACGCGGGAAAGCTCCTCGCGGGTCATGGCCTGAAAATGAGAAAAATCGAAACGCGTCCGTCCGGCATTCTGGAAGGAACCAGCCTGCTCTACATGGGTGCCGAGCACCTCTCGGAGCGCCTTCTGAAGAAGGTGGGTAGCACTGTGGTTCCGGCAGGTCGCCATACGGTTTTCGGCATCCACCTGAAGCGTTACCTGATCGCCGAGCTTCAGCATGCCCTTTCGAAGCACACCGATCTGCGCGATCTTATTGCCGGCCACGTGCTCCGTCGACTGCACCTCAAATACAGCGCTGTCGCCGAGCAGGATGCGTCCGATGTCGCCGACCTGTCCGCCCATGGTACCGTAGAACGGTGTTTCTTCCGTAATGACGGCACCGGTTTCACCGTCGGACAGGGCCTCCGTTACGGCATCCTCTCCGTCCTCGCCGGATGCAAGGGATACCATGGCTACAATCTTCGATACAGCCTCCAGGCGGTCATAGCCCACGAAGGTGCTGGAAAGTGCCGGATCCAGTGCATCATATACGGTAGCTGCATGGCCGCTGTAATCGGCCATCTTTCCGGAATCCAGACGATCCTTGCGGGCCTGCTTCTTCTGGCTCTCCATCGCGGCACGGAACGCTTCCTCATCTACGGTGAAGCCCTTCTCCTCCAGAATCTCCTTCGTATTGTCGAGCGGGAAGCCGTAGGTATCATAGAGCTTGAAGGCATCCTCGCCGGAAAGCTCACGGGCACCGGAAGCGGCCAGCTGTGCCTCCATCTGTCCGAGGATCTCCATGCCCTGCTCGTAGGTCTTCTCGAACTTTTCTTCCTCTGCACGGATGACGCTGAGGATGAAGTCCTTCTTCTCCTCCAGCTCCGGATATCCGTCCTTCGAGGTTTCAATGACGCGGGTTGCCAGGGTCGGCAGGAAGGAGCCGCCGATGCCGAGCTTCCGTCCGTGACGTACTGCACGGCGGATGATACGGCGAAGCACATAGCCGCGGCCGTTGTTGGACGGCATAATGCCGTCGGAGATCATGAAGGTCATCGCCCGGGCATGATCGGTTACGATACGTACGGAGACATCACTCTCCTCACAGCCCGGTGCCTCATACTGTACGCCGCCGGCCAGCTCGCAGATCAGATCCCGCAGGCTCTTCAGCGTATCAATATCAAAAATCGAGCCTACGTCCTGCACGGCCACGGCCAGACGCTCGAGGCCCATTCCGGTATCGATGTTCTTCTGCGCAAGATCAGTATAGTTGCCCTTGCCGTCATTGTTGAACTGGGAGAAAACGACGTTCCATACCTCCATGTAGCGGTCGCCCTCGCCGCCCATGACATCCTCCGGACCGGTGCCGTACTTCTCTCCGCGGTCATAGTAAATTTCGGTACACGGACCGCACGGACCGGAGCCGTGCTCCCAGAAATTGTCTTCCTTGCCGAACTTGTAGATATGATCCTCCGGAATATGCATGTCATTCTTCCAGATGTCATAGGCCTCCTGATCATCTACATATACGGACGGATAGAGACGCTCCGGATCCAGGCCGACGCGCTCTGTCAGGAATTCCCAGGCCCATGGAATGGATTCCTTCTTAAAGTAATCGCCGAAGGAAAAGTTTCCGAGCATCTCAAAGAAGGTGCCGTGACGGGCGGTCTTTCCGACATTTTCGAGATCGCCGGTGCGGATGCACTTCTGGCAGGTGGTGACTCTGCGTCTCGGCGGAATCTCCTGTCCTGTAAACCATGGCTTCATCGGAGCCATGCCGGAATTAATGATGAGCAGTGAATTGTCATTATGCGGAACCAGTGAAAAACTGTTGATCCGTAAGCAGCCCTTCTCCTCGAAGTAGCTCAGGAACAGCTCACGAAGCTCATTTACGCCTCTGTACTGCATGCTTCTTGTCTCCTTAGATTTTATATATTTTGGTATTGTTCAGCGCATCGCAAAGCGATGCGCTGAACAATACCAAAATATACCACAAGGCAGGTTAACTTGCAAGGCGGCTGTGGTAATCCTTGAGAAGCTGCCGGCAGCGCTCCTTCGTGAGCGTGACCTCCCGCCGGAGGTAGTCGGTGCTTTCCGAAACGCTCAGCTTATCCTGCCCGAGCTCCTTTATGCACTCATGGTTTCGTGATACGAGAAACGCATTGGCATTGGCGATATAGCTCTCGGCCTCCTCTTCACTCATATTTTCCGTGATGCATTCTCCGAGGATCTCCAGCTGCTGATTCCAGAGTTTCGCAAGACTTGTATACTCTTCCTTCAGGCGGCTGCTCTGCCGCTCCCCGGCGAGGTTCTCTTCCAGGAGGTCCAGCTCGGAAAAGGCGTCCGTAAAGTGCTGCAGAAGGTCGCCGCTTTCCTCCGCGTTATCTTCCGACGGAAGCATGGTCATCGGAAGCGGCTCCCTCGTTTCGGAGGGAGCACCTGTTTTCTGAACAGCCGCGGTCTGATACGTATGAAGCGCCTGCCGGAGGCCGATCTGCAGGCCGAGGGTAATGAGAAGGAGAACCAGAGCAAAAAGTACAAGTCCCCGGACGGACCGGCCGGTAATGTGTTTTTTCATCATGTGCGGTGTTCTTTCATGTTCAGCGAATCCACTTATCATACAGGCTCTGCAGCTGATCCGCAAAGCGTGCAAGGTCCTTATTGGCACCGCCGTAATTTGCCTTTACGGCGGCTTCAAGCTTGTTGTAGGCAGCCTGCAGACGCATATAGGCAGCATCCGAGCTCTTCCGGGGCTTTCCGGCGGTCTGTCCGATGCGCTCCGGACGCTCGATCTTCCGCGGCTCCGCCTCCAGCACCCATTCGTTTTTCAGAAGATCAAAGATCGATCCGGAATACGGGCAGTTTACGGTATAGTGGAGCTGCTCCTCGATGAGGGCGGACAGGGTCTCCATGGAGTCATCATTGCCATGCACCAGAAAAACGCGCTCCGGTGCCTTCTCATAGGCGCTGATCCAATGCAGCAGGCCGTTCTGATCGGCATGGCTCGACATATCGGCCATCTGTGCAATTTCTGCCCGCACGGCAATCTCTTCACCGAACAGCTTTACATGATCGGCGCCGTCCATCAGCGTCCGGCCCAGCGTTCCCTCCGCCTGATAGCCGGCGAATACAATCGTTGACTCCGGCCGCCAGAGATTGTACTTGATGTGGTGCCGGATGCGGCCGGCATCGCACATGCCGGAGGCGGAAATGATGACCTTCGGTGTTTCATCGAAGTTGATGGCCTTGGACTCCTCCAGCGTGATCGCAAGATGAAGGCCCCGGAAGGAAATCGGGTTCCGGCCCTGCTCTACCACGGCCCGGGTTTCGTCATCGTAGCAGTCGTGAAGGTTCTGTGAGAACACATGGGTCGCCTCCACGGCCAGCGGGCTGTCGACATATACCGGAAAATGATCATGTCCGACGATCAGATGCTCCTGCTTGATCTGACGGAACAGGTACAGAAGCTCCTGGGTACGCCCGACAGCGAAGGCCGGCATCACCACATTGCCGCCCCGGTCCAGGGTGCGCTGTGTAATGTCCACGAGGTCCTGAAGATGATCGACCGAGGTATCATGGAAGCGGGCACCGTAGGTGGATTCCATCAGGACATAATCCGCCTCTTTGATGTACTGCGGATCCCGGATCAGCGGCTTTCCGAAATTTCCGATATCACCGGAAAATACAAGCTTCTTCGTGACGCCCTCTTCGGTCAGCCACATCTCAATGGAGGCCGAGCCGAGGAGATGCCCTGCGTCAATGAAACGGATCTCGACACCGTCTCCGAGCTCCAGCATCTGATTATAATCCACGCCGTGAAAATGCTCCAGCACCGCCGATGCATCCTGGAGATCATAGGCCGGTGCCTGCTCCGGCTGCCCGGCCCGGCGGCACTTCCGGTTCCGGTACTCCGCTTCCTGCATCTGAATATGGGCGGAATCCCGAAGCATGATTTCGGAAAGTGCTTCGGTCGCCTTCGTCGTCACCACGGTTCCGTGGAAGCCGTTTTTGTACGCCATCGGAATCATGCCCGCATGATCGATATGTGCATGCGTCAGCAGGATATAATCCACATCCGCATACTTGATCGGAAGCGGCGCATTTTCATAATAATTTCTGCCCTGCTCCATGCCGCAGTCCACCAGAATGTGAAGCCCCGCGGCTTCTACATAATGCAGCGATCCCGTCACCTCATGATCTGCACCGATAAAATGTAATCTCATACCGCACCTCCTGGGAGCGAAAACAATTTTCTTTAGATCTATTATAGCAGATAAATTCTTTTACTTCCATGGACAGTTTCGACGGATCTGTCTGCACATAAACAGAAGCGCTTTTTTTGTGGTTTTATATATATTTCCGGGCACGAAAAAAAGGGCCTCTCCGAGGCTCGGAGAAAGCCCTTTTATGAAGCATCCTGTTATTCCGACAGATATGCAGCCTTGACCTTCGGGTCATTGGCGAGATCCTGTGCTCTGCCCTCGATGGTGATGTTTCCGGTTTCCAGTACATATGCGCGGTCGGCAATGGCCAACGCCTTGTTTGCATTCTGCTCCACCAGAAGCACGGTCACACCGGAGGCATGAATTTTCTCGATAATATTGAAAATTTCATTTACATAGATCGGAGAAAGACCCATCGACGGCTCGTCCATGACGATCATCTCCGGCTTGCTCATCAGTGCTCGGCCCATGGCCAGCATCTGCTGCTCGCCGCCGGACAGCGTGCCGGCCACCTGATTCTTACGTTCCTCGAGACGCGGGAAATGCTTATATACCGTGGCCAGCGTTTCAGCGATGCCGTCCTTGTCCTTCCGGGTATAGGCGCCGAGCATCAGGTTCTGCAGAACGGTCAGCTGTGCAAATACACGCCGTCCCTCCGGTACATGGGCAAGTCCTTCGCTGACCATGCGGTGACCCGGTGTATGCGTAATTTCCTTTCCGTTATAGAACACGTGTCCCGACCGTACCGGAATCAGTCCCGTAATGGTCTGCAGCGTTGTGGTCTTGCCGGCACCGTTGGCACCGATCAGGGTTACGATCTCCCCCTTATCTACATGGAAGGAAATGCCCTTCAGGGCATGAATCACGCCATAATATACATGGAGATCCTGTACATCCAAAATTGTACTCATCTGTGCTCCTCCTTAATCTCCGAGATATGCCTTGATGACATCCGGGTCATGCAGCACGTCGGCTGTCGGCCCCTGCTTCAGCACCTGCCCGAAATTGAGCACCGTCAGACGGTCGCAGATGCCGGAAACCAGCTTCATATCGTGCTCGATCAGAAGGATCGTCATGTCAAACTCATCCCGCACCAGACGGATGGTATGCATCAGCTCCTCCGTCTCGTTCGGGTTCATGCCGGCGGCCGGCTCATCCAGAAGAAGGAGCTTCGGATCCGTCGCCAGGGCCCGGGCGATCTCGAGCTTGCGCTGCTGTCCGTACGGGAGGTTGGAGGCCTTGTAATCTGCAAAGCCCTGAAGCTCAAACACCTTCAGGATATCCATGGCCTTTTCGTCCATCTCCTTTTCCAGGCGATGGAACTTCGGCGTACGGAGAATGCCGTCCAGCGTAGAATAAACATAATGGTTGTGAAGTCCGGCCTTTACATTGTCAAATACCGACATGTTGTGAAAAAGGCGGATATTCTGGAAGGTACGGGCAATGCCCTTTTTGTTGATTTCTTCACAGCTGAGGCCCGTAATGTCATCACCGTCCAGCAGGATCTTTCCGCTGGTCGGCTTGTAGACGCCGGTCAGAAGGTTAAAGACGGTGGTCTTGCCGGCACCGTTCGGGCCGATCAGTCCGTACAGCTCGTTTTTTTCGATCTTTACACTGAAATTATCTACGGCCTTCAGTCCGCCGAAGGAGATGCCCAGTGAGTCAATATCCAGCATTGCCATACTTACTTCGCCTCCTTTTCATTCGCTGACTTCTTCGTGAAGCGATAGATGAGCTGCTGACGAAGCGCGATCAGGGATGGTGCCGAGGTGAACAGCATCATCAGGATCAGTACGATTGCATACATCAGCATACGGTAATCGTTGAGGCTGCGGAGAACCTCCGGAAGAAGCGTCAGGATCACGGCTGCAATCACGGAGCCGCGCACATTTCCGATGCCGCCCATAACGACGAATACCAGAATCATAATGGACTGGTTATAGCCGAAGTTCTTCGGCAGTGCCTGCAGGGAGCTCAGGTTGTGGGCATAGAGCACACCGGCGACACCGGCGATGGCAGCCGAAATGGTGAAGGCCAGCAGCTTATAGCGTGTGACATTGAGACCGATGGACTCTGCGGCAATGCGGTTGTCGCGGATCGCCATAATGGCCCGTCCGTTCCGGGAATTGATCAGGTTCAGTACGACGAAAAGGGCAATCAGAAGGAGGATCACGCCGATCGTAAAGGTAGACTGCTTCGGTGTGCCGGTGATGCCCTGGGCACCCTTGATGATGACGGTGCCGCCGTCCATGCCGAGGGACAGGGAATCCTTCAGGGAGAAATGTGCGCCCTTGTCATCGATGCCGAAATACAGCGCATTAATGAGGTTCTTGATGATCTCACCGAATGCCAGCGTTACGATGGCGAGATAGTCACCCTTCAGGCGGAGTACCGGAATGCCGATCAGGAAGCCGAAAACGGCCGCGGTGACAGCACCGATCACAATAGCAATCACGAAACGAAGCAGTGCCGGCATGCCGCTGGACTGCATGAGCATGGTCCAGGTGGCCG
Source organism: Succinatimonas sp. CAG:777 (assembly GCA_963650995.1). Lineage (GTDB taxonomy): Bacteria > Bacillota > Clostridia > Lachnospirales > Lachnospiraceae > Oribacterium. The sequence continues at coordinate 49,760 of CAVJMS010000003.1, read as the reverse complement.
ATGAAAAGGCACCGACGCACATGAAGCCGGCATGTCCGAGGGACAGCTCGCCGGAAATGCCGACGACCAGATTCAGGCTGACCGCCATGATGCTGTAGATCGTCAGCGGTACCAGAAGTCCCTTGACCAGTGAGCTCACGTGGCCTGCATTTAAAAACAGCTCTACAATGACATAGGCGAGAATGACCATCCCGTAGGTGATCAGATTACTTCGAAGCGTTTTTGATTTTAATGAACTCTTTGTTTTCATGCCGTATCACACTTTCTCCATGATCTTCTTGCCGAGGATGCCGGTCGGCTTCACCAGAAGTACAATGATCAGGACGGAAAATACGATGGCATCACTGAGCTTCGAGGAAATATAGGCCTTGGAAAGATTCTCCAGCACGCCGAGAATGATGCCGCCGATGAAGGCACCCGGAATGGATCCGATGCCGCCGAGTACGGCTGCAACGAAGGCCTTGATGCCCGGCATCGCACCGGTGGTCGGTGTCAGCGTCGGGTAAGCCGAGCACATGAGAATACCGCCGATGGCTGCAAGCGCAGAGCCGATGGCGAAGGTCATGGAAATGGTTTTATTGACATCAACACCCATGAGGGTTGCGGCACCCTTATCCTCGGATACGGCCAGCATTGCCTGCCCTGCCCGTGTCTTATTGATGAAGGTCACCAGTCCGACAACGATGATAATGCAGCAGATGATGGTTACGATGGTTTCGCCGGAGATCGTCAACGCACCGCCGCACAGCTTCAGCGGCTGAATCGGCACGAAGGAACTGAAGCTCTTCGGGTTTGCCGTAAACAGAAGAAGTGCCACGTTCTGAAGCAGGTAGGATACGCCGATGGCTGTGATCAGAACGTTCAGGGAATTGGCCTGACGAAGCGGCTTGTAGGCCACCTTCTCGATCACGATGCCCAGCACCGTACATACCGCCATGGAAAGCAGGGTCGATACAAAAATCGGAAGACCCAGCTGGTTAAATCCGATGAATGCCGCATAGCCGCCCACCATCAGAATATCACCATGGGCGAAGTTGAGCATTTTTGCGATTCCATATACCATGGTATAACCCAGGGCAATGATCGCGTAGATCGACCCAAGGCTCACACCGCTCAGTAAATAAGAAATGAAACTCATCATCTCTGTGTACCTCTTCCGTATAGAATAAATGTAGTGTCGTAAAAACCATAAAAGGGCTGCTTTTGCAAGCAACCCTTTTGCTTTTTCGTCTTTTCATGCTTGAAAGAAAGCTCATGAAGGGTTCCGTTCAGGCATTTACTGATCGCTCAACCGGCAGATCAGTCAGCGGATACGTACGCGCCGTCCTTTACAACGACTGCCTTCGGATCCTTATCAACATCACCCTGTGCATCCCAGGTCATGCTGGAGCCGGTCAGACCGTCATAGGTGATCTTCTGCATCTGCTCTTCCAATGCTGTACCGATCTCGTCTACAGACTTGTCCGGTGTAAGGTTTGCAGCCTCTGCAGCGGTCTTGATGATGTAAGCAGCGTCATATGCATCTGCAGCGAACTGAACCGGAGTGGAGCCGTAAGCATCCTTGTAAGCCTTTACAAAGTTTACGGTCATATCGTCGGTTGCATCTGCTGCGAACGGTGTCAGAAGCATAAGGCCGTCTGCAAGAGAAGTGTCGAAGTTCTCAACATCGAGGATACCGTCCATACCGTCACAGCCGAAGAAGGTCGGCTTGTAGCCCATGGTGTTGGCCTGTGTCAGAACCAGTGCAGCCTCGGTATAGTAGAACGGAAGGAATACAAGCTCTGCACCTGCATCCTGCATCTTCTGAAGCTGTGTAGAGAAGTCGGTCTTGGAATCCGCAGTGAACTGCTCATCTGCTACGATCTCAAGGCCCTGGTTTCCGGACTCGGCAACGAAGGCATCATGAATACCGGAAGAATATACATCGGAGGAATCATAGATGATACCGATCTTGGTAGCGATCTTGTGTGTGCCGATGTACTCTGCAGACTTCGTGCCCTGTGCAGGATCAGAGAAGCATACACGGAAGGCATTCGGAGCTGCTGTACAGTCTACTGCGGATCCGGACGGTGTCAGAAGGAAAAGATTATCGTTCTGTGCCTCGGAAGCAACGGCGATGGTCGGTGCAGAGGTGGTCGGTCCGATCAGCATCTGCATGCCCCAGTCCTTCAGAGAGTTGTAAGCATTGACAGCCTTCTCCTGATCGTGCTCATCATCGGCGGTCTTGAACTCTACCTGATAGCCGTTGATGCCGCCGTTCTTGTTGATCTCGTCAATGGCGATCTGTGCACCGTTGACAACGGCCTGGCCGTAAATAGCGGCACCGCCGGTCAGAGGTCCCTGTCCGCCGATCTTCCATGTAAGGTCGGAAGATGCTGAAGCTGCATCACCGGATGCTTCGGAAGCGGCCTCCGTCTTTGCTGTATCCGCAGCGGCAGCGGTTGTTGCCTCCGGCGTAGATGAAGAACCACAAGCTGCTAAGGAAGCAGCCATGGTGCCTGCAAGTACCATACTTAAAACTTTTTTCATAATTTTTCTCCTCTCAGTCTTCCATACATGTTTCGGAAAACTTTTCCCCATTATAAGTTCCGATATTATAGAAGTCAATCGCTTTTATAACATAAATCGACGCGGTTTTGATATGCTATAACAATACGTTATGGCAAACATAGCGTAACTGTTTGGCCGTCAACAGAAAAAGCGTATAAATGCTTCGCCGAGTAAGCTCTGCTCAACATTTTATAGCTTTTTCTGGTGGTGCTAAACAATTACAATATAGCATTCCTGAGGGGACGGGCTTCGAATGTCATGCCGGTGGAAATGCTGATGAAGTCAGCATTTCCCTAAGCATCAAAGGGGACGTTTACATTCTCGACGGTGCGGTCCCTAAGCATCAGTTCCTGCACAGCCTGCCGTGCCGACTTTCCTTCGAAGAGAATCTGATGAATGCCCTCCACGATCGGCATGGAAACCTCATATTGCTTCGCCAACTCCCGGGCCGCTTTGGCGGCATAGACGCCCTCTACGATCTGGCCGACCTCAGCCATCGCCTCCTCGTAGCTTCGGCCCTGTCCGATCAGGATGCCGGCCCGTCGGTTCCGGCTGTGCACGGAGGCACAGGTGACGATCAGATCGCCGATGCCGCTGAGTCCGTTGAAGGTCTCCATGCGGCAGCCCATCTTCACACCAAGGCGCTCAATTTCCGCAAGTCCGCGGGTGATCAGTGCGGCTTTTGTGTTGTCTCCGTAGCCGAGACCGTCCGCCATGCCGGCGGCCAATGCGATGACGTTCTTCGTGGCGCCGCCGATTTCGATGCCCTTCATATCCGGGTTTATATATACACGGAAGCAGTCGCACATAAAGAAATTCTGAATGAAGCGGGCGGTTTTTTCGGTATGGGCACCGGTGACAATGGTGGTCGGTACGAAGCGGGATACCTCCTCCGCATGGCTCGGGCCGGACAGTACCGCCACATCCGCCTGTGGAATCTCCTCCTCGATGATCTCTGTCATGGTATCGAGGCTGCCCTCTTCTACGCCCTTCGCCACTGAAACAATGATCTGTCCCTCCGGAACGAAGGATTTCATTTCATGTGCGGTGCTGCGGACGTATACGGACGGCACGGCCAGCACCACCAGCTCCTGTGCTGTCAGTGCCTGTTGAAGATCGGCCGTAAAGCCTACGCTCTCCGGAATCACCGCTCCCGGCAGATTCTTGTGCCGGTGTGTTTCCCGCAGCGCATCGATTTCCTGCTGAAACCGTGACCAGATGGTTACCTCATGCCCGTTATGTGCAAGCAGAATGCCGAGGGCCGTGCCCCAGGTGCCTGCGCCGATGATGGATGCTTTCATAGCTTTCCTCCTGTGATGCTCAGGAATATGGCCGGGGCGGTGTGCAGGGCACGAAGCGCCCCGGCCGGTGCATCCTGCATCGTCTTCGGATGCCGGATGCAGTGCTGAACAGTTACTGCTTTTTGAATTTAAATTTTGATTCGGTGCCCGTTAAAAGACGCCGGATATTTGAACGATGCTGCCAGATTCCGAGGACCGCGATCAGAAAGAAGACGGTCATGACCTCCGGATAGATCGCCATGGACATCGGAAGCCAGCCGAGAAGACCGAAGATGCCGGTCAGCACAAACATCAGAAGCAGCGCAGAAATCGACGCTGCGCTGACATAGCCGGTCAGCTTCACAATCACGATAAGAAAAAGCAGCAGCACTGCCGTCAGCCGAAGGTCAAAGGCGATCAGCAGTGCACCGGTGCAGGCTACCCCCTTGCCGCCGTGCAGCTTCGGAAGCAGCGGAAAATCATGCCCGAGGATGGCGCCGAAGCCGGTGAAAACCGTGATCAGCGTCCCTTCATCTACGGTTGCCGGCTTCCACAGCAGGTGAAGAAGGAAAACCGGTACAATGCACTTCGCAATATCGAGCAGCAGTACCGTTATGCCGGCCTTTTTTCCGAGCGTCCGGCTGATATTGGTCGACCCCGGATTTCCGGAGCCCTGTTTAAAAATGTCGACGCCCTGCGCACGGGCGTAAAGATAGCCGTTCGGACAGTTGCCGAACACATAGCCCGTCAGGACAGCGATGATGATATGCGGCAGGCTCATTCCTCTCCCTCTCCTGTCTGACGTTCACGAATCAGGAACTTCAGCGGTGTGCCCGGGAAGCCGAACGCATCGCGGATCTGGTTCTCAATGTATCTCGTATAGGAGAAATGCATCAGCTGCCGGTCGTTTACGAAAATGACGAAGGTCGGCGGCTCCACGGCGGTCTGCGTCATATAGAACAGCTTCAGGCGCTTGCCCTTGTCACTGGGCGGCTGCTTCATGGCCGTCGCCCGCGTCATGATGTCGTTCAGCACACCCGTGCGAATGCGGAGCGTCTGACTCTCATGCACCTGGTCCACCAGCTCGAAGATCCGGTTCAGCCGCTGTCCGGTTTCGGCCGAAATAAAGAGATACTGTGCATACGGCATGTAGGAGAACTTCTCCATCAGCTTCGTCTGGAATTCCTTCATGGTCTTGTCGGTCTTCTCTGGAATGGCATCCCACTTGTTCACGCAGATGATGACACCCTTTCCGGATTCATGGGCAATGCCTGCGATCCGGGCATCTCCCTCGGTGATGCCCTGAGTGGCATCGATCAGTACAAGGCAAATGTCGGCCCGGTCCACCGCGGATACGGTCCGGATGACCGAATAGCGCTCGATGTCATCCTCGATCTTTCCCTTGCGCCGCAGCCCTGCCGTATCGATGAAAGTATATTCCTTTCCGTTATGTACGATCTTCGTATCGATGGCATCCCGCGTGGTTCCGGCAATGTTGGAAACGATGACGCGGTTCTGCCCCAGGAGTTTATTGATGACGGAGCTCTTGCCGACATTCGGTTTTCCGATGAGCGCGACCTTGACGGAATCGTCCTCGTCCTCGCCGTCCGTATTTACCGGGAAATGCCGGATGACCTCATCGAGCATATCGCCGATGCCCAGCTGGTTCACCGAGGATACGCCGAACGGATCCCCCAGACCGAGGTTGTAGAATTCATAGATGTCGTTTCCGAACTTCTGGAAGCTGTCGACCTTGTTGACACAGAGGACCACCGGCTTGCCGGACTTCCGGAGCATATTGGCCACTTCATAGTCTGCATCGACAAGCCCTGTCCGTACATCGACTACGAAAATGATGACATCTGCGGTGTCAATGGCGAGCTGTGCCTGTGAACGCATCTGTGACAGAATAATATCCGTTGTATCCGGCTCAATGCCGCCCGTATCCACCAGTGTAAATTTCTGATTCAGCCACTCCGCATCGGCATAGATGCGGTCCCGGGTTACGCCCGGCGTATCCTTGACAATGGAAATCTGCTTTCCTGCGATCAAATTAAATAATGTAGATTTGCCTACATTGGGGCGGCCTACCACCGCCACGATTACTTTTCTCATATGTTTTTCCTGATACAGCTGCTTTTAGAAGCAGCTTCTGAAATGCACTGCTCTTTCAATACAGCGCATTTGCCTTTTCAACCCGGTAATATTAACACGTTATCCCGGAATCGGCAAGCACAGCAAAAGAGGACGCAGGCAGCGCCTGCGTCCTCTTTTATAAAAGACATAGTAATGATTAACCGTTGTACAGGTCGGTGAGCTTCTTGAGATGCTCGTAACGTGCCTGTGACTCGGACTGGTTCTTCTCGTCCAGGGCCTTCGCTCTGTCCGGATTCTTGAGACCCAGTGACAGGTAACGAACCTCGCCCTTCAGGAAATCCTGGTAACCGGTGAAATCCGGCTCCTTGGAATCGAGCGTGAACTTCTTGTCGCCGCCCAGCGGGTTGAAGCGGAAGTTGTTCCAATATCCGGTCTGCAGTGCAAGCTTCTCCTCGGTCATCGCCTTGGCCATGCCCTTCTTGATGCCATGGTTGATGCAAGGTGCATAGGCAATGATCAGGGACGGTCCCGGATATGCCTCTGCCTCTGCGATGGCCTTTACGGTCTGCTGCATGTCGCCGCCCATGTTGATATGAGCTACATATACATAGCCGTAGGACATTGCGATGCCCGGAAGATCCTTCTTGCCGGTCTCCTTACCGCCTGCAGCGAACTGAGCTACCGCACCGGTCGGTGTGGACTTCGAAGACTGTCCGCCGGTGTTGGAGTAAACCTCGGTATCGAAGACCATGATGTTGATGTCCTTGCCGGAAGCAAGTACGTGATCGAGGCCGCCGAAGCCGATATCATATGCCCATCCGTCACCGCCGAAGATCCACTGGCTCTTCTTCGCAAGGAAATCCTTGTTCTTCAGAAGATCCTTGGAGAGATCATCGGTCTTATCTGCCAGTGCAGCCACCAGCTTGTCGGTTGCTGTGCCGTTCGTTGCGCCGATACCGAAGGTATCGAGCCACTCCTGAGCCACTTCCTTCACGGAAGCATCCTTCTCGGCCAGCTCCTCAACCTCTCTCTTCAGACGTGTACGGATCGCATTCTGTGCAAGCAGCATGCCGTAACCGAACTCTGCATTGTCCTCAAAGAGTGAGTTGTCCCAAGCCGGGCCCTGACCCTTGTCGTTGACCGTATACGGTGTAGACGGTGAAGAGTTGCCCCAGATGGAGGAGCATCCGGTTGCGTTTGCAATGTACATTCTGTCGCCGAAGAGCTGTGTGATGAGCTTTGCATACGGTGTCTCGCCGCAGCCAGGGCATGCACCGGAGTACTCAAGCAGCGGCTTCTTGAACTGGGATCCCTTTACAGTGGTCTCCTTGAACTTCGCCACTACATCGGCCTTCTCCGGAAGCTTTACAGCATAATCGAAGAACTTCTGACGATCCAGTTCCTCTGCAATCGGCTTCATCTCGAGTGCCTTCGCACCCTTCATGCCCGGGCAGACATTTGCGCAGGAGCCGCAGCCTGTACAGTCAAGCACAGAGGTCTGAATGCCGAACTTGTATGCCGGCATACCGGTCATCGGCTTCGTGAGGATACCCTCCGGAGCAGCGGCAGCCTCCTCCTCGGTGAATGCGAACGGACGGATTGCGCCGTGCGGGCAGACATAGGAGCAGAAGTTGCACTGGATACAGTTGTCCGGATTCCACTGCGGAACATTGACTGCGATACCTCTCTTCTCGTATGCAGCCGTTCCGGAAGGTGTCGTACCGTCTACATAATCCTTGAATGCAGATACCGGAAGTGAATTTCCTTCCTGTGCGGAAACCTTATTCTGGATGTTGTTTACGAAATCAAGAACGTCCTTCTTGCCCTCGGTCTTGTCCTTGAACTCAAGGCCCTCATCCTGTGCGTTTGCCCAATCCTCCGGAATCTCGATCTTCTCGAAAGCATTGGCACCGGCATCGATGGCTGCCCAGTTCTTCTTTACAACGTCCTCGCCCTTGCGGCCGTAGGTCTTCTGTGCAGCGTCCTTCATGAGCTTGTTGGCCTCTTCCTTCGGAATGATGCCGGTCAGCGTGAAGAATGCAGACTGAAGGATGGTATTGATACGTGTCGGGCCCATGCCGGTCTCAATACCGATCTTTACACCGTTGATGATGTAGAAGTTGATCTTGTGATCGTACATGTACTTCTTTACCTGACCCGGGATGTGCGCTGCGATCTCATCCTTGCTCCATACGCAGTTCAGAAGGAAGGTACCGCCGTCCACCAGCTCCTGTACCATGTTGAACTTCGTCATGTAGGCCGGGTTGTGGCAGGCTACGAAGTTTGCTCTGTGGATCAGGTAGGTAGACTTGATCGGCTTCTTTCCGAAACGAAGGTGGGACATGGTAACACCGCCGGACTTCTTCGAATCATAATCAAAGTAAGCCTGTGCATACATGTCGGTATTGTCGCCGATGATCTTGATGGAGTTCTTGTTTGCACCGACAGTACCGTCTGCGCCGAGACCCCAGAACTTGCAGTTTACCGTGCCCTCCGGTGTCGTGACGAGTGCCGGACCGGTCGAAAGTGAAAGGTAGGTTACATCATCGTTGATGCCGATGGTGAATCTCTTCTTGTCTACGTTCTTGTATACAGCCACGATCTGTGACGGTGTTGTATCCTTCGAACCAAGACCGTAACGGCCGGAAAGGATGGTGCAGCCTGCAAACTCCGTGCCCTGGAGAGCTGCCACAACGTCAAGGTACAGCGGCTCGCCGACGGAGCCCGGCTCCTTCGTTCTGTCAAGTACGGAGATAACCTTCGTGGTCTTCGGAATTGCGCTGACCAGTGCCTCTGCGGAGAACGGTCTGTACAGACGAACCTTTACAACACCGACCTTCTCACCCTGCTTTGCCAGGTAGTCAATGGTCTCCTCGATGGTGTCGTTGACAGAGCCCATTGCGATGATGATATGCTCCGCATCAGCTGCACCGTAGTAGTTGAACAGCTTGTAATCGGTACCGAGCTTTGCATTGACCTTGTCCATATACTCCTGAACGATAGCCGGCATAGCATCATAGTACGGGTTGGAAGCCTCACGCGCCTGGAAGAAGATATCCGGGTTCTGTGCAGAGCCCTTCTCTACCGGGTGGTTCGGATTCAGGGCATGTGCTCTGAACTCATCTACATACTCCCAGTCCACCATGTCTCTGAGATCCTCATAATCCCACTCTTCGATCTTCTGGATCTCGTGAGATGTACGGAAACCGTCAAAGAAGTTGATGAACGGAATGTGACCCTTCAGTGCAGCGAGGTGTGCAACCGGGGTAAGGTCCATAACCTCCTGTACGGAAGACTCACAAAGCATGGCAGCACCGGTCTGGCGGCAAGCCATAACATCGGAGTGATCACCGAAGATGGAAAGCGCATGGCTCGCAAGTGCACGGGCAGATACATCAAATACGCCCGGAAGCTGCTCACCGGCTACCTTGTAGATGTCCGGGATCATCAGAAGAAGACCCTGGGATGCTGTGAAGGTGGTGGTAAGTGCACCGGCAGCCAGAGAGCCGTGTACGGCACCGGCCGCGCCGGCCTCGGACTGCATCTCGGTTACCTGTACGGTCTCGCCGAGAAGGTTCTTTCTGCCTTCTGTAGCCCACTCATCGACATGCTCCGGCATAACCGATGAAGGTGTAATAGGATAGATTGCGGCCACTTCTGTAAATGCATAGGAAGCATGTGCAGCGGCCTGGTTTCCATCCATGGTTTTCATTTTTCTTGCCATAAGAATTCCTCCTGAAAAAAATGAATTACCACATGATGCGGCTGTTATATTATCCCATTTATCATGGAATATCATAGCTATAAAAAATTATAGCATTTCTTCGGCAAAAAGCAAAACAAAAAAAGACTCGTATGCAATAAAATACAATCATATTGCACAACGAGTCTATTTCCTACCAAAATGCTATAGTATATTTTGCACAGAAAAGGCGGTTTTGGCACAAATCCGCGGTCTTTTCTGTTCTGTTAAAAAAATATCGTACATTACGGCCCGTCCAGAATGATGTCGTCACTGCTGCCGGGCGATACAGCGGCAGTCGGGGCTTCAATCACCTCGGCGATCGTTTCCGACGGCGCCGCCTTCGTTGTTTCGGCTGCCTTTGTCGTTTCCGGAGCCTTTACCGTTTCGGCTGATTTCGTCGTTTCGGTGACCGGTCCCGTTGCGGCGGTCGTCTCCTTCACCGTTGTACCCGGTGCCGGTACGGCCTTGGCGGACGCTGCCGTGCTGCTTTCGGAAACGGCGGTCGTTTCTGCCGCACTGCTCGTTTCGGCAGCGCTTGTTTCAGCAGCGGTCGTTGCTGCTGCCGCAGCGGATGCATACTTCTTCGGCGTATGTCCGCTGTAGTGTGTGAAATGGTCCTTCACCTTTTCCGTGGAGCCGTCTGCATTATGAATGATCTTATAGGCCTGCCATTCGGAGCCGGCGGAGCCGGAGGATTCCGAGCCCTGATCCGGCGTGATGATCTTTGCTTCCGGCACCGGAAGATCCGATACCTTCTCTGCGGTCAGCTCCCAGGATACGCCCTTCGGCAGCACCCGGATGCCGTAGATCTGCACCGTCAGACTCTGATCCTCATACCAGGCCAGAATACCGATGGCATGGGAGGAATCATTGATAAACTGATAATCCGGTCCCGGCCAGGATACCGTGGCATCCGTACCCGGCGTGACATAGGTCGGTGCGAAGGTATGGGAACGCCGGTAGGTGGTCGTCAGTCCGGAACGGAAGACAGCATTATACAATGTCGAGGATACCTGGCAGACACCGCCGCCGACCTCAGTCACCACCTCGCCTTCGTTATAGGCCGGTGCACCGCCGTAGCCCTTTTCGGTTGTACGCTGTCCGACGGTCTTGTTAAAGGAAAATTCCTCGCCCGGCTGCAGCACAGTGCCGTTGATGGCGGCGGCTGCCAGCTTGATGTTCTTGTTCCGCACCGCGGAGCTCGTGGTCTTCGTCGTAAAGCTGCCGATGATGCCGTACTGATCCTTGATGGAGGAATCAGAGCCGGAGATGCTCTCGCCGACGGTATCGATGGACGCATCATACTTGTGCTGCGAGATCGCATCCATGACCTTCTGTGCCGTCGCCTCCGCATTCACCGTATAACCGGATACGGAACCGCCGAATACAAACTTTCCGGACTCGCTGTCATATTTGGTAATATCGCCGTTCTTCGGATTCATTTTCCATACGGTGGCCAGCTGCTGCATATAATCACTGATCGTCGATGAGAGGTCCGGCATGCTCAGCACATAATCGGCCTTCGCTGCTGTGCTCTCCGGCTCTTTGCTTTCTTCTGCCGAAGCATCGGTGCTGTCTGCGGTCTCAGCCTCTGTCTGCACTGCTTCATCTGTCGGTGCTGACAGCTCCGCAGCATATTCCGTGAAGATCTGCTCGACCAATGCATTTATTCCGGTTTCGAATGGATCCGGGACGGAGAAGCTGTCCGCGCTCGGACGAATCGTCACGCTGACATACGGATTATCGACGTCCACCTTCTGCACGGAGCCGTCATTGGCATTCTCACCGTCACTGCCGGTCTCGGACTGGGCCGCGGTCGCCTCCTCCGGAATATCATATACGGAAAGATCCGGCATTTTAAAGCTGTCAATGGAGGGATTCGCATTCTTCACTGCCAGATTCCAGCTGTAGCTTGCCTGAATCGCGGCCTTCAGCTGCTCGCGGTTCATGCCGTTCATGTTAAGGAGCCCGGCGTCCGGTGCGATCGCGCTGAGATCGAGATACAGATCCTTATGGATGATATCCGGGTTTGAGATGGAAATGGTCTCGCTGCTCTCGATGACGGTCTCTGCGGTCTCGGTACTGCCTCCGATATAACCGCTCCGCACGGCGAAAACCAATGCCCCGCCGACTGCAAGAAAGGCGGCAACGGCGCCGAGCACCAGCTTCATATTCGGCCCGTCCGGCTGCTTCCGCCTGCGGGTACTGCTCCGATAACTGCTTCGCTTCCCGGACGTCGTTCTGTAGGACGTATTGCGGGCATGCGACTGTCCCCGGGCACGGGACTGTCCCCGGGTATGCTCTGTATGTGAAAACTCATTTTTCATTGTTCTGATTACTCCCCTGCAGTACAATGCTGCTCTTCTGCATTTGTCCGGCCGGACGGCATCTCAGGGAATGAAAAAAATTTCCTCACGCTGTCCATAAAAGGCGCAGGACATGTCCCGCGCCTTTGTGATGCCTGACAGGATATAATTCTAACAGTTCTTTTTCATTTTGTATATCCGGAAAAGGCGTAAATTGCTGACGAATAATCGAAGGAATTCTTATGTTTTCTTGTGATTGTTTTCAGCGCCGGACGTCTTCGTCTGCCCGCCGTCTCCGGACGCCGTTTCTTTTCTGAAATAGTCATAGACCGAGCGGGCGGACAGGGCATCCATGGACGGACAGTCCGTAAGCTCCTCAAGGCTTGCAGCCCGTATATGGTCAATGTCTCCGAAGCGGCGCATCAGCTCCTTTTTCCGGACCTCGCCGATACCGCGGATTTCATCGAGAAGCGAGCGCACCTGCTTCTGATCCCGCAGCGAACGGTGATAGCTGATGGCGAAACGGTGCACCTCGTCCTGAATGCGCGTGAGCAGGCGGAAGGCCTCACTGTTTTCCGAAATCGGGAGCTCCTCATCCCGGTACAGCAGGGCCCGGGTCCGATGGTGCTCGTTCTTCACCATGCCGACCACGGTGATGGAGTGAATGCCGAGGGCATCCAGTACCTGCTCACAGACATGCACCTGCCCCTTGCCGCCGTCCATACAGATCAGATCCGGAAAATTAGAGAAGGATCCAAGGGCATCCTCCTTTCCGCGGGCGGCATTTTCCTGCATTTCCTTCAGTCCGTGATCGAAGCGGCGCATCAGCATTTCCCGCATGGACTGCACGTCATCCGGCCCCTGAACGGAGCGGATCCGGAACTTACGGTAGTCGTTGTTCTTCGGCTTACCGTTCTGATAGACCACCATGGAGCCGACATTCAGCGCCCCCATGGTATTTGAAATATCATAGGACTCGATGCGGAGCGGGAGCTTCGAAAGCCCAATCAGCGTCTGCAGCTCCTTGAGGGCCCGGGCGTTTTTGATATCCTGCTCGCGGTACTGCTGACGGTAGCGATTCATGAGAATGCCGGCGTTCGTGACGGCGAGCTCCACGAGCTTCTCCTTCTTTCCGATCTGCGGCGTTACAATGTATACACGGCGCCCCTTTTCGCGGCTCAGCCACTGCTCCAGTACATTCTTTTCCCCGAGCTCTGTCTGCACGAAGATTTCCCGCGGTATGAAGGGCGTGCCGTTGTAATATTGCCCGATGAAATTCGTGAGGACGCTTTCATCCGTCTCCTCGGGATCAATGTCGATGAACTGATGGTCCCGGCCGATGATCCTTCCGTCTCGGACGAAAAAGATCTGGATAATGCAGTCAGAGAAGGATCGCCGCATCCCGAGGATGTCCCGGTCCTCTGCATCATAGGCAATGATCTTCTGCCGGCTCCGCACGGCTTCGATCGCGCGGATGAGATCCCGAAGCTCCAGCGCCGTTTCAAAGTCCAGTTGATCGGAGGCCTTCTGCATGCGGCGCTCAAGCTCCCGGACGATGTCCTCATATTTTCCGTTCAGAAAGTCGACGGCCCGGTCTACCTGCAGCTGATACGCTGCCTGTGACTGCTTTCCGATGCAGGGGGCATCGCATTGATGCAGATCGTAGTACATGCATTTATTCTGGAGCAATGCGGTCTCCGTGAAGGACTTGCTGCAGTTCCGGATCCGGAAGCTTTTCCGGATGAGCTCGATGACTTCGTTTACCTGATCGTTGGAGGCATAGGGTCCGAAGTAGCGAGCGCGGTCTGCCAGCTGCTTCCGGACCTTCAGGATACGCGGAAAAGGCTCACGCGTCACTTTGATATAAGGATAGGTCTTGTCATCCTTCAGAAGCGTATTGTAGCGCGGCCGGTGCTCCTTGATGAGGTTATTCTCCAGCATCAGGGCTTCGAGCTCGGAGTCCACCACGATGTACTCGAAGCGTTCGATGAGCTGCACCATCTGCCGGATTTTTGCGGATTTTTTATGGGATTTCCGGAAATACTGCCGGACACGGTTTCTCAGCACCTTGGCCTTGCCGACATAGATGATTTCATCCTTCGGGCCGTGCATCAGATAGACGCCCGGCAGCGCCGGAAGCTTCGAAAGCTCCTCTTCAATATCAAAGACGTGTTGTTTACTCATGCTTCTGCTCCGATGAACTGTTCTTTAAGAAAATGCTGATTAAATCCGCATTTCCCTAAAGACGTTGAAATGTATGCCTCAACAGAAAGAAAAGGCAGCCCGTTCCGGGCTGCCTTCGCTGTTACTTTACGACAAAATTCAGAATTTTACCGCGGACGAAAATGACCTTTACAATGGTCTTTCCTTCGAAATAGCGGCTGATCTGCTCATTCTTCTGCGCTGCGGCTACGGCATCCTCCTCCGTGGCTTCCGCCGGAATATCGATGTTCCCGCGCACCTTGCCGTTGATCTGCACACCCATATTGAGGACGGCATCCCGGGTCTTTTCTTCGTCAAAATCCGGCCACGGGCTCAGCGTAAGAAGGCCCTCGCCGCCGATGCTCTCATAGATTTCCTCCGTGAGGTGCGGCGCAAACGGATGCAGGAGCTTGATGAAGCTTACGAGATCGTCTCTCGTGATGGCACCGGCCTTCGTGAAGTCGTTGATCAGGGTCATCAGCGCTGCAATGGCAGTGTTGAACTTCATACGCTCGATGTCATCGGAAACCTTCTTGATGGTCTTATGGAGCTTCGATTCCAGAGATGCATCCTCTTTCTCGAGCGTCATGATATCCGTAAGCCCGGCCACACGCTCAAGGAAGCGCTTCACACCGCGTACGCCCTCGTCACTCCACGGAGCAGCTGCAGTATAGTCACTCATGAAGAGCACATAGGTGCGGAGGGTATCCGCGCCGTACAGATCCACGATATTCAGCGGGTCGATGACATTGCCCTTTGATTTCGACATCTTCTCGCCGTCTGAGCCGAGGATCAGTCCCTGATAGGTACGCTTCTTATAAGGCTCCGGTGTCGGCACAGCGCCAATATCATAGAGCGCCTGATGCCAGAAGCGGGAGTACAGAAGGTGGCGGGTGACATGCTCCATACCGCCGTTGTAATGATCCACCGGCATCCAGTACTTCAGCTTTTCTGCGTCTGCAAATGCCTTGTCATTGTTGACATCACAGAAGCGCAGGAAATACCAGGAGGAACCGGCCCACTGCGGCATGGTATCGGTTTCACGCTTCGCCGGTCCGCCGCACTTCGGACAATGGCAGTTTACGAAGCTGTCAATGCGGGCCAGCGGTGACTGTCCGTCGGTACCCGGCTCGAAGTTTTCAACATCCGGGAGCGTGAGCGGAAGCTCCTCCTCCGGCACCAGAACCGTACCGCAGCTCGGGCAGTGAATCAGCGGAATCGGCTCGCCCCAGTAGCGCTGACGATTGAAGGCCCAGTCCTTCATCTTATACTGTACGCCCTCATGTCCGATGCCGCGCTCGGTCAGCACCTCCAGCATTTTCCGGATGGAATCCTTCTTGTTGGTGAAGCCGTTCAGGAAGCCGGAATTCACCATCTCGCCGTCGCCGGTATAGGCTTCCTTCGTGATATCACCGCCCTTGATGACCTCGATGATCTCTGCACCGAACTTCTTTGCGAAGTCGTAATCACGCTGATCATGCGCCGGTACGGCCATGATCGCACCGGTACCATAGCCCATCATGACATAATCCGCGATGAAGATTGGAATCTCTTTTCCGGTGATCGGATTAACGGCAGAAAGGCCCTCGATCTTTACACCGGTCTTTTCCTTCACCAGCTGTGTGCGCTGGAACTCCGTCTTCTTTGCGGCCTCATCGCGGTAGCGAAGGACCTCATCCCAGTTTCTGATTTCAGCCTGATACTTATCAAGGGCCGGATGCTCCGGCGCAACCACCATGAAGGTGACGCCGTAAAGCGTATCGCAGCGGGTGGTATAAATCTCCAGCTGATCCTGTACAGGACCGGCCTGAGCTGCGAGATCAAATTTTACGAAGGCACCGGTGCTGCGGCCGATCCAGGAGATCTGCTGCTGCTTGATGGAATCCGGATAGTCCACATCGTCGAGACCCTTCAGAAGGCGGTCGGCGTACTTCGTGATGCGGAGGTACCATACGTCCTTCGAAAGCTGCACAACATCGTTGTGACAGATATCGCACTTGCCGCCCTGGGAGTCTTCGTTGGAAAGCACGACCTTGCAGTGCGGGCAGTAGTTTACGAGGGTCTTGGCGCGGAATACGAGGTTCTGCTCGTACAGCTTCTCGAAGATCCACTGGGTCCACTTGTAATAATCAGCATGGGAGGTCGCAATCTCACGGCTCCAGTCAAAGGAGAAGCCGACCTTCTCCATCTGATCCTTGAAATGCTGAATGTTCTGCTCGGTGATCAGATGCGGATGTGTATTGGTCTTGATGGCATAGTTCTCGGCCGGAAGTCCGAAGGAGTCAAAGCCCATCGGGAACAGCACGTTGTAGCCCTGCATGCGGCGCTTGCGTGAAAGCACCTCGATGGAGGAATAGGCCTTGATATGGCCGACATGCATGCCGGCACCGGACGGATACGGGAACTCTACGAGTCCGTACCATTTCGGGCGCTTGTCAAAGTCCACCGCCTTGAAGGCACCGGCTTCCTCCCACCGGGCCTGCCACTTCGGTTCGATCTTTTTAAAATTATATTTCATGATCTGTATCCCCTTGTGAAATCAAATGTAGTCCAAACATGAATTATAGCAGAAAGCAGCGTATCCGCCAAATAAAATGTGCATCCTGATACTATACCGCTTCTGTACGGCCGCCGGAAACCGGTCTTCAGCCGTTCTCCTGTGAAGCAGCGGCGGATTCCGTGGTTTTCTCTGCGGCTTCCTTTGACTGCGCGATGGATTCGAGCGCAGCAGCACGGCTTTCTTCTTCACTTTCCCGAGCGGCACGGCTTTCATCCAGAGCGGCCTGGGAGGCAGCGGCGCGGCTTTCTGCGAGGGTCTGCTCTTCCGCTTCGGCGGCTTCCTTACTGAGAAATGCCGACCAGTCGTAGTCATTGCCCGCATTCCAGATGAGCCATTCGTCATAGCCGGCATCGTAGACCGCCTGAATTTCCTGCCGTATTTCCTCTGCGCCGTAATGCCGGTGGTTTGAAAGCCAGCTGGCGGTAAAGCCCTGCAGCCACGGACGTACAGCAGCCTGATGCATACCCTCGGTATAATCCAGGGCGAGATCCTTTTCGGACGCATGGCAGGCTCCTAAAATCGCCTTATAGGGCTCAAGATCCGGGACCTCGAGATTGAAATTTCCGTTACTGTAATGGGAGGGATAGATCATCGGGCACATGTAGTCAACGGCGGAAGCCATTGCGGAATAATCCTGCCCTACGGAGAGCGTATCGACGTAGGAGCCGATGATGGTTCCGAATACGTCGGTAGACATAAAAACATTTTTTGCGGCCAGACGGTCGGAGGCGAAGCGGACAAATTCCAGGATGATGTCGGTTTTGCTCTGTCCATTCGTTTCTTCGTCGGAATAAACAACATTGTTCATGCCGCGTTCGGTGCAGAAACGTACGTAATCGAACTGGATTTCATCGAAGCCGGCATCTGCACATTGCTCGGCAACTGAAACCTTGTACTCCCAGGCCTCCCGGTTGTAGGGATCCACCCAGGCCATCCCGGAATTGTCCTGAAAGATACTGCCGTCCTGATTATGATTCATCCATTCCGGCTTCACCTCTGCAAGATACGGATCACGAAAGGTGACGATGCGGGCAATGCTGTAGATGTTATGCTCCTTCAGCGTGGTAAGGAGTGCATGGATGTCCGGGATCGTTTCTTCCGCGGCGCCGAGCTCATCGATGAGAGGTGAGGACATCTTGTATTCAATGCGTCCCTTATCGTCCAGAATATCGATGACGACGGCATTGATCTCACATTGGTCAATGTGGGCAATGATGTCCTGCATGCGGGAGGAACCGGCGGTGATGGCAGTCAGGTAGATGCCCTTCACCCGTGTTTTGTCTTTCCGGGGGAGCTTTTTCGTCCATACGGAGGATTCGGCTGCCGCCCGGCTCTCTGCTGCCTGCAGACTCTCCTTCTGCGCCAGGGATTCCTCAAAACGGGACTCCTCCGCAGATTCGGACTCATATTCCTTGAGTTCATCGGACTTGTTAACGTTGTACACGAGCGGTGTCTGACGCTGACAGGCCATCAGGAGAACGCAGAGCATAAGCAGAATGGTACATAGCTTTTTCATCTCAAAACCTCTAATACTTGCTCTGTTTTGGGATCATTATACCACTTTTTACGAAAACAACAACTTTTGTGGGAATTGGATGCTATTTTGCGAAAAGTAAACCGGTTTACTTTGCTTTTTCAGAGTGGAATAATCCCACCGGAACGGGTCTGCAGTGCATGAATCGCGGGAAAAGCCGCAAAAGTCCGGCGATGCAGCAATCGGGTGCCGGACAGCTTTCGTATATTGCGGCCTTTCCAGCAGCACAAAAAAGCCCCGAAGCAATTGCTTCGGGGCTTAAAGATCATCTCGCAGGAACCGATCAGTCCTCTACGTTTACGATCTCACGCTTATTGTAAGATCCGCAGGCCTTGCAGACTCTGTGAGGCATAACAAGAGCACCACACTTCGAACACTTTACAAGGTTCATCTTACCCATCTTCCAGTTTGCTCTTCTGGAATCTCTGCGAGCCTTGGAAGAATGATTCTTAGGACAAATTGACATATTTACACCTCCTTCGTCTACCGGGCTGTTAATCCAAACGGCTTTTTATGTCAAGCAAGAACCCCCGAAAGGGGTCATTGCGATTGCACACTCGCATTAAGATACTACAGAATAACGCGAAATGCAAGCACTTTTTGTGATCACTTTGCAGATACAAGCTTCAGCGTATCTCTTGCGATGGCCAGCTCCTCGTTGGTCGGGATCATGAAGATCTTTACCTTGGAGTCATCGGAGGAAATCAGGGCTGCCTTGCCGCGGACATTGTTGCGCTCCGGATCAATCTTTGCACCCAGGAAGCCGAGGTACTCGGATACGATGAGCTCACGGGTCGCCTTGTCGTTCTCACCGACACCGGCTGTAAAGGTGATGGCATCCACGCCGTTCATGGCTGCGGCATACGAACCGATGTACTTTGCAACTCTGTAGCGGAAGGCCTCGAGCGCAACCTCGGCCATATGATTTCCTTCCTGTGCTGCCTTCTCAACATCACGGAAATCAGAAGAAACGCCGCCGGAAAGACCGAGCACGCCGGACTTCTTGTTCAGAATGTTCAGTACCTCATCCACGGTCTTGTGCTCGTGGTTGCAGATGAACTGAACAACGGCAGCATCGATGTCACCGGAACGTGTGCCCATGATGAGACCCTCCAGCGGTGTAAGACCCATGGAGGTGTCAACGCCCTTGCCGCCGATGGAAGCCGAAATGGAAGCGCCGTTTCCGAGGTGGCATACGATCACCTTAGCCTTCTCCGGATCGAGATTTCCGAACTTGATGGTCTCGTGGGAAACGAAGGCATGGGATGTACCGTGGAAGCCGTAGCGGCGGATGCTGTACTTCTCATAATACTCGGTCGGAATTGCATAGTAATATGCCTTCTCCGGAAGCGTCATGCCGAAGGTGGTATCAAATACAGCTACGTTCGGTTTGCCCGGAACGACCTTCTCGCAGGCCTCAATGCCCATCAGGTTGGCCGGGTTGTGCAGCGGGCCGAGATCGAAGCAGGAACGAACGATGTCCTTCACCTCATCGGTGACAACGCAGGCCTCGGTGATCTTCGTGCCGGCATGCAGTACGCGGTGGCCGATGGCACTGATCTCGTCGACAGAGCTTACAACACCGTGCTCCTTGTCGGTCAATGCATCAAATACCAGCTTTACAGCAACGCTGTGATCCGGCATCGGGGATTCCAGAACGAAATCCTCCTTGCCCGGAGCCTTGTGGGTGAGCTTGCTGCCGTCGATGGCGATACGCTCGCAGATGCCCTTTGCAAGTACAGATTCATTGTCCATATCAATGAGCTGATACTTGAGAGATGATGAACCGCAGTTCAGAACAAGAATTTTCATTGGTGTACTCTCCTAATATGTTTGTAACTGTTTACTTACAAAGTCTGTCCGGCCCGGTATCCGAAGAATACCGGGTCGGGCAGACGAAGATACGATGGTATATGGAACAGGCCGACCTTGTCAGCTGTCCGGAAATTATGCGTTCTGTGCCTGTACAGCCGTCATTGCGACAACACCGACAATGTCATCTGCGAAGCAGCCGCGGCTCAGATCATTTACCGGCATGCTGAGGCCCTGCAGAACCGGACCGTATGCGCCGGCATGTGCCAGTCTCTGTACCAGCTTGTAGCCGATGTTGCCGGCCTCCAGGGACGGGAATACCAGAACGTTTGCATGGCCGGCTACCTTGCTGCCCGGAGCCTTCAGCTCTGCAACGGACGGAACCAGTGCAGCGTCAAGCTGAAGCTCGCCGTCCAGTGCCAGCTCCGGATGCTGCTCATTTGCAATCTTTACAGCCTCAGCCACCTTCGTGACATCGTCATGCTTTGCAGAGCCCTTAGAGGAGTAGGAAAGCATGGCCACCTTCGGCTCACGGCCGACGAAGGATTGGAAGGACTGTGCGGACAGATAAGCGATCTCTGCCAGCTTCTCGGAATCAAAATCCGTGTTTACGGCGCAGTCTGCAAATACGAACAGGCCGTTGCCGTCGATCTGCTCACCGAACTCGCTGTTCGGAACCTCCATCAGGAAGAAACCGGAAACGGACTTGATGCCCGGCTTGGTCTTCAGAAGCTGCAGTGCCGGACGAATGGTGTTGCCGGTGGAGTGGCATGCGCCGGAAACGGCACCGTCTGCATCACCGCACTTGCACATAAGACATGCATAGTACATGTAATCCTTCGTCATCTGCTCCTCTGCCTGCTCCGGTGTGAGGCCCTTCTTCGCTCTCAGCTCGACGAACTTGTCGATATACTTCTGGCGGTTCGGATCTGTATACGGATCCACGATGGTTGCCCCGGTAAGGTCAAAGCCGGCGCCGTTCTTCTCGATCTCCTCCGGTGTACCGATGATCACAAGATTTGCGATCCCCTCCTTCAGAATCTTCTCAGCTGCCTCGAAGGTTCTCTTGTCCATGGACTCCGGAAGAACGATGGTCTTCTTGTCTGCCTTTGCCTTCTCCTTGATCTTGTCAATAAATGCCATTTCCGATTTCTCCTCTCATTGCTTTTATACTTTCGTGTTACAACACGTCCGTGTATACAATCAACATTTCTATTATACTCGATATCCGGGGCTCTGCAACGCATTCTGCGCGTATTTCGTGCACTAAATCCCGGACAGTGCTTCTGGTTTCCGCGCCGAATGCTGCTGAAAAATGCTGCCGCTGTTCAGCCGTATTTGTCAATATTTTTCAAAGCGCTCCAGATCCACTACCATGATGGTGGCTCCGCCGATCTCCACCGGCATCGGCATGGTGGAGTAGGTCCCCATGGACGCTGCACTGATATACGGCATATTCACCGTGATCTTCTGCCGCTTGCCGCACTGCTTCTTGATGAGCTCGATGCAGCTGTCCACCTTCTCGTCCTGGGTTGCGATCATCAGGGTCGAATTCCCCTTCCGGAGGAAGCCTCCGGTCGACGCAAGGCGCGTTACCTGAAAGTGGTCTGCATTGAGAGCATCCATTACATCATCTTCGTTATCGTTTCGAACGATTGCATAAATCAGCTTCATGATCTGTCCTCCCGCTCCTCCGTACATTTTCCGCACGGCTTTGTTTACAGGTTTTCCGCCGCTCTGCATACAGACTGCAGTCTGTATGCAGAGCGGCCGAACAACTGCTTCTATCTTAGCACAACGGCGGGGATTCGTCACCGAAAGGTCCGTTAAACCACCAGAAAAAATCGCTGAAGCTCATCCGGAAGCGGATGATCCGGGTCAAAGGGCTTCCAGATCTGACGGTAGAGGTCGGCGGCATAGAGATCGGTACGAAACATACCGGCCGCAGGCTCCGTCCGCATCTTCTTAAAAACCGCCTCCGGCGTTTCCGGGACATGTTCCCTTTGAAGCTGCTGCAGCCGTTTCTTACAGTCGGCCGGCGAGGTCACCACGGCTGCAGCGCTTTCCGACAGAAGACAGCGGGCGTCTGCACGCACACCCAGTATTCGTACATACGGCAGCGTCTCCTTTTTGTCGAAGTATTGCTCCCGCAGTGCGGCATACTCCTTTTTTCGAATACCGAGGAGAATATGCAGCAGTGCACGGCTGATGCGGCTGTAGGTATAGTTTCGTGTCTTGATCCCCCGGATGCGTTCCCGGAAGCTCCATGGCTCCCGCGCTCCGCGGCGGATGGCATCGGAAAGCTCCCGGGAAACGTCGAGATATTCCGAAAGAAGCGGCGCCACCCCCGCTTCTTCCTCGAGACAAACAAGCTGCAGCAGTCGGTAGCTCAGCATTTTTGATGCCTCATCGAGGTCGGCAAGACCGGACGGTGAAGGCATGCACATGCCGTCCGGACAGTGACTTCCTGTATCCGTCGGACGGCACGGATTGCCGGCATGCTCTGTTTCCGCAGGTGCTGCTCCATTGCGGCGCCGGCCGGCGTCCTCAAGGATACTCTCCCGGATCGCATGCGCGCTGCGCATCCGCAGGTCTCGGCGAATGCAGGCAGCGGAAAAGCATGCATTCTGCCGTTTCATTGCCTTTAAGTATTCGATGCCCAAAATATCGTTTGACTTTAATGAAAAAGAGGCTGCCGGAGAAGCAGCCTCTGTGCGGAGGGATGAAAAGCCGGCTTCATCCTCCCCGGTCAGCACAGTCCGCATCGCCTGCTCCCGAGCCTTCGGATAGCTCATCCCCCGGGACAGCGCATCCCGCAGGACGGCATTCAGCTTTGCATGCGCTGCAGAGCCCTCGGACAGCTCGAGCCCGGCCAGCTTCTGAAGGCGTTTAAGATCGCCGGATTCCGAGCCGAACACCAGCTGATCCACAAAGCCGAGGGAACGAAGAACACAGACGGCACCGGCGGCAAAATCCTCCGCACCAGCGGCAGAAAACATCACCGGAAGCTGCACGATCAGATCGGCGCCGTTTCGGAGCGCGGCCTCGGCACGCGCATATTTATCAAAGATCGCCGGTTCCCCGCGCTGCACGAAATCGCCGGACATAACCACTGCAATATAATCTGCCTGAAATTCCGTGCGTATTTTATGCAGCATATAGCGGTGTCCCTGATGAAAGGGATTGTACTCCGCGATGATGCCGATGACCTTTTTTCCATGCACCATCGATCAGTTCTTGAAGGAATGAATCGGTGCCGGGATGCGTCCCTTCCGGTTCACGAAGCCGGAGCAGTCGAAGGTATTGACCGCCATCACCGGTGCATGACCGAGCAGACCGCCGAAGTCCACATGGTCGCCGATCTTCTTTCCGATGGCCGGAATGACACGCACAGCCGTGGTCTTCTGATTCACCATGCCGAGCGCTGCCTCATCGGCGATGATGCCGGAAATGGTCGATGCCGGGGTATCGCCCGGGATTGCAATCATGTCGAGTCCCACAGAGCATACGCAGGTCATGGCCTCCAGCTTTTCGATATTGAGTGCGCCGGCTTCCACGGCATTGATCATGCCCTGGTCCTCCGATACCGGAATGAAGGCGCCGCTCAGTCCGCCGACCGAGCTGGATGCCATAATGCCGCCCTTCTTCACCTGGTCGTTCAGCATGGCCAGCGCGGCGGTGGTGCCCGGTGCACCGGTCCGCTCGAGTCCCATGGCCTCGAGAATGTCCGATACCGAATCACCGATGGCCGGCGTCGGTGCGAGGGACAGGTCAATGATGCCGAACGGAACGCCAAGCATGCGGCTGGCCTCCTTCGCCACCAGCTGTCCGACACGGGTGATCTTGAAGGCGGTCTTCTTGATCAGCTCGGAAAGCTCCTCAAAGTCGAGACCCTCTGCATGCTGCAGCGCATCCCGTACCACACCCGGTCCGGAAACGCCGACATTAAGAATGCAGTCCGCCTCGGAAACGCCGTGGAAGGCGCCCGCCATAAACGGGTTGTCGTCCGGCGCATTGCAGAATACCACCAGCTTTGCGCAGGCACTGGAATCCGTATCGGCGGTGCGCTCCGCGGCTTCACGAATCATTTCACCCATGAGACGCACGGCATCCATATTGATGCCGGTCTTGGTGGAGCCAAGGTTTACGCTGGCACAGACGATATCGGTTTCTGCCAGGGCCTTCGGAATCGCACGCATCAGCATTTCATCGGCCTTCGTCATGCCCTTCTGGCATACCGACGAAAAACCGCCGAGGAAGTTGACGCCGACGGCCTTTGCGGCCTTGTCCAGGGTATGGGCCACCTTCACAAAATCCTCCGTGGATTTGCAGGCGCTGGCACCGGCGATGGCGATCGGCGTCACGGAGATCCGCTTGTTGACGATCGGAACGCTGTATTCCCGGCTGATTTCCTCACCGGTTTTTACGAGATCCCGCGCATAGCGGGTGATTTTCTTATAAATATTGTCGCAGAAGCTGTCTGCATCTCCTGCTGCACAGTCCAGCAGGCTGATGCCCATGGTGATCGTACGGACATCGAGATTGTTATGTTCGATCATGTTGTTGGTCTCTGTGACCTCAAGCACATTGACCGCATCAAAAGAGCTTGCCATAATATCTCCTTATGTTTTTTTGAGAAGCGCGGGAGCACACGACGGTATCCGTCCTTCTCCCGGCAGCAGTATGAATCCGCCCGATCAGATCCGGTGCATCATGGTGAAGATTTCCTCGAGCTGCATCTTGATGTCGACGCCGATCTGGTCCCGGCCGTACTGTGCCATTTCGGTTGCAACGGTATCAATGGGATCTGTCGTCGCGGAAATGTCCACGATCATCATCATGTTGAAGAAGCCGCCGGTAATGGTCTGGGAAATATCCAGAATGTTGATATTCTTTTCGGAAAGGAAGGTGCAAACCTTCGCAATGATGCCGACAGTATCCTTGCCGACGACGGTGATGATTGCTTTTTTCATATAGCCTCCTCTTCTTCGGCCGGACAATTATCCGGCGCTTCGGTGTCATATCCTATTATTCAAGCATTTATGGCAGCAAAACGCAACTGCTTTCCGGCAGGGTTTTGAAAAAATGCATGGCGGCTGAACGGTCACTGGCGGCAGCAAGCGTTCAAAGCTCGATGATTTCCGAGATGCTGTCTCTGCGGGCGACGCTGATATCGAAGTCGGCGGCGCGATAGTCTGAAGGGGAAGCGTCGATCGTCTGCTGCACGGTCTCAAGAGCCAGCGCAGGAAGGTTGTTTTCCTTACTGAGGTGGCCGAGGAAGATGTGCCGGAGATGGCTGTTCAGGATGCGGTCTGCAAGCTGTCCGGCACTTTCGTTGCTTAAGTGGCCGCGGTCACTTAAGATGCGCCGCTTCAGGGCCATGGGATACGGACCGGTGCTCAGCATATGGGGGTCGTGATTGGCCTCAAGGATCAGGGCGTCGAGGCCGGTGAGCCGGGACTGTATATAGTCGTCGAAATGGCCGAGGTCGGTGGCGACGGCCGCGCATTTTCCTTCAGCTTCGATCCGATAACCCACCGGATCGGCGGCGTCATGGTCGATGGAAAAGGGACAGATCTTAAGATCGCCGACGATCAGATCCGTATCTGGAAGAATCGGCTTCAGCAGTCCGCGGTCAAATGCGCCGAGGGATTTCTGCAGCATGAGCGCCCGCAGGGTTCCGAGGGTCCCATAGATCGGAATGTTATATTTTCGGGCAATGGTGCCCACGGCCCGGATATGATCGATATGCTCATGTGTGAGAAAAATGGCCTGCACATCCGTAAGGTCCAGCTCGAGAGCATGCAGGCCCTCCCGGATGGCTTTCATGGTGACGCCGGCATCCACCAGTATATGCGTATGATCGGTGCCGATGTAGCTTGTGTTGCCGCTGGAGCCGCTGGCAATGCTTGTAAATCTCATAGATGAAAAGGTCCTTTTTTATAGCGTTTTATAATGTGCTTCCGTTCTGGAGTCTTGTACGAATGGCCGCTTCGGTCTCCTCGCGGCGGCCGGAATTATCCAGTGTCCAGTCTGAAAACGCGGCGTAGTCTGCATTGGCAGGCTGTGCACGCAGCATGGCCCGGGCCTTCTCTTCGGAATAACCGCGGGTTTTCATGAGGCGGTCGATGCGGATGGTTTCATCCGTATAGACAAACCAAACCTGATCGCACTGTGAGGTAAAGGAATGGGTCGGAAGCGCTGTCTCCACCACGATGGAACGCCCCTCCTTCCGTGCAGCTGCAATCACCTGACCGACATACTGCCAGACCGCCGGATGCACGATTTCATCGACTTTTATGCGCAGTGCACGGCCCTGCGGACCGTACAGCGCATGCGCAAGCTTCGGAAAGAAATCCGGTTCGTCCTCCGTCTGCCCGAGCAGCTGCTTCAATGCTTCATAAACCGGATGCCCCTTGATATAAAAGGATTTTGCAATGTCATCCGTCCGATAGGCCGTGAAGCCGTATTCTGCAGTCAGAAGGTCCAGCACCGTGGACTTTCCGGCTCCCACGCCGCCGATGATGCCAAGTATCATACCTTTGCCTCCATCTGTTTCTTCCAGTCGGTCCAGCGAAGTGCCTCCTCCGGCCAGTCGCGGGCTGCCTTCTGTTCATTCAGCCACTGCAGTCCTGCCATCACGCCGTCCTCCGAAAATTCAAATTCCTGAAAGCACTTGTATCGTTCCGGCGTAAAGGAAAAGCCGAAGGGCTCCGGCCATACCCATACACCGAGGGTAAAGCGGTCCTTCGTGGGGTTCATGATTTTTTCACCAGTTTTTTTATTCACCGGATAATCGGCCTCTCCGGCTTCGATCTTTGCAAGCAGTGCATGATCCGGTTCTGTATAAGTGACCTTGCTCATGCGGTAGCGCATGCCCTCCGAGGAGCCTGTATAGGGCTCCATCTTCAGAAATCCGATATGCATGATATCTTTACTGTCAATTGTTTTCATGGCCATCCTTTTTAACTTCTCTTAAGGAAATGCTGATGAAATCAGCATTTCCCTAGTGTGCAGCGTCCCAGTTCAGACCGGTTTTTGCATCAGCGACAAGCTCCACGGCCATGGAAACGGCATGCTGCATTTTGTCTACGAGAAGTGCCTGTATCGCGTCCTTTTCCTGCTCCGGTGCTTCAATCAGAAGCTCGTCATGCACCTGCAGGACGATGCGCGCGGCATAGCCGCCGTTTAGGAGGGCGCGGTGCACCTCGTTCATGGCCTTCTTCATGATGTCCGCGGCCGTGCCCTGGATCGGCGAGTTCATTGCCACCCGCTCACTGAAGCTTCGGCGGGCGAAATTGGAGGCATGGATATCCGGCACCGGACGGCGGCGTCCGAACATGGTCTTCACATAGCCGTGCTCCCGTGCAAACGTCACCTCTCCGTCGAGATACTGCTTCACCTTCGGATAGACCGCAAAGTACCGTTCAATATACTGCTTTGCTTCGCTTCGGCTGATGCTGAGATCCTCGCTGAGTCCGAAGGCGGAAATACCGTATACGATGCCGAAGTTGACAGCCTTTGCGTTCCGGCGAAGCTCCGGCGTCACGCTGTCCAGCGGTACATGAAATACCTGTGACGCCGTGACCGCATGAATGTCCCGTGCATCCTTGTAGGCGGCGATCAGCCCTTCATCACCGGACAGCGACGCCAGGATGCGCAGCTCGACCTGGGAGTAGTCGGCGTCAATGAAAACGCAGCCGGGCTTCGGCACGAAGACGCGGCGGAAACGGCGTCCGAGCTCCGTGCGCACCGGAATATTCTGAAGATTCGGATTGGTCGAGGAAATCCGTCCGGTGGCGGTCACCATCTGCTGGAATTCGCCGTGAATGCGGCCGTCCGGCTGAATGCAGTCGAGGAGTCCCTCTGCATAGGTGGAGTTCAGCTTGCTGAGGGTCCGGTACTGCAGGATGTCGGCCACCACAGGATGTGCCGGTGCCAGCTTTTCCAGCACGTCGGCGGCCGTCGAATAGCCGGATTTTGTTTTCTTTCCGCCCTTGAGACCGAGCTTTCCGAACAGAATCTCCCCGAGCTGCTTCGGCGAATTCAGATTAAATTCCTCTCCGACCTCTGCATAAATTTTCTTTTCCAGTACGTCGATGCCGGCCCGAAGCTCCGTGCCGAAGGCCTTTAGCACGGACTGATCCACGAGGATGCCGGCCCGCTCCATGTCATAAAGCGTATAGACCAGCGGAAGCTCGATTTCATCATACAGCACCTTTTCCGACAGCTCGGACAATTGATTAAAAATCTTCTCTGCACTGTACAGAGCTGTCACCGCCGTATAGGCGGCCGCCGGGATCACCGGTGTGTCCGCTCCGGCGTCTTTTCCATCCGGAAGCGTCCATCCCAGGTAATCATGCGCCAGGTCTCTGTAGTCATAGCTTCCCTTCAGCGGCTGAAGGATATAGGCGGCCAGAGAAAGATCCTGAACACCGCTCTCCGGCTCAAACGGACAGCTGTACAGTGCCTTCTTTAGCTGCAGGGTATAAAGCTGTACATCCGGCTCCTGTGCAAGCTTTCGAAGCTCCGTACGCCAGTCGAAGCCGGAGAAATGATAAAAGCGATCGCCCTGCAGTGCGAAATAGAGCTCTTCACCGGTCACAGCAAAACCGGCCTTCCCTTCATTTGCCGCATCCCGGAAGGCAATGCGGGCGATGTAGGGGTCCTCCACGTCCTTAAAGGATGAAAAATCCGGCTGCTGCTCGTCTTCTGCCGCATGCGACGGTGAAAGTCCGGCTGCCTCAAAATGCTTCAGAACAGCCTTCAGCTCCAGCCGGCGCACCAATGTAAGGGCGTCTTCATTGAACATCCCGTCCAAAACGGCATCCGAAAAGGAAAACTCGACGGGCGCCTCCGTATCGATGGTCGCGAGGGTCTTTGAGAGCACGGCGCTCTCCCATTCATCGATCAGCAGCTGCGCAGCCTTCGGCTTCCGCGGCACCTTGAAGTCCGGATCTCCGGAAAGCGCAGCTTCATGGGCCTTTTCAATGCTGTGGTAATGCTGAATGATCCACTCTGCGGACTTCGGTCCGAGGCCCGGAACCCCCGGGATGTTGTCCGAGCTGTCGCCCATCAGCGCCTTTAAGTCAATAAATTCCAGCGGCGTTACGCCCCATTCGGCCTCGACCTCCGACGGCGTATAGTTATAGACCGTCGTGACGCCCTTTGCTGTTTTCGGAAGTGAGATCCGGATATGCGTATCCGCAAGCTGCAGGAGATCCCGATCGCCGGAAACGATCGTCACCTCTGCGCCCTCTTTCTGGCAGCGCTTCGCCACCGTTCCGAGCAGATCATCGGCCTCGTAGCCGGCCATCCGAAGAAGCGGCACCCGCATGGCGGTAAGAAGCTCCTGGATCACCGGAATCTGCTCCGACAGCTCCGGCGGCATCGGCTTCCGGGTGCCCTTATAGGCATCGTACATTTTGTGGCGGAAGGTCGGCGCATGCAGATCAAAGGCCACGGCCAGATGATCGGCCTTCTCCTGATCCAGGAGCTTAAAGAGGATATTCAGGAAACCGTGGATTGCATTGGTATGCAGTCCCTCTGTATTTGTGAGCTCCGGAATTCCGTAGAATGCCCGTGACATGATGCTGTGTCCGTCGATGAGTAGGATTTTATTTGTCAAAGCAGCCTCCTGTAGATATGAACGCATAGTGTAAACCGAAGTCAGCGGAGCACGAGCCGCAGCCAGAGCAGAAACATCACCGGCAGCACCCAGAAAAGAACTGAATCTGTCGCCATTCGAATGACCTGAAGCGCATGAATGCGGAAAAGATAAAAGCGCGTATCCTTCAGCATGCGCCGGAAGGAGCCATCAATGTTCAGGTTCGAATCCTCCTCCGCATCCAGCTTCTGCACGCCGCTGTAGACCATATGGGTAATGCGCAGCTCCTCCATACACTCATCGCATTCCGCGACATGATCCATGAATTCCTGCAGCTTTTCATCCGACAGCTTATTGTTTAAATAATCATAAATGCACTTTCGTGCCTCAAGACAGGTCATAATCGACTTGAAAACCTCGTAAATATATGATAAATTCTTCTTGTTGCAGTTTTGCAGCATATATAGAGCCGTCATGGCGGAATGGCAGACGCGTCAGACTCAAAATCTGATAATGGCAACATTGTGTGGGTTCAAGTCCCACTGACGGCAGTGTAGGGCCCGATCTTCGATCGGGCCCTACTTTATTTTACTTCGTTCCGAAAATCCGGTCGCCGGCATCGCCGAGTCCCGGACAGATATATGCATTCTCATTCAGGCAGCGATCCAAGTTGCCGACATAGATCTGTACATCCGGGTGTGCCTCCGCAAGGCGCTTCAGTCCCTCCGGCGCTGCAATGATGCAGATGAACTTAATCTTCTTTCCGCCATGCTTTTTAATCTGATCAATGGCATCCACCGCAGAACCGCCGGTCGCCAGCATTGGATCACAGACCACGATCTGACGCTCCTCAATCGGATGCGGGAGCTTGCAGAAATACTCCACCGGCTGGTGGGTCGTCTCATCGCGGTACATGCCGATATGACCGATCTTTGCGCTCGGCACCAGAGCGGTCAGTCCGGATACCATGCCAAGCCCTGCCCGCAGAATCGGAACGATGGCCAGCTTCCGACCGGCCAGCATATCGACCTCAGCGGTCTCAATCGGTGTCTCGAGCTCCACCTTCTTCGTCGGAAGATCCGACAGCGCCTCAAAGCCCATCAGCATGGCGATCTCTTCGACCAGCTGACGGAATTCGTTGGTGCCCGTGTTCTTGTCACGAAGCAGTGAAATTTTATGTGTCAGCAGCGGATGTGTCATTACGTGAACGTTGCTTCCAAACTTGTTTTCCATGATCTTCTCCTTTTATATGTAACTGTAGAGCAGCACCGGAAAAAGCTGTACTATGCGAAACGGAGCCTGTCCGGCGAAGCACTTATACCTTTGTATCAGTCTCTTTTTTCCTTCGGTACGATCTCCACTTCACCCTTTGATTTATAGATGGAATGGGCATCTACACAGCCCCGCACGGAGCTCAGCGGATAGATGTTCGTATCGCGTCCGATGACGGTGCCGGGATTCAGGATCGAGCCGCAGCCCACCTCCACATGGTCGCTCAGCATGGCACCGAATTTCTTAAGTCCTGTTTCAATGTCGCCGTCCGATGCATGCACCACCACAAGTGCTTTATCGGACTTCACATTGGAGGTCAGGGAGGCGGCACCCATATGAGATTTGTATCCGAGAACGGAATCACCGACATAATTGTAATGCGGCACCTGTACACCATCGAAAATCAGCGCATTTTTCAGCTCGCAGCTGTTTCCGATGACGCAGTGCTTTCCGATCATGATATTGCCACGCAGGAAGGCACATTGACGCACCTCTGTCTCTGCCCCGATGATAATGTACTCCGAAAGATATGCAGAGTCAAATACCACTGCACTTTTGTGCACCCATACATGCGGCTTCACTTCATTGTATTCCTCCTTCGGCAGTGTCGGGCCGAAGGAGGCGATGAAATCATGCAGCTTCGGCAATACCTCCCACGGATACGTCCGTCCTGCGAAGATGGCCGCGGCCTCCGTATACTGAAGCTCATACATCGCTTCAATCGTCATATCCTGTTTTTTCATTTCGTCCTCCCGAAACAGCTTCCTTCCGCTGTTCCATATGTTCGTCCAATGCTGCCGGCCGTTCTGTTCGGCGGCCGCCGGCAGAAAAACTTATGTTCAGAGCATGCGGATGCGCTCCGTTTTTTCACGAACGAAGTGCTCCAGCTTCTCCATGTACTGCTGCTCCGTAATCGTTCCGTCTGCCACCTCCGACAGCCCCTTTTCCCAGGAGGCCGTCAGCTTCGGATTCAGAAGGTGCGGTACGGACAGCTTTACGTAATAGGCGATATACTCGCCGAGCTTCGTCGGCGTCAGCACCTGCGTCTTCTTCTGAAGGGCGATGTACTGATCCTCCACGAGCTTCGTGAGAATGCCGGCGCGCGTTGCACTGGTGCCGATGCCGGCACCCTTGATCTGTGCGCGGAGCTCCTCATCCTCGATCAGATTTCCGGCATTTTCCATGGCCAGAATCATGGAGCCGGAGGTGTAGCGTTTCGGCGGTGCCGTCTCGCCCTCCTTCACCGACAGTGTTAAGAGCATCAGCTTCTGTCCCTTCCGGAGCTTCAGAAGAGCTTCGGAAAGGACCCGACTGTCCTCCGGTGCCGACGCAGTGCCGTCTGTGTCCGCGGCATCAGCGGCGGAAGCATTGGCCTCCTCCGGCGCGGCGGCTTCACGGCTTCGCCGGACATCCGAAACACTCAGGTAGCCCTCCTCCCGGAGTGCTCGGGAGCTGACAGAGAATGTCTCGCCGCGGCACCCGATGGTGAGCGACAGGCGTTCATAGACCGCCGCCGGAAAGAAAATCGAGAGGAAGCGCCGACAGATCAGCTCATAAACCTTCTGACTGAGTGGCTTCAGGGAGGCATACTCCCGCTGCCCCTGTCCGGTGGGGATGATGGCATAGTGATCCGCGATTTTTTTGTCATCCACGTAACGGGTTTTTGCAATGCTCTTATAGCTTTCGTTTTTCAGCACCGTTTCCACAGCGGCGGCCACCGGTGCATAGCCGGATAAGCCCCGAAGGTTCCGGTCGATTTCCTTTGAAACCGCGGTCGAAAGCACGCGGGCATCGGTACGCGGATAGGTGGTGAGCTTCTTTTCGTAGAGCTCCTGGGCGATTTTCAGCGTTTCATCCGGGTTAATCTTAAACAGACGGGCACAGTCATTCTGCAGCTCCGCCAGATTATAAAGAAGCGGCGGATTCTTCGTTTCCTTCTTTTTCGAAAGTCCCGTTACCACCGCCTCACACGGAAACGGCAGAAAGCTCTTCATAAACTCCGCGGCACGGCCTGACTTCAGGAAGCCCTTGCCGTCATAGATGTCCGAAGCCTTATAAAGCGAAGAATTCTCCGACGGCTTCCATTCGGCCGAGAGCTCAGCATTTTCGCCGATCCCGAAGCTCCCCAGAATGCGGTAGAACGTTGTTTTCTGAAAAGTGCGGATCTCCTGCTCCCGCTTTACGATCATGCCGAGCACACAGGTCATGACGCGGCCCACGGCCACCACCATCTTCTCTTCCCGCTTCATGCCGAGCTGCTGCCGGATCCGGAAGCTGTATTTCAGGGACAGTGCCCGGCTGAAGTTGATGCCCATGAGGTAATCCTCCTTCGCCCGGCTGAAGGCGGCCGCCGACAGCTGATCATAGTCACTGTCCGGCCGGGCCTCGCGGATGCCGCGGAGGATTTCTTCGTTGGTCTGTGAATCAATCCAGACACGGCGGCGCTCTTTTTCCTTCGGAACTCCGGCCATATGGTCCACCAGACGGTAGATGTACTCGCCCTCCCGGGCGCTGTCGGTACAGATATAGATCACATCCACATCCGGCCGGTTCAGCTGCCGCGCCACCACGTCGAACTGCTTCTTCGTATTTTTACTGACCTCGTACTTCCACTCGTTTTCCTTTGGGATAAACGGAAGCGTCTCAAAGCTCCAGCGCTTCAGTCCGGGATCATAGGCATCCGGATAGCTCAGCTGCACGAGATGTCCCACGCACCAGGTGACCACATAGTCTTCATTTTCCAGAAATCCGTCTCCCCGGCGCACGCCGGTCATCCCAAGGGCCTGTGCAAACTGCTGTGCCACCGATGGCTTCTCCGCAATAAAAAGCTTTTTCAAATATCCTCCTGCTGTACCTTCCGGCGAAGCTTCATCGGCGTCTGCATCGTTTGCAATCATGCATTCAGCGTATCCGACAGCTCCCACCGGAAAATGGTTCTCGTATCATAGCTTTCGCCGGCCCGCACGATGCTGCTCGGCCAGTCCGGCTTATGCAGGCAGTCCGGATAATGCTGCGTTTCGAAGCAATAGCCATGCCGCTTTCCGAAATGCACACCGTTCTTGCCTGCAAAATCAGAGGCCAGGAAATTGGCCGTATAGAACTGCATGCCCTCGAGATCCGTATATACATTCATGCGAATGCCGGATTCCTCCGCATAGGCAGACGCCGCAAGACGCACATCGCCGTCCTGATTCCGCAGCACCCAGTTGTGATCGTAGCCGCCGGCCAGACGAAGCTGCTCAAAATCCGCATCTATGTCCTGATGGATCGGCTTTTCCTTTGTGAAATCCATCGGCGTACCGGCCACGGCATCGATGCGGCCGTACGGAATCGATACTTCATCTGCCGGCGTATAGTAATCGGCATTGATGAAGACGCGCTGATCCATGGCATCGCCGCTGTCAAAGCCGTTCAGATTAAAGTAGGCATGGTTCGTCATGTTGAACACCGTGTCCTGATCTGCGGCCGCCTGGTAGTGAATCTCCAGTGCATCGTCCTCCGTCAGCGTATAGGTGACCGCTACCTCCGCGTTTCCGGGGAAGCCCTGATCCCCGTCCGGCGAATGCAGGGAAAAAAGCACATAGCTGCCGAGGCCGGCTTCTGCATAATCCGCGTCCCAGATGCGGGTCCGCCAGTAATCCGGTCCCGAATGCAGATTGTTGACGTCCTTGTCATTGGCAGCCAGCGGATAATGCCGGCCGTTCAGCTCGAAGCCGGCCTGCCCGATCCGGTTTGCATTCCGGCCGACCGGCTCTCCCATATGACCGGGATTCCGGAGCAGAAGCTCCGGCTGATCCGCTGCCAGCACAATGTCCCGCATGTTTCCGTTCCGATCCTTTATACACATCGTAAGCCAGACTGCACCAAGATTTGTAAAGCTCGCCTCTGTTCCGTGCTGATTGATCAGCGTATACCGCTTTACCTCTCTGCCGTCCGGCAGCATTCCGAGCACCGACTCCCTGATCGCCATTCTATTGCCCTCCGTTTCTGTACTGTACCACCGGTCCGCCTTTTATGGGAATGTTGATTAAATCAATATTTCCTTGACATGATGTATCCGTATGCGAACCGTAACCTGTTTGTAGTATACCCCATTTCGGAAGGCGTTTCTACCAAAGATCGGGACAAAAAGGCAGCATCCGGACATCCGGATGCTGCCGATCGATCACTTCTTCGTGATATAGCCCTTCTTTGCAAGGTACTCTGCGGCTTCCACACCGCCGCCGGCTGCGCCGCGCAGGGTGTTGTGGCTGAGTCCTACGAACTTCCAGTCGTAGATGCCGTCCTCCCGGAGACGGCCGATGGAAATGCCCATGCCGTTTTCATAGTTCACGTCCAGTGAAACCTGCGGACGATCATCCTCCTCAAGATACTGAATGAACTGCTTCGGTGCAGACGGAAGCTCGAGCTCCTGCGGCTCACCATGGTAGCTGCGGAGTGCCTCCACCAGCTGCTCCTTCGTCGGCTTCTGCCGGAACTTCACAAAGACGGTTGCAGTATGACCGTTCAGAATCGGCACGCGGATGCACTGTGCAGAAATCTTCAGATCCTCGATGAGCCCGATATGATCTCCCTCGAAGGAACCGAGTACACGCAGCGGCTCCTTCTCCGACTTCTCTTCCTCACCGCCGATATACGGAATAATGTTATGCTCCATCTCCGGCCAGGAAGCAAAATTCTTTCCGGCACCGGAAATTGCCTGGTAGGTTGAAACGATGACCTCATACGGCTCGAAGGCACGCCATGCGGCCAGTGCCGGTGTATAGGACTGAATCGAGCAGTTCGGCTTCACGGCAATGAAGCCGCGGCTGGTGCCGAGACGCTTTTTCTGTGCCTCGATCAGCTGATAATGGTCCGGGTTAATCTCCGGCACAACCATCGGAACATCCACTGTCCAGCGATGGGCGGAATTGTTGGACACCACCGGCGTCTCAGTCCGGGCATAAGCCTCTTCGATCGCACGAATCTCGTCCTTCTTCATATCAACGGCAGAAAAAACAAAGTCCACGCCGGATGCCACTTCCTCTACCTTGGAAACATCCTGTACGATCATGTTTTTTACTTCCTCCGGCATCGGAAGATCCAGCTTCCACTTGCCCTCAACGGCCTCCTGGTAGGTCTTTCCCGCCGAACGCGGAGACGCTGCAAGCGTCGTCAGCTCAAACCACGGATGGTTCACCAGCAGCGTAATAAAACGCTGTCCCACCATGCCTGTCGCACCAAGAACACCAACCTTTAACTTTTCCATCCGCATCTCCTCATCCGGCGCCTGCTTTTTCTGAAGCGCCTGCTCTTATTCTTCGTTATCGTCAGAAGCATCGCTGCTTCTATGCATGCATGTCCGGCAGACAGCAAGCATAAACAGAGTCATTTTAGTACTTTTCCGTGAAACACACAAGTAAACAATTTGTCATAGCAGCCTTAACCTTCGGCTGCGGCACTTCAATGCTTTGTGCCCTTGCCGGCGCGTCCGGAAAGCTTCAGGCGGCTCAGGTTAAGCGATTTTCCGTTACAGCTGATCTCCACCGGCTCCGTGCCGAGAAGATAGAAACGAAGCAGCTCATCTCCCTTTCCGAGACGGATGCCGATGACACCCTTGCTGTTTTTCTTCTGCAGCGGCAGATCGCTGAGGGAGCAGCGGAGGAAATAGCCATCCTTCGTTTCAAAAACCACCTCTGTTTCATAGTGAAGCTCCGTGATCTGAATCACCCGGTCGTCCTCTGAAAGCTTCGTGGCTGCCACCAGCTTGTTGCCGGTTTCGAATTCCGTGGCTTCAACGAGCTTCACCATGGCCTCTTTGGTGGCGAAGACCAGGGATTTTCCGGCTAATGCCGACTTTACATTGACGTAGACGATCTCCTCCTGATTTGCATTGAAGCGGCTGATGTTGTCGATCGGAACACCCTTGTCCTTGAATTTTCCGAGCGGCACGTCCTGACACTTGATCTGATGCATATTACCCTTGTCGGTAAACAAGAGCACACGGTCGGTGTTTTTACACTTCAGCACGAAGCGGTTTTCGCTCTCCACGGCCTCCTGGTTCCGCTGGTAGGTAGCTTCATCCATGAGCTTGCAGTAGCCGAATTTGTCCTGAATGTAGTAGCAGCTGATCTCCTGCACTTCATTTTCGTTGAACACGGCTTCCTTTCCGTTTTCCAGTACCGTACGGCGCGGCACCGCATAGCCTGCGCGGATCATCATAAGATCCTCCGACAGCACCTCATTCATCCGCTCGCGGCTTCCGAGGATGGCACGGTAGTCCTTGATATTTTTCAGCGTTTCGGCATGC
Source organism: Succinatimonas sp. CAG:777 (assembly GCA_963650995.1). GTDB lineage: Bacteria > Bacillota > Clostridia > Lachnospirales > Lachnospiraceae > Oribacterium. The sequence continues at coordinate 12,506 of CAVJMS010000003.1, read as the reverse complement.
TGCTTCCGGAGCTCGATGAGCTCGAGACCGATGAGCTTACTGAGACGCATATCGAGGATGGCCTGCGCCTGGCGCTCCGTAAAGGAGAAGCCCTCGATGACGGATATAAACTCCTGATCACGATCCCGGAATTTCATGCTTCCGATGCTGCCGGTCATCAGCGCCTGCTTCGCGTCGGATGAATTTTTACTGTTCCGAAGAAGGGCAATGATGGCGTCGATCAGGTCCACGGCCTTGATGAGACCGTCCTGGATCTCCTTCCGCTGCAGCTCCTTCTCCAGAAGATTCCGGTATTTATTTCCGAGAATCTCATACTGAAAGCGAAGGTAGGCCTTCAGGATGCCGCGGAGCGTCATGGTCTCCGGCCGTCCCTCGTGGATGGCCAGCATGTTTACACCGAAGGTATCCTCCAGCCGGGTCTTCTTATACAGTACATTTTCAATGCGCTCGATGTCGGCATTGGCCTTCAGCTCCAGAACGATGCGGATGCCGTTCTTATCCGACTGGTTTGAGATGTCAATGATCTCCGGCAGCACCTTGTCCTCTACGAGCTGCGCCACGTCCTGCATGAATTTCATGATGCCCTGGCCGATCATTGTATACGGGATCTCGGTTACCACCAGCTTGTCATGATCCGAACGTCCCTTTTTTTTCTCAAAAACGAGACGTCCCCGCAGCTTGAGACGTCCGGTGCCGCTGCGGTAGATGTCCACGAGCTCGGATTGATTGGCAATGATGCCGCCGGTCGGAAAATCAGGTCCCTTCAGGTACTGCAGCATTTCTGCGGTCTCCATGGCCGGATTTCGGAGATACGCCAGAATCAGGTCAATGATCTCACCGAGGTTGTGACTCGGTGTCGAGGTGGTCATGCCAACCGCGATGCCCTCGGAGCCGTTGAGCAGAAAATACGGGATACGGGCCGGCAGCACCACCGGCTCCTTCAGTGTTTCGTCGTAGTTCGGCTGAAACGGCACCATGGTCTCCAGATCTGCCAGCATGCAGTCATCTGCGAACTTCTCGAGCTTCGCTTCTGTATATCGCGGAGCGGCCGCCGAATCGCCCTCAATGGAGCCGAAATTACCCTGCCCGTGGACCATCGGCTGCATGCGCTTGAAGCTCTGCGCCATAACGACGAGTGTATCGTAAATGGAGGCATCGCCGTGCGGATGGTATTTACCCATGGTATCGCCGCAGATACGTGCCGACTTGTAGGTCGGCCGGTCGTGATTTGCATGCAGCTCATTCATATCATAGAGCACCCGGCGCTGCACTGGTTTCAGTCCGTCCCGGATATCCGGGACGGCCCGGGAGGTGATGACGCTCATCGAGTAGTCGAGGTACGACTTCTGCATTTCCTCCGAAAATTCAGTTGTTAAAATCTGTTCCGCCATATCTTTTCCTTCGTTTGTGTTGCACTTTCATGATGCCGGCGTCCAAGGGATCCCATTCCATCGCCGGCTGCCGTATGTCTTCGTGCGGATGCATCAGCTGTCAATGGTTGCCTCATTTGCGTGATCATGGATAAAATCACGGCGCGGTCCGACATCGGAGCCCATCAGCATGGAGGTTACCTCGGAGGCCAGACGGCCGTCCTCGATTTCTACCCTCTTCAGTACCCGGTTTTCCGGGTTCAGGGTCGTCTCCCAGAGCTGCTCCGGGTTCATTTCGCCGAGACCCTTGAAGCGCTTGAGCTCATAGGAGCCGGCCTTATGCTTCTTCTGATACTTCGAGAGGGCCGCCTCATCATAGAGGTACTCTGCGTCCTCCTTTTTACTGTGCGGAATCGCCTGGTACAGCGGCGGCATGGAAACATAAACATGCCCCTCCCGGATGAGATCCGGCATGAAACGGTACAGGAAGGTCAAAAGCAGTGTATCAATGTGCGAGCCATCCACGTCCGCATCGGTCATCAGAATGATTTTGTTGTAGCGCAGCTTCGTAATGTCAAAGTCGTTGCCGTAGCCCTCCGAAAAGCCGCAGCCGAAGGTATTGATCATGGTTTTGATCTCGGCATTGGCCAGAACCTTATCCATGGAGGCCTTCTCTACATTCAGAATTTTGCCGCGCAGCGGCAGAATCGCCTGGGTCTGACGGTCACGGCTGGTCTTGGCCGAGCCGCCGGCCGAATCACCCTCGACAATGAAAATCTCGCATTTCTCCGGATCCTTCGAAATGCAGTTGGCGAGCTTGCCGTTGGAATCGAAGCTGTACTTCGACTTGCTCAGCATGTTGGTCTTCGCCTTCTCCTCCGCCCGGCGGATCTTCGCCGATTTTTCGGCGCAGCCAATGATGGCCTTCACCACCTCGGCGTTTCGGTCAAAGTAATGCTGCAGCTCCGCATCCACGATGCTCTGTACATACTTTGCGGCCTCTGCACTTGCAAGCTTCGTCTTCGTCTGTCCTTCAAAAATCGGATCCGGGAACTTCACGGCAATCACAGCCGTCATGCCGTTTCGGGTATCGGCACCGGTAAAATTCGGATCCTTGTCCTTCAGAAGCCCCAGCTGACGCGCATAGCTGTTGATGAGCTGGGTGAACTTCGTCTTGAAGCCCACGATATGGGTGCCGCCCTCCTGCGTGAAAATATTGTTGCAGAAGCCGAGAATATTTTCCTCGAAGGTATCGCAGAACTGAATGCAGCATTCCAGCGTGGTGCCCTCGGCTTCGCCCTTAAAATAAATCTCCGGTGTCACACGCTCGCTGTCCTTGGTAAGCTCCTTCACGAAGGCAATGATGCCCTCCGGCTCATGATACGTAAGCTGCTCCGGGATTTCTCCGCGCTCATCGGTATAATGAATCGTCAGCTCCGGATTCAGATAGGCGGTCTCGTGAAGACGCGACTTCAGCCATTCCTCCTTAAAGCGGGTCTTTTCAAAAATTTCCGGATCCGGAAGGAAGCTGATCTCGGTGCCGGTTTCCTTCGTCTTTCCGCTCACCGGCAGCAGTCCGCTGACAAGCTCGGTCGTCGGCTTGCCGCGCTCATAGGAATCGGTATAAATCTTTCCGCCCTGAAAGATACGAACCCGCAGCCACTGTGAAAGTGCATTGACCACGGAGGAACCGACGCCGTGAAGACCGCCCGAGGTTTTATAGGATTTGTCATCAAACTTGCCGCCGGCATGGAGGGTCGAGAGCACCACACGCTCCGCGGATACACCCTTCTGATGCATCCCGACCGGAATCCCGCGGCCGTCGTCCCGCACCGTGCAGGAGCCGTCCTTCGAAAGCTTCACCCATATGTTCCGGCAGTAGCCCGCCAGATGCTCATCGACGGAGTTATCGACGATCTCATAAATCAGATGGTTGAGTCCCCGCGGTCCCACCGATCCGATGTACATACCCGGCCGCACCCGAACCGGCTCCAGTCCCTCCAGGACGGTAATACTCGATGCATCATACTTCTCTGCCATAGTTACTCCTACTTATTTTGTCAGTTGCTTATGTCCGGCTGCTCCGCCGGCATTTTTAAGTGATGCTATGATAGCACAGGTTATATATAAATTGCAAGAACAGAAGTTTTGATTAACAAAAATAAAAGGAGCCGGCCCGGAAAAAACTCTCCGGGACCGGCTCGATCGGTTGAATATTACACATTTTTCAGCACTTCATCGCTGCATCGCTTCGCGATGAGGCAGTTCTTAACAATTTCAGATCGAAGCGATAAAACGGTCAAATGCGGCCTGGCCTTCCGGCGTACGCTTATAAACGCCGGCGTCCTCCAGCACCTCCATAAACACAAGACCGATCTCATCCTTCAGAATCTGTTCGATATTGTCCTTCGTAATCGCAATGCCGCGGGCTTTGTATTTTTCGGTGAACGCATCCACCCAATCGGCATGCTTTACAAGGGCTTCTTCCTTCCGAAGATCCCGGCCGGCCAGCATTGCCTCCCGAAGCTCTGAAAGCTCCTGCTTCAGACGGCTCGGAAGAATGGCAAGCCCCAGCACTTCGATGAGACCGATGTTCTCCTTCTTGATATGATGGAGCTTTGCATGCGGATGGAATACACCGAGCGGATGCTCCTCTGTCGTAATGTTATTTCGAAGCACGAGATCCAGCTGAAACTTCCCGTCGGCCTTCCGCGCAATCGGTGTAATGGTGGAGTGCGGCGTTCCGTCGGTTTCTGAAAAGATAAAGGCTGCTTCGTCGGTATATCCCCGCCAGCGCGTGAGAATGCGGTCTGCAAGCTCCGAAAGACGATCCGTATCATTTCCACTTAGGCGAATGACGCTCATCGGCCATTTCACGACACCGGCGTCGATGTCCTCGAAGCCCGGCACCGTAAAACGCCGTTCCACCGGCGCCTTGGCCATGGCGAAGGTATAATGTCCGCCCTGGAAGTGCTCATGCGCCAGGATGGAGCCGCCTACGATCGGAAGGTCTGCATTGGAGCCGACAAAATAATGCGGGAACTGTGCCACGAAGTCAAACAGCTTGAGAAATGCGGCTTTATCGATCTTCATCGGCGTATGCTGTGCATTCAGCACGATGCAGTGTTCGTTGTAGTAAACGTACGGCGAATACTGAAGCCCCCATTCACTGCCCTGAATTTCAATCGGGATGATGCGGTGATTCTCCCGAGCCGGATAATCTGCACGGCCGCTGTAGCCCTCACATTCATGGCAGAGCTGACACTTCGGGTAACCGGTCTGCTTCGCCTTTCCGGCTGCGGCAATGGCCTTCGGATCCTTCTCCGGCTTCGACAGATTAATGGTGATGTCGAGGTCGCCGTATTCCGTATGCGTCTGCCATTTGATATCCTTCTTCACTCGATAACGCCGGATATAATCGGTATCCCGGGAGAAAGTATAGTACCAGTCGGTGGCTTCCTGCGGCCCCTCCTCATAGAGCGCGGAGAAGCGTGCCTGCACCTCGGACGGCCGCGGCGTCAGGACGCCCATCAGCCGGGTGTCAAAAAGATCACGGTAGACCACCGAGTCACCGCCGGTGAGCCCCCGGGATACGGCCGTGTCGTCCAGTACGGACAGCGCAGCCTCCAGATAAGAGCCGTCCGACACCATGCCGAGCGGATGCTGCTTCCCATCCTCGCGGGCTTCCGTCTCATCAAAGGGAATCCGCTCTGCCTCCTGCCGCACGTCCTCCCGTGACATCGTCACCTCGGTAAGGCCGAGCTGCAGAGCCAGTGTATTCATGGCCCAGATCATATCCGCATCCTCGATGAGGCCGGTTTTTAATGCATAGGCTGTGAGATTTCTGATTGCTTCCTGTACATCCATATAGCTTCTTCCTTTCGTTTGCTGCTGCCCTTTCAGGCGGACACTGAAGATAAAAACGCCCCCTGCAGACGAAGCCGCAGAGAGCGTCTGATCTTCGGCATGCCGCCGTCAGGAATTATATCCGTTCGGATTCTTCTGCTGCCAGTTCCAGGAATCCCGGCACATATCCTCGATGTCGTATTCCGCGGTCCAGCCGAGCTCCCGGGCAGCCTTTTCCGGACTGGAATAGCAGGTGGCCACATCGCCCGGCCGACGATCCCGGATCACGTACGGCAGTGTATGACCGCTGGCCTTCTCAAAGGCATGGATCACATCCAGTACCGAATAGCCATGGCCGGTGCCGAGATTACAGATAAACACACCGTCCTTCTTTTTAAAGCGCTCAATCGCCTTTACGTGGCCGCGGGCCAGATCCACGACGTGGATATAATCCCGCACGCCGGTGCCGTCCGGAGTCGGATAATCATTGCCGAAAACATTGATTTCCTTCAGCTTGCCGATCGCCACCTGAGCTACATACGGCAGCAGGTTGTTCGGAATGCCCTTCGGATCCTCGCCGATGAGACCGGATTTGTGAGCGCCGATCGGATTGAAATAGCGAAGCAGGATGACATTCCACTCCGGATCTGCGGTATGAAGATCCGTCAGAATCTGCTCCTGCATCCACTTGGTCCAACCGTACGGGTTGGTGCAGGTGCCCTTCGGGCAGTTCTCCGTGATCGGAATCTCCGCCGGATCGCCGTACACCGTCGCTGAGCTGGAGAAAATGATGTTCTTGCAGCCATGTGCACGCATTTCGTCTGTCAGATTCAGGGTAGAGCCGATGTTGGTGCGATAATATTCGATCGGCTTATGCACCGATTCACCCACCGCCTTGAGTCCTGCAAAGTGAATGACAGCATCAATCGTATGCTCGTCAAAAATCCGCCTGACGGCGGCACGATCCAGAAGATCCTCCTTGTAGAAGGTGACCTTTTTGCCCGTAATCTCCTCGATCCGGTCCACGGCCTTCTGGTTTGAATTATAGAGATTGTCTACGATGACAACCTCGTAGCCTGCATTGAGAAGCTCTACGCATGTATGGCTGCCGATATAGCCGGCGCCGCCGGTTACCAGAATTTTCATAAGATTTCCTCCTCGATGATTGTTTCCGCCCCGGTGTCGGCCGGGATTCAAAATGTTTGAGCCAAGCACATCTATATGCAATTATTCAGCAATGCGGTGCTGAATAATTACGCTCATATTTCAGTCGGACCGTCGCCGATGCTGACCACATAAAAGCTGCAGTCGTAGCCGACCCGCTTCCGGTAGGCTTCCCCGATCTGCTTCTTGAAATCCTCGATGGTCTCGTCCCGCACGATGGAAACCGTGCATCCGCCGAAGCCACCGCCGGTCATACGGGAGCCGATGACGCCCGGCAGCTTCCAGGCCTCCTCTGCCAGTACATCCAGCTCCGGGCAGCTCACCTCGAAATCATCCCGCAGGGATACATGGGATGCATTCATCAGTTTTCCGAAGGCATCGATCCGGCCGGCCTTCAGCTCGGCGACGGCCTCGATGGCGCGATTATTTTCATAAACGGCATGCTTCGCCCGCTTCCGCACGACCGGATCCTGCAGGACATCCGCATGCTGATCAAAGTCGGCATCGGAAAGCTCACCCAGCGTCCGGATGCCGCAGACTTCAGAAAGCGCAGCTCTTGCTTCCTCACACTCGCGGCAGCGGTCGTTATAAGCAGAGCCTACCAGCTTATGCTTCTTATTGGTATTGGTCACCACCAGCTTCATACCCTCCAGCACCACCGGCGCGTATTCATAGTCCAATGTGGCACAATCCAGGAAGATGGCATGATCCTTTTTTCCCATGGCACTGGCAAACTGATCCATGATGCCGCAGTTCATTCCGGCATAGTTATTTTCCGCATCCTGCCCGATCAGCGCGAGGTCAACATTGGACAGCTCCGTAAAGCCGAACAGATCCCGCAAAAGATAGCCGGTCAGCACCTCCAGGGAGGCACTTGAGCTAAGGCCGGAGCCGTTCGGAATGTTGCCGTTCACAACGATGTCAAGGCCGGAGGGCAGGGTACAGCCGCGCTTTTCAAACGCCCACATCACCCCCATCGGATACGTAATCCAGCGCTCCTCCTTCAGCGGATGAAAGTCGTCCAGCGATGTTTCGATCACACCGCTGCCGCTGAGATTCACACTGTAAAAGCGAAGCTTCCGGTCTGTCCGGCGGCGCGCTGCCGCATAGGTTCCGATGGTCAATGCACACGGGAACACGTGACCGCCGTTGTAATCCGTATGCTCACCGATCAGATTGACGCGACCCGGTGCAAAATAGCATTTTACGCCCTCGGTATCTCCGAATTTTTCCCGGAATGCCTCGAGCGCACTCTCCTTAAATGAAAGATCCATCCTGTCCTCCTTGCCCAGCCCTGCAGGATCGTGCAAATGATCCTCCGAACAAAAATGCTTCCTTCGGGGCATGGTATTTTTTTAACATATACTTTAAAGTATAGGAAATTGCTCCTGCATCGTCAATGTGAAAACCTTGCATGAATCTGTAAAATTCTACACTCTGAACGCGCAGGATGATCTGCAGGGAGGCCATGCTCCGGACGATTACGAGACTTCGATTTGCACGCCGCCGGCCAAGCAGAGGGCCTGCGCTTCCATGTCATATTCGTATACATGATCCGACAGCTGCTCATATTCTGTTACTTCACAAGCATTAATCTCCTGTACCATCGTTTCCAGCTCCTCCGGTGCGATATTCATTGATTTGGACACAATCAGGAGCTCATGTACGCTCGACGGAAGGATATAAAAGCCCTCCGGGAACCTGGCTGCAATCTGCTGCATCAGTGCATGATCAAGGACAGCGGCCGCACCCTGCAGGTTGGATTCGTTGGAAAGAATGAAGATACTGCCTGCGGTTTCGTTGATTTCGTTTTCTTCCATCTGCAGCGGCAAAAGCGCTTCCCGCATCGACTTAAAACAGGCCGGCATCTGCAGATTCATGTTGCGGACGGCATCCGCATGAAGAAGCTCCGTCGGGATCTGCCACTCGGATAACAGGGCATTCGTTACAGCCGCGGTCACACGATGCTCTGCATTTTTATAAAGCAGTACATCGTAGATGACAGCAAGATCTGCCATATCGGTATGCGGCCGGCCATGCAGCTTCAATGTATTCCATTGAGTCCCCACAAGCCGCGGCAGAATGTGCTTTCTTGCCCGGGAATAATTCGTCAGCAGGCCGGTATCAAAGGTATGTTCATGGTTCATCATAAATTACAGCTCCTTTTCTGTTTGATTCATATCTTTCATTGCAGCAGACAGGGCTTGACACAGCGGTTCTGCTGTATTTAGACTTTGGTGAATGGATTTTAACTATAGATGGAAAACGGGGAAGATGTCATGTTAAAGGACAAGGATATCCGGGAGCCGCTGTTCTTTTTTCTGGAGGAAAACTATGGGCGGATCCGGATTATTGAAGAAAAGGCGATGGGCAGCAGCCGTGCCGATGCGGTGATGGTGACGCCGGACCGGCTGTACGGACTGGAAATAAAGTCGGATGCTGACAGCTATGCACGTCTGGCCGGACAGGTCGTGGATTATGATCTGTATTTTGACTATAACTATATCATCGTCGGCACACGGCATGCCTTTCATGTGTCAGAGCATGTACCGGACCATTGGGGGATTATCACCGTCGAAGAGGTGGATGGAAACGTCGATTTCTATATCCTTCGGCGGCCGAAGCCGCATTCGGGTGCGGGAATGCTGCAGAAGCTCAGTCTGCTCTGGCGGCCGGAGCTTCAGCGTATCATAGAGCGAAATCTTACGCACAGCTATACGCATTGCTCAAAAAAGCAGGTGATCGAAAAGCTGTCTGCCGATGTTTCGGAGGAAACACTTCGACGGGAAATTTCGGAAGAGCTGTTTGAGCGGGATTATACATGCATATTGCAGGAGATTAATCATTTTCGGACGGAGCAGGCCGGAAAAAAGCCCCGGCGAAAGCGCAGATACTGCCGACGCAGGAAATGAAAGATGCGGAGAAATGCACGGATTTGCAGGGGAGGCGTTTTTCTATTTCACCACCATCATTTTACTGTTGCTTTCGTCCAGATCCCGGCATCCAAGCACCTTTTTGATGTCTTCATAGCGTATGCTTTCTGCACCGCTCAGATCGGCACTGGTTCGGGCAAGCCGCAGCAGCTTGTGAATAACCCGCGCGCTGTAGCCGTATTGCTCGCTGGTCTTTTTCAGCAGCTGCAGGCTTTCTGCATCCAGAACGCAGTATTTCTGCAGCATGGACGTCGTCATCTGTGCATTGCAGTTCACACCTTCCGCATCCCGATATCGCTGCTGCTGAATCTGCCGGGCCCTCTCTACCTGCGACCGCAGGGCGTCCGATGATCGTCCGGCCTGCTGCGTTTTCATTTCAAAAAAGTCCACCGAATGCACCTGCTTCTGGATGTCAATGCGGTCCATAATCGGTCCGGAGATCTTTCCGCGGTATTTGATGATCTCATAATCCGTACAGCGGCATTTCGATCCGGGATAATAGCCGCAGGGGCAGGGATTCATAGCTGTGACAAACATAAAATTGGCCGGATAGGTATGTGTTCCGTTGACGCGGGCCACAGACACCTGCTTATCTTCTACCGGCTGCCGCAATGCATCCAGGGTTCGTCTCGAAAACTCCGCGAGCTCATCAAGAAAAAGAACACCGTTGTGCGCCAGCGAAACTTCGCCCGGCAGTGCATTGACCCCGCCGCCGATCAGCGCATTCATAGATGCATTGTGATGCGGTGCCCGGAAGGGGCGGTTCCGAAGCAGTGCATTGCCCGACGGAAGCAGACCGGAGATGCTGTATATTTTGGTCACCTCCAGACATTCCGCCTCCGTCATTTTCGGAAGAATCGTGGCGATACGCTGTGCAATCATGGTTTTTCCGCAGCCGGGTTCACCGATCATCAGCATATTGTGACCGCCGGCGGCAGCCAGAAGTGCCGCGTCGACGACATCCTCCTGTCCCTTTACATCCGAAAAATCAAGTGCAGCTTCTTCGTCGCCGGGCTTTTCGGCCGTCAGCGACATTTCCCTGAATTCCTGCTTACCCTCCAGGTACGCCAGCACATCCGTCAGCTTGCTGAAGCCATAAATCTCCATCCCTTTCACAAGACGTGCTTCCCTGCTGTTGGCAGCCGGTACGATCATTTTCCTGATTCCGGCCTGCTTGGCGGCCAGAATCATCGGAAGAATCCCGCTGCAGCCACGAATGCCGCCGTCCAGGCACAACTCTCCGATGAAGCCATACTCTGCCAGCTTTCTGGCGGACACGCATTCGCCTTCCTGCAATACGCCGATGGCCATGGCCAGGTCAAAGTGCGATCCTCTCTTTTTCTTATCTCCCGGGGCCAGACTGATGATCACTCTTTTTTTCGGAAAGACATATCCGCTTTCATCGATGGCCGATTGTATCCGGTCAGCGGCTTCCTTCACGGCAACATCGCCCATGCCGATGACGGAAATCATGGGCTGACCGGTCAGAAGCTTGGTTTCAATGTCGACACGATATGCATCGATCCCCTGGATTGCAAAGCTTTTCACCACGGTAGCCATAGCGCATCCTCCCCCATGCTGCGCCGGATTCTGTTTTCCGCCGCTTCATATCTGTGACCGCTGTCTTCTACAAACTGCCGATACAGACAAATGCTGTGTCCCTTAAAAAAGGACAGGGTCCTCTCCCGCTCGGTCATTCCGTCATCTCTGAAGCCGAGCATACATCGATAGCTGCTCCAGGGATACTCCTCGGCATGCTGTACAATGCCGGCCTTTACCGGATTTAAATGAATATAGCGGCTGGTCTGCAGAAAATAGCTGTCATCCCGAACAAGACATCCTTTATACCGATTTTCAAACAGATGTCCGCGATAGCCGTGCCGCCGATTATACGTGCGGGCATAATCACCGGCCATCCGCTGCATAAATCCGCTGATCTCCTGATCCGAAGATTCCAGGAGAAGATGTACATGATTGGTCATCAGACAATAAGCATGCAGTGTCATTGCATACTTTTCCGTCAGCCTTCTCAAAATAATCAAAAAGCTTTCATAGTCCATCTCATCCTTGAAAATCTCCATTCGGCGGATACCGCGTTCCATCAAATGATAGGTCGCGCCCGGATACCACTCTCGTTGCTTTCTCACATCATCCTTCTCCTTATGAAAATGTAATTGTTTAGCACCACCAGAAAAAGCTATAAAATACTGAGCTGAGCTTGCTCGGCGAAGCATTTATAAGCTTTTTCTGGTGGCGGTCAAGGCGCGGAGCGCCTCTGAACCGCCACATCGCGCATCGCAGAGCGATGTGGCGATGCGGTGCTAAACAGTTACACAAAAATGTAATAACTGTTCAGCACCAGATGACCTTCCGGCCGTACTGACGGGCAAATTCCGCCGTAATGCGTGCACCACTCCCCTTTCCGGCTGCAATGACCTGCAGTTCTTCTGCCCACGCGGCAATCAGGCGGTTTCGGCGCGGAAACGTATACACAGACGGCAGGGTCCCCGGCGGATATTCCGAAAGCAGCAGACCCTTTGCCCGAATTTCATCCATCAGCTTTCTGTGCTCGGAGGGATAACAGTAATCCAGCCCGTTTCCGAGGATCGCTGCTGTTGCGGCTCCCTTTTGCAGACAAAGCGTATGTGCGCAGGCATCAATTCCTTTCGCCATACCGCTGACGATCGTAAACTTCTTTTCTATATAGGCTGCTGTCTGCTCATAACAGAACGATTTTATTTCCTGGCTGCATCTTCTGGCACCCACGATTCCTGCTGTCCGTGTCATGATTTCAGGTGCTCCCTGATAATATAAGACGGCCGGTGCATCCCGAAGATCCGCAGCCCTTGAAAGATACCGGGGATCATCCCTGGTTAAAACTGAAATCCCCATACGTGCACAGGAGGCCAATGTTTTCTCCGCGTGATCCAGTGATCGAGCGTCCAGAATGCTCTGCCGCTGCCGTGCTGTCAGACGATCCAGCGCGTTTAAATCCTCTTCGAACGCTTCATAGACAGCCTGCGGACTGCCAAAATGCGACAGCAGCTGATTGGCTGTAATGCAGCCGACATATGGAATTTGCGTCAGCCAAATCCAGTATTTCAAAGTATTTGCCTTCTTGGAATTTATTTGAATACGAGTAACTGTTTAGCACCCTGCTTCAAAGATGTATTCAGGATCACCAGCAAAGGCT
>CAVJMS010000002.1:0-152746 GCA_963650995.1 Succinatimonas sp. CAG:777 | reverse complement strand
AGAAGCTTTTGTCTTGTCTCTCGCGACAGCTTGTACATAATAGCGCGGCCGCAAGGGTTTGTCAACAACAAATTTGAAATTTTTCAAATCTTTTTTCGATGCCGACTGAACAATTGCAGAAAGTATCACCGTGCCGCAGAAGCAGAAAAAGGGACGTCTCTGTGAGACGTCCCCTTTTCCTTTCACATCTTAGGTTCATCCGGCTTCTGCCAGGTGATGAAATCATAGCTTTCAACAATCTCGAAGAAGCGGAGCAGGCGCTCATACAGCGGCTCTATGCGGTCACCGAACTGTGTGTGCACAGAGGCCGCAATGGTCTCTACATTCGCCTGTCCGTCGATTCTCTGCCAGATAAAGCTTCCAGTTTCATCGAGATGCACATAAGAAAGCCGCGGCTTATGAAGCAGCTTCTGCAGGATGGCATTCATAACACCTTTGTTTTCAAGGCAAAGGACAACAAGACCCTGCTCATTCGTGTTCCAGCTCTTGATTTTCGAAGAAACCGCCGGCACATAGCTGTTATACAGCGCGATCGTCTCCTCGCGGCTTCGCTTCTGTTTTTTAGGCTTCATTTCAGGCTGTCTTTCTGCCTCCGAGCGCAAATCGGAATACCAGAAGAATCATCACCGCAAATACGATGATGGATCCGATGGTGCCGGCCGAAGCGCTCAGATTCAGCATACTGGAAAGGTTCAGCTTATCCGAAACGCCCAGTACGGCAAGCACTGCCAGGAGGATGCCCACCAGACCTTCACCGGCAATCATACCGGAGCAATACAGTACGCCGCGGTTGGCCGTCTTATTCTTCTCTTCTTCAGAGGCTGCCTTTCTGCGGTCGAAATAAAGACGTACCAGGCCGCCGATCATAATGCAGGTGCTCAGCTGAGTTGTGAGGTAAACACCGATGGCAAACGGCAGCACCGGAATACCCAGAATTTCCACCACGCAGGCCAGTACGGCACCGGTAACAACCAGTCCCCACGGCAGCTTGCCGCCCATAACGCCCTCGACGATCATTTTCATCAGTGTCGCCTGCGGTGCGCCCAGCTGCTCTGAGCCGAAGCCCCAGGCTGCGTCCAGAAGGTACAGTACACCGCCGATGGCAATGGCGGCAACCACAACGCCGATCATTTCACCGTACTGCTGCTTCACCGGTGTAGCACCGACGAGATAGCCGGTCTTCAGATCCTGCGAGGTATCACCCGCAATGGCTGCAATAATGCAGATCACGGTACCGATAGCAATGGCCGCCTTCATGCCTGCCGCACCGGAAGCGCCGGTGGCCTTCAGAATAATGGTCGAGAACAGAAGGGTCGCAATCGCCATGCCGGATACCGGGTTATTGGAGGATCCAACAATACCTACCATACGGGACGATACGGCCGCAAAGAAAAATCCGAATACTGCAATCAGCACGGCACCGCCGATGCCCACCGGAATCTGCGGAAGAAGGCCGGTCAGGACAATCAGAATCACAATCGCAAGCATGACCACCTTCATGCTGATATTCCGGTCGGTACGAAGCGTGCTGTCTCCCTGACCGCCGGCCAGCGCCTTCATGGAATCCCGGAAGGTGGTCACGATCATCGGCAGCGATTTAATCAGGGAAATGATACCGCCGGTAGCCAGCGCACCGGCACCGATATAACGGATATAGGAGCTCCAGATCGCCGAAACGCCGCCGGAAGCAAACATTTCCCCAATCGGTACGGTACCCGGATACAGCGTTGCATCCGATCCGAACATGACGATCAGCGGAATCAGCATCATCCAGGAAACCAGACCGCCGCAGAAAATATAGGACGAGATTCTCGGTCCGCAAATATAGCCGACCGAGAATACAGCCGGATAGATCTGGGTGCCGAGCTGTCCCTTATAGCTCCCTAAGCCGGACGACGGCGTATTGATCTCACTCGGCACCAGGCAGAGCCCGTCGACAATAAACTTATAGATCGCCGAAACGCCGAGACCTGCGAATACCACCGAAGCCGAGTCACCGCCCTCTTCACCGGCCAGCAGCACCTCTGCACAGGCTTTTCCTTCCGGATACGGAAGAGTGGCATGCTCCTTCACGATCAGTGCATTGCGGAGCGGGACCATAAAAAATACACCGAGCAGGCCGCCGATGATGCAGATGATCATGATCTCCACAAGATCCGGCTTCTCCATCACCCCGTCCTTGGCCCACAGGAACATTGCCGGAAGTGTAAAAATCGCACCAGCTGCCAGCGATTCACCCGCAGAGCCCACGGTCTGCACGAAGTTGTTCTCCAGAATGGAGTCACGATGAAGAATCATGCGGATGACACCCATTGAAACAACTGCCGCCGGGATCGACGCGGATACGGTCATACCTACCCGCAGTCCGAGGTAGGCATTGGCTGCACCAAATACCACCGCGAGAATCGCGCCCATGATGATCGAAAATACGGTCATTTCAGGCATGATCTTCTCTGCCGGGATAAATGGCTTGAATTGTGTTTTGTTATCCATTTGATAACCCCCTAAGAAAAAAATAAGCTCTGATATCGGCCTGCTTCCATGAAAGCGCTTCCTCCGATATCAAAGCATCATCAAAAATTATACCATATATAACTATTATTACAACTGGTTTATGTCATTACCGCCGAAGGAAACGCGGATCAGATCCGCATTCCCTTCGATTGATCTGCAGCAGCGGCTCCGCCGGGCCGTCACATCTGCGGCACATTCTTCATCGCCAGTGAAATCTTTTTCCGGGCCTTGTCAACCGAAAGCACGCGGACGCGGACAATGTCGCCCAGCTTTACAGCCTCCAGCGGATGCTTCACGAAGCGGTCTGCGAGCTGTGAAATATGCACCAGACCGTCCTGGTGGACGCCGATGTCCACAAATGCACCGAAATCCACAATATTCCGAACGGTTCCCTGCAGCTCCATCCCTTCCTTCAGATCATCAAAATCCAGCACGTCTGAACGAAGCACCGGGGCCGGAATATCCTCCCGCGGATCGCGTCCCGGCTTCTGCAGCTCCTGTAAGATATCCTCCAGTGTGTACCTGCCGATGCCGAGCTTCTCAGCCAGCGGCGAAATCACCGTCGTTCCCTGCCGAAGCAGTGAACCGATCTCTGTGCACTTTCCCTTTCGAATCTCCTCCGCCTGACATCCCAGTGCCGACAGAAGTGCATAGGCCGCTTTATAGCTTTCCGGATGCACGGCGGTATTGTCGAGCAGCTCCTGACCGTCCCGGATCCTGAGGAATCCCGCGCACTGCTCATAGGCCTTCGGCCCGAGCTTCGGCACCTTCAGAAGCTCCTTCCGGGAGCGGAAGGCACCGTTCTGTTCACGATAGGCCACAATATTCCGGGCAATGGTTTTATTAATGCCGGATACATAGGACAGAAGTGCACTGCTCGCCGTATTGACATCCACACCGACACTGTTTACGCAGTCCTCCACCACATGCGACAGCTGCTCATTCAGCTTGGACTGGTTCATATCATGCTGATATTGTCCGACGCCGATGGACTTCGGATCAATTTTTACAAGCTCCGCCAACGGATCCTGCAGGCGCCGGGCCATGGAGGCCGCCGAGCGCTGTCCGACGTCAAAATTCGGAAATTCCTCGGTGGCCAATGCCGATGCCGAATAAACGGACGCGCCGGCTTCATTGACAATCACATAGTGCACCGGAAGGTGATCCTTCCGGATATAGGACGCAATGATCTGCTCGGACTCCCGGGAAGCGGTACCGTTGCCGAGGGAAATAATGTCCACATGGTATTTGCGGATCAGGGCTTCGATCGTACGCATCGCCTCTTCCACCCGGTTCTGCGGCGCCGTCGGATAAATCACCGTCGTATCCAGTACCTTTCCGGTCGGATCCACCACTGCAATCTTGCAGCCGGTCCGGAAGGCCGGATCCCATCCAAGCACGGTTTTTCCGTTGATCGGCGGCTGCATCAGAAGCTGCCTGAGATTCTCGCGAAAGACCGAAATGGCGCCGTCCTCCGCTTTTTCGGTCAGTTCGTTCCGAATCTCCGTCTCGATGGACGGCCCGATCAGACGCTTGTAGGCATCCTGACAGGCCTCCCGGATATATGCAGCGGTTTTCGGATGCCGGTCTGCGCCCATCTTCTGTTCCATAAAGCGCAGAACCTCAGCCTCCGGCACCTCCAGCTTCACCGTAAGAACCTTCTCCTTCTCGCCGCGGTTCAATGCCAGAATCCGGTGGCCCGGAATCCTCCGGACAGATTCGGAAAAATCATAATAACGCTCATATACCGTCTGTTCTGCTGCCTGCTGCTTCGTCCGGGCTGCCGAGCAAAGACATCCCTCCTGCATGCTTTTCTGCCGTATCCATGTCCGGAGCGCTGCACTATCCGACATGGTTTCCGCCAGAATATCCTCTGCGCCCTGAACGGCCGTCTGAACATCCGGCACCTCGCGCTCCGTATCCACGTACTTTTCCGCCTCCGCCGGCACCGGTCCGCTGCCGCGGACAATATACATGGCCAGCCCCTCCAGACCGCGCTCCCGCGCAATCATGGCCCGCGTACGGCGCTTCGGCTTGTACGGGCGGTAAATATCCTCCAGCTTGACGGCTGTTTCCGCCGCCTCGATCTCCCGGCGGAGCTCGTCGGTCAGCTTCCCCTGCTCCTCAATGGAGGAAAGAATCGTATTCTTCCGTTCCTCCAGATTACGGAGATAGCGCAGGCGCTCATCAAACTGCCGAAGCACATCGTCGTGCATCGCGCCGGTGGCCTCCTTTCGGTACCGCGCGATGAACGGAATCGTGTTTCCTTCATCAATCAGCCGGAGCACCGCCTCCGTCTGCCATGTCTTAAGCCCCAGCTCCTGTGTAAGTTTCTCTGTAATGTTCATACGCTTCATCCCCGGGGCGTCGCTTCAGCTGCTCAATCCGACAGACGGGAGGCCACAATGCGCCCCATACGCCGATAAAATGCCGCCCGATGCCGCTGACGCGCACGCTCCCTGTTAATTTCATGCAGCAGATAGATACTGCATGCGCTCACCGCATAGCCGACCCAGCGAACCTCGTGGAACTCGCAAAGCGATGCTACAATGCCTGCTGCCAATATGATAGCAGCTACGAACTCAAATGTCTTCAGATTGATTCTCATGGTACCTGCCTCCTGTTCTTTACTATCCGCAGTATAGCATGGCACCTCTGTTTTGTAAATAATAGTTTGTAAAAATGCGTTCTAAAAATAGATGTTTGTCGGCGATACCGCATCCCGGCCGCCGACGGTGAACCGGCAAATGCACGAGCCGTTCAGGACGCCGGCATTCGCACACAGGACAGCGCCCCGGGTGCATTTTCCGAACGCGAGAACCGAAGCCCATCCGTACGGGCAGCGGCCGTCTGGAGCCTCCGGAGCCGTCCCTCCGTAATCCGTTCGCCCGGCACCAGCAGCGGTATCCCCGGCGGGTAACAGTATACATATTCTGCAGCCGTACGCCCAGCGGCGAGGTCAAGCGGCACCAGCTCCGCCTCATCCTCCACGGCCGCCCAGAGAGGCATCGCTTCATCTTCCGGAAGCTCCGCAGGATAAAGCAGCGAAGCGCCGGCATTCCCCTTTTGCTTCAGCTGCTCCTCTGTAATCTCCCGGTCCAGTGTGCAGAGCGCCCGGGCAAAGTGCGAAAGCTCCGAAAAATCATCGCCCGGCCCGGTCATCGCCAGTGCATAGTCCGGCTGCGCCATTTCAAGCTCATAACGGAAGCGGCGGCGCATCATCTCCGCCAGCTCATATCCGCTCCACGGCGTATCGCGGCAGAGAATAACCAGCTTCCCAGGATCAAAGTCATAAAAGCGATGCCTTTCCATCGGATCGGAGCCGTGGCACAGGACACGGAGGTGGCGAAGTCCCCGTATTTCATCATCGAAACGTCGGAGCGCCTCCATCCAGGCCGTAAAAAGCCTCCTTCCGTCCGACTGCATGAGCTCCGTACAGCCCGCAAGCGACAGCATCAGCGGATAGGACGGCGAGGAGGTTTCGAAGATTGACAGCTTTTCCTCCAGAAGGCTCTCCGAAACCAGTGAGCCCCGAAGGTGCAGGAGGGCTGTCTGCGTCATTCCGAGCAGTGTTTTATGCGCCGACTGTACAGAAAGATCCGCTCCCTGATGAATCGCGCTGTCCGGAAAGCCAAGTCCCGGCACCAGTCCGAAATGCGCACCGTGGGCCTCATCCACCATGAGCGGAATCCCATGCCGGTGGCAGAGCGCTGCAATGCTCCGAATATCCGAAACGACGCCCTCATAGCTTGGGCTCGTCAGAATCACCGCGCAGCTGGCCGGATAAGCTGTAAGCAGCCGTTCCACGTCCGCCGGGCGCACGCTCTCAAAAATGCCGGTTTCCAGCTCTGCGGAGGGCCAGAGCCAGTGCACTCTCGCATGTCGAAGCTCCAGGGCATGGAATACCGACCGATGGCAGTTCCGGGCAACGATCACCTCCGCCTCATAGGGTATAACAGCAGAAGCACCTGCGAGATTCCCGCAGGTGCTTCCGTTCACCAAATACCAGCTGCGGTCCGAGCCGACCAGCGCGCTCGTCCGTTCCATGGCCGATTTCAGAATGCCATCGGCATGATGGAGATCATCCGTACCGGAGACCTCCGTAAAATCATACCGCACGCTGCAGCCCGGCACGATCTCGATGCGGCGCTTGTGTCCCGGCATATGCATTGGATAAAGCCCCTGCTTAAGATACTGCTCCAGCTCCTCCTGCAGCTTATGCATCTTCCTCTGCCTCCTGCGCCATTTCCGCCTCTGCCACCTTCATCATGAGGGCGCACTCCATCCGCTTCCGGAAAAGCTTACAGCCGTATTCGTAGACGCCGTGAATATCCCCCGTCGCATGAAGCGCATTGGCGGCACATCCGCCGGCGCAGTACATCCGGGCCCAGCATTCCCTGCATTCCGGCCTGGAGTAGACATTGCACTCCTTAAATTCATCCCGGATATTTTCATGCTGCACGCCGTCCCAGATGTTGCCGAGCTTGTACTCCGGATCGTTGACGAACTGATGGCACGGATACAGATCGCCCCAGGCCGTCACGGCCATGTATTCCGTACCCGAGCCGCAGCCGGATACGCGCTTGTATACACACGGACCATGCTCCAGATCGATCATATAATGATAGAAGGTGATCGGCTTTCCGTCCTTCTCCCGGCGCAGCATGTCCTTTGCAAGAATCTCATACTGCTCGTACAGCACCGGCAGGTCCTCCTCGGTCAATGCACTCGGGCTGGACGGGTCCGTTACCACCGGCTCCATGGACAGCTCCCGGAAGCCGAGGTCATCCGCCATATGGAAAATATCCTTCGTAAAATCCGTATTGTAATGAGAGAAGGTGCCGCGCATATAATAACTCTTGTCCCCGCGGGACGCCGCAAATTTCTGGAAGTTCGGCACAATGCGGTCGTAGGAGCCGCGGCCTGCACGGTCCACGCGAAAACGGTCGTGCACCTCCTTGCGGCCGTCCAGTGAAAGAACGACGTTATAACACTCCTTATTGGCCCACGCCATCACCTCATCGTTCAGCTTGACGCCGTTGGTGGTCAGCGTGAAACGGAAGTTTTTATGATGCGCCTGCTCGATGGAGCGCGCATAGGCGACGGTCTCCTTACAGAGCTCGAAATTCAAAAGAGGCTCGCCGCCGAAGAAATCCACCTCAAGATTTCTCCGGTTTCCGGAATTCTCCACCAGGAAATCGATCGCCCGCTTCGCAGTTTCGAGTGTCATCATGCCTTCCTTCCCGTGGAACTTGCCCTGGGAGGCAAAGCAATAGCTGCAGTTCAGATCGCAGCTGTGCGATACCAGAAGGCAGAGCGCCTTCACGACGGTGCTCTGCTTCTTCAGATATCCGGCCGCCTTTTCATATACATCCTTCGTGAAAAGTTTTCCCTGCTCCGTCAGCTCACGGATATCCAGAAAGGTATCCGAAATGTCCTCCTTCGATGCCTCCGGGTGCAATACAGCAAGCTCTGCGCCGGCAGCCTCCTCCGGGCGGCCCGCATCCAGCAGACGGATGGCATCATAGGCCAGGTCGTCGGTCACGTGAACGCTTGCACTGTATACATCGAGCACGATATTGTAGCCATTGAGTTTATACTGATGAATCATGAAAATCTCCTGAATAAAAAGATGTAATCGTTCAGCCGATGCATCACAGACCGTTCTGTGATGCGGCGCTGAGCAGCACAGATACACAATAAAAAACCGGGGCGGTTCATGCCCCGGTCAATACACGAACGTGATATTAAGCGTTCTTGTTCTCGCACTGCTGATTTGCAATGCCGCAGCTGGTCTTGCATGCAGACTGGCAGGAGGTCTGGCACTCACCGCAGCCGCCCTTCTCCTCAGATCTCTTCATATCTCTTGTGTTTAATGTCATAATATGCTTCATAGAACTACCTCTTTCTTAACAGTAAACTGTTGTGTAATAAGCCCATAATAAATTTCTTATATTCGGAAGTCAAGGACTATTTCGGTGATTCACCGAAGTTTCGGCAGCATCACTCTACCAGCTTCAGTCCCCGCTGATAGAACGGCTTCTGCCCTTCGATGGCTTTTTCGGCAATCGGTGCACGTGCGGACAGGATCGCCACCGAGCGTCCGCGGCTTGTGCGGCGCGCTGCAGCCATCAGCCGCGGAAAGGTTTCGTCCATCGAGCCGATATGCCGTACGATGACACAGTAGTCCGTGTGCCCGTTTCGTACCATGTCGCGAATGTAGCCGGCCGCCACGTTCCGGTCATCCCGCATAGCGCCGGTCAATGCATTCAGAAGATCCGCGGTCGTCTGGTCCTGACGCACATCCTTAAATTCAATCTTCTCGTCCACGGAGGACTTCTCGCCCTCCAGACCGAGCTCCGCGCCCTTCAGCCGTGTGCGGATGTCTGCAATCATTTCGCGTGCAATGATGAAATCATCCGTGCCCGGGTTCAGCACGAAGCCGTAGATCTTCGGATCATTGACCGCAATATCCGCAGCCTCCTCAAAGGAATGCTTCACGCTCTGCGTCGATGTATCCTTAAACCAGGCCTTCAGGTTTGCACGGCTGGTAAAGGCCATATAGAAATGTGCGCCGTCCTTGTTGGCCGTAACACCGTAGCAGAGTCTGCGCTCCCGCGCCTTCTCCCCCACGATCCGTACCGGCATAATGAGCTCAGCATTCGCCAGCTCCTCCGTAAGCACCTGCGCCGCGCCTGTATTCTCGCCGTTTGATTCCTTTAATGCATGGATCGCCGAAACCAGCTTCTGGTTGGCTCTCTCTGTATAATCTGCCATAAGCACCTCCCGCTTTGTTGAATGCTCCGGTCCGGAGCCCTATGCCGCATCCGGAGTTTTTCTCCCTGCAGTGTAGCACACTTTGACATATGTGTCGAATCGAAACAAAAAGAGAGCCCGCCGAAGTGCCGGTTCAGTGCAGCAGTTCAGCCGGGCGCCCCGAAGGACTGCCCTTCGAGGCCAGGGCTTCGAGATCGGGAAGCCATAAAGATCAAATTCGTGTCCCCTCGAAAGACAGCCCTTCCATGTTTAAGACCTTTTCTAACCCACAAGACTCTCAAACGAAGGCTCACCGGAAGAAGCGACAAGCTCCGTTTAAGACCTTTTCTAACCTACAAGACTCTCAAACAGAACGATTTCCTTTCTTTGAAGGATTGCCCGTTTAAGACCTTTTCTAACCTACAAGACTCTCAAACGCCATCGTAGTCGGTAGCTTCCTCCGTAAAGTTTAAGACCTTTTCTAACCTACAAGACTCTCAAACCTGTAGACGCCTGTTTCAGAACCTTGTTGAGTTTAAGACCTTTTCTAACCTACAAGACTCTCAAACTGCCGGGCTGATCGACAAGAAAATCGTGTCGTTTAAGACCTTTTCTAACCTACAAGACTCTCAAACCCGTCAGTGTCGTAGTTATCCGGGTTATCCGTTTAAGACCTTTTCTAACCTACAAGACTCTCAAACTACTGATGTAGATTGATGAACTTCAAATTGGTTTAAGACCTTTTCTAACCTACAAGACTCTCAAACTCATAAACTGTAAGCCCTCGTTCAATCTGGGTTTAAGACCTTTTCTAACCTACAAGACTCTCAAACGGGCGGTATGGTTGAGGAATTCAACGAGATGTTTAAGACCTTTTCTAACCTACAAGACTCTCAAACCCAAACCGGATGATGACCTTCCTGCTGCTGGTTTAAGACCTTTTCTAACCTACAAGACTCTCAAACAGTCAAGGAAGTGTTCGCATTCTGCACAGGGTTTAAGACCTTTTCTAACCTACAAGACTCTCAAACAGGCAGCCCTGCAAGAATACTATGCAACGGGTTTAAGACCTTTTCTAACCTACAAGACTCTCAAACTGAAAGCAAAAGACGGCTCCGTCTGGTACTGTTTAAGACCTTTTCTAACCTACAAGACTCTCAAACTGCCCTGGATGCAGCCTTGAAAAACGCCGTGTTTAAGACCTTTTCTAACCTACAAGACTCTCAAACCAGCAGGGTACAGCAAGTACGAAGGAAGTGTTTAAGACCTTTTCTAACCTACAAGACTCTCAAACTTCATTCGTGATACTGGCCCGCGCTTCACTGTTTAAGACCTTTTCTAACCTACAAGACTCTCAAACTATAGGTTTTACTTATACGGACGATGTCTCGTTTAAGACCTTTTCTAACCTACAAGACTCTCAAACAAGCAGGGTACAGCAAGTACGAAGGAAGTGGTTTAAGACCTTTTCTAACCTACAAGACTCTCAAACAAATAGTTTGCTATAAACTCCTGCTGAACCGTTTAAGACCTTTTCTAACCTACAAGACTCTCAAACTGCCGCTGTGCGGCTTGTACGGCCTCAATAGTTTAAGACCTTTTCTAACCTACAAGACTCTCAAACACGGTTTACGCTGCTGATTATGAATATAGTGTTTAAGACCTTTTCTAACCTACAAGACTCTCAAACGAAGGATCGATGACACTGGATTCCTGTACCGTTTAAGACCTTTTCTAACCTACAAGACTCTCAAACAATTTTGTGAAAGTGATGGTGCAAGTCCCCGTTTAAGACCTTTTCTAACCTACAAGACTCTCAAACGTAAAATACCGGCTGTTTATTCCGTTTCGGGTTTAAGACCTTTTCTAACCTACAAGACTCTCAAACCTCAAATTTGAATACGAGGCTCTCACCGAGTTTAACGGCTGACCACCGCTGCAGGTTATCGGGCCTTGATCAGGCACCTGTCTTTGTCTATTATAACAACCTCTTCCTGATTCAGCCACTTCCTTTCTCTGTTTTCGAGCAGCAAAATATTCAGCTTTTCATAGGCCACTGTTTTATAGAGGAGCGCAAGCTCTTCGTCATCCGCAAAAGTTCCAAGATTGGCTATAGCAAAGAGCCTGATGCCGCACAGCCTGTTCATGATTTTCATGTAAATACACAAGCGCTCCACAATATTTTCACAGCAATCATCTATTCTGACATTGTACTGTTTCAAAACCGCCGCTATATCTGCATTCACATCGTATGTAACCGGATACGGAACAGACATGACTGCTTCATCAATCAGCTCAACGGCCTTGGCATTAAGCTCCGAAAGCTTTTCAAACATTTCCTGCTGAATAACATCTGTGATCTCCTGATGAAGCTTTGATAAGATGCGCCTGTTAGCAAAATCCAAATGAAACGGGTCAATGATAAGCTCCACACTGTTCTTTGGGTTCAGGGGTCTGGCATCCTCCGACAGCACGAAGCTGCCGCTGTGTCCTGCACATTGATCCACCATATCATAAATCAGCTCTGAATAGAGGTGTCTCAACTCGCATACCAATACGTTCACCGTATTGTCAGCAAATGTAATTTCAAGACCGGGATAATCTACATTGATCAGCTTCACAAAAATACGATCCTTTCGTCTGAATCAATCACATCGGAATGTGACTCGCCTACGATAAATTCCATTCGATTGAATTGCTTCTCCGTAACCTTCAGCACCTGCACAAGGCCTGCCGGGGGCTTATTTTTTCGGATGGCCTCCGTTATGGCATCTGCTGTTACTGCATTCGGAGTCAGCTTCGAATACACCGATTCCTGCATCATAATAAAGCCACTCTTGATCAGAAATTTTCTGAATTTACGGTATTCCCGCATGTCATCATTTGTTACAACCGGAAGATCGAAAAACACTACTACACGCATAAATCTATAGCTCATAATCGTAAAATTTAATTAGCGAGACATCCTTATCATTCAGCGCATCAAATATACTTCTGCAATAAATTTTAACTGCATTTGCAAGATATTCGCACCTCCCTCCGATCGTAAGCTGCAGATTAAACAATCCGATCATTTCAATTTTCTCATCCTGTTCAAATTTCAGCGGTTTCAGCTGACACACCCTGCAGTCCACGATGGGTCTGAATGGTTCCATCAGATCCGAAGCCAGATTAAACTGGTTAAACATATTGTCATGAAACAACCCGAGCTGTGTGATATAACCGTTGGCCACAATTTCCCGTGTGAATATCGACAGCAGAAGCGAATAGCCGTAATTTAAGGCAGCATTGATGCTGTTCTCCTCCGTTCGTGTAAAATCCATACCGAACAGGGCATTGAAGTAAACCTTTGCTGCATGCCCTTCTCTGTTGGTCTCATCTCCGAAGGCCATCTCCGATATATAGGAATACAGCATACCCGCCTCCGGTCTATCATGTGTTTCCAGCTGCTGCGCCTGCTTTCGTATCTTTTCAGCCACGATTTCCGTCCATACCGCCTTTTTAATATCATCGCTCCAGGCAATCTGATTCCGCACTTTAACGCTGGTATCATGGCTTCCGTAATAAGGCATCAGCTCTGACGAAGGATTACGCTTCTCATCACAGAAAATCACCTTAACCTTCTTCTTGACCAGCTCATTCATGAGGGCACAGGTAATCGATACGGCCGTTGTTTCCACAAGCAGCGTCGAAAGCTCGCTTAAATGAATTTTGCTGACCGTATCCTGCCGCACCACCATATAGCCCATCTGATAATCCAGCTTGGCACTTTTCGAAATAATCACCGTACGCCAACTCATATTTTCAACAAATCAATTTCATGTTCATAAAGCCCGGTCACCGACTGCTGAATAAGCTTGAACTCAGCATTGCCCGAAATCACTTTATTTGTCAATGTGACACCTGTATTAGAAGATGCATCTATCGACCTTAAATCTGCTCCGCTCCCTCCAACAGCGGTAGTTTTCAATATCTCCTTTAACGTCTTTTTCTGCATCTCCATCTCAAGTAAAGAAAATTTATCCCGTCCCGCTTTTAATTTATCAAGTATCGGGTTCGGTCTGTTCGTAAACGGCTTGCCTGCATGCTTTCGGATCAGCAGATCATACATCTTCATATTGTCTTCTTTCGTGAGCCCGCCGGAGTCCTCACTTTCCAGCTTTTTAATGTAATTCACCTGCTCCTGATGCATCAGAAGCTGAACTGCATTTCGGATAATCAGCTGATTTCCGGTTTTTCCCGTCAGATAGACTCCATAGCCATTTATCTTCAGCAGGGACTTCAGCTTCACCTTGCTGCAGCATATCCTCAGCTTCCCGTCTCCGATTTGTTTTCTGAGATAATCCGTAAGAATACGATCATCCTTTTCAATTCTGTCCTTAAGATATACCGGCACTGCCTCGAGGCTTCTTACCTTTTTGCCTTTCCTCGTATACTCAACCAATGTAAAGTATGCCGTCGAAACGGATGAAAAGCCTCCATATTTTGCAGTATCGCAGAGTCTTTGGTCGAATGTTTTCAGCGGAATGTATGCATCGGGTGATTTTGATTTTTGTACATCCGCTTTTCCATATAGGGTCTGTTCTGCTATGCCTCCGTGCCCCTCGTAGCTCATTCTGGCAAGCAGAGGGCTCGGCTTAGACAGCATGCTTCTGACTGTGCGAATGCTTGCATTCGCTACAGTCTCCTGATCATTTTCTGCAATCCATGCCGTATATCCGTCCCGCTTTACATCCCTTTCAAACATTTTTCCGAGATGATATCTGTATGCATCCTTGTTTCCCTCATAGTCCCTTATAAAATTCCGGGCACTCGCCGTAAACTTTGTATAGTAAACATTTCCCACAACAATGTTGAGATACGCGTCATGCGCATGGTGCATATCATTTACAATGCGTGATTTAAGCAGCTTATTGTCATGCCGGAAATCGGATACATTACCGGCCTTGGCAAATACTACCTTTGTGCTCTCCGGCATAAGCTCCTGAAGCAGATTTGCAACACTTTTCGTTCCTTGGCGCGTTTCCACCAGCTGCCTCTCGATGAATCCCGCCAGCTGCTCCGGCGTAAATCCGCTGCTGCCGGTGAGCCTGTCATACTTTTCCTTTGTAATCAGCTTTTTCTCCAGCAGAAGCTTCCAATACGGCGTCATCTTATGACGGATGTCCGCATGGATCGGATAGACATCCTGCTTCTTATTGTTAATTGCCTTTTCCACCAGAACCAGATTATTGGCAATATTATCGTCCTTCACCTTGCTTCTTGGGTAAATATGATCGATATCGTATTTATCCGTCATCAGCTCATTCAGATCCAGCTCATGCCCGCTGTACATGCATTTACCCATCTGCGTCAGGTACAGATACATTTTCTTGGATCGGATGGACCCGTCTTTTTCTCTGTCTTCAATGAATTTCAGCCAGTTGCGGTCCTCATCCTTAATTTCTTTGTACAGCGCCTTAAATGCATCGACTCTTGAAACGGTTCTCTTTTTTTCCTTTTCTTCCTGCCGAGCCATTTCGACAAAAATTCTGTCCGGTGCCGCACCCATAACCTTTTCAATTTCCTGGATCACTTTAAATGTCTGCCATACCATCCGCTTCACCGGTGCTGAAAAATACATCTCGTCAAAATCTTCGATTGTAATTTCAGACAAGCTTCTATTGATCCTGCTCTGTACCTCCTTCAACTCATCCATGTATGTATATCGGTCAGAAAGAAGCTCCATGAGATTATCATTGGTTTCCCAAAGTGCTCGGATCAGCGGCATCACTTCACCGGTTTCCTTATTTGTCCCTTCCAGCATCAGAAATTTCGCAGAAAATCTTCCCCAGTCAGAAAATTTGCAGCCCGCGATGCGGCCAATATCCTTGCTGTTTAAAACATTCCGATCCGAATGCAGATCAGATGTATACTTTTCCACAAGCAATCTTTTAAGCTCCGGTTTATCATCTCCGTAAACCGTGCAGAGATATATGATATCCTCGGCAATGCTTCGATATTTGTCCTCCTTCAGGTGTTCTCCAAATACGGCCTTTAGTTTCCCCCACGAAGAGAGGCTGCTGTTGGTCTCGATATCGATCCCGGACAGCGCAGCAGTATTGTCCTGTGACAAAATGCCCTCCGAAATAAGAAGCTTTTCGATGTCTTTTCTCCTGACTTTCTTTCCTTTTTCAAAAAGCTCTGTATATATGGCCTGTTTGATTTTGATATCCAGTTTCTCTCCATTGACCCTGATGTTGTTGATCTCATTCAGCACGCAAAAACGCTCATACAAAAGAGAAGACTTCGGGAGCACTTTCTCGTTGTTCATATACGTACAGCTGCGAATCAGCCTTTCTACAAAGCCTTTGCGCGTTTCCTCAATGTCAATTTTTTCCTTTATATTCCAGGGCAGTATGCGGCCCGATGCTTTTCGAACTGCCCAGCCTGTGCCCTTATAATCTTCCTTTCCTATATTTTCAGATACCGGCCCGATATAATAAGGAATGGTAAATGAAAACAGCTGCTGTATACGCTCTGATACTGTAAGGCCGGACGCATCCTTCTCCTTAAGAAAGTTGAGATACTGTTCGGCATTCTTAAGAATCGCCTTCAACTCCCGTGCATGCAGCTGGTTGGGAATCACGCCATTGGACGACGTCAGCTGCTTCGGCATAAAGTTTTCCTTTTCGATCTCTGTCAGGATATAGGACTTCTCTTCCGATTCCGGATACTCTCTGATCAGCTTTTTTACATATGCATAGAATTGCTCCTGCGTCCGTTCCTTTATGCCCCGACGCTTCGGTCTGTTTCTGTTTTTAATATTTACCTGTTTAGAATTGCAGGAATGAACATATGCACTGTAGCTACCTTTTTCATCGGAGCGGAACATCGCATCATAATCCGCCATCGAATGCTGCTTCAGCAGCTTTTTCAGCAGCACAAGATCATGATGATGCTTGTCATATATTTTTATTCTGGCCTCTGACAGGTATGTGCTGCCCTTCAGTATCCCCTGGAGAGCGGCATTCGTATATATGTCTCGCAGAGACAGAAGGACCGTGAAAAACTCATCATTTAAAAGTTCAGACAGCTTGTCCATGGCTTCATCTGCGCTGCCGTTTGCGAAGCTGATCTCTATTTTGCTGCCATTCTCATCTGTAATGTCCTCCCCAAAAAGAGTCGAAAGCTTCATGCTGAGCCCGCACATTCCGTTCAGAAGCTCCAGCAGCTGCTTCTGCTTCGATGTTATGCAGAGTAATGCCGCCAGCTGTTCTCTTCGTGCTTTCCTCGACAGTTCTCTGTTGGTGAGAACAGACTGAAACTGCAGCTTCAGCTCTTCCGGACATCTCGGAAGCTCCAGCAGCACACTTTCGTTGTCCTTCAGCGGTATCTGTGCGGCCGCTACATTCTCAGCGGCAACGTCATACAGGCATGCCATATCTGTCATCTGAAGCACCGACTCTGTACCCTTATCCAGAAAATGCCCCCTGTGCTTAAACATATTGAGGACCGCAAGATAAACAAGTCGTACATCCTTTGCCGTCGAGGGATCCTCGATCAGCTTCATGCGAAGGTGGAATATGGTGGGATAAGCCTTAAAATAATTCTTATCCTTAAAATCGGCATCATTAAAAATGGCATTTTTGTCTCTTACCTGTTCATCCTTATCTTCCAGATAATATCTGCTGTTTTCAAGACGCGCAAAGAAATTGGGATCTTTTGTACTAACAGCATCTGCAAACCAGCTTTTCAAAAGCCCGATCCGTGCCGTCTCCCGCTGACGCCGACGCCGCGATATACGGATTGAGCGCCGATCCACCGCCGTTGCCGCTTCGTCGAATTCTCTGATCCCCCACAAATCCTTTCCTTTGGCCCGGAGGATATGATAGCTGCTGTCTGTCACAGCCCATCCCACTGAATTTGTTCCCATATCCAATCCGAGATAATATGTTCCGCTTTTCACAAAAAGACCTCTTTCCTCTTCACCCTTGACAGCCGACCTGATACATGTTAGCCTTTATCCATAACCTACAAGACGAGTGCAAATAAGGTTTTACCGACATCGTCATTTGACCCGCATTGTGCGGATGAAAAAGACCCGGCAACGGGTCTTTTTCTTTTTATGCAGCACACCATCATAATACCACAGAACGTGCACTATTTCCGCCGCAATTTTGGTCATTTTTTCAAAACGCATCTGAACAGCGAAAAAAAAAGAGAGCCCGCCGAAGCGGTCTCTCCTTTTTCGTTTCTTCAAATAATCCGTAGGACGGTGGAGGCCTTTTCCTTAGTTATCCTCTACCTTGATGTCCTCTACGCCTTCTACATCCTTGAACTTGGACTCATCGAGCTGGCTCGGATCCTGGCCGATGTAGGCAAGGATACCGCCGTCGATGTAAACAACCTGGCCGTTGATGAAATCGGAAGCCGGTGAAGCAAGGAATACAGCAAGACCCTGCAGGTCCTCTGTCTCGCCCCAGCGCTGTGCCGGTGTCTTCGAACGGATGAAACGGTCAAACGGTGCCATGGAGCCGTCGGCCTGCTTTGCACGAAGCGGTGCTGTCTGCGGAGTCGCAATGTAGCCCGGTCCGATGGCATTGCACTGAATGTTGTACTGGCCGTACTCAGAGCAAATGTTCTTGGTCAGCATCTTGAGGCCGCCCTTCGCTGCCGCATATGCCGAAACGGTCTCGCGGCCGAGCTCGGACATCATGGAGCATGCGTTGATGATCTTTCCGTAGCCCTTCTTGATCATACCCGGAAGAACTGCCTTTGCGCAGAGGAACGGACCGGTGAGGTCAACATTGATTACCTGATCCCACTGCTGCTTCGTCATCTCCACCATCGGGATGCGCTTGATGATGCCGGCATTGTTTACAAGGATGTCAACGCCGCCGAACTTCTCCTCTACGTCCTTTACGAGTGCATTGACCTGCTCCTCATTGGTAACGTCACATACAACGCCGTAGGCGTCGATGCCGTGCTTCTTGTACTCTGCGATGCCTCTGTCCACCAGCTCCTGGTTGATGTCATTGAATACAACCTTCTTTGCGCCTGCCTCTGCAAATGCAACCGCATATGCAAGACCGAGGCCGTAGGATGCGCCGGTGACCCATGCCACCTTGCCGTCAAGCTTAAATTTATCAAGAATACCTGCCATAATGACTCTCCTTTATCTTTTTACAGGATACCGGGAATGCCGAAAAGCATTCCATACCATGCTTATCTTAGTGTATTTAAAACCATGGTTCAAGGGCAAATGCCGGCTTCCGGATAAGTTTGTGAATGTTGCGGTAAACCGGTTCACTTTTCTTGTCTAAAATTGCTAACACGCACTCCGAGCAGAGGCTTACTCTGCCGGCTGCTCCGCAAAATGTCCGATCCGCATAAGGATCTCCTGACAGATTTCCTCCACCGGGCGGCCGTCCGTTCGGACCTCCAGATTCGCTGCCGCCTCATAAGCCGGACGGCGCTGCTCCTGCAGCTTCTGAATGTAGTCTACGTTCATATGTCCGTTCAGAACCGGTCGATCGGTCGAATCCTTCACCCTCGAAAGCGTCGTTTCCGGCGTAGCTGTCAGAAATACAACGGTACAGAACTGCTTCAGGTTTTCTGCATTTTCCGGGCGCAGCACCAGTCCGCCGCCGCAGGAAATAACCGCATTCTGTACCTTTTGAAGCCGCAGCACCGTTTCCTGCTCGAGCTGCCGGAAATAGGCCTCGCCGTCCTCTTCAAAGATCTGGGTGATCGGACGTCCGTCCTGCTGCACGATCTCCTGATCGGTGTCAATTTCCGTATAGCCGTACTGCTCCCTTAAGCAGTGCGATACAGTTGTTTTTCCTGCGCCCATGAAGCCGATCAGAGCAATGTTTTTCTTCTTATTCATATTTTCCTCCGACACTTTTCTTTTTCGATGATCATAGCGGATCGCGGACTTCTCTGCAAGAAAAGAAAAGGCGGAGAATGCTGTATGCATTCTCCGCCTGTCATCCACGGTCGGATGGCCTCTGCTTCAGTGATCACCTCATACGCCCGGGCGCATGTACGTATCAGCCTCTCGGATTCTTGATCTCTGCCTGTGCCGCAGCCAGTCTTGCAACCGGTACACGGAACGGTGAGCAGGATACATAGTCGAGTCCGATGTCATGGCAGAACTCTACAGAAGACGGATCGCCGCCGTGCTCGCCGCAGATACCGCAGTGGAGCTTCGGATTTACCGGCTTACCGAGAGAAATGGTCATCTTCATCAGCTTGCCGACACCCTTCTGATCGAGCTTTGCAAACGGATCCTGCTCGTAGATCTTGGTATCATAGTAGCTGTCCAGGAACTTGCCGGCATCATCACGGGAGAAGCCGAAGGTCATCTGTGTAAGGTCGTTGGTTCCGAAGCAGAAGAAGTCTGCCTCAGCTGCGATCTCGTCGGCCGTCAGTGCTGCTCTCGGAATCTCGATCATGGTACCAACCTCGTACTTAAGGTCAATGCCGGCCTTTGCAATCTCCTCATCTGCTGTCTTCACAACGATGTTCTTGACGAACTTGAATTCCTTCACCTCGCCTACCAGCGGAATCATGATCTCCGGAACGGTGTTCCAGTCCGCATGAGCCTTCTTCACCTCGATGGCTGCACGGATGATGGCCTGGGTCTGCATCACGGCGATCTCCGGATAGGTAACGGTGAGACGGCAGCCTCTGTGACCCATCATCGGGTTAAACTCATGAAGACCTGCAATCACAGCCTTGATCTTCTCTACGGTCTTACCCATCTTCTCCGCCAGCTGCTTGATCTCCGGCTCCGTGGTCGGTACGAACTCATGAAGAGGCGGATCCAGGAAACGGATGGTTACCGGGTCACCCTCCATGGCCTCAAAGAGCTGCTTAAAGTCATCCTGCTGATACGGCTCGATCTTTGCGAGCGCCTTCTCACGCTCCTCCACGGTATCGGAGCAGATCATCTCACGGAAGGCTTCGATTCTCTCCGGATCAAAGAACATATGCTCTGTACGGCAGAGACCGATGCCCTGTGCACCGAGCTCACGCGCCTTCTTTGCATCACGCGGTGTATCGGCATTGGTCCGGACACCGAGCTTTCTGTACTTGTCGGCCCAGCCCATGATGCGTCCGAAGTCGCCGGAAATGGAAGCATCCACGGTCGGAATCTGTCCGTCATAGATATTGCCGGTGGTGCCGTCGATGGAGATGAAATCGCCCTCCTTGATGGTCTTGCCGCCGAGGGTGAACTGCTTGTTCTCCTCGTCCATCACGATGGCGCCGCAGCCGGATACGCAGCACTCACCCATACCGCGGGCTACAACGGCTGCATGGCTGGTCATACCGCCGCGCACGGTCAGAATACCCTCCGAGGACTTCATGCCGGTGATATCCTCCGGAGAGGTCTCGAGACGAACCAGGATCACCTTCTCACCGCGTGCATTCCACTCCTCAGCATCCTCGGCTGTAAATACAACCTTACCGCAGGCTGCACCCGGAGATGCACCGAGACCCTTGCCGAGCGGCACAGCCTTCTTGATGGCTGCCGGATCAAACTGCGGATGAAGCAGCGTATCGAGGTTTCGCGGGTCGATCATGGCTACCGCTTCCTTCTCACTGCGCATGCCCTCGTCCACGAGATCACATGCAATCTTCAATGCTGCCTGTGCGGTTCTCTTACCGTTTCTGGTCTGCAGCATATACAGCTTTCCGTGCTCTACGGTAAACTCCATATCCTGCATGTCTCTGTAATGCTTCTCCAGTGTCTGACAAACCTTCTTGAACTCCTCAAAGGCCTGCGGGAACTTCTGCTCCATCTCCTGGATATGCATCGGTGTACGAACGCCGGCTACCACATCCTCGCCCTGAGCATTGGTCAGGAACTCACCGAACAGTCCCTTCGCGCCGGTCGCCGGATCTCTCGTGAAGGCCACACCGGTACCGCAGTCATCACCCATGTTTCCGAAGGCCATGGACTGTACATTTACAGCGGTGCCCCAGGAATACGGGATATCGTTGTCACGGCGGTAAACATTGGCACGCGGGTTATCCCAGGAACGGAATACGGCCTTGATCGCACCGTACAGCTGATCCTTCGGGTCCGTCGGGAACTCTGCACCGAGGGCTTCCTTGTACTTCGCCTTGAACTGCTCCGCCAGATCATGCAGGTCCTCGGCATCCAGCTCCACATCGAGGGTTACGCCCTTCTCGCTCTTCTTCTGATCGATCAGCTTCTCGAACTCGCTCTTTGAAACCTCCATTACGACATCCGAGTACATCTGAATGAAACGTCTGTAGGAATCCCATGCCCAACGCGGATTGCCGGACTTCTCGGAAAGAACCTTCACAACGTCTTCATTGAGGCCGAGGTTCAAAATGGTGTCCATCATACCCGGCATGGAAGCGCGTGCGCCGGAACGTACCGATACAAGCAGCGGATTCTCGTGGTCACCGAACTTCTTTCCGGTGATCTCCTCCAGCTTGCCGATGTGCTCCTTGATCTGGCCCATGATCTCATCATTGATCTCACGTCCGTCCTCATAATATTGTGTGCAGGCCTCGGTTGTGATGGTAAAGCCCTGCGGAACCGGAAGACCGATGTTGGTCATCTCCGCGAGATTCGCGCCCTTACCACCCAGAAGCTCACGCATGTCTGCGTTTCCCTCCGTGAACAAATACACCCATTTCCTAGCCATTGCTTATCCTCCTCATCCTGTGTATACATATGAGCGGCCGAAAAAAAGCCGCATGACGCGGCAGTCCTCCCAAAGCAGCTCAAGTGTCTTTTCGTATCTGACGGAAAAAATCACTATACGGATTATACTTTATGAAGGTTTTTTAGTAAAGTATGAACAAGAAATGTAAACGTTTACATTCGAAAAAATTTGTTAATTAAATAACAAAACTCTCCGTTGCTATACCTTAAACCGGTAGCCGACGCCCCAGATCGTCTCGATATACTGCGGCTTCGCCGAATTCATTTCGATCTTTTCACGGATTTTTTTGATATGCACCGTAACGGTGGCAATGTCGCCGACGGAGTCCATCTTCCAGATTTCCTTGAAGAGCTCGGCCTTCGTAAATACGCGGTTCGGATGCGACGCCAGGAAATACAGAAGATCAAATTCCTTGGTCGTAAAGCTGCGCTCCTCTCCGTTCACAAAGACTCTGCGGGAGCCCGGATCAATCTGCAGTCCGTGGATGTTCAGAATGCCGCTGTTCTCCCGACTGACCTCGAGGAGGCGGCTGTAGCGGGACAGATGGGCCTTCACGCGCGCCACCATTTCCGACGCCGAAAACGGCTTGGTCATATAATCGTCCGCACCGAGTCCGAGGCCCCGGATCTTGTCGATGTCATCCTTCCGGGCCGATACGATGATGATCGGAATATCCTTTGCCGCCCGTACCTTCTCGCATACCGCGAAGCCGTCCATGCCCGGCAGCATGAGGTCCAGGATCAGCAGTGCATAATCGCCCTCCAGCGCCATCCGAAGTCCTGTGTCGCCGTCAGACGCGATCTCCACCAAAAAGCCGGAGATTTCCAGATAATCCCGCTCCAGCTCCGCAATCGCCTGCTCATCCTCTATAATCAGAATCCTTTTCTTCTCTTCAGTCATGTGTTGCCTCCTCCGGACAGCGAATGTATTTACGCAGTACAAAGTGAATCGTCGTTCCCTCGCCTTCTGCGGAACCGGCCCAGATGCGGCCGCCGCTGTCCTCTACAATTTTCTTCACAATCGAAAGTCCGATGCCGGACCCGCCCTTCATCGAATTGCGGGAGCTGTCCGCCCGGAAAAAGCGCTGGAAAATGTACGGCAGATCCGAACGAGAAATCCCCTTGCCGTTGTCAGAGAGATTCACCTGAATGAAATCGCCGGCATCCTCCAATGTAAGCTCGATCTTTTTATTTTCCTTATCCATGTATTTCACGGAATTGGAAACGATATTGCTGATGACCTTCCGGAGCTGCTCCGGATCGGCGATCATCTCCACCTCTGGGTCCACCTGATTTTCATAGCGGAACGTAATGCCCTGGGACGCCATATCCAGCCCAAACTCATCCGCACAGTCCTGAAAATAATCCTTCACACGGATATGCTGAAAGTCATAGGGGATTCGGTCGGATTCCACCTTGACATAATAGCGGAGCTCATCAATCAGACGGTCCATCTCCGCGGCCTTCGTATTGATGGTCTGAATGTACTTCCGCTGCATTTCCGGGCTGCTGGCGACGCCGTCCAGGATGCCCTCGCTGTAGCCCTTGATGGCCGTCAGCGGAGTCTTCAGGTCATGGGCAATGTTGGACAGGAGCTCCCGGTTGGCCGTATCGTTGCGTATTTTCTCCTCCTGGGTTTCCTTCAGCCGCATCCGCATCTCATCAAAGGCCTGCATCAGCTCACCGAATTCATCATTGGTCTCCGATTCCAGCGTAAAATCAAGGTCTCCGGATTCGATCCGCTTCGCTGCTGTCTTCAGCTCATCCACCGGCTTGACAATCCCCATGTAGATCCAGCCGATCAGAAAAAGACCCGCCAGAATCATCAGCATGACATTCATGCTCATCGTCGTAATACCGCGAAACATCAGATACATCAGAAAAAGCGGCAGTACCGTACTGATGAGAAAGCTGACGCCCACGCGGCCCATAAGTCCTATATGCTTCATTGCTCTGTCCCCATTTCGAAACGTCCGATGTTCAGAGCCGGGCCCTGAACGATTATTATTCTATACTGCACATGTTACGAATTTGTGAAGCTGCGATCACATTTGCAGCGGTGGAAGGAAGCACGGAGGTACCGGCTCCTTATAAAAAATCCGCTCCGGAGACATGCTCCGGAACGGACTCTTTCAGATTTTATGTATACCAGTTGCGCGGTCCGGACGCCGAAGAGCTGCCCTTTTGCTGATTCCGGCTGTGCCGCCTTCCCGCAGGATCAGAATGCGAGCTTTTCCTCGAAATAGCTCTTCAGCTGATCGATCGGCACGCGCTCCTGCGCCATGGAATCACGCTCACGGACGGTTACGCAGTGATCATTCTCCGAATCGAAATCATAGGTCACACAATACGGTGTGCCGATTTCATCCTGTCTTCTGTAGCGCTTTCCGATGTTGCCGCGATCGTCATACTCCACATTCCAGTACTTCGCAAGCTCATCATGGATGGCCTGCGCCGGCTCTGCCAGCTTCTTCGAAAGCGGCAGGATACCTACCTTAACCGGTGCAATGGCCGGATGGAAACGAAGCACGGTACGCTCATCACCGCCCTCCAGCTCCTCGACATCATAGGCCGCGCAAAGGAAGGCGAGGGTCACACGATCGGCACCCAGGGACGGCTCAATGACGTACGGAATGTAGTGCGTATTGGTTTCCTCGTCAAAATACGTCAGATCCTGACCGGAAACCTCCTGGTGACGGCCGAGGTCATAATCCGTACGGTCGGCAATGCCCCACAGCTCGCCCCAGCCGAACGGGAAGGTGAACTCGAGGTCCGTCGTCGCCTTCGAATAGAAGCAAAGCTCCTCCGGGGAATGATCTCGGGCACGCAGCATGTCCTTCGGAATGCCCAGCTCCAGAAGCCAGTTCATGCAGAACTCCTTCCAGTAGCCAAACCACTCAAGATCCGTATCCGGCTTGCAGAAGAACTCGAGCTCCATCTGCTCAAACTCACGCGTACGGAAGGTGAAGTTGCCAGGTGTAATCTCATTTCGGAAGGACTTTCCGATCTGACCGATACCGAACGGCAGCTTCTTTCTGGAGGAGCGCTGCACATTCTTGAAGTTTACGAAGATGCCCTGCGCCGTCTCCGGACGAAGATAAACCGCATTCTTTGCATCCTCGGTTACGCCCTGGAAGGTCTTGAACATCAGATTGAACTGACGGATGCCGGTGAAGTTATGCTTGCCGCAGGTCGGGCAGGCCACCTGATGCTCTTCAATGAAGGCTTCCATCTCCTCCTTCGACATGCTGTCCGCAGAGCCGCCGATGTCGATGCCATTGGCCTCTGCATAATCCTCGATCAGCTTGTCGGCGCGGAAGCGCTCATGGCACTCCTTGCAGTCCATCAGCGGATCCGAGAAGGAAGCGAGATGTCCGGAGGCTACCCAGGTCTGCGGATTCATCAGAATCGCGCAGTCAATGCCGACATTGTATTTTGATTCCTGGATAAATTTCTTCCACCAGGCTTTCTTCACATTGTTCTTCAGCTCGACGCCGAGATTTCCGTAATCCCAGGTATTGGCAAGGCCGCCGTAGATCTCAGAGCCCGGATATACGAAGCCTCTCGACTTTGCGAGCGAAACGATGGTGTCCATTGTGTAATTCTTTGGCATGATTTTCCTCTTTCTGCCGCCGGAGTGCGGCTGAGAATAAAGTGATTCGTACTGCGCCGAAGCGCTTTTCACACTATACATCGGGCAGCTGAAAAAATCCAGTCCTAAAGGCGCCCACGAAAAGACGTCCGTCCGAAAGGAAAGAAAACGCTGCGGAACCGTCATCGCGCCCCTGCGGTGCCGAGTTTTCCGATCCGTTCTGAAATACGGTGAAACGGCACGGCGAGGATGACACTGAGAAGAAGCATAAGAAGACCCCGGAGCCATATATTCTCAACGAGCAGGGAAAGCGTCCGCAGGATGACATAATGAACAAGATACAGCTCATAGCTGTATTTCCCGATGCATTTCAGGAGCCGGCACTGCGAAAGTCCGGTCTTCAGATAGCGGCCGTACAGCACACCGACGAGGATCAACGCCCAGAGGCCGCCGATCAGAAGATACTTGTTCTGCAGCCAGTCGGAGGGCTCGAGGTCCCAGAGACAGGCCCGTGCCGCCGGCGTCAGCAGCACAATCCCCGCGGCCGCAGCAACCGACAGGGCGTCAAACCGGCTGCTCTCCGGCTGCTCTTTATCGAAATGATGATACAGGACGGACAGAAGCATTCCCAGAAGGAAGACCGGCAGATACCAGCGAAGCTGAATGGAGTTCTCTGTATACTGTATAAACGGGAACGCAAGTGAAAAGCCGATCATAAGCACCATCAGCACCGCTGCAAGCATACTCTCCCGCCGGCATATTTTCTTC
Organism: Succinatimonas sp. CAG:777; assembly: GCA_963650995.1. Taxonomy (GTDB): domain Bacteria; phylum Bacillota; class Clostridia; order Lachnospirales; family Lachnospiraceae; genus Oribacterium. The sequence goes on along the minus strand of CAVJMS010000002.1, from coordinate 126,428 downwards.
AGCAAAAGCACGAACGGAAACAGCAGATAGAGCTTCATGATCACCGGCATGTACCAGAAATGTCCCTTCCCCTCCAGGGCCAATATATGCGGCAGCAGCTCCCGGGGATCAAGATAGACAAAGAAGCAGGAAAAAAGAAGGGTCAGAAGATAGGACGGATAGATCCGGAGCAGCTTCTTAAAATAATACTGCGGCAGGGAGAAGCGCCGCTCACCGTACAGCCAAGGGCCAAGCAGAAAAAATCCGCTCAGCAGCATAAAGCACCATACACCGATCTTGCCGCAGCCGGAGGCATACATATGAAGCTCCGGCACGGTAGCGGCCCAATGGGCGGTCAGCACGATGAGGCAGGCGATGCCCCGGATCGCATCAAAGGCTTCTATTTTTTTCATATCTTTTCTCTCTCACAGTGCCTTCAGGATGTCCAGCGAACGAAAATGTCCCGGCAGCTGCTCCTGCAGAAGCAGCTGCACATTCTGTCCGAATTCGGCGAGGCTCTCCGGCGTCAGTGTAAAGGTATAGAGCTTCGAAAGCGGTGCATGCAGTACATGCTGCCAGGCCCGACTGCAGGCTTCCGTGCAGTCAAGGGGCGGCCGCTCCGTATATTCACCGTTCAGAAGCAGCAGACGAAGCTCATAGATCCACCGCACCAGCTCATTCGAAAGCTTCGGATTCAGAATTGCCCGAAGCGACAGATAGATGAGATTCACCATATCTGCCGCCTCCAGATTTTCCTGTGCCGTATAGTCTGCAAGCTCCAGGAGATAGGAGCCGTAGCAGGCATTCGTGAGATCCAGTGCGATTTCCTCAAAATACGCACGCACCTTCACAGAGCGAAGATTATAGCCGCTTCGCCCCTTCGTCACATAAAAGCTGCCGAAGACGAAGCTTCGCGCAGCCGCCATCAGGGGCGAGCCCGGTTTTTTTGCACCGGCTGCCCAGACGGTCAGCTTTCCGCACTCTGTCGTCAGCACCGACAGCCGCCGGTCAAAGTCCCGGGAGGGGGCCGCGCTCAGTACAAGCCCGTGAAAAACCAGCTCCTCCTGCATCAGCTTTCATCCTTGAAACCGTAGTTTTTCAGAAAAACGTCCGAGTCCCGCCAGTCCTTCCGCACCTTCACAAACAGCTGCAGATTGACCCGGTCCCCGGTCATGCGCTCGATCTGGATGCGGGCACCGGTACCGATGCGCTTCAGCATGGCGCCGCCCTTTCCGATGATGATGCCCTTATGTGCATCCCGCTCGCATACGATGGTCGCCTTGATGTCCCAGAGGCCGTCGGCGCGCTGGTGCATCTCATCCATCAGGACGGCAATGCCGTGCGGCACCTCATCCTTCAGCTTGCGGAGTGCCTGCTCGCGGATCAGCTCAGCGGCGATCTCCCGCATGCTCTGATCCGTCACCGTATCCTCGTCAAAATAGCGCGGGCCTTCCGGAAGATACTGAAAGAGCACCTTCTTTAATTCCTCAATGTTCTGACTCCGTGCCGCGGATACCGGCACAATCTCCGTGAAATCCATCAGTGCCCGATATTTTCCGATCGCTGCGGCCAGCTCCGCCGACGGATCCTTCAGTGTATCGATCTTGTTGATCACCAGAATCCGGGGCTTATTGTATTTCTGCAGAATTTCCGCAATATGCTGCTCACCGGCACCGATATAGGTCGTTGGCTCTACGAGCCAGACAATCACATCCACGTCCTCGAGAGTCTTTTCCGCCACATGATCCATGTATTCACCGAGCTTATTTGCCGCCTTGTGAATGCCGGGCGTATCGAGAAATACAATCTGCCCGCGCGCATCATCATAGACCGTCTGGATGCGTCCCCGGGTGGTCTGCGGCTTCTCCGAAGTAATCGCGATTTTCTGTCCGATTACGTGGTTCATCAGCGTGGATTTTCCGACGTTCGGGCGCCCCACCAGCGCTGCAAAGCCTGTTCTGATCATTTGTAAAGCTCCTCTCTGGTTCCGAAGAGTTCCGGATGTGCATCGATCTCCGAGCCGCTGCCGATGGTGCAGGCGGCACCGGTGGACAGCAGGGCTTCGACATACGGCGCCAGCGCACGGATATCGGCCTCCGTCGTCTGCAGCACCTGATCGCGCTCCCGCTGCAGCATCGCGCTGTCTACATGTGAAAGGTAGGCGCTGACGCTGAGGGCGGCTGCATTGGCATGCGTCCGCGGCGTATCCAGCTCACTTATGGCACCGATGATGTACTTCGTCATGTCACGCCGGGTGGTTGTGAAGCTCCGGATATACTCCGGCAGTCCGGCATAGACATTGAGGGTCTCCTTCAGGTGCGGGTCCCGGTAGGAGCAAAGATAGCCCTCGCCGGAGCGGCCGAAGCCGGCCATGCAGCCGTAGGCCCCGCCCTTCACGCGGAGATTCAGCCAGAGGTATTCGTAATTCAGAATCACCTTCAGCACGCGCAGCGCGCCGGTATACGGCTGACTAAAGCGGCCGGCCCGCGCTACATAGTTTACCTGCGACGGTGTCCGGAAGCCCTCATTCCGATTGCCCTCCAGAAGAAGCTGCGGCTTTAAATCGTCGCTGCTGTCCGGAGCGCCGGCGGTATATCCGGCATCCAGCACCTCCCGAAGAAGCTCTTTCTCGCGAAGTGCCTGAAGATAGCTCTCCTGCCACTCCGGATATATCTTCCGGAAGGCCTCCTGCCCTGCAGCTTCTGATGTGATCGACACAAACATATTCTCTGTGCGGAAGAGCTTGTCCGCCACCTCCCAGAGCCGGCAGGCCAGGGCCTTCGGCTCCGTACGGAAGTCCTCCGAAATCCGGTTCACGAAACGGTAATAGCTGATGCCGCCCGTAAGGTCCTGATAACGGCCGGTGCCCGAAAAATACGAGCTGGCCCGGTTGACCGCATAGCTGTGGCCGGCGCCCTCGATCCGCATGCGTTCTCTCGAACGGGCTTCATTGAGAATCTCTGACATGCGCTTCTGATCCTCAAATTTCGTAGACTGCAGAATCTCACGGATGAGCCCGAGGCCGTGCGCAAGATTCGGATACAGGAGCTTCGTTTCCACACTGAAGATACCGGTATAGTGATTGTAGTTTCGTATATCCGGATATGCATTCATGTCGAAGCTGATGCCGCCGGTATGCAGAAGAATGTCCGAGGACAGGTCCTGAAAGCTGTGATGCTCAGTATCCATGTAGGCCAGCACCGTCTTCAGGAAGCCTGCATACGGAAGCTCCTCCTCCGTAAGACAGCTCGTATTGAAATTCAGGCGAAGGTACATGACGCCCCGGGTATCCCGCGTCGTCGTCAGCAGCAGGGAATCGGAAAGCCGTTCCTCCGTCCACTGAATCTCATCGGCCTTCGTTCCGATGTCGCTGATATTAAGAAGCGGCAGCTTCCGGAGATTCTCCTCCGACGTCGGCTCCTCCTGGTAAGCCTTCAACGCCCGGGTGTTCCGAACACAGGCGTTCCGCTCCTCCTCCGTCATCGCAGCCTTCTTCTCCGCCAGCTTCCGGGCCAATGTCTGCTCCCGCTTTTCCGTGAGCCCCCGCTCCGGGCGGCAGACCACCAGAGACGCATGCGGGTTGTCGAGAAGAAACTCGGAAATCAGCTTTTCGAAGTAACCTTTCGATGCATCCTTCCGAAGCTCCCGGTAGCACTGCTCGCAGAAAAGATGCTCCCACGGCTTGCGATCATAAAGCCAGGTATCCAGCGCCGTCAATGAATACACAAGGCCCTTCGGCGAGCGGCCGTAATCCGCTTCACGGTACTGGAATTCATCCTGATTGATGGCCGCCAGAATCGCCTGCTGATCCAGTCCCTCCTTCACGAGGCGCCGGAGCGTTTCATCAATCACCGTCAGGAAGCGCTCCCGATCCTCCGGATCGGCACCCTTGGCCGTCACGCTGAAATACGGCTGACGGATGCCGTCCTCGAAGCCGCCGAAGATATCCTCTCCGATACCGGCATCGAGCAGGGCCTGCTTGAGCGGTGCGCCCGGCGAAGACAGAAGCACATAGTCCAGGACATCCAGCGCCATGTTCCGCTTGTTGTCCAGTGCATCCGTCACTACGTTCCAGGAAAGATAGCTGTTTCCCTCGAGCGGCTCCTTCGGTCCGACGGAGTAGCGGATCTCCTCCTCATGAAGTGCCGAAAAAGCCGGCTGCAGGGCAATGTCGGAATTCGGGCGAATTGCAGAATACTTCGAGAGATACTGCTCATCGAGCCACGCAAGCTTCTTTTCCATATCCATATCGCCGTACAGAATGATGTAGGCATTGCTCGGATGATAGAAGCGTGCATGAAAGGCACGGAACTGCTCAAAGCTAAGCTCCGGGATATGATCCGGGTCTCCGCCGGACTCATGGCCGTAGCAGGTATCCGGGAACAGCGACTGCATGATATAGCGCTCCAGCACCGACTCCGGATTGGAAAAAACGCCCTTCATTTCGTTATATACAACGCCGTTGTAACGAAGCGCATCCTCTGCATCCATCATCTCATAATGCCAGCCCTCCTGCTGCAGAATGCGCGGGTCTCGAACGGAATTCGGATGAAAGACCGCATCCAGATAAACATCCATGAGATGCTCGAAATCCTTGTCATTCCGGGATGCCACCGGATATACGGTCTTGTCCGGATAGGTCATTGCATTCAGAAAGGTATTGAGAGAGCCCTTGGCAAGCTCCACGAACGGATCCTTCAGCGGAAACTTATCCGACCCGCAGAGCACGGAATGCTCCGTGATATGCGCCACGCCGGTGCTGTCCGACGCCGGGGTCCGGAAGGCAATGCTGAACACCTTGTTGTCATCCGCATTATGCATTGTAAAAATGCGTGCGCCGCTTCTAACATGGCGATAAATGCACGCATCCGTTGCAAGTTCCTTGATTCGTTTCGTTTCAATCAGCTTGTAATTCCGCATTCCTTACCTCTTTATTTCCTAGATATTTCCGATCAGACGATCCTTGAAGATCGCAATGGCTTCCCGGACACTTACATGCACCAGCATCAGCTCGCTGGTCTTCGTCGCCATCGGACATACATCCGGATAGCCGAAGCGGGCCGCGATGCGGCAGGCCCGGAAAAGATTAAATTCCGATGTGATGATGCCGAGGGAGATCGGCCTGTCTTCGACGTGAACGGCATCGGGTCCGGTCCGCATCCGTGCCCTGGCGCGGCTGCGGGTTTCCCGGTCCTGCCGTATCGTCTGAAGCGAATATCCGACCTTCTCCTGCGTGGAATGCGAGTAAAATTCCAACAGCAGGCGATCCTCCGGTATGCCGGCCTTGATCATGTAGTAATACATCACCGTCGCTTCGGTACTCTGATCGTACGCACTTCGTCCGCCGGACAGCACAAAGATCGTATCCGGATTTTTCTGTGCATATTCCACCGCACAGTCCAGACGGCGCTGGAGGGACGGAGAAATTTTATTATGCAGAAGGTCGGTTCCCATCACAATGACATAATCGAGCCGCTCCTGCTCCACTGTATGCGCATTTCCGAAAATGACAAAAAGAAGCGACAGGAGCACCAGCATCCACAGCCCGTAGCTTGTAAAAATGAATACAAAGGGAGCAGGACACAGCTTTTTCCTCTCCCGATGCCGCCTCCGGACATAACGCACCAGGATGAACATCACAAACTGAAGCACCGCAAACAACGGCCAGAACCACAGAAAAACGGTCATGCCGTGCAGTAAAAGGATCGCCGCCGCATAGGCCAGCGCTGCAATTCCCAGTACAATGAAGCAGATTTCCATAGGCGTTCATCCGACGGCCGTTTTCACGGCTGCTGCTCCTTTCTGATAATGTCTCCGGCCGCCGGAAGGGTGCTGAAGCGCACCTTCAGCTGCTGACAGGCATGCGGGCAGGATTCCTGCGGGAGATCCGTCTCTGCATCCCGAATATCCAGCACCGTGATCGGAATGTCCCGCCCGTCCGGCTTCATGATTTCCAGCGTCTCGCCGACCGAGAACTTGTTCTTCTGCTCCAGATAGCTCCAGCCCTCCGCATCCGTTTCGCGAACCGTTCCGAGATATACCGAGCCGGTGACATAGGTGTTGCTGTCATAAATCTGGTCATCCTTCGTCGGACGCCCGTAATAAAAGCCCGTCGTAAATTCACGGTAAGTGCACTTCGCAATTTCCTGCTTATACCATTCCATGTTCGCGCGGTAGGTTTCCTCGCTCTTCCGGTAATCGTCGATGGCCTTCCGGTAGGTTCTGGCCACCGTCGCCACATAAAGCGCCGTCTTCATACGTCCCTCGATTTTCAGGGAATCAATGCCGGCCTCGCAAAGCTCCGGAATATGCTCGATCATACAGAGATCCTTCGAGTTGAAGATATACGTGCCGCGCTCATTTTCCTCCACCGGAAAATATTCGCCCGGACGCGTCTCCTCCATGAGACTGTATTTCCATCGGCATGGATGCGTGCAGGCACCGCGGTTGGCATCACGTCCGGTCAGAAAATTGCTGAGCATGCAGCGGCCGGAATAGGACATGCACATCGCGCCGTGCACGAAGGCCTCTATATCCATTTCCTCCGGAATATGACGGCGGATCTCCCGGATTTCCCGAAGGCTCAGCTCCCGGGCACATACCACGCGCTTCGCGCCCAGCTGATACCAGAACAGAAAGGTCTGCCAGTTCGTGTTGTTCGCCTGGGTCGAGATGTGAAGCTCAACAGACGGCGGCAGGATCTCCTTTGCGATCATGAATACGCCCGGATCGGCGATCAGCACCGCATCAATACCGGTATCCCGAAGCTCCGTAAAGTACTGCCGCACGCCCTCCAGATCATAATTATGGGCAAAGATATTCGCCGTGACGAAGATCTTCACCTGATGCGCATGTGCATAGCGCACCGCCTCCCGGATGTCCTCCAGTGTAAAGTTTTTTGCATTGGCCCGCAGGCCGAAGGCCTCACCGCCCAGATAAACGGCATCCGCACCGTAATTCACCGCGGTTTTCAGCACCTCCGGTGAACCGGCCGGAATCAAAAGCTCTGTTTTGTTCAGCATAGGATCTCCCTGTGATGTTCCGGTACCGCTACGGTACCTATACTTTTACACTGACCGACACTCCGTCCCCTACCGTGAGGATGGAGGTCACCAGCTGCTTCTCATGCTTCAGTCGGAAAAGATACTCCCGCATGCGGGTATGAATCGTGCGGTCCCTGCGTTCCACCTGATAGCGGCTTTCGACAATGCTGCCGTCCTGCAGGATATTGTCGCTGACCAGGACGCTTCCGGGATGCATGAGAGACAGAATATCCGGAAGCCATACGATATACTGGGCCTTGGCCGCGTCCATAAAAATGAAATCAAACTGCCGCCCGGCGTCCGCAAGCTCCCGGAGCAGCACACCGGCATCCGCCTCCACCAGCCGGATGCGGTCTCCGTACGGGCTTCGTGCAATGTTTTTTTCAGCCTGCTGCACCCTGGGCGGATAGCTCTCGACGGTCAGAAGCGCCGGCTTCCCGCCTGCGGCCTCCTCCATGCAGAGCGCCGAATAGCCCACGGCTGCGCCGATCTCCAAAATCGTTTCCGGATGAAGCATCTTCATGAAACACATAAGAAGCGCCGCCGTTTCGTCCCGGATAATCGGGATTTCCGCTGCAAGCGCTTCCTGTCTGATCGTTTCAAGAAGCTCACTCCGATCCGGCTCCAGTGAATGAATATAATTCACAAGCCGTTCATCTGTAATCAAGGGTTCCCTTCCTCACGTTCTGTTGTCATAGCCGAAACATTGTCCTCCAGGATTGCATTCTCATCCTCGGTGCCGCCGATGACCTCGGTGCCGTCCTCCTCTGTTTCCTCCGAAGACCTCGTTTCTTCACCGGAGGCCACCAGATTCTTGTCCGCCAGCTCCTGGTTCTTCGCGCCCTCCTGCTGCAGCTGCTCAATGATCTCCACCACGGTCATGGAGGGGCTTAAGGAATAGCTGCCCGGCTGAATCTCCAGCTCATAGAGATGCGCCTGCAGGATGAAGGCAGCGGTATTGTCGATAAGACCGGCATCCTCCAGCTGATCTGCCAATGTATCCAGATCCTCGCCCTCGCGGATGATGATCTCCTGCTCCGGTGCATCTTCTCCGGCCAGGGCATGCTCATACAGCAGTCCGTGACCGAAGCTGTAGGCGATGCGGACACCCTGCAGCAGTGCATAGACCACGGCTGCAATCAGAATGACACGCCAGGCCAGCCCAACCGCGAAGCCGGTGGTCCTGGACACCGAATCCTTACGACGCATGCCTTACACCTCCATGATGATCGGCAGAATCACCGGATCCCGCTTGATTTTCTTCCACAGAAAATCTGCCAGGGAATCCTTGATGATGTTTTTGATCTTGCCCCAGTCATTGACATGCCGCACCAGGCAGTCATCGACGGCATCCTGTACCTGTACCCGGGCCTCTTCCATCAGATCCTCGGACTCCCGCACATAAACAAATCCGCGGGAAACCAGATCCGGACCGGCCAGCAGATGGCCGGAATACTTCTCCAGCGTCAGCACAACAACGATGATGCCGTTCTGTGCCAGATTCTGACGGTCGCGGATGACGATATTTCCGACATCGCCGACACCCAGACCGTCTACAAATACGCCGCCGGCCTGCACATGCTCCTTCACCTGGGACTTCGCTTCCCCGTTCTTCACGCTGAGCTCCAGCACATCGCCGTTCTCGATCATGAGGCACTTGTCCTGATCCACGCCGACGGAATGTGCGATCCGTCCGGCGGTCTCACGCATGTGATATTCGCCGTGTACAGGAATCGCGTAGCGCGGCTTCACCAGCGAATACAGAAGCTTCAGATCCTCTCCGCAGGCATGACCGGATACATGAGTATCCTGCAGAATCACCTCTGCATGCAGCATGCTGAGCTCATTGACCACCTTGTCCACGGCCAGCTCATTGCCCGGGATCGGATGAGAGGACAGCACAACCACATCGTTCGGCTTGATATGCACCTTCCGATGCATGCCGCTCGCCATACGGCTCAGTGCCGCCATCGACTCACCCTGGGAGCCGGTGGTGATGAGTACGGTCTGCTCATCCGGATAGCTGCGGAGCTCATCAATGCTGATCAGCGTGCCGTCCGGAATATCAATATAATGCAGCTCCGAAGCTACGGTGATGACATTGACCATAGAACGGCCCTCGACCACCACCTTGCGCTTGTACTTCGCCGCCGTATTGATGATCTGCTGCACGCGGTCTACATTGGACGCAAAGGTCGCCACAATAATGCGGTTCTGCTGATGCTCTGCAAAGATACGCTCGAAGGTCCGTCCCACCGTGCGCTCCGACATCGTGGAGCCCGGCTTCGCCGCATTGGTCGAATCCGACATCATCGCCAGCACGCCTTCCTTGCCGAGCTCCGCGAAGCGCTGCAGATCGATCGGGTCACCGAACACCGGTGTATAGTCCACCTTGAAATCACCCGTATGGATGATGGTGCCCGCCGGTGTGAAGATCGCCAATGCTGCCGCATCCTGGATAGAGTGGTTTGTCTTGATAAACTCCACCTTGATATCTCCGAAGTCCACCGTATCGCCGAAGGCCTGGACGTTCAGCTTCACCATGCGGTCCAGTCCGCGCTCCCGAAGCTTGCCCTCGATCAGTGCCAGCGTAAGGCGCGTACCGTATACCGGCACGTTGATCTGCTGCAGCACATACGGCAGTGCGCCGATATGGTCCTCATGACCATGGGTAATGACGAAGCCCTTGATCTTCGACATATGGCTCTTGAGGTACGAAATATCCGGGATCACCAGGTCGATGCCCAGCATGTCGTTGGACGGGAACGCCAGTCCGCAGTCCACGATAATGATGCTGTCATCGCTCTCAAACGCGGTGATATTCATGCCGATCTGATCCAGTCCGCCCAGCGGAATAATTCTGATGCTTCCGTTTTTCTTCATCTGTGCTCCATCCGCCTTCTTTCTTCTGCTGCTGTGATGATTCCGTTCAGAGGATGTCTGCTGTTCTCCTGCGGCCGCAGCCTCCTGTGCTTCCGAAACAACGCGGAGCGCATGATGCGTCTCGGATGCTCTCGGCGGACGTTTCCGTGTACTGCTCCGCCGTCCGCCGGTCTTTTCTTCCCGCGTTTCCTGTTCGGCCGCCGGCGTGCTCTCCGCTGCTGCAGCTGCCTCCTCCTTGTGCGCTGCCGGGCGCCGCCGTCTCCGATGTACGGTATGCTTTCCTGCTTCATGGGCACCATGCGGTGCCGCCTTCATTTCTCTTGTGTCCGCTGCCCTGCCGGCAGCACTCTCATGGTTTCTCAAATGTGATACCTTCTCCTTCCAGAAGCGCCGAAAAGATCTGCATCAGGGCCTCGGATTCCTCGTCATCTGCAAACTCATAGTCCGCTTCTGCATCCTCCGGTCCGGAGACGTCCTTCATCACGTAGCACTCACCGTCTTCCCCTTCCGGTGCATCCGTGACAAGAATATAATTCACGCCCTGAACGGTCGTCTCCTCCAGAATCTCAAGTTCCAGATCACTGTCCTCTGCCTTCAGCCGGATCGTATTCTCCATATTCGCTCCTTCATATTTCAGATATTGCTCAGAACCCTGCCTTCTCATCCCGGGTTCCTGCTTCCTTCATTGCAGGCTGATCGTACCATAGGGAAACGCTGATTAAATCAGCATTTCCTTAGCAGCCGCATGGCTCTGTATCCTCAACCTCTCAGATACTGTTCCAGGATCAGCTGTGCCGCCACCTGATCGATCATCTGCTTTTGCTCACTCCGCGGAACGCCGCTCTCATCGAGTATTTCTTCCGCTTCCATCGTCGTGAGACGCTCATCCGCAAATTCGATCGGCACTGAAACGCGCACTGCAAGCTTCGCTGCAAATGCACGGGTTCGGGCCGCACGGTCTCCCTCCGTATCATCCATATTAAGAGGCAGTCCCAAAACAATTTTTTCAATTCGGTACTGCCGGACGATCTCTGCAATCTCCGACAGGGTCGGCCGAAGCTTCGATTCACGTTCCCGCTGGATGGTCTTGTACGGCTGTACCGTCATCCCCAGGGCATCCGTCATGGCAACACCTACCGTTTTCGCGCCGTAATCCAGTCCGAGTATTCTCATCATGCTCCCTTAACAAAACTCTGTCTTCCGTGAACGGCTGCCCTGTTTCTGCGAGCAGTCGGAGGCTGCTTCGCCGATCCGTGATGCCGGAATTCAGAAAAGGAGCCTGTCCTCCCGGACAGACTCCCTCATACGGCACATTATCGGGAAAGCTTCGCTTCCACGTATACCTTCAGCAGCTCTTCGATGATCTCATCACGCTCCACCTTCATAATCAGGCTTCTGGCCCCCTTATGACTGGTAATGTATGTCGGATCCCCGGACATAACATATCCAACGATCTGATTGATCGGATTATAGCCTTTTTCTGTCAGCGCTTCGTAAACGCGGGCCAGAACCTCCGTCACGTCCAGATCGTACTCCTGCATCGGTCGGATAATCTGTGTACTGCCAAAATCATTCATTTCGTCACGTCCTCTTAATAACTCCGTTTATTGTATACTATTTACATGGGCAATGCAAGTACGCATCCTCCACAGATTTCGCGTCCCTCTGCCTGTATTATTTGTCCGATTTTACAATCCGGCTCTGAAACGCTTTCCGCCGGAATCAGATAACGGACATAGCTTCGGCTGTAGCCGCGGAGGTACTGCTTTCCCCGAAGCTCGATAAGCTCCTCCGGAATCACCTCCTCGGTCCGTCCGACGAAGCGGCGGCGGAAGGCCTCGGACATCGCTTCACCGATACGGATCAGCTTTTCGGAGCGGGCGGATTTCTCACGTTCGCTCAGCTGCTCCGGCATACGATCCGCCGCCGTTCCCTGCCGGCGGCTGTACTTAAAGACATGAAGCTCATAAAAGCCGATCTCTTCCGCGAAGCGGCAGGTTTCTTCGAAGTCCTCCGGCCGCTCTCCCGGAAAACCGACAATGATATCCGTGGTGATGGCCGCATCCGGCCAGGCTGCGCGAAGAAGTGCCGCCGCCCGACGGAAGGCCGCCGTCGTATAATGCCGGTTCATGGCACGCAGGATGCGGTCGGAGCCGCTCTGCAGGGACAAATGAAAATGCGGGCACAGCGCCGGGATGGATCGGAGTTTTTCCACGAAAGCCTCCGTAATGATACGCGGCTCTAAGCTGCCGAGCCGTACCCGCTGCACCCCCGGCACGGCCGCTGCGGCGCGGATCAGCTGCAGCAGCCGTTCCGACGGAATCTCCTCATGCATCGCATATTCATAATTCAGATGATCAAAATCGAGTCCGTAGGACGACAGATGAATGCCGGTCAGCACCACCTCATGGTAGCCTCGTTTTGCAAAATCTCTTACCTCCCGTACCGCATCCTCTACCGGACGGGAGCGGATCCGGCCGCGGACATAAGGGATAATGCAGTAGCTGCAGAACTGATTGCAGCCGTCCTGCACCTTGATGAAGGCCCTTCCCTGATCCGAAATCTCGCCGGCCCAAAGCATTTTATAGGGCTGCGGCTCCGAAAGATCCGTTACAAAGCAGGCGGCCGATCCGTACGTTTTTCCGGCATCGGACATCGCCCGGCTGATCTTGAGTGTTTCTTCTGCAGCTGCCGGTATTTTACCTGCCGCTTCACGGGCGTCCTTCTGCTGCAGGCACCCTGCCGGAACATCCGCCGGCCGTTTCTCCGGATGTGCTGCCCAGTACTGTGAAAGAATCGAAAGCAGCTGTCCCTTTTCCTGATTCCCGATCAGAATGTCCACGGCTGTATCTTCCGAAAGCTCTGCGGCACGCGCCTGCACATAACAGCCGGCGGCAATCACGATGGCCTGCGGATTCATGGACCGCGCCTTATGCAGCATCTGCCTCGATTTCCGGTCGGCGATGTTCGTGACCGAGCAGGTATTGATGATATAAATATCGGCCGGGGACGCTTCCCAGTCCACAATCTGTATGCCTGCACTCCGGAGCTCCTGCACCATCGCATCCGCCTCGTAGGCATTGACCTTGCAGCCCAGATTGTGCACGGCTGCGCTTAATTTATTCTGTTCCATTCTATTGACTTTTGATGTCCGTTTCCCTAAAATTATAGTATATTCTGTAACGTTTTTAAGGAGGATTTTATCGTGAAAACTGTTCGTATTTCGCTTAATTCCATCGATAAAGTAAAGTCTTTCGTGAATGAGCTTGTGAAGTTCACCGACGTTGACTTCGACCTTGTATCCGGCCGCTATGTCATTGATGCAAAGTCCATTATGGGCATCTTCTCCCTGGACCTCAGCAAGCCGATCGATCTCAACATTCACGCAGATGCAAACCGCATGGATGAGATCGTCAGCTCACTGACACCGTACATCATTGCGCAGTAATCGTATCATCAAGGCGATGAATTAACAAGTACCAGCATGGAGTGCGCGCTTTCGGGCGCGTGCTCTTTTTTTACGGCAGCCCGCATCTGTGCATCGGGCTGCCTCTGACAGAAAGAGGTTATATGCAGTATCAGAGCTTTCTTATCAAGTATGCCGAGATCGGCACCAAGGGCAAGAACCGCTACATCTTCGAGGATGCCCTCGTGCACGACATCCGCAAGAAGCTGGAGCCGGTCGAGGGTGAATTCCGTGTGACCCGTGAGCGCGGCCGCATCTATGTGAGTGCGAAATCCGAAAATTATGATTATGACGGCACCGTCGATGCACTGCAGCACGTTTTCGGCATCGTCGGCATCTGCCCGATGATCCAGATGGAAAATACCCGCGATTACCGTGCCGTCAGTGACCATGTGCTCTCCTATTTTGCAGAAGTCTACGGAGACCGGAAGCTGAGCTTCAAGTGCCGGACCACCCGGGCAGACAAGGAATTTCCGATGAGCTCCACTGAAATTGACGCAGAGCTCGGCTATGACATTCTGACCCGCTTCCCGAATACGTCGGTGGACGTGCATCATCCGGAGGTGCTGCTGCGGGTGGAAATCCGTCAGTATATCAACATCTTCTCCGAGGTGCTGCCGGGCGCCGGCGGCATGCCGCTCGGCACCAACGGAAAGGCCATGCTCTGCCTCTCCGGCGGCATCGACAGCCCGGTGGCCGGCTACATGATCGCCCGCCGCGGTGCCGTTATCGAGGCCACCTACTTCCATGCACCGCCGTATACCTCGGAGCGTGCAAAGCAGAAGGTCATCGACCTGGCCCGGGAGGTCGCGCGCTACTCCGGTCCGATTGCGCTGCATATCGTAAACTTCACAGACATCCAGCTGAAGATCTATGAAAAGTGCCCGCATGAAGAGCTCACCATCATCATGCGCCGCTATATGATGCGTATTGCGGAAGCCATTGCAGAGAAGCGCGGCTGCATTGCCCTGATCACGGGCGAATCCATCGGGCAGGTGGCCAGCCAGACGATGCAGTCTCTGGTATGCACGAATGAGGTCTGCCATCTGCCGGTTTACCGTCCGGTGATTGCCTTCGACAAGCAGCAGATCATCGAGGTGGCACAGAAAATCGGCACCTATGAAACCTCCATCGAGCCGTTTGAGGACTGCTGCACCATCTTCGTGGCGAAGCATCCGGTGACGAAGCCGATCCCGGAGAAGATCCGGGCGTCGGAGCAGATCGTATATGACGAGATGCTGCCGATGGTTGAAAAGGCGGTCAACGAAGCCGAGCTGATCATTTGTTCATAAGTCAGAGAAATGAGAACGGAATCCGCATTTCCTCAGCTTCTGTTCCTTCCGGCTTTCTGTAAAGTAAAAGGTCCCTGCCGTCCGGCAGGGACCTTTTTTAATGCTGCAACGCCGCGCAAATCCGTGCGATCCGCCGGAGGCTGCTAAGGAAATGCTGATTAAATCAGCATTTCCTTAGCAGTATTTCCGCCGCGCCGTAATATTCACCCATTCGCCCTGCTCGTTGATCTCCAGGATCTCCCAGAGGTCCTCATGGGCACGGAATGCCTTGATGACCTCCAGTGCACGCTGATCCAGGATGCCGGAGGTGATGAAAAGGCCGTCCTTTTTAAGAAGCGGAGCTACCTCACCGGTCAGAAGGACGATAACCGGTGCCAGAATATTAGCTGCAACGATGTCGAAGCTGCCGAGGCCCATCTGCGCCTTTAACTCTTCATCGCCGATGACATTGCCCACAATCATGTCGAAGCTCTCTGCCGGAAGGTCGTTGGCCTGCAGGTTGTTCTGCACCGCTGGAACTGCTTCTTCATCAAGATCCGTTCCGACCACATGTCCGGCCCCCAGCTTCAGCGCCGTAATGCCTAGAATGCCGGAGCCGGTCCCGATATCGGCGATGCGATCGCCGGGCTGCATATACTTCTGCAGCTGCCGGATGCAGAGCTGCGTCGTCTCGTGCATACCGGTACCGAAGGCCGTGCCCGGGTCAATTTCAATCACGAGCTTATCCTGATCCTCCGTCGGCACCGGCTCCCAGGTCGGCTTGATCAGAAGATCGCCCACCGTAAACGGATGGAAAAAGGTCTTCCAGTTGTTGATCCAGTCCTTATCCTCGGTATCCGAACTCTCGATCGTACCGTCACCAATCGCCACATACGCCTTCATTTCCTCCAGCATGGCCCGCACATCCGAAAGCAGCATCTCGAGCTCCTTCGGTGTATAGACATTCGATGTGTTCGGCATATAGCTGGCATCCACCGACGGATCCTCCATCAGCTTCTGCACCTTCATCAGCCGGTCCTGCTTCTGCTCCGGACTGAGCACTTCCACATAGAAGCTCACCTCCGCAGTGCCGTCATCCGGTTCGATCTCCGGCAGAATATCGATAAACATACCCTTGGTATCCGCCTCGGACAGCGGTACACGATCCTCGATCTGCACGCCGTCAATGCCGAGCTCGGCGAGATTGGCGCTTAAAATATCCTCGGCTTCGGTTGTTGTATGAATTGTAAATTTTTTCCAGATCATCGTCTCTCCTTTATCAGCTGCGCGTTCCCCCCCCCGCCGGAGGCTTCTAAGAAAACGCTGCCTTCATCCGCATTTTCTTAGAAGCGCGTAAAGCGGCGAAGCACCGGCAGCAGTTCCTTTAAGGCCTCCATGCAGATGTCCATCTCCTCCCGGCTGTTTTCCTCGCAGAAGGAAAAGCGGATGGTGGAATCCAGGAGCTCCCGCTTCACACCGATGGCCTTCAGTGCGCCGGAAATGCCCGGATGGTTGCTGGAGCAGGCGCTGCCGGAGCTCACATAAATTCCCTTTTCCTCCAGAGCATGCAGCAGCACCTCTGCGCGTACCTTCTCAAAGGATACCGAGACAATGTTCGGAGCCGACATGGATCCGCGCTCCGAGTTGACCGTCACCCCCTCGAGCTGCTCAACCGAATCGATAAAATAATCCTTCAGGGCCTCGAGGGACGCCTTCTTCTCTTCGAGATGTGCGCAGGCCATCTCCGCGGCCAGACCAAGTCCGGCAATTCCCGGCACATCATGGGTCCCGGAGCGCATGTCCTCCTGCTGTCCGCCGCCGTAGATCAGCGGGCGAAGGTGAATTTTTTCATCCTTATACAGAAAGCCGATGCCCTTCGGCCCGTGCAGCTTGTGTCCTGAAACCGACAGCATGTCCACATGCTGCAGCTTCGGCCGGAGCGGAAGCTTTCCGTAGGCCTGAATGGCATCCGTATGAAACCAGGTATTCGGATTGCATTCCTTCACGATGCGGCCGATTTCCTCGATCGGCTGAATCGCACCCATCTCATTGTTGACCGTCATGATCGTCACAAGAATGGTGTCCGGCCGGATGGCCGCCCGCAGCTCCTCGAGAGAGATATGGCCCTTTGCATCCACCGGAAGATAGGTCACCTCATAGCCGAGCTCTGCCAGCACATCCAGCGGCCGGTAAATCGCCGCATGCTCAAAGGCCGAGGAAATGATATGCCGTCCCTGCTTCCGCTTCGCCATGGCCGTTCCGAAAATCACGGTATTGTTGGCTTCGGTACCGCCGGAGGTAAAGATGATCTCCCGCGGCTTTACCTTCAGCGTTGCAGCCACCTGCTCCCGGGCATGACGGAAGTACTTCTCTGCCTGAAAGCCCTTCGTATGCTTGGAGGACGGATTTCCGTAATCCTCCGTCAGGGTCTTCATCATCAGCTCCACGACCTCCGGATACGGCTTCGTCGTGGCAGAATTATCAAAATAAATCTCTCTCATTCCTGTTCCCCTTCTGATTCCAGCGTCAGCATCAGAATGCTCATGCTGACAATGGCCGCCGTCTCCGTACGGAGAATGCGCTTTCCGAGCGTGATCGGTTCAATATGATGGGCCATGGCATCTTCGATTTCCTGTTCGGAAAATCCGCCCTCCGGGCCGATAAACACCGCAATGCGGCCGGACTTCGGAAGCTCCCTGAGCGCCTTTACGGTATGCCGGATGTCCTTTGCATTTTCGTACGGAATCAGGCAGAGATCGAAGTCTTCTGTATACCGGACGGCGTCCTCCCACTTCATAAGCGGCAGCACCTCCGGAATCACGGAGCGCTTGGACTGCTTGGCCGCTGCCTCGGCGATGGCCTGCCAGCGTTCGATTTTTCTGGCTGCCCGCTTCTCGTCCAGCTTCACCACCGTATTCCGGGTATCCAGCGGGACAACCGCATAGGCTCCCAGCTCAACCGCCTTCTGTACGATCAGCTCCATCTTGTCCTGCTTCGGCAGTCCCTGAAAAAGATAGATCCGGGCCGGCAGCTCATGCATTTCCTCCACGAAGTCAATGTGGAGCAGCACCTCCGGCTCGATACCGTCTTCTCCGTCCTCCCGGGACGCATCATGAATCTCCCGGATGCTGCACTCATAATCACTGCCCTCGCCGTCCGAAATCAGGACCTTCTCCCCCGGACGTGCTCTGAGCACCTGCACGAGGTGCCGGTAATTATCCCCCGTGAGACGCACCTCGCGGGCCGCACGGTCAATGGCTGTATTGTCTGCAAAAAAATGATGCATGGTTTTTTCCTGTATATCTGTAATGGTCTGACGCCGCACCACCATGGTGACGAACAATTATAAGATCATACCATTCTGCCGGCAAAAAGAAAAGGGGACAGCTGATCGCTGTCCCCTTTCATCACCGGATGCTTTTATGCATCCACCTTCTCACCGCAGGCCTCGGCATAGGCCTTCAGCGCATCCCGCTGCTTTTTGTTCAGGCTGGTCGGAATGTTGACCACGATGGTCACATACTGATCGCCGCGCAGATTCGGGTTGCTCAGACTCGGCACACCCTTGCCGCGCAGACGGGTCTTGGTATCCGACTGCGTGCCCGGCTTGATCTTCAGCTCGACCGGACCGTCCACGGTCTTAATCAGCTTCGTGCCGCCGAGGGCCGCCGTTGCAAAGCTGATCTCCTCTGTGGAATAAATATTGGTGCCCTGACGCTTGAAGAACGGGTGCTGCGATACCGCTACATCCACCAGAAGGTCGCCGCGCGGGCCACCGTTGGTGCCCGGATCGCCGCCGTTCGTGCGGCGCAGGGTCTGGCCGTCGTCGATGCCCGCCGGAATCGTCAGCTCAATGTTCTTTTCCGTCGCGATATAACCTGTTCCGCGACAGTCCGGACACTTTTCCTTGATGATCTTTCCGCGTCCGCCGCAGTCCGGACAGGTCACCACCTGCTGGATCGTGCCGAACATGCTCTGCTGCGTCATCACCACCTGGCCGCGGCCGCCGCACTTCGAGCAGGTCTCCGGCTGCGTACCCGGCTTGGCACCGGTGCCGCTGCACTTTGTACAGGTATCCTTGTAACGGATCTTGATGGTCTTCTTGCAGCCCTTGATGGCTTCCTCGAAGCTTACCCGGACACTCGTCCGGATGGACTGTCCGCGCGCGGCCTGATTTCCGCGGGACGAACCGCCGTACGAAGAGAAGCCGCCGCGGCCGCCGCCGAATCCGAAAAGATCGCCGAAAATATCCGAGAAGTCCATGCCGCCGAAGTCGAAGCCGCCGTAGCCTGTGCTCTGACCGGCCGCCGAATTCGGGTCGAATGCTGCATGGCCGTAGGTATCATAGGCCTTCCGCTTCTCCGGATCCGAAAGAACCGCATAGGCCTCATTGCACTCCTTGAAGCGGGCCTCGGCCTCCTTGTCCCCCGGATTTGCATCCGGGTGATATTTCTTGGCAAGCTTACGGAACGCCCGCTTAATGGAGGCGTCATCCGCATTCTTGTCTACGCCGAGGACCTCATAATAATCACGTTTTTCTGCCATGTGTTTCTATCCTGCTCTGCTGATCAGACTTCCTTGAAGTCTCCATCAACTACATTGTCATCGGAAGCACTGCCGCTTGCGTTCTGGTCTCCGGCAGCACCCTGGGCGCCTGCCTGACCGGCCTGTCCTGCAGCCTGTGCCTGCTCATATACCTTCGAGAACAGCGACTGGGAGGACTTCATCAGTGTCTCCTGTGCCGCCTTGATCTTCTCTGCGCCGTCCTTCGTAATCGACTCCAGCGGATTAGCAGCCAGCACATCCTCGAGGGCCTTCAGATCCGCCTCTACCTGTGCCTTATCAGAAGCAGAAACCTTATCGCCTACCTCCTCGAGGGCCTTCTTTGTCTGGAATACGATGGAATCCGCACCGTTTCTGGTCTCAATGGCTTCCTTCTTTTCCTTGTCGGCCGCCTCATACTGTGCAGCTTCCTTCACGGCCTTATCGATATCATCCTGACTCATATTGGAGCCGGAGGTGATGGTGATATGCTGCTCCTTGCCGGTGCCCTGATCCTTTGCGGATACGTTTACGATACCGTTTGCATCGATATCGAAGCATACCTCGATCTTCGGAACACCGCGGCGTGCCGGAAGGATGCCGTCCAGACGAAACTGTCCGAGGGTCTTGTTGTCCCGTGCGAACTCACGCTCACCCTGTACAACATGGATATCTACCGCCGTCTGGTTGTCCTCTGCGGTAGAGAATACCTGAGATGCATGAGTCGGAATGGTGGTGTTGCGCTTGATGATCGGTGTTGCTACGCCGCCCAGTGTCTCGATGGAAAGCGTAAGCGGTGTAACATCGAGCAGAAGGACATCACCGGCACCGGCATCACCGGCCAGCTTGCCGCCCTGGATTGCTGCACCGATCGCTACGCACTCATCCGGGTTCAGGGTCTTGCTCGGCTCCTTGCCGGTCAGCTTCTTTACCTTCTCCTGCGCCACCGGCATACGTGTGGAGCCGCCGACCAGAAGAACCTTCGAAAGCTCTGCAGCGGTAATGCCTGCATCACGAAGTGCATTCTGTACCGGAAGCGCTGTTCTCTCTGTCAGATCCGAGGTCAGCTCCTCAAACTTCGCTCTGGTCAGCGTCATATCAAGGTGCTTCGGGCCCTCGGCCGTTGCAGTGATGAACGGAAGGTTGATCTCGGTCGTCGTCGATGCAGAAAGCTCCTTCTTCGCCTTCTCTGCGGCCTCCTTCAGTCTCTGAAGAGCCATCTTATCCTGGCTTAAATCCACGCCCTCGGCCTTCTTAAACTCATCTACCATCCAGTTCTGGATGCGCGCATCATAGTCATCACCGCCGAGGCGTGTATCACCGTTGGTGGCCATAACCTCGATGACACCGTCGCCGATATCGATGACAGATACATCGAAGGTGCCGCCGCCGAGGTCATAAACCATTACCTTCTGCTCGTCGCCCTCATCCAGTCCGTAGGCAAGTGCTGCTGCCGTCGGCTCATTGATGATACGCTTTACATCGAGGCCGGCGATCTTTCCGGCATCCTTGGTAGCCTGACGCTGTGCATCATTGAAATATGCCGGAACGGTGATGACAGCCTCGGATACCTTCTCGCCGAGATAAGCCTCTGCATCGGCCTTCAGCTTCTGAAGGATCATGGCCGAAATCTCCTGCGGTGTATAGTCCTTGCCGTCAATGCTTACCTTATAGTCCGAGCCCATATGTCTCTTGATGGAAGAGATGGTCCGGTCTGCGTTGGTCACTGCCTGACGCTTTGCCGGCTCACCGACCAGACGCTCGCCGTTCTTTGTGAATGCTACTACGGACGGTGTGGTCCGCATGCCCTCTGCGTTTGCAATAACGGTCGGCTTGCCGCCTTCCATAACGGCTACGCAGCTGTTTGTTGTACCTAAGTCAATACCAATGATCTTTCCCATAACGATATCTCCTTCTATCCTGATGTTTTAAAAACCTTGCTTCTGTATTCTTGCCCTGACCGGAGCCTCATCGCCTCCGGTCAAGGTGCTTCAAACGCCGGCCGCTCCCGGCGAAATGAACGTTGTATTACTTTTTGACCTTCACCATCGAATGCCGCACCACCTGTCCGCGGAAAGTATAGCCCTTCTGCAGATCCTGCGTAATGGTATCCTCCTCGGCATCACTGTCGGTATCGGTCATGACCGCATTGTGAAGATTCGGATCAAATTTCTCACCCTCTGCAGGGATGGCCTTGACATCGAGATCCTCCAGCAGCTTCTGAATCTGCTTGTAGATGCCGCGCACACCCTTCGTGAATGCGTCCTCCGTTTCCTCTTCTTTTACGGTTCCGAGCGCCCGCTCGAAATTGTCCACCACCGGCAGCAGCTTCTCAATGACCTCGCGTGCGCCGAAATCGAAGTTCTGAAGCTTCTCCTTCTCGCTGCGCTTACGGAAATTATCAAATTCCGCATACAGGCGAACGTACTTGTCCTTCAGCTCGGCAATCTCCGCTGTCTGCTTCGAATGCTCCGGAGCTTCCTCCGAATGTTCAGCGGCCGCTTCTGCATTCTCTGCAGTCTCCGGATCTCCGGCTGCCTCCGCGGCGCCTGCATTGTCCTGCTCTTCCGCCGCAGTCTCTTCTGCAGCCTCCGCTGCCGCCTGCTCCTCTGAAGCCTTCTTCAGCTCATCCTCTTTCAAGATAACCTCCTATCACGTCCCCGGGGACGTTCTATGAACGAAAAGCCTGATCCATCTCACTCTGTATCCTGGACAGGATTTCCAGTACTCTCTCATAATCCATGCGCTTCGGCCCGATCACACCGATCGTTCCGCGCAGCCCGCTGCCCAGCTCGTAATTGGCCGTGACAACGGAGCAGTCTGCCATATTTTCAATCGGTGATTCATTCCCGATATAGACCTGGATCTGATTCCGTTTTTCCTGATCCACGCTCTGGGCCTCATGGACGAGCTCTGCAAGCTCTACCTTGGACTCAAAGGCATTGATCAGGCGGGAGGCACTGTCCGACTCGCTGAGCTCCGGATACTTGAAGATATTCGTCGCACCGGAGGTATAAATCTGTGCATCCGACGCCCGGACATTTAATATATTCACCAGCGTATGCAGGATCGTCTCTACGGTATCCCGGTACTGCGTCCGCACAAGGATCTGTCCGACGCGGCCTTCGGTGATTTCATCCACGCTCAGGCCGTCCAGCTCATCGTTCAGCAGCATGTTGATGCTCAGCATCCGGTTAAAGTCCAGCTCATCCTGTCCGTTCAGAAGCACCGTCGCCGTACGGACAATGTTGCCCTGCAGCATGATCACCAGAAGCACCCGCTGTGCATCCACGATGGAGGTCTGAATGAACTTGATCTTGTTCGTATGGATCGCCGGCTCGGTGACAACCGCTGCATAATTGGTATCCTTCGCCAGGTTCTTCACCAGCTGCTTCAGTGTCGTCTCGAGCTTGTCCACCTTCTGGAACATCTGTGACTTCACATCATTGATCTCCTGCTGGTGATTTTCCATCAGCTGATCCACATAAAAGCGGTACCCGCGATCACTCGGAATGCGTCCGGCCGAGGTATGCGGCTGCAGGATATAGCCCATCTCCTCCAGATCACTCATCTCATTGCGAATCGTAGCAGAGCTTAAGCTCAGTCCGGAATACTTGCTGATGGTACGTGAGCCGACCGGTTCCCCGGTTTCCAGATAGTTTTTTATAATCGTTGTAAGGATAACAACCTTACGCTGATCCAGCTCCATCTCTGCCACCTCCCTTTTCTTCTGTTAGCACTCGAAATATCGGAGTGCTAACATCTATTTGCTATCATACTCCATTTTGGAATGATGTCAAGGAGTTGCCGCAAGGATTTTCTGAAAAATCACCGTCTCAGGGCATAAAAGAAGGCCGGAAGGAAGTGCACCGACTTCCTTCCGGCCATAGAATATGCGGATACGAAGGAAATGCTGATTTAATCAGCGTTTCCCTAAAAACTGCCGCTCACTGTTCCGCATCACTGCAGGATGTAGACATCCGCATAGGCCAGTACGTTTCTGGCCTCCGCATGGGTATTGTAATACACATCGATATGATTTCCGCGTACGGCGCCGCCGCGGTCTTCGGCGATGTACTCATGTCCGTTGATGAGCAGGTGCGTTCCGTACGGAATGACCCGCGGATCCACTGCGACGGTCCGGCCGGCGACGGCACGGGTGCCGGTGGCGGTCCGGGTGCCGAAGCCCTCCGAGCACTGACTGCACGGACAGTAGCCGGTCAGCTTGAAGCGGCCGAGGTAGCTTGCTGTCCGTCCGTTCACCTGCGTCGTTCTGGACGCGGCCTGCGCCGCAGCCTGCTGCTCTGCAAGCTGCTTTGCCTTCTGCGCCTCCTGCGCTTCCTGTACCGCCTGTGACGCGTAGGTCTCCTGCGGCGTATTGAAGCTGTCACCTGTACTGGTGTTGAAGTACAGCACACTGCCGAGACTCTGGGATGTATATACACCGCTCGCTGCATCGGACGCTGCATACGCAGCGCCCGGCCGCATCGCCATCAGCAGCAGCAAAAGCACGGCCGCCAGGGCCTCCTTCTTTTTCTTCACTGAATATAAACTCAAATTTTTCCTCCTGTACATTCGCCGGTCCCATCACCGCTCATCTTTATGCGGATGCTTTCCCGTACCGGCACACAAAGGTCTCAACGATCCTGTCTGTGCGGGATCTCCCTGTTAACGCCCGAAAGTATAAGGGGAAAATAAAAAATTTGTCAAGTTTTGTTCTTTATATACAGACATTTGCACTTTATGTTCATTACACGCGGACAAATCCACCGGATTTACATTGCAAGCAGCAGCTCCACCGCCATTCGGTCCGTCAGATTTCCGCTCTTGATCGCCTCATCATAATCATACAGACGCTGTATATAATCCTCGATGCCGCGCATGGAATACTGCCGTGCCTGATCCGTCAGCTTCCGGTAAATCCACGGGCCGGAGACGCCGACGTAGGCTGCCCCCTCCTGCACGCTCATCTCCTTATTCATAGCCTCCCGCGTCAGCAGCAGCTGATTGAAGCTTCGCCGCATCAGCGCGAGAATCCGCATCGGTGCCTCCTGCAGCGCCAGCAGATCCCGATAATACTGAAGTGCTCTCGCCTTATGTCCGAGACCCATTTCACTGATCATGTCAAACACCCGCTCCTCGACGTTCTGGGAGCAGATCGCCTCCACATCGCTGTCTTCAATGATGTCCCGCGTCCCGGTATAGGCGATCAGCTTCTCCATTTCAGACACGATGTTGTCCATGCTGCTGCCGGTTTTCTGAAGAAACAGCTCCATCGTCGACTGCCGGATGTTTTTCCCGGCACTCTTCAGATAGCGCCCGGCCCAGCGGCCGAGCTGCGCCGGCTCCTGCTCTGCAAGCTCACAGGCAAAACCGTTTTTCTTCACCAGCTTATAGAGGCGGCTTCGCTTGTCTGCCTCCTGCTCGATGAACAGGAGATGCGAGGTATCCGGATAATGCTCCAGGTCCTCCAGGAAGCTGTACAGCCGGTCCGGCACCGTCTTTTTAAACCAGCCGCTGCCGCTGATGATCACCAGGCGGCCCGCATTGTCCCCGAAGCTGAAGGGAATGGTATTCAGAAGGTCGATCAGCTCCTGCACATCCGGTGCACCGTCATAGAAGCTGTAGGCCATGCCGTCCTCACCGCCGAAGGCGCTGCGAAATGCCTTCTTATAAAAGAGCTTCAGATACTCCTCGGATCCGTACAGAAGATAATACGGCCGGAAGCTTCGGTTCTTCAGGTCCTCATTGAGTGCCAGATATTCTGTTTTTGTCTCTTTTTTTGCATATGCCATGCCATTCCTCACCGTGCCGAAATGCGCTTCTGCACCTCATCAAAATCCGCCGTCACCTCGGCATTCGGCGCCGGCGTAGCCAGACTGACGATCACATTCACCAGGATCGCCGTAAGAAAGGCCGGCAGCAGCTCATAGATACCGAGAATACCTCCCTGCGGACGGATGCAGTACTTCCAGAAGAAAACCATCACACCGCCGGCCAGCATACCGGTCATGGCGCCGTACTTGTTGGAGCGCCGCCAGAACAGCGCCAGCAGCACCACCGGTCCGAAGGAGGCGCCGAAGCCGGCCCATGCAAAGGATACGATCTGGAAAACCGAGCTGTCCGGATTCCATGCAATCACGATGGAAATGCCGGCAATGATCAGAAGACAGGCACGGGCCACGTAGAGCAGCTTTTTTTCATCCAGGTGAACATGAAGAACGTTGGTCAGAATGTCATTGGCAATGGAGCTGGAGGCCGCCAGAAGCTGTGAATCCGCCGTCGACATGGTAGACGCCAGAATGCCGGACAGCACCACGCCGGCGATCAGTGACGGCAGGAGGCCGTGCGTTGCCAGAAGCTTTGCAATTTCAACAATGATGGTTTCGGACTGATTGCCGGAAAGCACCGGAAGGGCGCCGACCTCCGTCATACCGAGACCCACCACGCCGATAAATACGGCAACACCCATGGAAATCACCACCCATACAGAGGCGATTCTTCTCGAGAGCTTGAGCTTTCGGTCATCCTCAATGGCCATAAAGCGGAGAAGTATATGCGGCATGCCGAAATAGCCGAGGCCCCAGGCCAGGGTAGACACGATGGTAATGGCACCGTACG
The DNA here is from genome assembly GCA_963650995.1 of Succinatimonas sp. CAG:777. Taxonomy (GTDB): domain Bacteria; phylum Bacillota; class Clostridia; order Lachnospirales; family Lachnospiraceae; genus Oribacterium. The sequence goes on along the minus strand of CAVJMS010000002.1, from coordinate 100,623 downwards.
CGCTTGAGGTGCCAGAAACCGGATCATAGCTTCGAAGCATATCGAAGTAGCCGCCGAGGGAGGAGGCATGCTCCATCACGGCGCCGACACCGCCCGCTCTGTATACACCGAACACCAGCACAATCAGAAGGGCGAGGGACATCACTATGCTCTGAATAAAGTCCGTCGTCGAGGCCGCAAGGAAACCGCCGAGGGAGGTATAGCCGACGATCACGAAGGCACTTGCAATCATGGCCACATGATAATCCGCACCGAACAAACTGCCGAAAAGCTTTCCGCAGGCCGCAAAGCCGGAGGCCGTATACGGAATAAAGAAAATAACAATCATGGCCGCAGCCATCAGGGTCAGAATCTTCTTCCGGTCGTTGTAGCGATTCGAGAAGAACTCCGGAATCGTGATGGAGTCATTGACCTCCGAATACAAACGAATCCGCTTCGCCACCACCAGCCAGTTGATGTAGGTGCCGAGGGCAAGGCCGATGGCTGTCCAGCTCGGATCCGCAATACCGCTGAGATAGGCCAGGCCCGGCATGCCCATCAGGAGCCAGGAGGACATGTCGGAGGCCTCTGCAGACATCGCCGTCACAAAGGGACCCAGGGAACGTCCGCCCAGGAAAAAGTCCCCGGCCGTCTCATTTTTATCCGCCACCTTAAAGCCGATGTACAGCATCCCGACCAGGTAGACCACCATGGCCGTCATCATTCCAATCTGTGCAAGTGTCATAGGTGTACCTCTTCTTTCTTTTTGTGAAAAGTTTGTGTATGATGATACCCCTTCACTGCCGGGATTGCAAGAAAAAAGCGACGCAGGGATTATGTCTTTTTCTTTATGGCAGATATAGAACGGCACGGCAGCACGTAAAATTGCAGATCACCGGCGCATATGGTATAGTATCCGTGTTTTTTCAGGAGGCGGCCATGCTGGACAATGATATCATCGATCCGAAGGATCCGACGCAGCTCGAACTGTACATTCACATTCCGTTCTGCATAAAGAAGTGCAATTACTGTGATTTTCTCTCTTTTCCAATGAAGGAAACGGAGCACGAGACCTATATCCGGAAGCTCTGTGAAGAAATCAGCCAAAGTGCATTTCTCGCCGCAGATTATGAGATTTCGACCATCTTCATCGGCGGCGGTACGCCGTCCCTTCTCGATCCGAAGTATATCTCGCGGATTCTTTATACCATACGGCGCTCCTATACGGTCCGGAAAAACGCAGAAATCACCATTGAGTGCAATCCGGCCTCCACCATCGCCTACAAATTTGCGGCCTATCAGGATGCCGGCATCAACCGTCTGTCCATCGGTCTTCAGTCTGCAGACAACGATGAGCTCCGCCGTCTCGGCCGCATCCATATTTTTGAAGACTTTCTGAAATGCTACCAAAGCGCACGGATGGAGGGCTTCCGAAACATCAACATTGACCTGATGAACGATATCCCCGGCCAGACCGAGCGCTCCTGGCGTGAAACACTCCGGCACGTTCTCATGCTGAAGCCGGAGCATGTCTCCATCTACAATCTGATTGTGGAGGAGGGCACGCCCTTTATGCAAATGCAGAAAAGCGGCACGCTGCAGCTGCCGCCGGAGGATACCCAGAGCGCCATCGATGCACTGACCCGGTCCATGACCGAAAAATACGGTTTTCAGCGCTATGAGGTATCAAATTACGCGAAGCCGGGCTTCGAATGCCGGCATAACTACGGCTATTGGTCCAATGTTCCCTACCTCGGCTTCGGACTCGGGGCCGCCTCTTGCACGAAGGATCTGCGCTTCAGCAATCTCCGGGATTATGCAGCCTATCTCTCATTGGATTTCGCATCCGAATTTCAGAAGGGCTGCCCTACCCTGCATGCGCAATGTGAGAAGCGCACGGAGCAGAGTCAGATGGAGGAGTTTATGTTCCTCGGGCTCCGCCGCACCGCCGGCATTTCGGAGGTCGAATTTCAGATCCGCTTCCAGACCGACATCCATCGGGTGTTCGGCACACCTCTCCGGCACTATACCGAGCTCGGACTTCTCCTGCATGAGGGCTACCGCTACCGTTTTTCCGAACGCGGCATGGACGTTTCAAATATCATCCTGTCAGATTTCCTTTTGAGCCCGCAGGAATGAGTCCTTCTTTGCTTTTCATCATTGAATAATCAAAAAAGGTCTGCCCTAGGGCAGACCTTTTTGTATGCATATTCACCTTTCGGATCAGCAGATATGACGGATCCAGCCCTCCGGTGCCTCGATCTTGCCGCTCTGGATGCCGGTAATGGTGGCATAGAGTTCGCCGATCACCTCGCCGGCCTTCTCCATGCCGGACGGAAGAGCGATCACTTCGTCGTGATTTACGATCTTGCCGACCGGTGAAATCACAGCTGCTGTTCCGCAGAGACCGCACTCCTTGAAGCCCTTGATCTCCTCAAACTTCACAGGCCGCTCGTCGACCGTCAGATGGAGATAATGCTCTGCAATATATACGATGGAGCGTCTGGTGATGGACGGAAGGATCGATGCCGACTTCGGAACAACAAGCTTACCCTCTGCATCTACGAAGATTGCATTGGAGCCGCCGGTCTCCTCGACATAGGTTCTTGTAGCCGCATCCAGGTACAGATTCTCTGCATAGCCTGCCTGATGTGCAAGCACAGAGGAATGCAGACTCATCGCATAGTTCAGTCCGGCCTTGACAGCACCGGTTCCGTGAGGTGCTGCACGGTCAAAGTCCGAAACCTGGATGGCGATCGGTGTGGCACCGCCCTTGTAGTACGGTCCTACCGGTGTTGTAAAGATTCTGAACTGATACTCATCTGCCGGCTTCACACCAATGACAACGCCGGTCGCAAACTCATACGGACGAAGATAGAGGGAAGCGCCGGAGCCGTAAGGCGGCACCCAGTCAATATTTCCCTTTACAACCTGATCAACGGCATCGAGGAAGCGCTCCTTCGGGAACGGCGGCATCTCAATCCGCTGTGCCGATTCATAGATACGGTCTGCATTGAGATCCGGGCGGAAGCATACGACCGAGCCGTCCTCCCAGGTATAGGCCTTCAGACCCTCGAATACCTGCTGGCAGTACTGCAGCATGCCGGCTGACTCATTTAATACCACGTTCGGATCGCCGATGAGGGCACCCTCATCCCACTTTCCATCCTTCCAGTTGGAAACATATCTCTTATCGGTTACATGATAATTAAAACCGATATTACCCCAGTCAAGGTCCTTCTTTGCCATAACTTATCTCCTTTCAGAACGGTGCGCCGTCCGCGCTGCTGCCGGCAGGGCCTGCAGGCGATGTGTCGCTGTGCGCTGCACATGCTTAAGACGCAGCCATCATTCGACTAGTATAGTCCCCGCAAACAGCGAATGCAATTCAAAAACCACACAAAAAAAGCATAGGTGCCATAACCGCCGCTTCCTTCCAACATCAGTCGGAATCGAGCTTCAGAACCGACATGAAGGCACTCTGCGGAATCTCAACATTACCGAACTGCCGCATGCGCTTCTTACCCTCCTTCTGCTTCTCGAGCAGCTTTTTCTTACGGGAAATATCGCCGCCGTAGCACTTCGCCAGTACGTCCTTTCGAAGGGCCTTGATATTTTCACGCGCTACGATCTGTCCGTTCACCGAGGCCTGCAGCGGAATCTCGAAGAGCTGCCGCGGGATTTCATTTTTCAGCTTCTCACACATCTTCTTTCCGCGGTCATAGGCTGAATCCTTGTGCACGATGAAGCTCAGTGCATCGATCACCTGGCGGTTGACCATGATATCCAGCTTAACCATCCGGGAGGTCTGATAGCCCTTCAGATCATAATCATAGGAAGCATAGCCCTTGGAGCGGGACTTAATGGCATCAAAGAAGTCATAGATGATTTCATTGAGCGGCATCTCATACTTCAGAATGGCACGGTTCGCCTCGATATACTCCGTGCTCTGATATACACCGCGGCGGTCCTGACAGAGCTGCATGATGGAGCCCATGAATTCCGGCGTCACCATAATCTCCACATCCACCACCGGCTCCTCGATATGATCGATCTCCGACGGATCCGGCAGATTGGCCGGATTCGAGAGCTCAATCATCGTGCCGTCGGTCTTGTATACATGGTATACAACCGACGGGGCCGTCGTCACAAGATCGAGGTCATATTCCCGCTCGAGACGCTCCTGCACTACATCCAGGTGCAGAAGTCCCAGGAAGCCGCAGCGGAAGCCGAAGCCCAACGCCTGCGAGGTTTCCGGCTCGTATTGAAGCGCTGCGTCGTTCAGCTGCAGCTTCTCCAGTGCATCCCGAAGATCCGGATACTTCATCGTATCTGCCGGGTAGATTCCGCAGTAGACCATGGACTGCACCTGCTTATAGCCGGGCAATGCTTCGGCCGCCGGATTCCGGTCGTCCGTCACGGTATCGCCGACGCGGGTATCCCGAATGTCCTTGATGGATGCGGTAATGTAGCCGACCATGCCGGCACTGAGCTCCTCACACGGGATGAAGCGTCCCGGTCCGAAATAACCGACCTCCGTCACGTCAAAGGCCGCACCGGTCGCCATCAGCCGTATGCGGGTGCCCACCTTCACAGCGCCCTCCTGAATCCGGCAGAAAATGATGACGCCGCGGTAATTGTCATAAAGAGAATCAAAGATCAGCGCCTGCAGCGGGTTCTCCCGGGAGCCGCCCGGCGCCGGCAGCTTCTGTACGATCGCTTCCAGTACCTGCTCTACATTTTCGCCGGTTTTTGCGGAAATCCGCGGTGCATCCTGGGCCTCAATGCCGATGATATCCTCGATTTCATTGACCGCCCGCTCCGGATCCGCCGACGGCAGGTCAATCTTGTTGATGACCGGAAGAATCTCGAGATCATGGTCCAGTGCAAGGTACGTATTGGCCAGGGTCTGTGCCTGAATGCCCTGGGTCGCATCCACGATCAGGATCGCGCCGTCACAGGCCGCCAGTGCCCGGGAAACCTCATAATTAAAGTCCACATGGCCCGGTGTATCGATGAGGTTAAAGATATACTCCTCCCCGTCCTGTGCCGTATATACGATGCGCGTGGTCTGCGATTTAATGGTAATGCCGCGCTCCCGCTCAATGTCCATGTTGTCCAGCACCTGGGACTGCATCTCCCGTGCTGTCAGTGTGCCGGTCAGCTCAATGATGCGGTCCGCCAGCGTGGATTTTCCGTGATCGATGTGTGCGATAATGCAGAAGTTCCGGATTTTATTCTGATCAATGTTTGTAATATCTGCCATTTTTTTACCTGTAAAAAGTGACGGGCTGCGTATGCCGCATCCCTCTGCGTCCGCCGGATCGTTTCTCTCCGGCATGCTGCAAACTGCTGTTTTCGGTAGAAATATACTAGCATACTCCCCGTCCTTTTGCCAACAGAATCCGCGGAAAAGCTGCTGCCATGGCAGCTGTTCAGCCGAAGGGATCCGGCAGATCTCCGAGAGGACGGATGTCCGATCATAAGAAAAACCCTGCGGTGGGTTTACCGCAGGGCTTTGTGAGTAACGTTACTTACAAATTTTATTTTCAAGAACGACTTGAAAGACAGAAATCCTGTACATTGATTTCTGCAGATTTTAAGCCATCGATGCAACGGCCTTTGCAATGTGAGCAACCTTTCTGGAGGCATTGTTTGCCTTGTAGATGCCCTTGCTGTGTGCCATGCAGATCTTCTTCTGAGCGATCTTCAGAGCATCCTGAGCAGCTGCCTTGTCACCAGCCTCAACTGCTGCATGTACTCTCTTGATGTATGTCTTGACCTCAGAACGGATTGCCTTGTTGCGCTCGTTTCTGGTCTGAGCAACAAGAATTCTCTTCTTTGCGGACTTAATGTTTGCCATGCTGAAATCTCCTTTCCTCTGAATATATGCGGAGATCCATCGGATCCCGATGCTTTCAAATACCGGACACGGACAGTTTGAAAACACGCTGAACTATCATATATAAAACGCTTGCCGGTGTCAAGTGAAAAAGCACTGTCTCCGATGCTGTTTTCTGCAGAAACAGCAGCATTTCATCGTACCCGAATCCGGATCCGCCCCTGCGTTCCGGTCTGCAGCAGCCGGACCTGATGACGCGCAAGCGCCTCCAGGGTCTCCGTATGCGGATGCCCATAGTCATTGTCCTCGCCGTAGCTCAGAAGCGCGTAGTCCGGCTTCAGCGCAGCCAGCAGCTCTTCGCTCGTGCTGGTATGGCTTCCGTGATGTCCGGCCTTCAGAATGTCAATCTTCGGCAGCATTTTAAGCTCCTTCTGCATTTCCGAAAGCATGATATGTTCGCAGTCCTGATCCATATCTCCCGTAAAAAGCATTCGAAAATCGTGATACTGAAGCAGCATGCCGACGGAATGATCATTGACCTCCTCGATCCGTGCATTTCCCACCGGATAGTATGCATGAAGCTCTGCATCTCCGAGGGCAATGCCGTCGCCGCTTCCGATATACCGGACCGGTACATCGGCGGCCGCCGCGGCTTCCCGAAGTTTATCATAGCGCGTATCCTGCTCCGCCGCACGGGAAAGCACCAGCTCTCCTACCGAAATCTGCGGTTCCTCCTCCAGAAGATATAAAAGTCCGGAATAATGGTCCTGATCCGCGTGCGTAATCAATGCCGCATCGATATGTGCGATGCTCTGGGACTCAAGATACGGCACCAGCACATTTTTCCCAAGGCTTTTGTCGGAGGTGGAGCCGATGTCCACTGTCATGACAAGCCCTTCATTCCGAAGGACGAAGCCGTCGCCCTGCCCTACGTCCAATGCTGTAATTTCGAGTCTATCCGGCACGCGCGGCGGAAGAAAAAGAAGCGACAGCACGAGAAAGGCCACCGCCGCCGGAAGCGGGAGCACCCGTTTCCCGGGCCGCGGCTTCCTATCCTGTATCCGCCCATAGGTAAACAGAAAAAGTGCTGTATAGTAAAGAACAATCTGCGGCATGCCCGGCCGCCCCAAAAGGAGCGAGCTGTACGGCAGCGCTGCACATTTCGTACACAAGAGCGTATAGATCGAAAGGATATAATGACCTCCGCCCACCGCGACCGCAGCCAGCAGCTCGGAAAAAGGAAAAAAGACGATGCCGAGAAGGCCGCTGTAGATCACATAGCTCATCAGCGGAAGAACAATCAGATTGAGAAAAATTCCGTACAGTGGAAAACGGAAATAGTGATACAGGATCACCGGAAGCGTCAGCAGCTGAAGATACCCGGAGGTCCACAACGTTTTAATCAGCGGATGCTTCGGAGATGGCATTTCGCTGCAGAGCCCCAGGGACAGAATCGCCAGAAAGCTCAGCTGAAAGCCGGAGCTGAAGAGCATATACGGCTGCTGCACTAAAAGAAGAAGCGCGGCCGCGGCCATCGCGGACAGCATATCATAGCTTCGTCCGGCCGCCGCGCCGAGAAAGCGGATCAGAAGCATGATCACCGCACGCAGCGCAGAGCCGGAGCTGCCGGTCAATATTCCATAGGAAATAATCACGCAAGCTGCCAGAAGCCCAGCGCAGGCCTTGCTTCGGCCAAGCCGCCGCAGCAGCTGATAGGCCCCCATGCCGAGCACCGACAGGTGCAGACCGGACACCGCCAGGATATGGGCAATGCCGTTATCCTGATAGAGTGTGCGGATCTCCGTATCCATCGCGCTTTTATCGCCCGTCAGCATGGCCCGGTAAATGCCGGCATCCTGCACCGGAAGCAGCCGGTCGAGAACATCGCCCATCCTAAGCCGGAGCTCCTGCAGCCCCCGAGCAAAGGGCTTCGGCGTTCCGCCCGTCACTGAAAACGAGCTTCCGTACATGGACCCGTGCACGGAAATGCTCCGATTGTAGAGTCCGAAGTCAAAGACTCCCTCATTCCGCGGGGCCTCTGCCGGCGAAATCTTTCCGTACACTGCCAGGATTTCTCCGGGCAGCGGACGCTCCTCTCCCGCATCCATATAGACCAGAATGGTACCTACCGGCTGATCATAGCGTGCCCGCATCGCATCCGTCGCGGTATCCGGAAGGCTCTCTCTGCTTCCGTAGGCGCTGGAAAGCCGCGCATTCCCGATCAGAAAACGTGCCTGACCGCCGGCCTCCGTGTACTGCAGAAGCTCGCCGTCCAGCCTCACCGACAGGCCGTCAAAAATACGGATCCTCTCCTCCGATGCCTGAAAGGCACGCTGCGCCAGCTGATACCGCAGAAGTCCGGTGAACGCCAGCACAAAAAGAAGTGCCGCCGCACTCCGGTAAAGCTTTTTCTTTTGTATGCCAAATAGGAAAATGCCTGCAAGCAGAACGCCTGCGGCAGCTCTCAGAAACAAACCACATTCCCCGGCAGATACGCACACTCCAAGTACATATACCACGGCCATCAGAAGAAGCGGTCGTTTATAATTCATATATTCATGATAACAAAAAAGATCCGTACCATCAAGGCCGGATCCTTTGTTTCTTGTAATTGTGTTTTTTACGGCTTCAGCTCCGCCGGACGTTCAATGACCGCCGCGCCGAGTCCGTTCTGTCCGATATGGCAGGAAATCAGAAGTGACAGCGGCCGCACGTCGATTTCCGCATTCAGACGATTCGGAAATGCGGCCTTCAGCTCCTCCGCAAACTCCCTGGCCTGGTCCTCATTGTCCGTATAGGCTACGGCCACATAGCAGTTCTTCATCTCCGGATCGCCGAGACGTCCTGCAAGCTCTGCCTTCAGGCCCTTGATGATCGCATCCTTCACCTGACGGCCGGTCCGGACCTTCGTATAGGAGTCCAGCTTACCGCCGTTGGTAATGCCGAGCACTGGCTTGATATGAAGCAGCGTGCCGATGGCTGCGGCCACCGGTGTGATGCGCCCGCCCTTCTTCAAATACTTCAGTGTATCCACGCCGATGTAGATCTGATTATGCTCCGCTTCACGGTTGATGATATCACAGATCTCCTGCCCGCCGAAGCCCTTTGCAGCCAGCTCGGCGGCAAAGATCGCATCCTGCCGCTGCACCACCGACACACCCCGGTCATCCGGCACGAACACACGTCCCTCGTACCTGTCATCCTGCGCCAGCATCATCGCGGTCTGCGTTGAGCCGGAAAGGCCGGAGGTCAGCGGAATATGCACGACCTGATCGCAGGTCTTCAGAAGCTCATCCCAGACCTTCATGACATCCTCCATACTCGGCTGGGAGGTCGCGATGTCATGATCATTTTTTAACTTCTCAAAGAACTCTTCTCTTGTTAGATTGACGTTCTCATAATACTCCCGGTCATCGATACGGAAGGGCATCGGAACCACAGAAATCCCCAGTTCCTCACTCTCTTCCGGCGTGATACCGCTGCCGGAATCGGCTGAAACGCCTATTTTCATAAATCTATTACCTCGTCGCTTTCTGAAGCCGCACCGCGGCACTGTCCGCAGCACGGCCCGTCTGCAGCATTATTCCTTTACGATCAATGTCTGACCGCTCATCTCCTGCGGCTTCGGCAGCTCCATCATCTGGAGAAGCGTCGGTGCAATATCGCAGAGCGCGCCGCCCTCACGGAGCTTCCAGCTCGGATCTGCATTGATCAGGATAAACGGCACCGGATTGGTGGTATGGGCTGTCCACGGCTCGCCGGTCTCGTAATTGATCATCATGTCTGCATTTCCATGGTCGGCAACGATCATCATCTGACCGCCGGCCTCCTTGATCGCATCCACTACCTGTCCTACCGCATGATCCACCACCTCAATGGCCTTCACCGCTGCCGGAATCACACCGGTATGGCCGACCATGTCCGGATTTGCGAAGTTTGCAATGATCATGTCATACTTCTTTGACTTAATGGCCTCGACGAGCTTTTCACAAACCTCCGGGCAGGACATCTGCGGCTTCAGATCATAGGTCGGTACGTCCTTCGGAGACGGAACCAGAATGCGGTCTTCATTGGCATTCGGCTCCTCGACGCCGCCGTTAAAGAAGAAAGTAACATGCGCATACTTCTCGGTCTCGGCGATTCGAAGCTGATGAAGTCCGAGCGATGCCACATACTCACCGAGCATCTTCGTAATGCTCTGCTTCGGGAATGCAATCTGCTTGTTCGGAATGGTTGCATCATAATCCGTGAAGCATACAAAGCAGGTATCCAGACGCTTGCCTCTCTCGAAAAAGCTGAACTCATCATCACAGAAGCAGTGCGTCATCTCACGTGCACGGTCCGGACGGAAATTAAAGAAAATGCAGGAGTCGCCGTCCTGAATGGTATGTACGGCTGCGCCGTCCTTTTCGATCACGCAAGGCACTACGAACTCATCATATACCTTCTGATCATACGAACGCTGCATTGCTTCCGAAACGGAGGAAGCCGTATCACCGATACCCTTCGTCATGGCATCGTAGGCCTTTTCCACACGGTCGTAGTTCTTATCACGATCCATCGCATAGTAACGGCCGGAAATCATGGCAATCTCACCGACACCAAGCTCCGCCATCTTCTCCTCTACCTTCTCAAGGAAGCCCTTTGCAGAATCCGGCGGTGTATCACGGCCGTCCAGGAAGGCATAGAGATATACCTTCTTCAGACCGCTGCGCTTTGCAAGCTCGAGAAGACCGAAAATGTGCTCCAGATGAGAATGCACGCCGCCTGTGGAAACCAGACCCATCAGATTCAGTGCAGAATCATGCTTTTTGCAGTTCTCCACAGCTGCCAACAGCTCCGCGTTTTCAAAAAAATCGCCGTCCTGGATCGACTTCGTAATTCTCGTCAGATCCTGATAAACGATGCGGCCGGCACCCATATTCATATGGCCGACCTCTGAATTTCCCATCTGTCCTTCCGGAAGACCTACCGCAAGACCGGAAGCCTGTCCCTGTACAAAAGGATACTCCTTCTCCAGCCGGTCCATGACCGGTGTCTCCGCCATGGCAATGGCATTTCCCTCCGGATTCGGATTAAGTCCGTATCCATCCAGAATCAACAGTAAAACTGGTTTCTTCTCCGTCATATACGTCACCCTCTGTTCTGTTTTATAAAAAGATCGATGATCCCATATCCATGATGCTGGTGCAAAAATCCTTTGCCCCCAACAGATCCCGGACTGCTGCGCGCTGCGCGCTCCCGTAATCCATTGTAGTTTATACCAAAAGGAGGGCATCGTCAACGACTCCGCCCTCCTCTTTGTTAAAAATTATACAATACCGTTTCACATAGTTTTCATCACTATATTCCGGAAAAGCTTCTGCAAACGCAGCCCTATGCTTATCCGAAATATCTCTTTAAAAGCCCTGCGAATGCCTTGCCGTGGCGTGCCTCGTCCTTCGCCATTTCATGTACGGTGTCATGGATCGCATCCAGATCCAGTGCCTTTGCACGCTTTGCAAGATCCACCTTGCCGGCGGTTGCGCCGTTCTCTGCCTGTACACGAACGGTCAGGTTCTCCTTGGTAGAAGCGGACACCACCTCACCGAGAAGCTCTGCGAACTTCGCCGCATGCTCTGCCTCCTCAAAGGCCGCCGTCTTATAGTACTCGCCGACCTCCGGATATCCCTCACGGAAGGCAGCTCTTGACATCGCAAGGTACATGCCAACCTCCGTGCACTCACCCTGGAAATTTGCACGAAGATCCTCCTTGATGTCCTCCGGAACATCGCTGGCCACGCCGACCACATGCTCTGCGGCCCAGGTCATCTCCTCACCCTGCTCCACGAACTTATCCGCGCCTGCATGGCATACCGGACACTCCTCCGGCGGAACCTCTCCCTTATGAACATAACCGCATACAGAACATACCCAAGTCTTCACCTTCATCGTTTTTTCCTCCTGAATTCTTTTAAACGAGATGATCCTTACGTTTCTTCCCGGCAGCATGCATCACAGAGACCATGGAACACCAGATCATGTCCCGTCACGATGCCGCTGACATGCTGCGCTGCTTCCTCGTCCAATGTCTCGGCCTCCGGCATGGCGATGTCAAATACACCACCGCAGCGATCGCACACAAAATGAACATGCTTCTCTGCGTTCGGGTCAAAATGATCTGCACCGGACACAAAGCTCAGCTTCTGAATCATGCCGTGCTGCGCCAGAAGCTTCAGATTACGGTAAACCGTCGCCAGACTGATATTCGGATCCTTATCCCGAAGCTCTGCAAAAATCACATCTGCTGTCGGATGGTCCCGATGATGGCTGAGCTGCTCCAGCACTTCCTCTCGCTGCCTTGAATAATTCATCATCACTCCTACATACTGTTTTAGAATCAATAATTATTATTGATTTACAAATACTATACGTGCTTATATATCGGTTAGTCAAGACAAATCGATAATATTTTTTACTTTTTATCCAGCGGGAGCAACGCCTCCATATCCTCCGGCAGCGGTGCCGTAAACTGCAGGCAGCGGCCGCTGATCGGATGCCGGAAGCTGAGCCGCCAGGCATGAAGCGGCTGACGCGCTATGAAGCGGTCGTCCGCATGATACAGAAAATCTCCCGGCAGCGGATGCCCGATGTACTTCATGTGTACGCGGATCTGATGCGTCCGACCGGTTTCTAACCGGAGGCGAAGGAGCGAAAGATCCTTTTCTTCATTATAAAAAAGCAAGGTACCGTGCGTGACCGCATAATCGCCGTGCGCATAGTTGACGACGCGTTCCACCACGGAATCCTCCTTCCGCCCGATTGGTGCATTCACCGTAAAATGAAGGCCGCAAGGCGCCTCCTTCGGGAATACCCTCCCCTTCGGGAGAATCTCTGCCTCCGATCCGTCGGCATTCCGAAGAAGTGCTGCCGCATAAAAAGGATCCGCCGTGCTGCTTCGATAGACACCGGGCAGGTCCTCCGTTTTTCGAAGGTCACCGGACGCGATCGCCAGATATTCCCGCCGGATTTCATGATGCCGGATCATGTCCCCGAGCCGGGCGGCCGACAGCATGTTTTTCGCCGCGATCAGGAGACCGCTCGTGTTCTTGTCCAGTCGGTTTACGATGCGGTTTACATAATGATCATAGCCGAGCACATGATGCGTATACCAGCAAAGTGCATTTCCGAGGGTACATTCATAATGCCCCATCGACGGATGAATCGGAAGTCCCGCCGGCTTATGGATCACCAAAAGGTCCTCATCCTCATAAACGATCGAAAGCGGAAGCTCCGTTTCCACCACATTCGGACTGTCCTCCGTTTCCCGGATGCAGCAGTTCAGCCGGTCGCCCGCTGCGAGCGGCTGCTTCAGGAAGCTTCGCTGTCCGTTCAGCCGAAGTCCATCCGTATTCCGAAGATGACAGAGAATCGCCCGCGAAAACCCCTGCATGCGAAGAAAGGCCTCCACGGTATTGCCGCGGAAGCCCTCCGAAATACTGTATTCAATGCATCGCAGATTTTCTGCCATGCGCTTACTGCTCCGTCCGGAAATGGAAGGTATCCTTGAGACCGAGCCACTGCTGATCCTTGTCCGAGAGCTTCAGCGGTGTGCCGTCCGTCATCGTATAGCCGGCTGCACTTGCCGAGCCCGGATAGCTGCCCTGCAGCTGAGGCCACTGAATGTTGATCTCCGGATCATTCCATGCAAGACCGGATTCGTCGCCCGGATGCCAGAAATCCGTCACCTTGTAGCAGAACTCCGCTACATCCGACAGCACCAGGAAGCCATGAGCGAAGCCCTCGGAAATGTAGAACTGCTTCTTGTTTTCCGCTGTCAGCTCCACACCGAAATATTGTCCATAGGTCTTGCTGCCCTCGCGAAGATCCACTGCTACATCATATACAGCGCCCTTGATGACGCGCACCAGCTTGCCCTGCGGATACTGCTTCTGGAAATGCAGGCCGCGCAGCACGCCCTTGGTGGACATGGACTGATTATCCTGTACAAATACCATATCAAGACCCGCCTCATGCATATCCTGCTGATTGTAGGTCTCCACAAAATAACCGCGGGCATCACCGTGAACCGTCGGCTCAATGACATACAGTCCTTCGATCGGTGCCTTGCTTACCTTAATCTGTCCCATTTCCTATTTCTCCTTATCCGCCATATTCTTATGAATGATGGCTGCGTACTCATGCTTTGAACGGCCTAATTATAAAGCAAAGAGCGAAAAAAAGATACCTCCGGCAGCGGCTTCTCCCGTAAAATCAGAAGAAAACCACGGTGTATGCCGAAGAATCCGGCGTGAAATGCGAAATCTGAAATTATGCTGAGAATTCGGCGTTTCTCCTACGACCCGGTGCAGACACCGGGCCGCTTTTATGTCATCGGCGCAGCAGCTCTTTCAGGAATGCCCGGAGTCCTCCGGTGCCGGAAGATGCTGAAGCCGCCTGCGCATCACCGGCAAGCCGCGGATTAAAAATGCCGTCCTCCGTGATGATACGGTCCATGCGGACATCATGCATATCCGTCGGAATTTCCGGCAGCAGCAGCTCCCCATAGCAAAGGCAATACTTATACATCGTCTGCCCCTGCAGCCAGCGGTCATAGTAGCCGGCCCCGTGCCCGAGGCGGCGGCCGAGCCGATCGGCCGCCACGCACGGAATCACTGCCATCGCCAGCTTATAGGCATCGATCACCGGAAGCCCTACCTTCGGTTCCAAAATCCCGTAGGCACCTTTTGTCAGATCGGCCCAGGACGTGATCTGCACCGCCTCCATGCGATGCGCCGGCCCCGGTATACACCGGGGTACGGCGACCAGCTTCCCCATCTGCCAGGCCGTCTCAATGATTTCCCGCGTAGATGGCTCCTCTTCTGTATTTACATAACAGAAAACAGAATCCACCTGCTGAAAAATCGGATACGTCAGAAGACGCGTCAGAATGTCAGCATTTGCATGCGCGCGGTAGTCCGCACTTAAGTTTTTACTTTTGTCACGGACCACCGCCCGCAGCTCCTGTTTATTCATAAATCTTTATATCCGTAATATGGCCGTCCGGTGCAGCAGCACCGGTAATAAGTGCACCGAGCTTACGGTCCTGCACGGTGCCGTCGGTGAAAAAATACCACTTTTCGTCGATCTATTGTATAATCTTCCGCGCAATTCTGCAACCGCAGCAGTTCAGCCGGGGCACCTGAAGGACTGTCCTCCTAAGTGCTCCGGCTGAACTGCTGCCTGCTAAAAAAAAATAATTTCCATCGTTTTTGATATTGCCAAATCCAGGCCCTCATGTTACCATGTAGTCACAAGATAAATAAAAAGTCGTTAACAAAGAATCAGCTGACGAGAAAGGATGATTCTTAGGTTAACAAAGTGATGATTCGACAAATCATCGAACGAAACCGAAGAAAGCGAGGTATAGGAAATGGCAGATCCGGCACAGATCGCTGATAATATCTCGGGGCTTCAGGAAAGATAAAAAGATTCGATAACAGCGCAAAGGCGGTCATGTTATTCAGCATCGGAGTGTTTCTCCAGTAAAGAATCTTTCATCAGGCCCCACGTGATATTATCAATTTATAAAATCAAATATTCAGAGGATCGTACGATCAGAGATAGCACAAAGCTATTTTCATACAAATACTTAATATCCGAGGAGGGTACTCCGTTGTACTATTAAGTCATAAAGTGAATATTTCAAAGAAGCCCGCTGCGCTGCAGCGGGCTTCTTTTTTGTAACTGTTTTTAATATATAATCAAACATCCGAAAGGACTGTCCCTCTTCTACTGATGCAGATCAATTGTCTGATACGGTATGACAATCCCGTTCTCAAGAAAGGACGTGACTATCTTCTCCCGAAGCTCACTGCAGGCCTTAAAGTTCTCATCCACAGTATCGGTCCAGACCGTAAACTTGAATACCACGCCGTTCTGGCTCACACGGTTCATCATGATGCCGACATCCTTCCGGGTCACCTCCGGCTGCTCCCGAAGTGCCTTCTGCATCAGCGCCCGCACCTTGTCAAAGTCGCTGTCATACGCAACCTCGAATTCCAGAAAATTGCCGGTGCCCTCCACAAAGTTTGCATTGACGATCACCGACTGATCCACGAGGCTGTTCGGGATAATGTTGCTCTGTCCGTCGTAGCTTTCGATCACGACATGACGGAAGGTCATGTCCTGCACGATTCCTTCGCAGATCAGCGAGCTTCCCTGCATCAGTTTCACCTTCTGCCCGATTTCGAGCGGCCGCGATGCCGACAGCATGAAGCCGGAAATGACATTTCCAAGCGCCTGCTGCGCCGCAAAGGTTGCCAGCGCAATGATCAGGGTTCCGCTCTGCAGCAGCACCGTACTGATCTCCCGCGCCATGTCAAACTGTGAGAGCACGGAATAGACCGCAGAAGCCAGCAGCACAATGTAAATCACGCTGTGCAGAAACTTATAGAAAATGCTGTTTTTCCTCTGATTGATCTTTCGGAAAATGCGGTTCACCACCGCGATCAGCACGGCAAATACGACCGCAATGGCCGCAATGGTCAATAGCTTGTCAATATATCCGCGTGCCAGCAGAAATTCCTTCATGTACGCTTTCCTCGAAAATCATGCGGTGCGGAATGCTGAAGATAGCGCTTATCATAGCTGTAGAAGTAGGTCTTCATCATACCGTTGTAAATCTTCCGGTTTTTGTCGGCTTTTCCAAGGTACTTCTGCGCATCCTCCCAGGCAGTAATGATATGCATGGACCAGCTGTCCAGCCCCTGGTATGCCTCCTTGAGCTCCGTATAGAGAAGCGGAAGATTCCTTTTATCCTCGATCCGCTCACCGTACGGCGGATTTGTGACGATATAGCCGTATTTTCCGCCGTGTGAAAAATCGGCAATGTCCCGCACCTGCAGATGTACGATGCGGTCAATGCCGGCGCGCTCTGCATTTTCCCGGGCCACCGGAATCACCTCCGGATTCAGGTCATAGCCCTGGATATCCACCTTTTTTCCGTAGCGGTTGACGCCTGTTTCCAGCAGCGTCTCATCGATGGCATCATTCGCCTCATCCATCGCGCTGTACCAGCATTTCCGGTCAATCAGATTGGTCCAGGCCTCTGAAATGAAGGCACGGTCCATGCCCGGTGCAATATGCGCTGCCATCATGGCCGCCTCGATCACGAAGGTGCCGGAGCCGCACATCGGATCTACGAAGGCATGATCCTCCCGCCAGCCGGACTGCATGATCAATGCCGCAGCCAGGGTTTCCGTAATCGGTGCCAGTCCCTGCTTCAGACGGTAACCACGCTTATGAAGCGACTCACCGGAGGTATCCAGGCAAACCGTAAAGACATCCTTGTAGGCAAAGACGCGCACCGGATACTTCGCCCCGTGCTCTTCAAACCAGTCCACGCCGTAGTAGGCACCCAGGCGTGCAACCATGGCCTTTTTCATCACCGACTGAATGTCCCTGGTCGAAAAAAGCTTTGATTTAATCGAGCTGGCCTTCGTTACCCAGAAGCTTCCGTCCTTCGGCACAAAATTCTCCCACGGCAGTGCCTTTGTGCCCTGAAACAGCTCCTCCCAGCTTTCAGCTTTAAAGGAGCCGACCTTCAGAAGGATGCGTTCGGTGGTACGGAGGAAGACATTGGCGCGCGCAATCGCGTCGGCATCCCCGATAAAGCTGACGCGGCCGTCCGTCACCTCTGTAATTTCATAGCCCAGATTGATAATTTCCTTTTTCGTGACTGCCTCCAGTCCGAAATGACAGGGTGCAATCAGTTCATATGTCTTCATACAGGAACCTTTCAGTGATGGATGATCCCTTGGATCAGCCAGAGTACCACCAGCACCACCAGTGCCGGCATAAGCAGCGGCGAGAAGAAATACAGCACACCGCCGACAACATCCACAAAGAGCTTAAAGAGCAGAAGGAAAATGATGAAGACCGCCACACAGCCCCAGCCGCTCGCGTCAAACACATGCATTCGGCCGTTTCCGCCGGCCGGCTGCGTCTTCCGTTCATTATGATGCCGGTAGAACGG
This sequence comes from Succinatimonas sp. CAG:777, assembly GCA_963650995.1. Classification (GTDB taxonomy): domain Bacteria; phylum Bacillota; class Clostridia; order Lachnospirales; family Lachnospiraceae; genus Oribacterium. Next base: position 82,786 of record CAVJMS010000002.1, on the reverse strand, counting down.
ATCACCCCAGCCGTTGTCATTCCGCCGGCCGCTCTCCGAATAGCTCTCGCTCTCCCGATGATTTTCATCCTCATAGGCCTGCTGAATATCCGGGTTCTCCGACTCCTCCGTGCGGCTCCGCCCGGATGCATCCTCTGCATAATTCTGTCGGAAATGCTCAAAGGCATCCGACGTCGGCTCGAGGTCCACCGTACCACGGATCTCATCATCCTGATTCGCCACCGGATCTCCGGCCGCTTCTGCCGTATCGATGATGGTTTTTGCAAGAAGTCGCGGTGAGCCAAGCTCCTCAATCACCTCCGCTTCCGGACGGCCCTTCCGGACCTCATCTGAAATGTAGCTGTCGTAATATGCGATCTGTTCACGGATCACTTCATCTGACACGCTCAGATTCAGCTGCACCATGAGATCATGCAGAAATTGTTCCTTTTTCAAACCAGTCCTCCAGCCTATACAATTAACCGGAACCTGCAGCCTCTGCAGGTCCCGGCCAATATTTACATGACGGTATCCTTCAGCACCGTATCCTTTCCGTGCTGCTTATACCTGCTCTTCCGGCATCTCATCCGGTACAACGGCAATGCCGAGATCGCTCAGCTGTGTTTCATCAAATACCGGTGCCGGTGCCTCCATCATCGGATCGGAGCCGTCCTTGATCTTCGGGAAGGCAATGACATCACGGATCGTATCGGAGCCGACCATCCACATCGCCAGACGATCCAGGCCGTAGGCAAGACCTGCATGCGGCGGTACGCCGTACTTGAAGGCCTGCATCAGGAAGCCGAACTGCTCCTTCGCCTTCTCCGGCGTGAAGCCGAGCTTCTCCAGCATTTTTTCCTGCACATCTGCCTGATGGATACGAACCGAGCCGCCGCCCAGCTCCGTACCGTTCAGCACGATGTCGTACGCCTTTGCGCGAACCGCGCCCTGATCCGTATCGATCATCGGAAGATCCTCTTCCATCGGCATGGTGAACGGATGGTGCATGGCCTGATAGCGTCCCAGCTCCTCCGACCACTCAAACATCGGGAATTCCGTTACCCAGAGGAATTTCCATGCCTTCCGGTCAATCAGATCGAGATCTGCACCAAGCTGGAGACGAAGTGCACCGAGGGCGCTCCAGACCACCGTGTTCTTCGTATCCGATACCAGCAGAAGAAGGTCGCCCGGCTCGCCGCCCATGGCCGCACAGAGGGCCTGAAGCTCCTCCTCCGTCATGAATTTTGCAAAGCTTGACTTAAAGCTTCCGTCCTCGTTGATGGAAAGGTACGCCAGACCCTTGGCGCCATAGCCCTTGACGAGCTCGGTATACTTGTCAATATGCTTCCGCGGCATCCTGGCCTGTCCCTTGACGTTCAGACCCTTCACATGTCCGCCGTTTTCCACACAGGAGGAGAAGACACCGAAGCCGCAGCCCCGAACGGTCTCCGTCACATCCTGAAGTTGCAGATCGAAGCGCAGATCCGGCTTGTCCGAGCCGTAGCGGTTCATTGCCTCAATCCACGGCATCCGCATGATCGGAAGCTCAATGTCTACATCGCAGATCTCCTTAAAGAGATACTTCAGAAGACGCTCATTGACCTCAAGTACATCCTCGACATCCACGAAGCTCAGCTCCATATCCACCTGCGTAAACTCCGGCTGACGATCGGCCCGAAGGTCCTCATCCCGGTAGCAGCGGGCCAGCTGGAAATAACGGTCAAAGCCCGATACCATGAGAAGCTGCTTCAGAAGCTGCGGCGACTGCGGAAGGGCATAGAAGGAGCCGTGGTGCATGCGGGACGGCACCAGGAAATCCCGGGCGCCCTCCGGCGTGGATTTGATCAGGGTCGGCGTCTCAATCTCCAGGAAGCCGTTTTCGGTCATGAAGCTCCGGATCAGATAGGCGATTCTGGCTCTCGTTATGATGCGCTGCGCAAGCTCCGGACGGCGAAGATCGAGATAGCGGTACTTAAGGCGTGTATTCTCGTTGGTTGCGATGCCGTCCTCGATCGGGAACGGCGGTGTCTCGGACTCGGCCAGAATCCGAAGGGCACGGGCCGAAATCTCGATGCTGCCGGTCTTCAGCTCCTTATTTGCATCCTTGCCGCGGGAGCGCACGATGCCGGTGACAGCAATCACAAACTCTGCACGCAGCTTCGCTGCCTTTTCAAATACCTCGGCGCCGCAGTCCGCTTCCTCAAAAACGATCTGCAGGATGCCGCTGCGGTCACGGAGATCCGTAAAGATCAGGCCGCCCTTATTGCGGGAGCGCTGCACCCAGCCCATCATCGTAACTTCCTTGTCAATACAGGACTCACTAAGCTCCGTGCATCTGCATGTTCTGTGCAGTCCCTTCATAGACTCTGCCATATTTTTTCCCCTCCAGGTCCTTCGTTCTTTCTTACTGCAGCGTATCCTGATAAAATTCCTTGAATTCCGTATATCCTTCCGCTGCCAGCTGCTCCTTCTGGAACTTTTTGTTTTTATTCATGCGGGATACCAGCACGATCTCGCCCTGCTGACGCCGCCCCATCGCTTCATTGATGGCTGCTGCGGTCTTCTCCCGGTCCAGATTTTTATCCAGAAGGAAGGCCGTTTTCAATGCCTCTCCCGGCACCTTCTCATCGGCATCCAGCATAATGGTGATGATGCGCTCGAAGCCGATGGAGAAGCCGACCGCCGGTGTATCCTGTCCCGTAAACTTGCCGACCATGCGGTCATAGCGCCCGCCGCCGCCGACGGAGCCGCTGAAGCCCTCCGCCCGGATTTCAAAAATCGGGCCGGTATAGTAACCCATGCCGCGCACCAGCGTCGGATCAAATACGACCTTCACGTTGACGCTCCGAACCGCCGATACGGCTTCCACAATGGAGGCCAGATTATCGGTGACCTGCTCAGAAAGCACGTCCTTCAGCTTCTCGCCCAGGGTCCGGATATCCTGTGCCTCCGTTCCGATGGTGCCTAACAGCGTCTGATAGCGGTCAATCACTTCTTCCTCATAGCCCAGCGACAGAAGCTCGGCCTTCACACCCTCATCCCCGATCTTGTCTGCCTTATCCAGGCTGACACAGACCTTCTCGAAGTCCTCCGCCGGGAAGCCGGCATAGGCCTGCATGCCGCGCAGAATCTCACGATCATTGATCACGATGGAAAAATGATACTTTTCACCGAAGCCGATGCGGTTCAGAAGCGTGGAAATGGCAAGGATCAGCTCGATCTCTGCAACATTGCTGCCGTCTCCGAAAATATCGATATCGCACTGCACAAACTCCCGGAAGCGACCCTTCTGCGGACGGTCCGCACGAAAAACCGGGCCGATCTGGAGTGCCTTGAAGGGGCTCGGAAGCTGGGCCTGATTCTGACTGTAGAAGCGGCTGAGCGGCAGCGTCAGATCATAGCGGAGACCTGCATCGGCCAGAGCGTCGATGCTTCCGGACTGATATGCACTCTCCAGCTTGTCGCCGCGCTTCAGCACCTTAAAAATCAGCTTTTCGTTGTCACCGCCCTGCTTGCTGAGCAGGTTCTCTATATGCTCGACCACCGGCGTTTCAATCTCCGTGAAGCCGAACTCCCGGTAGGTCCGGCGGATTTCCTGCAGAACATACTGACGAAGCTCCATCTCTCTCGGAAGGATATCCTTCATGCCGGTAACCGGTTTCTTCTTTAATGCCATGGCTTTACCTCATATGCTTGTTAATACGGCCCTTAATTATACCAATATCCCATGGAGAACGCAAGAACCCCGGCCGGAGGGCCGGGGTTCTATGCTTACAGATATTTCTTCATCGTATCATCGATATCCAGGGTGGCGAAGTAATCCTTCGGTGTTTCTGCGCGGCGGATCAGGCGAACCGAGCCGTCCTCACAGAGCAGAAGCTCCGCGGACCAGAGCTTGCCGTTGTAGTTATAGCCCATCGCAAAGCCGTGGGCACCGGCATCGTGAATGAAGAGATAATCTCCCTTCTCAAGCTCCGGCAGCGAACGGTCGATGGCAAACTTGTCATTGTTCTCGCAGAGCGAGCCGGTGACATCATAGACATGATCTGCGGCCCCGTTTTCCTTTCCGAGCACGGTGATGTGGTGATATGCGCCGTACATCGCCGGGCGCATCAGATTGACGGCACAGGCATCCACGCCGGCATACTCCTTATAGGTATGCTTAAAATGGATCACCTTCGTGATCAGCGCACCGTACGGTGCCAGCATGAAGCGGCCCATCTCCGTAAAAATACGCACATTGCCGAGTCCGTGCGGCACGAGCACCTCATCATATACGCGGTGTACGCCCTCACCGATCTCCTCGATGTCGTTCTGCTGCTGATCCGGCTTATAGGCTACGCCCACGCCGCCGGAAAGGTTGATGAAATCAAGCGAAACGCCGGTCTCCGCCTTAATCTTCACTGCAAGCTCAAACAGCTCCTTCGCCAGTGTCGGATAATAGTCATTGGTGACGGTATTGGAAGCCAGGAAGGCATGCATGCCGAAGCGCTTTACGCCCTTCTCCTTCAGAATACGGAAGCCCTCGATGATCTGGGCCGTCGTCATGCCGTACTTGGCATCCTGGGGATTGTCCATAATCGTATTGGCGATACGGAAATATCCGCCCGGATTGTAGCGAAGGCTCATGGTCTCCGGGAAGCTTCCCAGGGTTTCCTCGAGCTCTGCGATATTCGTAAAATCATCCAGGTTAATGATGGCGCCCAGCTGATTTGCAAATACATACTCCGACAGCGGCGTATCGTTCGAGGAAAACATAATGTCATCTCCGTGAAAGCCGCAGGCGTCCGACATCTGAAGTTCTGTAAGGGAGCTGCAGTCCGTGCCGCAGCCCTCCTCCTTCAGAATTTTCAGGATGCTCGGGTTCGGTGTTGCCTTCACGGCAAAATATTCCTTGAACCCCTTGTTCCAGCGGAAGGCCTTGTAAACGCGGCGCGCATTTTCGCGAATCCCCTTCTCGTCGTAAAGATAGAACGGCGTCGGGTAGGTTTTGTCAATTTCCTGCGCCTGCTCCAAAGTAATATATGGTGTTTTCATCTGTCCCTCCACGTGTATCGTCCGGAATGGCATCCTGACATTAAATATAGGTCTGTCCGTTCAGTATACGCCTAAGGAAATGCTGCTTTCATCAGCGTTTCCCTGAGCAATGGATTATGCCATCATGACACGCATGATGTTGGTGGCCGTCGCCGGCTGATTCCGGGTCATGCGAGACAGCACGCCGGCCGTAATGACGCAGAGGTCACCCTTCTCAACGGCATTCCGGTCCCGAAGCTCATCCATCGAGGACTCAAAGAGTTCATCGGTGGTATCTGCTCTTCTCGCCCAGATCGGCGTCACGCCCCAAAGCAGCATCATCTGACGAACCGTCGTCTGGCTCGGTGACATCGCATAAATGTCGGTCTTCGGGCGGTACTTTGAAATCAGCTTGGCCGTCACGCCGGAAAGCGTCGGCACGATCAGTGCCTTGGCATCCAGCTCACTTGCGGTCGTCACCGATGCAGCGCAGACAGCATTGGAAATATCCGTATAAATGCTCTGATCCACATTACGGAGCTTGTACTGGCTGTAATCCAGGAACTGCTCGGTATACTCCACGATGGATGCCATCATGTCGAGGGCCTCACACGGATACTTGCCGGCCGCCGTCTCACCGGACAGCATCACGGCATCGGTTCCGTTGTAAACCGCATTGGCAACGTCCGTCACCTCGGCTCTCGTCGGACGCGGATTGCGGATCATGGAATCCAGCATCTGTGTCGCCGTAATAACGAGCTTGCCGGCATAGTTGCACTTATGAATCATTTCCTTCTGAAGCTGCGGCAGGCGCTTCGCATCGATCTCCACGCCGAGGTCACCGCGGGCTACCATGATGCCGTCCGCAGCGGCGATGATGGCATCGAGGTTGTCCAGGCCCTCCTGGGACTCGATCTTTGCGATGATCTTCATGCTGGAGCCGCCCTCCTTGATCAGGGCACGGATCTGTTCAATGGTCTCTGCATTCCGGACGAAGGACGCAGCGACGAAGTCAAAGCCCTCCTCGATACCGAACTTGATATCATCGATATCCTTCTCCGTCAGGCCCGGAAGGCGAATGCTGACATTCGGAACGTTGACGCCCTTCTTCTCGCCGAGCTCACCGCCGTTTGTGATGATGCAGTGGATATCCGCACCCTCCACATACTGCACCTTCAGGCCGATCAGACCGTCATCAATGAGGATTATGCTGCCTTCCTGCACGTCCTCGTTGAGGCCGTCATAGTTAATGTAAACGCGGGAAGCATTGCCTACACACTCCTGTGTTGTAAGAATGATCTCTTTTCCGGTCTCCAGTGCAACCTTCTTATGCTCCTCGAGCTCACCGGTACGGATCTCCGGTCCCTTCGTGTCCAGAAGGGCCGCAATTTCACGGCCGGTATCCTTCCGTGCCTGCTTGAGAAGCGCAAGGCGGCCCAGATGCTCCTGGTGGCTGCCGTGGGAGAAGTTAAAACGTGCAACGTCCATCTTCTCCGCAAGCTTCTTCATAAGCTCGTAATCATTTTCGTTTGGTCCAAGTGTACATACAATCTTTGTCTTCCTCATTTTGTCTCCTTATCAGAACCGGCCGAAGCATTCGCCCCGACACATAATATATATGCAGGCATACGGAAAACCGCATGCCATGGTTCACCTTTTCTGCCGCCCCGCGCCTTCCCCAAAACGCGGAAGCATGGCATGTATAACTGATTTTCGGCATAACCGCATCAGCGGAAATCCCTCATGTTAAAGATGTTTGAATGCTTCGGCTTCTGGTTCGTCAGGAAGAAGAACAGCGCCACATTCAGAAGGCTGACCAGAATCGCCACCTTGCTGCTCGGTCCGAGAATCAGAAAATAGTATGCATACAGCAGAATCTCTCCGAGGGCCAGCCATTTCGCCTTGATCGGAATGATGAAGTACAGAAGGAAGGTGGTCTCCGGAAAGGTCAGCGCATAGGCCAGAAAAATACTGAAGGTCATATAGGTCGGATACAGCTGCAGCGAGTATCCGGTGATCAGATAGATCACGATGGCCGACAGTACCAGAAGAAGCATCCCCGTAAAGTAAAAGAAATTATACTTGAAGGTGCCCCATACCCGTTCGAGCGTGGCGCCGAGGCTGTAGTAGACAAATACAGCGATGATCATCCACAGAAGGCTCGAGGACGGCGGATAGAAAATAAAGGTGATGATCCGCCAGATATGTCCGTGCAGGATCGCCTCCGGATCCAGATCCAGGTAGTAATAGTACAGAAGCGGGTTAAATACCTGAATCACGTAACCCACCACGTAAATCACACAGATATATTTCATGAGATTCGGAACCGCATAGCGGCCGAACCGTCTCTCCAGACGCTGAAATAGAGTCAATACATTCTCCTTTCGTTTCAGAAGGCTCCGCTTCGGCTCTCTGCGCCCCGCCGTCTTCTGAATTGGCACAAAAATAACAATCCCGACCTCCTGATTCTGGTTTCCCATCCTATGATCGAAATATGTAGAGAAGTATATATGCAGCATCGACGTTTTTCAAGGAAAAAGTACGTAAATGCAGTTTACAAAACTTTTAGATTATGCCGATTGAATGCAATTTTTGAAAATGCTACAATGCTACGTTGTATTTTAAATAAGAAGTAACGGGGTTTTATATAATGCAGCAGTACAGACTCGGAATCGATATTGGTTCCACAACCGTAAAGATCGCGATCCTCGATCAGGAAAAGAAGCTCCTGTTCTCCGACTATCGCCGGCATCATGCCGATATTCAGGGAACATTGGCAGATATTCTGGAGGAAGCCCGGGCATCCCTTGGCGAGCTCAGGCTTTCCGTCGTCATCACCGGCTCCGGCGGACTGACGCTCAGCAGGCACATGCAGGCCTTCTTCTGTCAGGAGGTTGTCGCCGTCGCAGCCGCGCTGAAGGATTACCGTCCGGATACCGATGTGGCGATCGAGCTGGGCGGCGAGGATGCGAAGATCATCTATTTTAAGGGCGGTATCGACCAACGCATGAACGGCATCTGCGCCGGCGGTACCGGCTCCTTCATTGACCAGATGGCATCGCTGCTTCATACCGATGCCGCCGGGCTCAATGAGCTGGCCGCCGGCTATCAGATGATCTATCCGATTGCTGCGCGCTGCGGTGTATTTGCAAAAACCGATATTCAGCCGCTGATCAATGAAGGCGCCGCAAGGGAGGATCTAGCTGCCTCCATTTTTCAGGCGGTCGTCAATCAGACCATCTCCGGCCTTGCCCAGGGTAAGCCGATCCGCGGCCATGTGGCATTTCTGGGCGGCCCGCTCCACTTTATGCCGGAGCTTCGCAAGGCCTTCATCCGGACGCTGCATCTGCAGGGATCGGAAATCATTGAACCGGAAAACAGTCATCTCTTCGCCGCCATCGGCTCCTGTCTGAGCTGTCCGGAGAACATCCGGGCTCAGTCTGTTTCCGAGCTCATCGAGCTTCTGCGCCACGGCATCCGGATGGATGCCGAAATCAAGCGCATGGCGCCGCTCTTTCACAGTGAAGCAGAATATCAGTGCTTCAACGAGCGTCACGCAAAGGCCCGTGTAAAAACCGCCGAGCTCAAAAGCTATCACGGAAATGTATTTCTCGGCATTGATGCCGGCTCCACCACCACGAAGCTTGCGCTGGTTTCGGAGCAGGGAGAGCTGCTCTACCGCTTTTATGCAAACAACAACGGCTCGCCCATCGCCACTGCCATTCAGTCCATGAAGGAAATCCGTTCGCTGCTGCCGAAGGATGCCCGCATTGCCTACAGCTGCTCCACCGGCTACGGTGAAGCGCTGTTAAAGTCGGCCTTTCAGCTCGATGAGGGCGAGGTGGAAACCATCTCCCACTATTATGCAGCGGCCTTTTTTGAGCCGGAGGTGGACTGCATCCTTGACATCGGCGGTCAGGACATGAAGTGCATCCGCATCAAGGACGGCACGGTGGATTCCGTACAGCTGAACGAGGCCTGCTCCTCCGGCTGCGGCTCCTTCCTGGAGACCTTTGCGCGTTCCCTGGATTATTCGGTGGTTGACTTTGCCCATGAAGCTCTCTATGCGGAAAATCCGACAGACCTCGGCTCCCGCTGCACTGTATTCATGAACTCGAACGTAAAGCAGGCACAGAAGGAAGGCGCGACGGTGGCGGATATTTCCGCCGGCCTCGCATATTCGGTCATCAAAAATGCCCTGTATAAGGTCATCAAGGTGACGGATGCCAAGGATCTCGGGCAGCATATCGTGGTGCAGGGCGGTACCTTTTATAACGATGCCGTTCTGCGGGCCTTCGAGAACTTGCTGGGCGCCCATGTCACCCGTCCGGATATCGCCGGCATTATGGGTGCCTTCGGCGCTGCGCTCATCGCCCGCGAGCGTTATCAGCTGAAAAATGAGCAGTTAAAGAGCCGGATGGCCGATGTGAAGGAAGCAGCGGTGCCGGAGAGCCATGCCGCACAGGTATGCAGCACGATGCTGCCGATCGATGATATCATCAACCTGAAATATACCACCCGTATGGCACGCTGCCAGGGCTGCAACAACCATTGCGTGCTGACCATCAATCAGTTCGGTGCCGGGCGTAATTTCATTTCCGGAAACCGCTGCGAGCGGGGACTCGGCAAGACCAAGGCAAAGTCCGATATACCGAATCTCTTTGCATATAAGCTGAAGCGGATGTTTGATTATGAGCCGCTCCCGGCGGATCTCGCAGAACGCGGCGAGGTCGGCATTCCCCGAGTCCTCAATATGTACGAAAATTATCCGTTCTGGGCGGTCTTTTTCCGGGAGCTGAAGTTCCGGACCGTACTCTCACCGGCCAGCACCCGTCAGATCTACGAGCTCGGTATCGAGACCATTCCGTCCGAGTCCGAATGCTACCCGGCCAAGATCGCCCACGGACATATCGAATGGCTGATCAAGCATGATCAGAAATTCATCTGGTATCCGTGCATTCCGTATGAGCGAAACGAAACAGCGGACGCCGGCAACCACTACAACTGTCCGATGGTCACCTCCTATGCAGAGAACATTGTAAATAACGTAGAGGATCTGCAGAACGAGAGCATTTTCTTCATGAAGCCGTTCTTGGCGCTTACGAATGAGAAAATCTGCACCGATCAGCTGGTGAAGATTTTCGTTCATCCGGACCGCATCGAGGACATCGTGCGTCCGGCGGGAAATCTGACGCTCGAAAAAATCGGGGAACAGCTGCGGGCATGGAACTTCACCGAGCAGGAAATCCGCTCGGCGGCGCATGCGGCCTGGGAGGAGCTTAAGCGGGCGCACGAGGACATGGAGAAGAAGGGTGAGGAAACGCTTCAGTGGATGGAGAAAACCGGTCATCGGGGCATCGTCCTGGCCGGACGTCCGTATCATGTCGACCCGGAGGTCAACCATGGCATCCCGGAGCTCATCACCGGCTACAATTTTGCCGTGCTTACCGAGGATTCCGTATCGCATCTCGGCAAGGTGGAGCGCCCGCTCATCGTCACCGACCAATGGATGTACCATACCCGCCTCTACCGGGCCGCTTCCTTCGTGAAGCAGCGGGAGGACCTCGATCTGATTCAGCTGAATTCCTTCGGCTGCGGACTCGATGCGGTCACGGTGGATCAGGTACGCGATATTCTGAACGGCTCCGATAAGATCTATACCGTGCTGAAGATCGATGAGGTAAACAACCTCGGCGCCGCACGTATCCGTGTGCGCTCGCTGCTTGCTGCCATCCGTGTGCGGGAGGAGAAGCATTATCAGCGTACGCTTCGTCCGGCCAGCTATCAGCGGGCACTGTTTACGAAGGAAATGAAGGCAGAAAATTATACCATTCTCTGCCCGCAGATGTCTCCGATCCACTTCGAGCTCATCGAGCCGGCCGTGCGGGCCAGCGGCTACAACCTGGTGGTTCTGAACAATGCAAACCGTACCGCCATCGATACGGGCCTGAAGTACGTAAACAACGATGCCTGCTATCCATCCATCATCGTGGTCGGACAGATCATGGATGCCCTTCAGTCCGGAAAATATGATCTGAATCATACGGCGGTCATCATGTCCCAGACCGGCGGCGGCTGCCGTGCATCAAACTACATCGGCTTCATCCGCCGTGCACTGGAGCATGCCGGCATGGGGCAGATTCCGGTCATTTCGCTCAATGCAAACGGCATGGAGACCACACCGGGCTTCCGCATCACGCTGCCGCTGCTGACGAAGTGTCTGCAGGCCGTGGTCTACGGTGATGTCTTCATGCGCTGCCTCTATGCAACACGGCCGTATGAGGCGAAGCCGGGAGCGGCCGAAGCTGTGCATCAGCGCTGGCGGAAGACCTGCATCGCCTCACTTTCAAAGAAAACTGCCTCCATGCGTGAATTCTCGCGTAATGTCCGCGGCATCGTGCATGACTTCGACACACTGCCGCTGATGGAGGGCCTTCAGAAGCCGCAGGTCGGCATCGTCGGCGAAATTCTCGTGAAGTTCTCGCCGCTGGCCAACAACTACATCGTCGACCTGCTCGAGAAGGAAGGCGCCGAGGCCGTGATGCCGGATCTCATGGATTTCCTGCTCTACTGCTTCTACAACCAGAATTTCAAGTATGAAAATCTGGGGGCCGGCTGGAAGGGAAAGACGCTCTGCAACGCGGCGATCCGTCTTCTGGAGTATTTCCGGAAGTCGGCCCGTCAGGCGCTGGCGAAGTCCTCCCGCTTTACGCCGCCCGGAGATATTCATGAGCTGGCCGAAATGGCCCGGAGCTATGTCTCCATCGGAAACCAGACCGGTGAGGGCTGGTTCCTGACGGGCGAGATGCTGGAGCTGATCGGCGAGGGCGTACAGAATATCGTCTGCACGCAGCCGTTCGGATGCCTGCCGAACCATATCGTCGGAAAGGGTGTCATCAAGGAGCTGAAGCGACATCATCCGGAGGCCAATATCATCGCGGTGGACTATGATCCGGGTGCTTCGGAGGTAAATCAGCTGAACCGCATCAAGCTGATGCTGTCGGTAGCACAGAATAACCTAAAAAAGAAGGCAGCTGTTTCGGAAAACGCTGATTAACGCATTTCCCTCGCCGGATTCGCGCGGCATCGCAGCAAATTCCTCCGCAATCCGCCGGAGGCACTAAGCTGTTACAAACACAAAAAAGGACCGGGCAAGCCCCGATCCTTTTTCATTAAAACACTTCTTTCGTTTTCATCATCCTTCGTAAATCGGATGTGCCTTTGTAAGCTCAAGTACCTTCTCGGTCACCTCTGCCTTCGTGGCCTCGTAATCCGTCGCCACCTTCCAGATGCAGTCGGCGATCGGCTCCATATCGGCCTCGGTGAAGCCGCGGGTGGTAACAGCTGCAGTACCGATCCGTACACCGGAGGTCACGAACGGAGAACGCGGATCATTCGGAATGGCGTTCCGGTTCAGCGTAATATGTACCTCGTCACAGTTATTCTGCAGCACCTTTCCGGTGAGATCCGGGATATTCGTAAGATCCACCAGCATCAGGTGGTTGTCCGTACCGCCGGAAACAAGCTTGAAGCCCTTCGCCATCATGGCATCGGCCAATGCACGGCAGTTCTTCACGATCTGCTCCTGATAGGTCTTAAATTCCGGCTTCAGCGCCTCGCCGAAGCAGATCGCCTTGCCGGCAATCACATGCTCAAGCGGTCCGCCCTGGCTGCCCGGAAATACATTCTTGTTGAACTTAAAGCGGTCCGCAATCTCCTGGCTGGAAAGAATCAGGCCGCCGCGCGGTCCGCGCAATGTCTTATGCGTAGTGGTGGTGACCACATGTGCATACGGAACCGGTGATGGATGCAGTCCGGCCGCAACGAGCCCCGCAATATGCGCCATATCCACCCAAAGCACGGCGCCGCAGCGTTCTGCAATCTCACGGAAGCGCTTGAAGTCAATCACACGCGGATATGCCGATGCACCGGCGATGATCATCTTCGGATGGTGCTTCATGGCCAATGCTTCCACCTCGTCGTAATCGATGAAGCCGTCTGCATTGATCCCGTACGGAACAATATTGTAGAAACGCCCGGAGAAGTTTGCAGGTGAGCCGTGGGTCAGATGACCGCCGGCATCAAGGGACATACCCATAATGGTATCGCCCGGCTCACAGATGGCCATCGTCACCGCCATGTTGGCCTGCGCACCGGAATGCGGCTGTACATTTGCATACTCACAGCCGAATAGCTTCTTTGCGCGCTCAATGGCGAGGGTTTCGATCTCGTCTACATTGACGCAGCCGCCGTAATAACGCTTCCCCGGATAGCCCTCTGCGTACTTATTGGTCAGTACGGTGCCCATCGCCAGCATCGCTGCGCCGGATACGATGTTCTCCGATGCAATCAGCTCAATGTTGTGCATCTGGCGATCGTACTCCTTCTCAATCAGCTGACCGATCTCCGGATCCGCTTCCGCAATGTAGTTCATGACTTCCTTAATCATAATCTGCCTCCTCTTGTTCATCCTGTCTGCAGCGGCAGACGGATCTCTGCCTATGCCCCGAACTGATAGTCCTCAATGACAATCTGCAGATATTCGTTCCCATTATATTCGTTTATTTCCGGATAGTAAACTATATCTATCACAGACCTCGCCGCTTTTTCTTTTAAAAATGCGTCGCCGTCCGTAAACAGCACCGCCGCCATCGATCTGCCCTGCCGTGAGCGGAGCTGCAGCCGCACGACATTCCGGCCCTTCCCGAGCACCCGGGTCTCCAGAATGCGCAGGCCCTTCTCCGCAAAGCGCGGCTTTTCATTGGCCTTTCCGAAGGGCTCGAGGCGATGAAGCTCACGAATCAGCGGATCGGAAATGTAATCGATCGGCATGGGCACATCGATCCAGAGCCGGTCCACCAGCTGCTCCTTCCGGAGCTGACAGCGTTCGTTGAGCGTCCGCCGGAAGACATCAATGTTTTCCCGCCGGAGACTGAAGCCGGCCGCCAGCGGATGCCCGCCGAACTTCGTGAGAAGCTCCGAAACACCGGCCAGACGCTCTGACATCGGATAGGCGTCAATGCTTCGCCCAGAGCCCTTGGCCATCGCCGCTCCGTCCTCCGAAGCCTCTGCATTTGTAATCACGAAGGACGGTCGGAAGTATTTCTCCCGGAGCCGTCCTGCCACAATGCCGGCCAGACTTTCATGCAGCTCCGGAAGATAAATTACCAGCACAAGATCGTCTGCGTACTGCTGCTCCGCCTGCTCGCAGGCCTCCTTTGTCGCCTGAAGGGTCATCTCCTTCCGCGTGTCATTCAGTTCCTTCAGCCGTACCGCCTTTTCACGGGCCTCCGACGGGTCCTCCGTCAGGAACAGGGACAATGCAAGCTCCGCACTGCGCAGCCGGCCGCCCGCATTGATGCACGGACCGATGATGTAACCGACATGATACGCGCTGATATGCTCCTTTTCCATGAGACCCTGCACCTCCAGAAGGGCCCGGAGGCCGGGATTCGTCGTCTGCTTCAGCTGCTGCAGACCGAAGCGGACGAGGATCCGGTTTTCGTCCTGAAGCTCCACCACATCGCAGATCGTCGCAATGGCGGCAAACTCCAGAAAATGGAGGTATTCGTCTGCAGGCAGCCCGCGATTCTGGCAGAGCATCGTGATGATCTTCCATGCCACCACGGCTCCGCAGATTTCCGGAAACGGGTAGCGGCTGTCCTCGCGCTTGGCATCCACGACGGCAGCGGCCGGCGGAAGGATGTCCCGCGACTCACAGCCGTAATCCTCATCCTCCCGCTGCCGTACATCATGATGATCCGTGACCAGCACCGTCAGTCCGAGCTCCCGCGCGTGCTTCAGCTCGTCGATCGCGCTGATGCCGTTGTCGCAGGTCAGAATCAGCTGCACACCGTCCTCCCGGGCTTGATCAATGATATGCTCATTGATTCCGTAGCCATCCCGGATGCGGTCCGGCAGCACATAGTCCACCTTCGCCTGCAGATGCCGAAGCCCGGTATAGAAAATATAGGTGGCACATACACCGTCCACATCATAATCGCCTACGATGCGGATATGCTGTCCTTCTTTTATGGCGCGGTTCAGCTGATTCATGCAGCGAATGGCGTCCGGCAGGAGCAGGGGCGAATGCAGCATTTCCAGCGTGCCGTGCAGATACTGTTCGATCTGTGCGTCCGAGTTGATTTCCCGGTTACGGAGGATGCGTGCGGTCACCTGATCGATATGATGCTTTTCCGCAATCGCCTTAAAATCCGCCTTCTTATTGTATATAAACCATTTTTTCATATGTTATCCTTAGGAATTCTGCTATGATGTCTTACTGAAAGAAGTTTTTGTCTGATGAGCACTGCCGTGCTTTACGGCGACGCATCGAAGCGACGCGCGACGCAGTGCAAAACAAATACAGTATAGCATAAATGAAAGGATAAACCGAACGATGAATCCGGAATCGGCTGTAAAAAGAGACTTTACACGACTGGCTGCTGCCCTTCTGCTCTATGAGCTTGTTTTTCAGATCGGAAGCGGCTTTCTGATGCTGCATGGCTTCGGCCTGCTTCGGCAGGCCGATGTGGCGACGACGCTGATGAGCCTTCTCGGTCTTTTTCTGATGCATCAGCTGCTGGGCCGAGGAGGTCTGCCGGATCCGAAGCCGGCTCCCTTTCATCTTCAGGACTACCTGTGGCTTCTCATGATCATCTACGGGCTGCAGACCTTCAGCTCGTTTCTTCTGGCGCCCCTGGTGCATTTTCTTCATGCGCACGGCTTTGCCATGAGCTATGCTTCGGATGTGGCCAGCGGACGGCTGACCGGCTTCTGGGCCGTTCTGTACGCTGCCATCATCGCGCCGCTGACGGAGGAATGCCTTTTCCGCGGCCTGATCTATCGTTACCTCGGTCGTTTCGGGCGACTCTTCGCCATCTTCATCAGCGCACTGCTCTTCGGCCTCGTGCATCTTAATCTTCTGCAGTTCCCGACCGCCGTCCTCGTCGGCCTTCTGCTCGCCTGCATTCGCATGCGCTACGGCCTTCGCTATGCAATCCTGATGCATATCAGCAACAATGCCTTCGCGCTGATTTTCAATAACTTCAGCGGCAGCTTCCTGCCTATAGAGCTTCTCTACGCGGCGCTGATTTACGGCGGCCTGGCCGTCATGGTGGTCTCACTGATTCGCTGCGCCGGAGAGCTTCGGAACTTTATCCGGCACGAGAACGGCTGTCTTCCGATGCTTCGGATTTGGTTTCGTACACCCGCCGTATGCGTCATTACGGTGCTGTTTGTGATCATGACGCTTTCAAGCATTTATGAATGAGGCAGAAACGGCAAACCGCCGCATCGCGCATCGCAAAGCGATGCAGCGATGCTGTGCTAAACAGTCGATCTATATGCAAAAAGGAGCGCCTCCGTTTCACCGGAGATGCTCCTTTTTTCTTTTATTTATGCAGCGAAGACCTGCCGGATCAGACCGCGCCGAGAATCTCCTTTGCGTGCTGCACGCTTTCGGCGGTCGGCGGATTCACACCCTGCAGTGTATACGGGATGCCAAGCTTCTCGTACTTAAAGGTACCCAGTGTATGATACGGGAGTACCTCTACCTTTTCGACGGTTTTCAGCTCATCAATGAACTTCCTCGTCGCGATCAGCTCCTCATCCGAATCCGTAAGGCCCGGCACCAGCACGTGACGAATCCACATGGTCACGCCCTGCTCGCTCAGAAAACGTGCACAGTCCAGAATATTCTGATTGCTGCAGCCGGTCAGGGCCTTGTGCTTTTCGTCATCAATTTCCTTGATGTCAAAGAGCACCGTATCGGTCACCTTCGTCAATTCCTTAAACTTCGAGAAAAACGGCTCCTCCCGGGTAAACGGCTGTGCGGAGGTGTCCAGGCAGGTATTGATGCCGCGCTGCTTCGCCTTCTGAAAAAGCTCCAGCAAAAAATCGATCTGCATCAGCGGATCCCCGCCGCTGACGGTAATGCCGCCCTTCTCTCCCCAGTACGTCCGGTAACGCTCTGCGTGATCCAAAAGCTCATCTGCCGTACGCATGTCATCACTTTTCAATATCCAGGTGTCCGGATTATGACAATAGCGGCAGC
Source organism: Succinatimonas sp. CAG:777 (assembly GCA_963650995.1). Classification (GTDB taxonomy): domain Bacteria; phylum Bacillota; class Clostridia; order Lachnospirales; family Lachnospiraceae; genus Oribacterium. The sequence goes on along the minus strand of CAVJMS010000002.1, from coordinate 65,736 downwards.
GCATATGACAGCCCTTCAGAAAAATCGCATAGCGAATGCCCGGGCCATCCACTGCACCGAAGGTTTCAATGGAATGAATTGCGCCTTTGATTGGTTCTGCCATAAAGTCTCCTTTTCGTTTTGCTGCGGAACAGTAATGAAAAATGAGGGAGAGCACCTCGTATCAAACGGTGCCTCCCTCATGTTTTATGATGTCATACGATCATCCTGCCTGTACAGCACAGACGCACGCTTCCTTACAGAGACTTGTGCTCTGTTCTGGAGATAACGTCAAGCTGCTGCTCTCTGGTCAGGTCAATGAACTTAACCGCATAACCGGATACACGGATGGTAAAGTTTGCATACTCCGGCTTCTCCGGGTGCTCCATCGCATCCTTCAGCTTCTCAACGCCGAATACATTGACATTCAGGTGGTGTGCACCCTTCTCGAAGTATCCGTCCATAACGCCGACCAGTGTGCTGGACTGCTCCTCCTCGGAGTGACCGAGTGCAGTCGGGTTGATGGTCTGGGTGTTGGAGATTCCATCGAGTGCATACTCATACGGAAGCTTCGCAACAGAGTTGAGAGATGCCAGAAGTCCAGAATTCTCTGCGCCGTAGCTCGGGTTTGCTCCCGGAGAAAGCGGAGCGCCTGCAGGACGGCCGTCCGGAAGAGCGCCGGTTGCCTTACCATATACGACATTGGAGGTAATGGTCAGGATCGAAGTGGTCGGCTCTGAATCACGGTAGGTGTGATGCTTCTTGATCTTCGTAAGGAAGGTACGAAGAAGATCTACTGCAATGTCATCTGCGCGGTCGTCATCATTACCATATCTCGGGAAATCGCCCTCTACGATATAGTCCTCAACGAGGCCATCCTCGCCGCGAACGGTCTTCACACGTGCATACTTGATTGCAGAAAGAGAATCAACTACGTGTGAGAAGCCGGCAATACCGGTTGCGAAGGTACGGCGTACATCGGTATCGATGAGTGCCATCTCCGCTGCCTCATAGAAGTACTTGTCATGCATGTACTGGATCAGGTTCAGAACATTTACATAAATGCCTGCCAGCCAGTCCATCATGCGGTCATACTTCGCCATAACCTCATCATAATCAAGGTACTCGGAAGTGATCGGACGGTACTCCGGGCCTACCTGCTGCTTGCTCTTCTCATCTACGCCGCCGTTGATTGCGTACAGAAGGCACTTTGCAAGGTTTGCACGGGCACCGAAGAACTGCATCTCCTTACCGGTCTGTGTTGCAGATACGCAGCAGCAGATGGAGTAGTCATCGCCCCATACCGGACGCATAACGTCATCATTCTCGTACTGGATGGAAGAAGTTCTTACGGAGATCTCAGCAGCATACTTCTTGAAGTTCTGCGGAAGTCTCTTTGTGTAAAGAACGGTAAGGTTCGGCTCCGGAGCCGGTCCCATGTTCTCCAGGGTATGCAGGAAACGGTAGTCGTTCTTGGTAACCATGGATCTGCCGTCCTGGCCCATGCCGCCGACCTCAAGTGTAGCCCATACCGGGTCACCGGAGAAGAGCTGGTTGTAGGACGGAATACGTGCGAACTTCACCATACGAAGCTTCATAACGAAGTGATCGATGAGCTCCTGTGCCTGCTCCTCAGTCAGTGTGCCTTCCTTCAGGTCACGCTCGATATAAATATCAAGGAAGGTGGAAACACGGCCTACGGACATAGCTGCACCGTTCTGTGTCTTGATGGCAGCAAGGTAGCCGAAGTAGAGCCACTGAACCGCTTCCTTTGCATTCTTCGCCGGAACAGAAATGTCATAGCCATAGGACAGTGCCATTTCCTTCATCTGCTTCAGTGCACGAACCTGATCGGAAATCTCCTCTCTCTGACGTACCACTGCATCGGTCATGGTGCCGTCGCCGGTATTGGCATAATCTGCCTGCTTCTCCTGGATCAGGAAATCAATACCGTAGAGTGCTACTCTTCTGTAGTCGCCGACGATACGTCCGCGGCCGTAGGTATCAGGAAGTCCGGTGAGGATCTTGTTATGACGAGCCTTCATCATCTCCGGAGTATAAGCATCAAATACGCCCTGGTTGTGGGTCTTGTGATACTCTGTGAAGATCTTGTGCAGCTCAGGATCCGGTGTATAGCCGTAGGTTGTGCAAGCCTGCTCTGCCATCTTGATGCCGCCGTACGGCATGAATGCTCTCTTCAGCGGCTTATCGGTCTGAAGACCTACAACCTGCTCAAGTGCCTTGTCAGCCTCGTTGATGTAAGCCGGGCCGTATGCTGTGATACCGGAAACAACCTTGGTCTCCATATCCAGAACGCCGCCCTTTGCACGCTCTTCCTTCTGTAAAGCCTGAACCTCGCCCCAGAGCTTGTTTGTAGCCTCTGTCGGTCCGGCAAGGAAGCTGGAATCACCGTCATAAACAGTGTAATTCTCCTGGATGAATGAACGAACGTTAACGTCCTTAACCCAGTGTCCGGTCTTAAAGCCTCTCCATTCTTCTCTCATATTTTCTCCTTCTATGAAATCCCTTGTATACAGGATTCAGAATTCCTTTACGAGTCATAATATAAAGCATACGCCTGAAATCGTCAATATTTTAACTTGTGAATTTTCCTATGTATTTGAATAAAAACAGCAGGTGTTATCAGTTTAATTTCCGCTCCTATTTTCACTGTTCTGCATCCTTGAAAAAAGCATACTTGCGTGGTAGGATTAATGTATTCTGCCCGTTGAAAAAGGGCTGTTTTTGTTTGTTTTTCCAATGCAAGGAGACCGCATTATGATGATTTCCACGAAGGGACGTTATGCCCTTACCACCTTAATCGATATTGCACAGAACTATGACGGCGTGACCCCGGTCAGCATCAAGGAAATTTCCGAGCGCCAGGGCATTTCCCTGAAATATTTAGAGCAGATCATTTCCCTGATGGTAAAGGGCGGCTTTCTGAAATCCGTGCGGGGTGCACGCGGCGGCTACCTCTTCACCCGCCCCATCGATCAGATGAAGGTCGGCGAGATTCTGAATGCTGCAGAGGGCACCCTGGCACCGGTAGACTGTGTAAACAGCAGCAGTCCCTGTGCAAAATCTGCCAGCTGCCCGACCTTCCCTTTATATAAAGAGATCGACAACGCCATTTACGAAGTCGTAAACCGCTATACGCTGAAGGATCTGGTAAGGCAGTCCGTGCAGGATTCCGCCGGTGCATGCACGAACTAAAGAAAAGCCCTCCGAAGCCCGAAAAGCCGTCTGAAGATACGGCAGTGAATCCGGGCCCACGGAGGGCATTTTTTTCAGCATCCGTTTAAAGGAAAAGGTGGAAGTGATAAAACCCACTTCCACCTTCTTCTGTTCATGCGTGCGACAAGATTCGAACTCGCGACCTTCTGGTCCGTAGCCAGACGCTCTATCCAGCTGAGCTACGCGCGCATAACGTTTTTCAAACGCATGAGTTATAATAGCTGATGGTGATGCAAATGTCAAGCATGAATTTTAAAATTCTTCAGTGCCCGACCAAACGCTTACGTACGATCAGAAATGATCCTTTTCCCGTTTCCGGCGTGCAATTTCCTTCTTCAGATACGCAAAGGTCTTCGCCTCCCCCTCCGTTTTCAGCATCAGTAAAAGCTCGGTGATCTCCCGCCGCGTTTCCGGATCCAGCAGCGGCGAATCCTTGCACGGGCGAAAATATTCCCACGGGCAGCCGTCATTATAATCTTTTCCCTTATAAACCTTCGATGCGGCCACGCGGTCACAGAACATTTCGGCCACATAGCGATACGGCATGCGGCAGCCGATCATCTGTCCCTTTTGCTTCGTATCATAGTCGCACCAGTATTCAAAATGATGCCTGTTCCGCCCTTTATGATGCAGCCAGGCTTCACAGAGCCCCGTTTCCAGCCGTTCGGCCGTATTCGGGCTGCGGTAGCCCTGATAGTACTTCACGCCGGTTTTAAACTCCGTCCAGCTGTATTTTGAAAGATCATGCAGAAGCCCCTGCCGATAGAGGCCGACGCGAAAGCAGTTCTTCATCACTTCCCATTTATGACGGTTGATCGTCCCGAAATGACAGACCGCATTTCGAAGATAATGCAGCACACTGCCGTGCCCTGACGCCCCTGTCTGTTCTGTTGCCGTCTTTTTCATCGCCGTTGTCCTCACCATCTGTAAAAACACCCCTGCCAAACCATCCGGTTCGCGCAGGGGCTTCATTGCAGCTGATATACAGCATTTCCTTAGAATCGTTCCGCCGCGTGCTCTCTCCGGCGCATACGACGCTTCTCCGGGCTCCGCTGCAGCAGCGGGTAGCCATATACAAATCCAAATACGATGGATGCCAGAATCGCTGCGCCGGCCACATCATATACACTGTGCTGCTTCAGTGCCAGCGTGCTCATGCAGATCAGCACCGCCAGCAGATTCGACCCGCCGCGTATCCAGCGGCCGTACTTCGCAGCCGCAAGCTCCCTCGAATTCAGAACCGCAACCGCAACGCCGATGGAATTATAGCAATGAATGCTCGGAAAGACATTCGTGCAGGTATCCGTTCGATACAGCCAGGCCACAATCGCCGAAAATACATTTTTATCTGCATCGATCACCGGACGAAAATCCGTCCCGTTCGGAAAGACCGAGCAGATGATGAGGCTGATGGTCATCCCGCTGAAGAGAAAGGCGCAGAGGCGATAATAATCATCCTTATTGACGATCATGAAATACAGCACCGCCGCCGCCACATATACAAACCACAAAAGATACGGAACAATGAAATATTCGCAGAACGGAATCTGATCATCCAGGGCTGCATGCATGACATGATACTTCACGCCGCAATGAATGGTCTTCTCAAGATACCGGAACCAGATCGTATAAATCAATGCATAGGACAGAATCCATGCATGGCGATAACGCAGCAAAAATGCTTTTATTTTATCCATGATGCAGCCTCATCTGCAGTTCTTTCTCATCCTCTTTCATGACGGAGCCTCCGCCCTATAACCCAATCATACTAGCACCGGAAGAAAAAGGATTCAACACACATCCGGTATTTTCAGAAAGTTTAAACAAAACGCATTCCGTTCTTCAACGAATCTTAAGCAAAATAAAGTGCAGTAACGGTTTAGCGCCGCACCGTCTCCTGCTGTGCCGAAACAAAAAAGCACCATGCAGATGCATGATGCTTTAAATCATAGCGAGAGGGAGACTTGAACTCTCGACACCGCGGGTATGAACCGCGTGCTCTAGCCAACTGAGCTATCTCGCCATATGTCCGACCCGGGCCGCGTATGCACGCAGTCCAGACCGAAGACATGGGGCCTACAGGGCTCGAACCTGTGACCCTCTGCTTGTAAGGCAGATGCTCTCCCAGCTGAGCTAAGACCCCGTCTGTCGTTTTGCGACCTCTGTATATTACTAAATCGGGAAATGTTTGTCAACCGGTTTTTTATATTTTTTCGTATCTGTTCAGAACCCTTAATTAAATCCATAAAACTTCTGTGCCAGCTTATAGCAGAGAATCGTCAGCTGGTTTCCGGCCTTCAGGCGGAAATTGCAGCCCTGTCCGAGAAAGGAAAAGCGCATTCTGAGCCAGGTCGGGAAGCTGCTGATCTTCAAATAGTCCCAAAGCTCCTTTTTCTTCTCCATATTCTCCGGATCCCCGGACTTTATGGCCAGCACAGAGGAAATCGTCGTAATGATCTCCAGATAGCTGAACATGTAGTCTCTTTTCTTCCGGCTCTTCAGCTTCGTCAGATCGCAGCAGTCAATCATGATGCGGTTTACACGAAGCTGCTGATCAATGCGCCCGATCATAACAGCTTCATTGACCGACTGGTCATCCCGCCCGATGAAATAGTGATACAGGTTCACATCCATGTAATACAGCTTCTCTACGGACGGCAGCGGCTGATATACGAAGATATTATCTACATAAAAGGTATGCTTCGGCAGCTCCATATGGCAGTCCCGCAGCATCTGTGTACGGTAAATCACGGAATGCATCAGAATATACTGTCCGATATGAAAATGCTTCACCTCATCCCAGCCGAAGATGCGGTCCTTCGGAAGCGCCGACTCATACCGCATCACCTTCTTATGGGTCTGTCCTACCTTATCATAGATAAAGTTGCTGACAAACATGTCTACCGGCGTCCCGGCCATGATCAGCTCCCGCAGCTTCTTAAGAACCTGCGGAAGTGCCTCCTCGTCCAACCAGTCGTCCGAATCGACCACCTTATAAAAAAGTCCGGTGGCGTTACGCAGTCCTGTATTGACCGCCTCTCCGTGACCGCCGTTCTCCTGATGCACCGCTTTTACGATGCCCGGATACTTCGCTTCATATTCCTTTGCAATTTCCAGTGTATTGTCCTTCTGAGATCCATCGTCCACGACGATGATCTCTACCTCATCTCCGCCCGGCAGGATGGACTCAATGCACTTACGCATATACGCCGCCGAGTTATAGCACGGGATGGCAAAGCTCACAAGCTTCATATGTATTCCTCTTTTCGTTTTGATGCCGAATGACTGCGCTCTATCTTATCACGTTGCGCGCGTCTTATCAAATCACAAAGCAGGTTTCAGCCGCGCCAGCCGCATATCCGATTATTCTTGCGGCAACAGTTCAGTCGGGTCTATGACCGAAGTCCGAAAGAAGCGCCATCCGAAGCTAAGGCCGTGAACCGGAACCTGTCGAAGGCTGCGCAGTCCTGACTGAGAGCGGCAGCCTTCATGGCTTCCCGGTATCGAAGTCCCGGCCTCGAAGGGCAGTCCTTCGGGGTACTCTGACTAAGCTGTTACGATGCTCCTGTTTTTTCAATGCTCCGAACGCTGTCTTCTGTCAAAAATCCCGTCCAGCACCTTTGCAATCGCCTCCATGCTGATCGGCTTTGCGATATGTCCGTTCATGCCCGCCTCAAAGGACTTTCTTCTGTCTTCCTCGAAGGCATTGGCGGTCATGGCAACGATCGGGATGTTGGCTTTCCGGTTGTTTTTCAGGGTACGGATCTCCTGGGTCGCGGTATAGCCGTCCATCTTCGGCATCTGGATGTCCATAAAGATAAGGTCATACTGATCCTCTGCCGCACGATGCATGATCTCCACAGCCTCAATGCCGTCTTCCGCCGTATCCACGGTCATACCGGCATCCCGAAGAATGAAGGTCGCGATCTCGCGGTTCAGCTCATTGTCCTCTACCAAAAGCACATGCTTGCCGCTGTAATCGTAGACCGGCTCCGCATCCGGATCCGCCGACGGGTCCTTCCCGCGTCTGGACAGAACCGAGCGAAGCTCCGACATGAAGAGCGGCTTCGATACGAAGTCGGTCACGCCGGCCTCCCGTGCTTCCTCTTCAAAATCCGACCATTCATAGGCCGTCAGCACAATGATCGGAATTTCGTCTCCGATCACCTTTCGAATCTGCCGGACAGTTTCGATGCCGTTCATATCCGGCATCATGTAGTCAATGATATAGGCCTTATACTCGTCCTTAATTTCCGAAGACTCTCTGGCACGTACCACCGCCTCCTTTCCGGAGGTAGACCAGTCCGGACGCATGTCAATGCTCCGAAGCATCTTGCTGACGCTCTGGCAGGTATTCATATCATCATCGACCACCAGTGCCCGGGCGCCCTGCAGCTCCGGAATCGGCATATTGTCCACGAGATTCTCTACCAGCTTGAGATCCACGGTCACGATAAACTCGGAGCCCACACCAAGCTCACTCTTCACCTCAATGGTGCCGTTCATGAGATCTACGATATTTTTCGTGATGGACATGCCAAGTCCCGTCCCCTGAATGCCGCTGACCGTAGAGGTCTGCGCCCGTGCGAATGCATCGAAGACATGCTCTACAAATTCCGGTGCCATGCCCATACCGTTGTCCCGGATGCTGAATTCATAGCTTGCATAGCCCTGCATGGAGCTCGGCTTTTCCGTCACCCGAACGGAAATATTTCCGCCGTTTCCGGTATACTTCACTGCATTGCCGACAATGTTCAGTAGCACTTGGCTGATTCGGAGCCGATCCGTCACCACATCCTCATGCACTACATCCAGCGAATCGATATACAGGCTCTGCTGCTTGGCGGTCACATGGCCGTGAATGATGGTCCGAAGATCGTGCAGCACGTTCGGAATATGTACCACATTCTCTTCCAGCTTGACTGTACCGCTCTCGATCCGGCTCATGTCGAGAATTTCGTTGATGAGACTCAGAAGATGCGTTCCGGAGGTATGAATCTTCTGCAGATAATCCTGCACCTGCTCCTTGTTGTCAATGTGGCTTTCGGCCAGTGCCGTGAAGCCGATGATGGCATTCATCGGTGTCCGGATATCATGGGACATATTATTGAGGAAGCTGGTCTTTGCACGGTTGGCATGCCGGGCCACTGCCAATGCATCCTTCAGTGCATTTTCCTGTGTAATCTGCTTCTCCACAATATCATGCACATCCCGGAAGCCCAGCACGATATATTCCTTCCCGTCGGCGGCCTTGAATTTCGCCGTATTGGCCTGCCAATGCTTCCGTTCATCGCCCACAATCCGATCATAGCTCAGGGAATGAATGCCGGTCTCCGGTGTTTCCGTAAAGAGATTCCGGAGCTCGGTATGCTCGAGGCAGTATTCCCGGTCCTCTTCGGCCACATAATGCAGGATATAGGCCCGGATGGCATCATCAAACTTCTCATGATGCAGCGACTTCTCCAGCGCACTCTGGATCATCGCACTGCCATCGGTCTTAAAGACCTTCCAGTGCCCCGTCGTACCATCCACAAGATACAGGGATCTGTATTCGCTGCCGATGGCGTTGATGACCTGGAGCTGCAGCTTCAGCTCCTTCTGATACGCCTCCAGCCTCTTTTCCGCACGTCTGGACCGTTTCCATGCGAGAAACAGCACGGTGAAAACCGTAAAGGACAGTAAAAAGCCCAGCACCACCTGCAGGAAATTGTCCTTTACAAATTCCACCAGCGTGACGGTTTCGCTCTCATTGTCATAGACGGACAGCTTATCCGTCAGCATATCGTCCGGCATGGTTTTAATGGTCTTATTCAGGATGGACAGCAGGATCGGATTGCTGCGGGCGATGCCGAAGGATACCTCTGCGTCATGCTTCAGCATGGCCACCTGATATCTGCTGTCCCGGATATAACGTCTGGCTCTTCCGGTTCTTTCGAGGAAGCAGTCTGCCTCTCCCTTCTTCACGGCTTTTCTTGCAGCGCCGGCCGAATCGTATTCGACGATCTTCCAGTCCGGATAGCTGTGGTCAATGTACCATTTCTGCATCCAGTCATCCCGGGCGACGGCCGCCGTATGCTCCTTATTCTGGTCAAATGCGTCCGACATCGTAACGGCCGCATAGGGAATCTCCATCATGGTGTCCGACAGTGACATATCATGCTCGGATGCATAGTATACATTATGCGGCACCTTGAAGATGGTATCGATTTCTCCATTCTGCAGAGCGGCCACCAGCTCCTCCGCCGAAGCATAGCTTTTCGTTTCAAAATTCAGCGTCTGCTCTCCCAGACAGTCCCTTGCATAAGCGATATAATCCGAGATCACACCGGTCAGTTCTCCGGTATTCGGATCGATTTCACTTAAATTATCATCATCGAAATAGCCCATACGGATGGTGCCGTGCTCTGAGAGCCAGGCCTTCTCATCCTCCGTCAGAATGGCGGCCGTCGGCGCAGAAAAATACTCCTCATAGAGCTTGTCATTGTAGAACGGATTGTCGTTTATAATCCGGCTCATGGCATTGTCCAGTTCCTGCTTCAGATCCGGACGCTCCTGGTTGACGGCGAAATAAACACTGGAGCTGCCAATGTAGGTGACGGGCATGATGTAGTCCTGATCCCATATTTCTTCCACCGAGACGAAGCAGTCCATCTTCCCTGTTTCCAGGTTCCGAAGGACATCCTCCTCTGTCGTGATATTCGTATGCGTGGTATGGAGATTATTATCCGCCTCCCATGCATTCAGAACCTCCTCCGGAATCACGCCCTCCATGACACCGACGGTTTTTCCGTTCACCGAAGTAATGTCCGACGGCGAGATGCTCATATTCCGGGTATCCACATAGATATAATAGCGCTCCTCGGCCATCGGGAGCGTTGAAAACAGCATGTCCTTCTCACGGTCCTTCGTATAGGAAATGCCGTTCAGAATATCGATTTCGCCGTTCTCCAGCTTGTCGAAACAGGTATACCAGTCCGCATCGACGTATTCCATCGTCCAGCCGTTGTCCCCGGCAATATTCTGAAGATACTCATAGCCGTAGCCGTACAGCTCCCCTTTTTCATTGACTTTATGATACGTGTCCTCAAACAATCCGATCCGGACGACCTTCTTTTCGGATGCTCCTGTTTCCGCCGCAGATACCGAAAACGGCAGGCAGACCATCATCAGGATGGCCGCAGCCGGACATACGACCAGACCCCTATGGATTGCTTCTTTACTTTTCATACAACATTCCCCTTTATAGCGCTCCACCGAGCGTAACCTGATAAAATTATATCATAAACCGCGGAGGATGATGTTGAATTCCCAAAAAATGAAGTCAAAATGAAGACCACTGTTCCGCACTGCATCGCTTCCTGACGCACGGAAGTTTTTTCGGAGCAAAAAAGGACTTCATCCGTCTGAACGGATGAAGTCCTTTTTATGGGAAATGCTTTCATCTGCATTTCTCCGCACTGAATTTTACGGATAGCCGCTTACTGAATCGTCGTGCCGGCACAGCCGTCCACGGCCTTCTCCGCGAGCTCCATCGAGGTAATAATGGCTCTTCGGCCCTTGCCGGCTGCCACGAAATCGATGCCGGCTTCTACCTTCGGCTGCATGGACTTGAACTCGAAGTGGCCGTCACGGATATACTGCCGGGCATCCTCGATGCTCATCCGGTCCAATGGCTTCTCATCCGGCTGTCCGTAGTTCAGGGACACCTGATCGACCGCCGTGGTAATGAGAAGAATATCCGCGTCGATTTCCTTTGCCAGCAGCGCAGCTGTACGATCCTTCTCGATGACCGCGGCCGCGCCCTTCAGATTGTTGCCCTGACGGAGCACCGGAATTCCGCCGCCTCCGCAGGCAATGACCACCTGATCGGCATCTAAGAGGGCCTTGATGGCATCGATCTCCACCACGGACTTCGGGGTCGGGGACGGCACGATCCGCTGGAAAACGCCCTCCGATACCATCACCGCATGATTTCCGTTGTCCTCTTCCTTCCGGGCCTCTTCGGCATTCATCAGCTTGCCGACGCACTTGATCGGATTATAAAAGCTTTCATCATACGGATCCACCAGCACCTGCGTAATGATGGTAGAGGCGGTTTTGTAAATGCCGCGCTTCACAAGCTCCGCCCGGACCGCATTCTGAAGATCATAGCCGATCATGCCCTGGCTCATAGCCGAACACATGCTGAGCGGTGTATTCACGTACTGCTCCGGATCGGCTTCATTCAGATTCTTCATCGCCGTATGGATCATGCCGACCTGCGGTGCATTGGAGAATACCAACGCCACCTGATAGCCGTCCTCGATGAAATCACCGATCATCGCTGCCGTCCGGACCACCGCCGCCTTCTGCTCCGGCAGCGTGAATCCCAGGTCCTTATGTCCCAGCGCAATGACCATTCGTTTCTTACTCATGCTGTACCTCCTTTCACTTCTTTTCTTCATCGAGCCGTGCAATATCAATGAGATGCAGCTCGGATGACTTATTCTCAAGGGATGTCGCAAGGGCTCTTGCGGTATCCACGGCAGTCAGAACATTCACGCCCGTCTCCACGGCATTCCGGCGGATCACGAAGCCGTCCTTGGAGGCCTCGGCGCCCTCCTTCGGCACATCGATGACAATGTCAAGCTCATGGCCCAGCACCAGATCCAGGATGTTCGGAGACTCCTGCTCCACCTTGCGGACCTGGAAGCACTTCACACCGCCCTCCGAGAGCGCCTGATAGGTGCCGTGGGTTGCGAAGATGCGGTATCCGAGCTTTTCAAAGCGCTTTGCAATCGGCGTAATCTCTTCCTTATCCTCATCCCGCACCGTGATGACCATGTTCTTGTACTTCGGAAGCTGAATGCCGGCGCCCTGGAAGGCCTTATAAAGCGCCTCATTGAAGCTCTGTGCAATGCCGAGACACTCACCGGTGGACTTCATCTCCGGTCCGAGGCTGATGTCCGCGCCCTTGATCTTCTCAAAGGAGAATACCGGCATCTTGATCGCATAGTATGCAGCCTCCTTCTGAAGGCCCGGCTCATATCCAAGCTCCCGGATCGTATGGCCGCAGATAATCTGTGTAGCCAGCGGCACGATCGGAATGCCGGTCACCTTGCTGATATACGGAACCGTACGGGACGAACGCGGGTTCACCTCAATGATGTAAACCTCATCCCCGTCGGCAATAAACTGCACATTGACCATACCGATGACATGCAGCGCCTTCGCCAGACGCTCCGTATAATCGATGACGCGCTGCTTTGCGGTTTCCGTGAGGCTCCGCTCCGGATAAACCGAAATCGAGTCGCCGGAGTGAATGCCGGTACGCTCAATATGCTCCATGATGCCCGGAATCAGAATATCATGGCCATCGCAGATGGCATCGACCTCGAGCTCCGTACCGCGGATGTACTTATCCACCAGAATCGGATGCTCCTGTGCAATCTGGTTGATTTCACCAATATATTCATCGATGTCCTCGTCACTGATGGCAATGCGCATGCCGGCACCGCCGAGCACGTAGGACGGGCGCACCAGCACCGGATAGCCCAGCTCCCGGGCAGCAGCCTTGGCCTCCTCCGCCGTAAATACGGTCTGTCCGGCAGCGCGCTGGCAGCCGGTCTCCTGCAGAATCGCATCAAAGCGCTCCCGGTCCTCTGCCGCATCCACATCATCCTGCTGGGTTCCAAGAATCGGCACACCCATCTTCTCCAGGGCATCCGCCAGCTTGATGGCAGTCTGTCCGCCGAACTGTACGACGGCGCCGTCCGGATGCTCCACATCCACGACGTTCCGTACGTCCTCCGGTGTCAGCGGCTCAAAATACAGCTTGTCCGCGATATCGAAGTCCGTCGATACGGTCTCCGGGTTGTTGTTGATAATGATGGTCTCATAGCCCTCGCGCTCGAACTGCCAGGTGCTGTGCACGGAGCAGAAGTCGAACTCGATGCCCTGACCGATGCGAATCGGTCCGGAGCCCAGAACAAGCACCTTCTTTTTCTTCGCCGGATCACGGAAGGCACCTGTCGCCTCATTTTCCGAACCGAATACGCTGTAATAGTACGGTGTTTCCGCTTCAAACTCTGCCGCACAGGTATCGACCATCTTAAAGGCGGCATGGATATCCCACTGCTCCCGCAGGTCATGGATTTCATCCTCACTGTAGCCGCTGAGCCGTGCGATGACATTGTCCGGGAACTCGATCCGCTTCGCTTCCCGAAGCAGTGTTTCATTCATGGACTCCTGCTGAAGTCTTGCCTCCATATCGACCAGAATCTTCAGCTTGTCGATAAACCACTCATCGATCTTCGTGATCGCATGAATCTCCTCATAGCTGTAGCCGCGGCGCAGTGCCTCAGCAATCACCCAGATCCGGCGGTCATCCACATGATGAAGGAGCTTATAAAGATCATGGTCGTCCAGCTCTGTAAAATCATAGGACTGCAGCGAATCCACATGCTGCTCCAGGGAACGGATGGCCTTCATGAGGCCGCCCTCGAAGTTATTGGCAATCGCCATTACCTCGCCCGTCGCCTTCATCTGCGTGCCCAGCGTATGCTCTGCCGTAATGAACTTGTCAAACGGAAGGCGCGGCATCTTTACGACGCAGTAATCCAGCATCGGTTCGAAGGACGCATAGGTTTTTCCGGTGACTGCATTCTTGATCTCATCCAGGGTATAGCCCAGGGCGATCTTGGCTGCCACCTTTGCGATCGGGTAGCCGGTGGCCTTGGAGGCCAATGCCGACGACCGGGACACACGCGGATTTACCTCGATGACACAGTACTCGAAGCTCTCCGGATGCAGCGCATACTGCACATTGCAGCCGCCGGTGATGCCGAGCTCGGTGATGATGTTGAGCGCCGAGGTACGGAGCATCTGGTATTCCTTGTCAGACAGGGTCTGGGACGGTGCCACGACGATGGAATCACCCGTATGCACGCCGACCGGATCGAGGTTCTCCATGTTGCAGACCGTGATCACATTGCCGGCCGAATCCCGCATAACCTCGTACTCGATTTCCTTCCATCCGGCGATGCAGCGCTCCACCAGCACCTCATGCACACGGCTTAAGCGAAGACCGTTTTCCAGAATTTCACGGCACTCCTCACGATTCTCGGCGATACCGCCGCCGGAGCCGCCCAGGGTATAGGCCGGACGAAGCACCACCGGATAGCCGATCTTCTCAGCCACCTCCAGACCATGCTCTACTGAATGCACCACCTCGGACGGTGCCACCGGCTCTCCGATCTTCTCCATGGTCTCCTTGAACATAAGACGATCCTCGGCCTTCTTAATGGTCAGTGCCGTCGTGCCGATCAGCCGTACATTATGGGACTTCAGAAAGCCCGACTCATCGAGGGCCATCGCCAGATTAAGTCCGGCCTGACCGCCGAGGGTCGGCAGGATGGAATCCGGCTGTTCCTTCTCGATCAGCTTCTCCAGAACCTCCAGCGTCAGCGGCTCAATGTATACATGATCCGCGATATCCTTATCGGTCATGATGGTAGCCGGATTCGAGTTCAGAAGAACAACCTCTACGCCCTCCTCCTTCAGGGAACGGCAGGCCTGGGTGCCGGCATAGTCAAATTCCGCCGCCTGACCGATGACGATCGGACCGGATCCGATCATCAGGACCTTCTTAATGCTTGTATCTCTCATGTTCAGCCCTCCATCATTTTCATAAAGCGATCAAACAGGTACGCACTGTCTCTCGGACCCGGGCAGGCCTCCGGATGGTACTGTACCGTAACGATATTCTTGCCCTTGTAGCTTAAGCCCTCATTGGTACCGTCATTAACATTGACGAAGGCCTCCTCCGCAATGTCCGGATCCACCGTCTTCGGATCCACTGCATAGCCATGGTTCTGTGATGTGATATATACGCGGCCGGTGGACAGATCTTTTACCGGATGATTGCCGCCGCGGTGGCCGTACTTCAGCTTATAGGTATCCGCACCGGTGGCCAGCGCCATCAGCTGATGGCCGAGGCAGATCGCAAAGATCGGCGTATCGGAATCATACAGCTTCCGGATTTCGGAAATAACGGCCGTATTCTCCTTCGGATCGCCCGGACCGTTGGAAATCATGATTCCGTCCGGATTCTGTCCGAGAATGGTTTCTGCCGACGTATCTGACGGATAAACCGTCACATCGCAGCCGTGCCGCTGAAGGGAACGGATGATGTTCCGCTTCGCGCCGACATCGAGAAAGGCCACCCGCTTCGGCTCTGCCGTTCCGGTATAGCGGGAGCCGTCCGGATTCTCCGCCTGCGCCATATAGACCTCTTTGGTGCTGGTTTTACGTACCACACCCTCCACCTTATAGGCCTTGATCTGCTCCAGAAGCGCCGGCATTTCTTCCTTATGATAACGGTGCGTGGTGATCATGCCGTTCATCGTACCCTCATCACGCAGGCGCTTCGTCAGGGCTCTCGTATCGATGCCCGCAATGCCCGGAATATCGTTCTTTTTCAGAAAATTCTGAATTGTATTTTCCGAGCGCCAGTTCGACGGCATGCGGGAGAGCTCCCGTACGATAAAGGCATCCGGCCACGGACGTGCAGACTCCATGTCCTCATAGCAGATGCCGTAGTTGCCAATCAGAGGATAGGTCATCACCACCGCCTGTCCGGCATAGGACGGGTCCGTCAGCACCTCCAGATAGCCGGTCATCGAAGTATTGAATACTACCTCCGAGATGACCTCCTTTGCAGCACCGATCGACGTTCCCTTGAAAACCGTTCCATCTTCAAGAATCAGAAATGCGTCCATTGTATCTCCTTCTCTAGCTTCAAAAATGTGGAAAAAAAGCCGTCCCTCCGAAGGCTCCAAAAAGCCTCCGCTTCACAGCGCCCTGCATCATGACGCGCAGTACTCTCCGCAGAAGACCTCCTCCGCCGGCCCGCTCATAAACATATGATTGCTCAGCGTATCCCAGCGGACGCTCAGGTCTCCGCCGCGAAGATGCACCTGCACCTCCGCATCCTTCCGGAGCTTTCCGGCCAGACAGCCGGCCGCCACCGCCGCGGTTGCACCGGTACCGCAGGCCAGGGTCTCTCCGGATCCCCGCTCCCATACCCGGAAGTCGATCTCCGTATCTGAAATCACGCGGATAAATTCCGAATTCACCTTCTCCGGGAAGCGCGGGTGTGTCTCAAAGTCATGCCCATATAAAAGAAAATCCAAATCAGAGACCTGAGAAACACGAAGCTCCGGGTTATCCGAAAGGAAATATACCGCATGTGGATTTCCCACATCTATACCGATGAAATGGAGCTGCATCCCATGCACGGTGATCGCTTCCGGAAGAGCGGATGTCAGCTTCGCCTCTCCCATGTCTACCGATGCACCTTTCATTTTTCCATTTTCAGTAAAGAGCCTGATGTTCTTAAGTCCCGATTTGGTATCGATGACTGCTTCTGTCCGATCCGCCGGAATCATACCGTGGTCGTAAATAAATTTGGCGACACAACGTATACCGTTGCCGCACATATTGCCCTCCGATCCGTCCAGATTGAACATATGCATATATGCATCTGCCCGATCAGACGGCTCAATCAGGATCAGTCCGTCGCCGCCGACACCGAAATGCCGGTCCGCAATGCGCATCGCCAGCGCAGACGGATTCTCTACCTTCTCGGAAAAGCAATTTACATATACATAGTCGTTTCCGCAACCCTGCATTTTTGTAAATTTCATTTGATTTCCTTTTTTAGTGGTCTGGATAAATCATGGCTGTTCAGCACCGCATCGCTGCATCGCTTTGCGACGCAGCGATGTGGCGGTTCAGAGGCGCTGCGATTCATCTCGAGCTGGAAGCTCTCGATGAACTTGCCGCCGGCAAGCATGCATCTTCGATGCATGTCAGGTCATTTCGGAGTTTGCTGATGCAAACTCCTCCACTCGCGCCTTGACCGCCACCAGAAAAAGCATATAAATGCTTCGCTGAGCAAGCTCAGCTCAACATTTTATAGCTTTTTCTTGTGGTGCTGAACAATTACAAATTTTCAATATAATAACAGAAGTATCCGTATTTCTCAAGCAGAACAGATTTGAAATCCTGCACTCTTTCCTGCACAGTACAACCGCCGGCGGAGAGGTCCGAGGACTCTCCGCCGGCGGTGAAGCTGCCATTTTACTTTTTCTTTCCGAGGTAAGCTGCCTGAATTTCATCATTAGCCAGAAGCTCCTCGCCGGTACCGGAAAGTGTGATCCGGCCGGTCTCCATGACATAGGCCTTGTGGGCCACCTTCAGTGCCATGTTCGCATTCTGCTCAATGAGGAGAATTGTCGTACCGTGCTGCTCATTGATCCGCTGAATGATGGAAAAGATTTCCCGTACAATGATCGGTGCAAGTCCGAGGGACGGCTCATCCAGCATCATGATTTTCGGCTTCGACATCAGTGACCGGGCCACGGCCAGCATCTGCTGCTCGCCGCCGGACAATGTGCCGGCCAGCTGCCAGGAACGCTCCTTCAACCGCGGGAACATGCTGTAAATCTCCTCGATGTCCTTCTCCAGCGCATCCTTCCGAAGGTAGGCGCCGATGCGGATATTCTCCAGCACCGTCATATCCGGAAATACATGACGTCCCTCCGGGCACAGGATGATGCCCTTCTCTACACGCTTGGCGGTCGGCATGCCGGTGATGTCCTCTCCGTCGAAAACGATGCTGCCCTCACTGGCCTTCACAAGGCCGGAAATCGTACGCAGCGTCGAGGACTTGCCCGCACCGTTGGCGCCGATCAGCGTAACGATGGAATGATCCGGAACATCAAAGCTGATGCCCTTTACGGCTTCAATGCCGCCATAATGAATTTTCAGATTATCAACCTTCAGCATCGTCCGAACCTCCCAGATATGCATCGATTACTTCCTGATTGTTCTGAATCTCCTCCGGTGTGCCGTGTGCAATCAGCTTACCGAAATTCAGCACATAAATGCGCTCGGAGATCTGCATGACGAGATCCATGTGATGCTCGATCATGAAAACAGAAAGATGATATTGATCCCGGATCTTCACGATGAAATCCGTCAGCTCCTGTGTTTCCTGCGGGTTCATGCCGGCAGCCGGCTCATCCAGAAGAAGCAGCTGCGGCTGTGTCGCCAGCGCCCGGGCAATCTCCAGACGCCGCTGCAGTCCGTACGGCAGGCTCGATGCGATCTCATCCTTCAGCTCATAGAGCCCCTGCTCCCGGAGCAGCTTCTCGGTCTCGGCCCGCATGCGCTCCTCTTCCTTCCGGTTCAGGCGCAGCGTCGCGGAGAAAACATTGTCCTTGGCACGGAGATGCTCCGCGATCAGAACATTGTCAAATACGGTCAGGTTTGAGAACAAACGGATGTTCTGAAATGTCCGGGCGATGCCGAGCTTCGTAATCGCATCCGGCGAGTTGCCGCGGAGATCCCGTCCGCAGAAGCTGACTGCACCGGAGGTCGGTGTATAAATACCGGTAATGCAGTTAAAGGCCGTCGTCTTGCCGGCACCGTTCGGGCCGATCAGCGCGACGATCTCACCGCGGTCTACTTCGAGGGAAAGGCCGTCAACCGCCCGGACACCGCCGAACTGCATGACCACATTTTCCATCTGAAGGACATGCTCTTTTTTCTCACTCATACCTTGCCCCCTGCTTTCTTCGCTTTTTTCTTCCCGAGATTTTTAAAAAATCCGATGATGCCGTTCCAGCTGAATTCATTGGTGCCCATCAGTCCTCTCGAATAGAACAGTACAACCACCATCAGGAGGATGGAGAAAATAACCATACGGAAGCCCGGACGAAACAACGGGATGTTCACCGAACCGATATACAGCGTTTCATCGAAGAAACGAAGCAGCTCACGGCCGGCCGTAACCAGAAAGGCACCCAGCACGGAGCCGGTCACGGAGCCGATACCGCCGATCACGACAATCAGGAGAATGTCATAGGTCAGGGATACCTGGAAGGTCTTGCTGTCGATGGAACGCATGAACATCGCAAGCATTCCGCCGCTGACGCCGGCAAAGAAGGAGGAAATCACGAAGGAAAGCTCCTTGGTCTTAAACAGGTTGATGCCCATAGCCTCGGCGGCGATTTCATCCTCACGCACGGCCTTGAACATCCGTCCGAAGGAGGAATTAATCAGCAGCACCATCAGGCCAATGCAGACAACGGTCAGCAGGAGCACTTCAAACAGGCTGTTGAAGCCCGGAATGGACTTGAGTCCGTAGGAGCCGTTCGTAATGGTGTCCAGCTGCGGTGCGGAAATGAGTGCACGGATGATCTCCGCAAAGCCGAGCGTTGCAATCGCAAGGTAATCCGACTTCAGACGAAGCACCGGAATACCGATCAGCGCCGCAAAGCCGGCCGCCACGAGACCGCCCAGAATCAGCGCAATCACAATCGGCGCATGCAGGTTCTCAATCAGCGGATTGATGCCCGAAATATAGTAAACCGATGCACGCTGATCCACCGGAATCGTAAGGATCGCCGTCACATACGCGCCCAGAGCCATGAAGCCGGCCTGCCCCAGGGAAAAGAGTCCGGTGAAGCCGTTCACCAGGTTCATGGAAACCGCCACCACCGCGTAAATCATGGAGCGCTCGATGATGGAGATCGCATAATTATAGGTATATTTATTGGCATCCAGGAATGCACAGATACCAAGCAGCACCGCAATCAGGAGAAGGCTCAGAAGCATGTTTCTGCGCTTCTCCGGTGTCATGTTCAGATTATTCTTCATCTCGCTGTCCTCCTTAGACCTTGTTGATGGTCTTCTCTCCGAACAGGCCGGTCGGACGTACGAGAAGCACAACAATCAGAATGACGAAGGTAAATGCATCCGAGAACGTAGAGTAACCCGCAGCCACCAGCGCCGTCTCGCCGAGTCCGATCAGGAAGCCGCCGGCCACCGCGCCCGGAATCGAGCCGATACCGCCGAATACCGCCGCTACGAAGCACTTGAGGCCCGGCAGGGAGCCGGAATACGGATATACGGTCATACGATCCGTAAAGTAGAGGATCGAGCCGACTGCCGCCAGCAGGGAGCCGATGGCGAAGGTGATGGAAATCGTACGGTTGATGTCAATGCCCATCAGTGACGCCGTCTCATAATCCTTCGATACGGCACGCATCGCCATACCCATCTTCGTATGCTGAATCAATGTAATAAGAAGATACACCAGCACCAGCGTCAGCACCGGTGTCAGGAAGGTAACGAAGGAAGCCGAAAGACCCGCAATCTGGAAGACATGCTTCAGCACCGGAATCTCCGGATATCCCATCGGAAGGGCCGTAAAGAGATAGGTGGCCAAATTCTGCAGCAGATAGGAAACACCGATGGCCGAGATCATAACAGACATACGCGGTGCAGAACGAAGCGGCTTATAGGCCACACGCTCAATGCCGACACCGAGCACGGTGGTGAGAATCAGCGTGACCGGCACTGCAATGAACCACGGAAGCGATGCCATGGCAAAGATCATAAAGTAGCCGGCCATCATGAAGATATCGCCGTGCGCAAAGTTGATCAGACGAAGGATACCATAGACCATGGTATAGCCGATGGCGATCAGCGCATACGCACCGCCCAGAGAAATACCTGTCAGACACTGCTGCAGGAAGGTTGTGAGAGACATAAGCTTTACCCCTTTTCTAAACCCTCAACATAGGAACCGTAACGAACATGCAGGAAGGGTCTGTCCCTTCCTGCATATACAGGCTCTGCTTCGGCGCCGGGGATCGCCCGGCGGCCGGCCGCCTGCCGTTCTGAATTACTGTTACTTCTGAACCGTTGTTGTGGTCAGGAATTCGAACTTTCCATCCTTTACGGTCTTGATGAAGGCCATATCCTTGTTTGCATCGCCGTTCTCATCAAAGCTGATGCCGGAGCCGGTTACACCGTCGAAGGAGACGCCCTTCAGAGCTTCCTTGATCGCCTCACCGTCGGTGGACTGTGCCTTCTCGATGGCATTGTATGCTGCAAGATATGCATCATAGCCGAGGGCGGAAACGGCCGGGATGACATCCGACTGCTTGTTCTCGGTCAGATAGGTCTTGAAGCCGGTGATGAAGGAGCTTGCCTCATCATTGGCCGGCTCGGACTCATCGAAGAAGGTAGAAAGCACGATGCCCTCTGCGGAATCACCTGCATTCTCGATGATGGTGGAGTTCTCCCATGTATCGCCGGCCGCGATCAGTGCATCAATGCCAAGCTCTCTGGCCTGCTTGATGATCAGCGGTGCTGTCGTAATGGAGGACGGTGCAAAGATGATATCCGGTGAAGCCGCCTTGATGTTTGTAAGAACGGCCTTGAAATCGGTCTGGTTCGTCTGGAACTGCTCTTCATCTACGATGGTGCCGCCCAGCTGCTCGAACGCGGTCTTGAAGTAGGAGCCAAGTCCGGAAGAATAGTCATCGCCGAGCTGTGTCAGAACAGCTGCAGACTTATATCCGTTCTGGTATGCGTAGTTCGCCATAACAGTGCCCTGGAACGGATCGAGGAAGCAGACTCTGAAGTAGTAGTCATTGCCCTGGGTAACCTGCGGGTTTGTGCAGGAAGCACCGATGGCCGGGATCTTTGCATCTGCGAAGATCTGTCCTGCGGCAATGGATACGCCGGAACCATAGGAGCCGATCACGACACTGACCTTATCGCCCACCAGCTTATTGGCTGCGCTGACAGCCTCGGTCTTATCCGACTTGTTGTCTACCTCATCGAGCTCGATGGTATACTCGGTATCACCGATCTTTACGGTCTTATGGGTTTCATTGGCATAACGGATACCCAGCACCTCCTGGAATCCGCCGCCGCCGTTCTCACCGGTGGTCGGCTCGAAAACACCGATCTTAATTACATTGTCACCTGACTTTGCAGATGAGGATGCACCTGCCTCCGGGGTGGAAGAAGCGCCACATGCAGCCAGCGATGCGGTCATCGCTGCAGCCAGTCCTACGGATACGACCTTCGATAATTTCATAATCTCCTCCTTTGAAATGCCTCTGCGCTCTGCGCCGGACATTTGCACTTGCTTTGTACGTTTTGTACGGACGTTTGTCCGCTTACGTCGTACATGGGCCTTATTTTATCACGTCAGTGAATGAATGCAAGCTTATTTTCACTGAAAATGAATAAAATCAGTTTTTTCATAACTTCAGGTTATCACTGCCGTCTTCCCGGCGAAATAATCCAAAGAAAAAGAGGGCCGCCGCATATGCGACAGCCCCCTTGCTGTATTTTTCACTGATTTTTCAATACTATAGTGTATTCCGTTTTTCTTGTCAATCCTAAGTGGTCCGTTTGCGGCTCCGTCCGCGCGGATGCGGCTTTTGTCCCTTTCGCTCACGGCGGCGCTCCACCAGGGCCCGGAACTCTTCCTCCGACATTTCCAGCTCCTGCAGGCGCTGTGCGCGCTTTTCCTTCATGCGGCGGGACAGCTTGTGATCGTCGTGTACGTTCTTTAATCCGACCGCTGTACCGGAGCCTAGTACGAAGAAGCCCATCACTGCAAGGATGGTCAGTACACTGACAGAGGTCGCCACCGCCACCTTCGTGCTGGTCGGTGTTTCATGCAGAATCAGCTCGATGGTCGGCTCCTTCTGAATGAAATAGCGTCCTACCGTTCGTCCGTCGGCCTGGTACTCGATCTGGGCAACCGTCTGCTCACCGGCACCGGACGGCAGATTATAATTCAGCCTGTAGCTGATGCCGTCCTGGGAGGAGCCGGTCGGAAGTGAAACATAAATTCCGCCTTCAACATGGAGATCCGAGGCCTTGCAGCTCTGATCCACGATCGTATCCGCCACCAGCCGATCCCTCAGTGCCGTCTGATCAAAGAGCGAAGCATTGACCTCCTGGTTCTCCGTCTGTCCGAAGCCGAGGTCCAGCATCGCCTTGGTATCCACATAATGCGCCGGGTTCTTGTCCTTCAGCACGACGGCCACGAGCCGGCGTCCGTCCTGCTCGGCCATGGTAATCAGGGTATTGCCGCAGTCCTTCGTATATCCGGTTTTTCCGGCGATCACGCGCGCATCCGAATACAGCGTGTCATTCCGAAGCATCTTGTGCTCCATATATACCGTCTTGCCGCCGGGATTTCGGATGGTCCCGGGCAGCTTATAGGAGCTGTGGGATTCAATCTCAAGGAAATCCTTGTTCTGCAGGGCAGCTGCACCGATGAGTGACATGTCATAGGCACTGGTATAATGATTTTCATCATACAGTCCGGACGGATTTGTGAAATGGCTGTCCTGGCAGCCCAGGCGCACGGCTTCTGCATTCATCATGTCCGCAAAGGCCTCCCGGGAGCCCGCCACATGGCAGGCGAGTGCATTGGCACACTCGTTGGCAGATTTAAGAAGAAGTGCATAGAGGCAGTCCCGTACCGTCAGCACGTCCCCCTCCTCGATCTGGGCATTGGAGGAGCCGCTGTCCACATTGTATACATCATCGTGGCTGAAGGTCACCTCTTCATCCAGGCTGCAGTTCTCCAGCACCACCAGTGCCGTCAGCACCTTGGTGATGGAGGCCGGATACTGCTTCGTATGCATATTTTTTTCAAACAGAATGCCGCCGGTATCCGCATCGATCACGATGCCGGCCTCGGCCGTCAGCTCCGTATACGGGAAGTTCCAGGCAGCGAAGGCCGGAAGCGGCCGCAGAGTCACACAGAATATGCACAGCAGCATAAGCACAAGGACTGCCGTACAGCCTCTGTGATGAAGAATCTTCAGCATTTCGTATTTCTTTCCTATCCCGCCGGTCATGGCAGCCGTGTCTCCACGTCCGGCTTCAAACGGCCGTCCGCTGCATTCTGCACCGACGTATGTTGTGATACAGCGTTTAAAGGACATCTCCTCTCAGAGGTGCCGGCATTCAGAATTCCTTTGTATCCAATGCCTCATTTAAGAGCTCTGTCCCCGGGAGAACGAAGCGGCTGCCGGCAATCAGTGAAATCTCCGTGCCGTCCGGCCGGACAGCCGTAATGGTATCGAGCTCGCTGTACGGAATCGTGATATCCGTATGCACTGCAAAGTAAGCCTGCTCCGGTGCCGTTTTCCGGAGAATGGAGCAGCTGTTGTCCTTGGCGACCAGCTCCTTGCCATCCGGATTATAAAGCTTCATATCCTCCATGAAGGAGTAGCAGGTATCACCGACCGCAAAATGAGGCCCGGTTTTCTCTGCGATCAGAATCGGCATCTGCGCACCGATGCCATACTTCTCGATCATACGGTAGGCCCGGGTATTGGTGCCGATCGCGAATTCACCCATCGGAAGCCGCTCCTTCTCACCGAAAATCACCTTGCGGATCAGGGCCCGGCCCTCCTCCGGATCCGAGAAGTTCCCGCAGCTGTAGTCTGCGACACGCCCGTCCGAAAACCGGATCCGAAGATCCCGGAACTGAATGCCCTCAATAAAAACATGCTGCACATGAAGAAGCCCCTGGGTGCCCTCCAGCACCGGAGAGGTGAAGACCTCTCCCAGCGGAATATTCACATCCGACAGGCAGTTCTCAAATTTGGACTGCCGGGACGGATCCTGCAGCGGATGGAGCATGATGGTCAGATCGGTATCATTGTTTCTCCCCCGGACGTGCACGGAAGCGGCCTCATCAAGTGCCGCAATGAGCTTCTCCTGAATCGGGCCATAGGTGTCCGGTGACAGGGTATTGACCTCCTCCGTTTCACGGAAGATTTCCTCGAACGCCGGTCCGATGTCCGGCAGCGGCCAGGCGATGATGGTGAAGGAGCGCTCCTCCTCCAATACAAATTCATGCACCAAAAGCTGCTGACTGTTCTGATAACGGCCGTAAACCTCTGCCTGATGCGGCGTAAAACGGAGACAGCCGGCCGCATTTTTCGGTTCAAAGGGCGCGCCGCCGAAGCTCTCCATAACCACCGGTCCCGCATAGCGACCGATCTCCGCCCCGTAGGAACGGAAAATCTGCCGCTGCTCCTCCAGCATCCGGGCCGTAATGCGGTCGCCCATCACGAGCGCCAGGTCATAGCTGTGATCATAATCCATCTGCAGATTCGGACTTTCATACAGCTGACGGCTGCGCCCCGGTGTCCGTGTAAGGAAATGAGCCGCCCGGAACGGAATCGTGAAATCGTAGCCGTCCTCTGCAAAATAGCCTGCGGTGCGTTTCACAATCCGTTCAAAGCCCGCCGGATAACAGAACTCGATCACGGATTTCTTTTCATAGGGCTTTCCCTGCAGGCGGAAGCCCTCCTTGAAGCCGGCATACCAGGTATAGGCCATACGGTCGATGCGTTCCTTGGGAAGACCTGCGATAAAGGCCGCCGTTTTCAGAGCCGTTTCGGAAACATAATAGCCGAAATAATAGAGGTCCTCCGGTACGTCGAAGTCGTGTGAAAGCAGCACAGAACGTCCGTAGGATCGCTCCGGAATGTACATTGCATCCAGCTTCCGGTGAAGGAAATCCTCAGAATAGTCATAGGCATAGCTATAGAGAACATCCCGAAGAAGCCGGCGGTCCGGCGCCGCATCCGTCCGTTCTCCGCGCGCCTGCTCCTGCCCGGCGGCCGCAAACATGCAGTAGATCTGCACGAAGGTTTCCAGCACGCAGGTAATATCCTCATAATCCCGCTGAAAAGCAGCGGGCACAAGCCCCTGAAGCTCCATTCGAAGCGCGGAAAGCTCCGCTCCGAGGGCACCAAGCTGTGCTTCTGCATAGGCCGGATGAAGGTACGAATCCTCGTAATGCTCTGCCGCCTCGATATAAAAGCGCCGATTCCATGCCTTAAGCTCTGCTCCGGACCACTCCGACCGCTCCAGAAAGCGGTCGATCTCCAATATAAATTCTGCCGAAGAACAGAAATATTCCCGAAATGCAGCTGAAACAGCCTGCTCCTCCGAAATTTCTCTGATCCTCTCGATCACATCATGATAACGTTCCATAATTCCTCAGGAAAAAGAATGAAGTCCGACAACCAACAGAAAAATCCAGACCAGAAAGAGGAGGCCGGCAACTCCTCCCGCGATGCGCACCGGCAGATAATTCTTTCCGGGATCCCGCAGCGCTGCCAGCATATAACCAAGTGAAAAGATACTCATCGCTGCGGAGCTGATCGCGAGGGCGCCCACCAGCAGCGGTCCCTGACCCTGCCTGTATACAGAAATGCCGACGGCCAGAACAAACAGTAAAAGCGACAGAAGCGCGGTCAGCACGCAGGCCCGGGTTCCGGATGCCGGCTTTTTCTTTATATAATTGTAACGCTTTTTCTTTGCCATCAGGATCTCCGTCTCTTCTTCGGATGCTTCCGGCGATACCGGCAGATCCGGATGCGCTGCACGATGCAGAACAGAAGATACCCGAGGGCACCGCCCAGCGTATTCAGTATAATATCGTCGACATCACAGCTTCCGGCCTTGAAAATCAGCTGTACCATCTCAATGCCGTAGCTCAGAAGATAGGTGCAGAGCACGGCATCATACCAATGCTTCCGGCAGCGGGAGCTGATCACGCCGAGAATAAATCCGTACGGCATAAATCCGAGGATGTTCCCGAAGATGTTGAGGAACACGCCCCGGAATCCGATCTGGGATGCATGAAAAAGATACCGTTTGATCTCCACAAACGGCTTCAGATTATATGTATACTCCGCCTTCACTCCGAGGCCGCGCTCTTCCATATCCGAAAAAAACATCAGATACATCAGTGCCGCCAGGTAAAGGACGAAAAGAACCCAGCCCAGGCGCTGGTTTCTCGTACTGTGCTTGGCCATTTAAAATGTAATGTCGTTTTTATGCTTCAAAAGCAGCGCACCGTTTACGATCGATAAAACGCCGACAATCGTGCCTGCCAGCAGTATGATGATCCCAAGCGCAATCGAACCGGCGCCTGTATTCCGCATGGTTTTATATACCTTCTCCATCATGGCTCCAATCATCGTGGGGGGACATTCGCATTCCGCTCATTTTCCTTCGGAAAATGGCTGCATGCCGATGCTTTCTTACACTGCGGATTGCTCCGTGCTGCGCACTTTCGCAATCCTGCAAAACATTCGCATTCCGCTCATTTTCCTTCGGAAAATGGCTGCATGCCGATGCTTTCTTACACTGCGGATTGCTCCGTGCTGCGCACTTTCGCAATCCTGCAAAACATTCGCATTCCGCTCATGTTCCTTCGGAAAATGGCTGCATGCTCATGTTTTGCGGTTATCAACCTCTGAAATCTGCTTGAAAGCAAGCTTTCAGCAGATTTCAGAGCTCGATAACTTAGTGTATCACAATGGCATTTCTATCGCAAGTTGTGTATAATACGCGCTATGGAAGCAGAATTATTAAAGGAATTAAATGATGAGATGTCGGGTGCGGTGCATGCATTGGTGGCGTTGTGCAATGCACATGACTGTACGGACTATGATCCGGAGCTGGAGGGTGATTTTTATTACCTGGTGCGGAACGATGATCCGAAGGAAAGCGGCGTGGAGGAGGCCGTTTTTTCGGTGCTGTCCGGCTATCTGCTCGGGGAGACCATCGATGGGCAGCCGATACTGGAGATCGAGGCCTTCACGCATCCTAAGATGCGCGGCTGCGGCATGTTCCGTATGTGCTATCAGAGCCTCCTCGATGATTTCCGCGGCTATCGGATCCGCTTCATGATCAAACAGCCGGGTGCGGACGATGAAGCTGCCCCCTTTATAGCACCGGATACCTATAGCGTACTGCATGCATTGGGCGCGGTGCATCAGTACGACGAGCTCATGATGGCGAAGACACTGACCCAGCCGATTCAGAATCCGGGGGATGCACTCTCCGGAAAGTACGGGGAGGTTCACCTGACGCCCTTCTCTTCCGACACGCTCTATCTGTACGGACTGCTCGTCTACGATGCCTATCTTCATCAGGGACACGGCCGGGCCATGATGAAGGCCGTGGAGGAGTTTCCGAAGGAGGGCCCATACCGGCGGATCCTTCTGCAGGTGTCTAGCAGCAATACCATTGCGCTTCATCTCTATGAATCTCTCGGCTACCGGGAGACGGAACGCATCGTCTATTTTCTCAACAAAGCATAACGATGCTGCATCCCGGACCCCCTCCGGAAGACACGACACACATCCATCACTCCAATACAAAAGCGGCAGCGGGTTCCCCCGCTGCCGCTTTTATTTTATTCAAGCTTATTTTGTCTTTGTGCTCAGCTTGATCTTGTCCAGGTGCCAGATGTCCTCTACGTACTCCTCAATGGTACGATCGGAAGAGAACTTGCCTGCATTTGCAGTATTAAGGATTGCGGATCTTGCCCAGCCGCTCTCATCCTTGTACTTCTCTACGGCACGCTGCTGCGCCTGATCATAGGACCGAAGATCCTTCAGGATGAAGTAGCGGTCAGCCACATCGGACTCCTGCGTATTCAGCAGTGAGTTGTAGAGCGGGCGGAACAGCTCCGGGTTCTCCGGGCTGTAGTAGCCGTTTACAAGCTGCATCAGTACGCGGCGGATATCCTGATCGTTGTTGAAGATCTCCATTGGATCGTAGCAGCGGTTGTGCTCCAGTGCGATAACCTCATCTGCGGACATACCGAAGATGAAGGCATTCTCCTCGCCGACTTCCTTCACGATCTCAACATTAGCACCGTCCATCGTACCGATGGTCAGTGCACCGTTCAGCATCAGCTTCATGTTGGATGTACCGGATGCCTCCTTCGATGCCGTCGAAATCTGCTCTGAAAGGTCTGCGGCCGGAATGATGATCTCCGAATTGGATACGCGGTAATCCTCAATGAAGACAACCTTGATCTTTCCGTTGATGGACTCATCGTTGTTGATCACGTTGGCAACGTTGTTGATCAGCTTGATGGTCAGCTTCGCCGTCTTATAGCCGGCAGCGGCCTTGGCACCGAAGATGTATACATGCGGATAGAAATCCATATCCGGATGATCCTTCAGCTGATTGTACGTATGCATTACATGAAGAATATTCATGAGCTGGCGCTTGTACTCATGCAGACGCTTGACCATGACGTCAAAGATGGCATCGGTGGAAACCTGAATACCGTTGTGCTCCAGAATATACTTCGCAAGACGCTCCTTGTTATGGCGCTTGATGGCCATGAACTCGGCGCGGCTCTTCTCATCGTCCGCATATACCTCAAGCTTCTTCAGCTTCGTAAGCTCTGTCGCCCAGCCGTCACCGATCTTCTCCGTTACCCAGGCTGCCAGCTCCGGATTTGCATGAAGGAGCCATCTGCGCGGTGTGATGCCGTTCGTCTTGTTGGAGAACTCCTCCGGGTACATCTCGTAGAAATCCTTCAGCGTTTCATTCTTCAGGATCTCTGTATGCAGCTGTGCCACACCGTTCACCGCATGACCGCCAACGATGGCCAGATGTGCCATCTTGACCTGGCCGTCATAGATGATCGCCATCTTGGAAATCTTATACTCTGCCTCATTCGTGTACTTCGCACGGATTTCCTCGCAGAAGCGGCGGTTGATCTCCTCTACGATCTGGTAAATACGCGGAAGAAGTTTCGAGAAAAGCTCGATTGGCCACTTCTCCAGTGCCTCTGCCATGATGGTATGGTTCGTATAGGCACAGGTCTTCTTCGTGATCTCCCAGGCCTCATCCCACTCAAGACCGTAGTCATCCATCAGCACGCGCATCAGCTCTGCAACGGCTACCGTCGGATGCGTATCGTTCATCTGGAACGCAACCTTCTCGTACAGATGGTGAATGTCGCCGTCGTGCTTCTCGTAATACTCCTTCACCGCAGTCTGTACCGATGCAGAAATAAAGAAGTACTGCTGACGAAGACGAAGCTCCTTTCCGGCCAGGTGGTTATCATTCGGATAAAGCACCTCTACGATGTTGCGGGCCATATTCTCGTTCTCTACAGCCGCCTGGTAGTTGCCCTTGTCAAACTCCTCCAGACGGAAAACCTCCTTCGCCTCTGCATCCCATACACGGAGCGTATCGACGATGTGGTTGTCATAGCCTACAACCGGCGTATCGTACGGAATAGCGATCACGGACTGATAGCCCTTCTGTACGAAGTGAAGCTTACCGTTGTCGTTCTGGGTCTCGACCCAGCCGCCGAACTTGATTTCCTTCGAAAGCTCTGCACGGCGAAGCTCAAACGGGTTGCCGTCTCTCAGCCAGTCATCCGGCACCTCACGCTGATAGCCGTCCTGAATCTTCTGCTTAAACATGCCGTACTTATAGCGAATGCCGCAGCCGCATGCCCAATAATTCAAGGTGGCAAGGGAATCCAGGAAGCAGGCTGCCAGACGGCCGAGACCGCCGTTTCCGAGTGCCCAATCCGGCTCCGCCTCCTCGAGTGCATTGAGATCCAGTCCCAGCTCCTCGATGGCCTCCTTCAGCTCCTCATGGCAGCACAGGTTGATGATATTGTTGCCGAGTGCGCGGCCCATCAGGAATTCCATGGAGAGATAATATACTCTCTTTGCATCCTGCTTCTCAGCCGCCTTCTGGGTCTTCATCCAGTCGTCAATGATGACATCCTGCACCGCATAAGCTACCGCATGAAAGGCCTCCTTATTGTTCAGGTCCTCCAGTGATCTGCGGTAGAGCTTGCGGGCATCACTCTCTACAGCCTTCTTGAATAATTCCTTGTCGAACTTTTCCATTTCGCATCCCCTTCCTCTATGTTCACCGCCGGCAGAAGCCTGCCGGCGGCTGAAACGCAGTTCTCAGATTTTTTCAACCGCCAGCGTCATGTGCTCGCCGTTGATGTCCCAAGCCTTCTCATAGCCCTGAATGCTGTCATATACAATGCTGTCTGCCATAACGATCCGCTTGATTTCATCTTCATGCTTCTGCATACGTGCGGACATGTCTTCATTGTCTTTTACGTATACCCTGATATGATCCATCACCTCAAAGCCTGCTTCCTTACGCATGGTCTGCAGCTTGCTGATGACTTCACGAACGAAGCCCTCTTCCTCCAGCTCCGGTGTCAGGTTCGTATCCAGTACGACCGTAATGCTGTTGTCCTCCTCGGTGACGAAGCCGTCCTTCTGAGAGACGTCGATGAGAAGATCATCCTTCGTGAGACTGACCTCGGTATCGCCGTCCACCGTGAAGTGAAGCGCGCCCTGCTGCTCCAGCTCGTCCATGGCCTGCGAGCCGTCCACCGAGCCAAGGTAGGTACGGATCGCATTTAAGTGTTTTCCGTACTTCGGGCCGACGGTCTTCAGCTGCGGCTTGAAGCTGTAGGAGGTAAATGCACGCAGATCCTCCCGGAAGCTGAGCTCCTTTACATTGAGCTCGTCCTTCACGATATCCGCAAAATACGGGTCCAATGCCTCTGCCGCCCGAACATACATGCTGCCGATCGGCTGACGGTTCTTGACCGCTGCGGTATTGCGGGCCGCACGGCCGAGCAGTACGATATGCAGCACCTCGTCCATGTTTTCCTCGAGCTTCTGATCGATCATGGATTCATCCGCTGTCGGGAAGCTGCAGAGATGTACCGAGGCCTTGGCCGTCGGATCCACGCTGCATACCAGATTCCGATAGATGGACTCTGTAATGAACGGCACCATCGGAGCTGCGGCCTTCGAGAAGGTCACCAGTGCAGTATACAATGTCATGTAGGCATTGATCTTGTCCTGCTCCATGCCCCGTGCCCAGAAACGTTCTCTCGAACGGCGCACATACCAGTTGGACATATCATCCACGAAGTCCTGCATCGCATTGGCAGCCTCCGGAATACGGAAGTTCGTGAGATTGTCATCCACGGCCTTCACCACCGTATTCAGCTTGCTGAGCAGCCAGCGGTCCATCACGCCGAGCTTGTCATACTCGAGGCTGTACTTCGTCGGATCAAAATTGTCAATGTTTGCATACAGCACGAAGAAGGCATAGCTGTTCCACAATGTCGACAGGAACTTCCGCTGTCCCTCGATGACGGCCTTGTCATGGAAGCGGTTCGGAAGCCACGGTGCTGAGTTCGTATAGAAGAACCAGCGGATGGCATCGGCGCCGTGCTTATGCAGCGCATCCATCGGATCGACGGCATTGCCCTTGGACTTCGACATCTTCTGTCCGTTCTCGTCCTGCACATGACCAAGCACCAGTACGCTCTCGTACGGCGCACGGTTAAACAGAATCGTGCTCTCGGCAAGCAGCGAATAGAACCAGCCTCTGGTCTGATCCACGGCCTCACAGATGAACTGTGCCGGGAACTGTGACTCAAACAGCTCCTTATTTTCAAACGGATAATGATGCTGTGCATACGGCATCGCGCCGGAATCGAACCAGCAGTCAATGACCTCCGGTACGCGGTGCATCTCTCCGCCGCAGTCCGGGCAGCGAAGTGTAATCTGATCCACATACGGCTTATGAAGCTCGATATGCTCATAGCCGACATAATCGGAGCTGTAGCCGCCCTTTCCCTCGGCCTTCAGCTGCGAGAGCAGCTCATCGTAGTTCGTGGAGCGCTCACGAAGCTCCTGAATCGAACCGATGGCCTCCTGCTTTCCGCAGTGCGGGCAGGTCCAGATATTCAGCGGTGTGCCCCAGTACCGGTTTCTGGAAAGTCCCCAGTCCTGTACATTCTCGATCCATGCGCCGAAACGGCCGGTGCCGATTGTCGCCGGATACCACTTGACGGTATTGTTGTTGCGCACGAGATCATCCTTTACGGCACCCATCTTGATGAACCAGGACTCTCTTGCATAGTAGATCAGCGGTGTATCGCAGCGCCAGCAGTGCGGGTAGGAGTGCGTGAACTTCGGTGCATCAAAGAGCAGCTTCCGGGCGGAAAGATCCTTCAGTACCTCCGGATCCGCGCTGACCGCGCCCTCCTCCATCTCCTTCTCGGTCGGCTTGCAGCGCATGCCGGCAAACGGTGTCTCCTCGGTCATGACGCCCTTCTCATCCACGAATTTGATGAGCGGCAGATTGTTCTCACGGCCGACACGGGCATCGTCCTCACCGAAGGCCGGTGCGATATGTACGATACCGGTACCGTCATCGGCGGTAACATAGCGGTCCGCCACTACATAATGAGCCTTCTTGTGCTGCTTCTCTGCCACCTCAGCGGCGCAGGTATACAGCGGCTCATATTCGATGCCGGTCAGCTCGGTTCCCTTATAGGTCTTCAGAACCTCATAGGCCGGAGCGCCGTCCTTGCCCAGCGGGCTCAGTACCTTGTCCAGAAGTGCACAGGCCATGATATAGGTCTTTCCGTCCGCGGCGCTGACCTTTGCATAATCGAAGTCAGGGTTCACGCAAAGTGCGGTATTGGACGGCAGTGTCCACGGCGTCGTGGTCCATGCGAGGAAATAGAAATCCTGATCCTTGGCCTTGAAGCGGACGATCGCCGAGCGTTCCGTCAGCTCCTTATAGCCCTGGGCAACCTCATGGCTGGAAAGCGGGGTTCCGCAGCGCGGACAATACGGCACGACCTTGAAGCCTTCATAAAGGAGCTTCTTCCGGAAGATTTCCTTCAGTGCCCACCACTCAGACTCAATGTAATCGTCATGATAGGTAACGTACGGATGCTCCATGTCGGCCCAGAAGCCGACCTTGTAGGAGAAGTCCTCCCACATGCCCTTGTACTTCCAGACATTTTCCTTACAATGATCAATAAAAGGCGCGATGCCGTAGCTTTCAATCTGATCCTTGCCATTGATGCCGATCTGCTTCTCAACCTCGAGCTCGACCGGAAGACCATGGGTATCCCAGCCGGCCTTACGCGGAACCATGGCGCCCTTCATCGCATGGAATCTCGGAATCATGTCCTTGAAAGCGCGCGTCTCGACGTGGCCGATATGCGGCTTGCCGTTTGCGGTAGGCGGACCGTCATAGAACACATAGGACGGATCGCCTTCATGCTCCTTGATGGATTCCTCAAAGATATGGTTCTGCTGCCAGAACTTCTCTACCTCACCTTCGCGCTCTACAAAGTTCATGTTTGTATCAACTTTTTTAAACATAAGCGCCTTTTCTCCTTCAATTATATGAATGATGTCGGGGGATGACCTCCGACAGATACCGGAGCAGCTCCGGTTCAGACCTCAAAACCTGAAAAATGGCATAATGCGGCCCTTAAGCGTCCTAATTATAAAGTAGGGGGCTGATAAAATCAAGACAGAAACCGGCGGAGAGCGGCCGCGGTTAACCATTCCGCACGGGATCCGCGGCTGATCCTCAGGCGGAATATATACATCCATGCGCCGACGCCGGATTTTTATGCTAGAATGTAGCTGTCTCCTGTACCGTACATCGAACGTACCGCCGCAGGAAAAAGGTTATATAGAAAGGTTCGTTTTATGCGAAATATGACAAGCGGGAGCATCGTTCGGCATCTTCTGGCCTATGCGGTTCCCTTGGTTTTCGGTAATTTTCTGCAGCTTACGTACAATGCTGTCGATTCGATCGTCGTGAGCAAGGGTGCAGGCGTGGCTGCGCTGAGTGCGGTTTCGGTATCCAATCCGGTTTCGGTGCTGCTGATTCAGAGCGTTTCCGGCCTCGGAATCGGGGCCTCCGTCTATATGAGCAAATATTACGGAGCCGGAGAAGGCGAGAAGCTGAAGCGCTCGCTGTCCACCACCCTGATTTTCGGCACCATAGCCGGACTTCTGGTCATGCTGCTCGGGGTGCTGCTGTCGCATCCGATTCTTCAGATGATGAATACGCCGGTCAGCATCATGGCGGATTCCCTGACCTATCTTCGGCTTCTGTTCATCGGAAATTTCTTCACCTTCCAGTACAATATCATGTCCAGTGCACTGCGGGCGGTCGGGGATTCGAAGACACCGGTCACCTTCGTCGGAATCTCTTCAGTGCTGAATGCGGTGCTGGATTGTCTTTTCATTTTTGTCTTTCACTTAGGTGTATTCGGCGCAGCACTGGCTACGATCATCGCGGAGGCGCTGTCGGCCGTGCTCTGTTATATCTATGTCTACCGGCATATTCCGGCGCTGAAGCTCGGGCGCAATGAGCTTATCCTGGACCGCGGACTGCTTCGTAAAATTCTCTCCAGCGGCCTCATCACCGCGCTGCAGCAGTCCTGTCAGCCGATCGGAAAGCTGCTGGTGCAGAGCGTGGTCAATGTACAGGGCATCGATGTCATCGCGGCCTTCAATGCCGGCTGTAAAATCGAGGATTACGGCCGTATTCCGGCGCAGACCATCAGTCACGGCATGATGACCTGTGCCGCACAGAACCGCGGCGCAAGGGATAAAAAGCGCGTGAAGGAAACACTCTGGAAGGGCATTCTGATCGGACTCATCTACTATCCGATCATCTGCATGCTGATTCTTCTGTTCCGCTATCCGCTGATCCGCCTCTTCGCGCCGGACACCGGCGGAGAGGAAATGATCCGTCTCGGCGTCAGCTATCTTTCCGTGAAGGCCTTCACCATCGTTTTTCCGTGCCTGACCAATGCAATGCAGGGCTTCATGCGCGGCATGGGAAACATGACCATCACCCTCATCTCCACGATTCTTCAGATTGCGGTGCGGACGATTTTTGTCTATATTCTGGTGCCGAAAATCGGCATCACCGGCGAGGCCTATGCCTGTGCCATCGGCTGGACCTGCATGATCCTGTTTGAATACAGCTACTACTTTTTCTGCCGGCACAAGCTGTATGAAGCCATGTGAAAATAAAACTCTCCGCATCAAAAAACCGCTCCGCCGGGTGCACTGAACGAAGCTTCCGAGAGGAATGCCTCGTCCGGAATACCCGGCGGAGCGGTTTTCTTTGTTACTGCAGGAGCTTCTGCAGGGCCTGTTCGACAGGCTCTACCGAGGACCCGATGATGATCTGCACCGTATTCTTACCGGGGCGGACGACGTTTCCGACCTTTGCAGAGCGGATCTTTTTTTCATCCACGGCATCGTACTGCCGGATACCGACCTTCAGTCTCGGGCCGTCATGCTGTACGGAACTGACATTCTCCCGGCCGCCGAGTCCCTCCAGAAGAATGCGGGCCACCTCCGCCATATCAGAGCGGTCATCCAGCGTGATATGCAGCTTTTCATCCTCCCGAATCTTCATCGTGAGCTTGTCTGCATTTTTTCTTTTGATGCTTTTATGCACCATGTACCCAACGGCCAGAAGCAGCACCAGCGCTGCAGCGGCTATGATGATCAGCATTGTCTGATTCATTCCTCTTTTCCTTTCTTCATCTTAAAATATCTGTTCAGAACCTCAGCGTGCCTCAGCCTTATATTTCTGAAGCTCCGCTACATACCGCGCACCGATATCCGAAAGCGGAATCTTCTTTTTCTTGATATAACCGATGGTCATAATTTCATCCGTATCCAGCGGCACGGCGGTATATTCGTCACCGTTCAGCTCCTGACAGATGATGCCGGAGCAGAGAGTGTAGCCGTTGAGTCCGACCATCAGATTCAGGAAGGTGGCGCGGTCGTCGCACTTAATGATCTGCTTATAATCATAGGTGCTCAGCACCTCCTCCGAGAAATAGAAGGAATTCCGCTCCCCCTGATCGAAGCTGAGGCACGGATAGTCCCGAAGCTCCTCCATGTGAATGAGCTCCCTGGAGGCCAACGGGTTTCCCTTGCTCATAAATACGTAGATATTACAGTCAAACAGCGGGATAAATTCCAGAGAATCCTCCCGGAGAATCTTTCCGATCACCTTGCTGTTGAAATCATTCATATAGAGCACGCCGACCTCCGAAATCTGGTTCCGGACATCGTTGATGATCTCCATGGTCTTCGTTTCCTTCACGGCAAATTCATAGGTATCCATGCCGTATTCCCGAGCCACATGAATGAAGGCCTCCACGGCAAAGGTGTAATGCTGGGTAGATACGGAAAATTTCTTTTTCCGGGTGCCGACGTTGACGTACTTGTCCTCCATCAGCTGATACTGCTCCACAATCTGCCGCGCATAGCCTAAGAATTCTTCGCCGTCGGCCGTGGTCACGATGCCGCGGTTTGAGCGAAGAAAGATCTCGATGCCGATTTCCTTTTCAAGCTCCTTGATGGCAGCCGACAGTGACGGCTGTGTAATATAAAGGCGCTTAGCCGCCTCGTTCATCGAGCCGCTGTCTGCCACCGCAATCACCTGTCTGAGCTGTTGTAATGTCATATGTCTTTCCTCTCTCAGAATCCTGCCGGAGCATACACCGCCGTCGTCCGGCTTCCGTCTTTCCTATGAAGCCTCGCCGGCCCCGAACACCGTCTCCATGGCCTGACGGATTTCCGCTTTCGATGCCGTTAGGCTGCCCTGGATCATTTCCTTCTGTCCGCCGCCGCGCCCCTGTACCAGGCGGTTGAACGCCTGCGCGCCGGCCCGTACGTCCTTCGTACAGGAGCCGATCACATAGCTGCAGCTGTTCTCCTCTGTTCCGGCGGCCTCCTTTCGGCCGAAGATGCCGACCACCGAGGCCTTCGTATGCTTCATGAAATAATCGCAGCATTTCCGAAGCTCCACCGGGTTCATGCCCTCCTCAAAATCTATAAGGACTCCCTCCTGCGCCTGCAGAAGCTGTGCCTTCAGCTCATAATAGCGCGTGTTGAGTCCGGCGATGCGGCGGTCCTTCCGAAGACTGTCCTCCATGTACAGCCGGAGGGTGCCGACGATATCGGACGGCGAAACATTAAGAAGACGGGAAATCTCCGTCACCGCCTGATGCTTCCGCTCTGCATCCAGAAGCGCGTCCTGACCGCAGAAGAGCTCGATGCGTACACCGCCCTTATGCCCCAGCACCGACAAAAGCTTAATCGGACCGATCTCGCCGGTCGTCCGGACATGCGTGCCGCAGCAGGCACAGAGATCCGCCCCGCCGAGGTCCACCAGACGGACATCACCGGACAGCTTCTTTTTTGAGCGGTAATCGAGCTTTTCAAGCTCTGCTTCCGAAGGCCAGATGCTCCGGACCGGCCGATCCTCCAGGACGACGGCATTGGCCTCCTCCTCGATTTTCATAAGCTCCTCCCAGCTGAGCGGGCCGTCCAGATCAATGGTCATCACATCACTCATATGAAAGCCGACGTTGTGATAGCCGTAATGACGGTAGATCAGCCCGGACACGATATGCTCGCCGCTGTGGTTCCGGCTGTTCCGCATCCGGCGCGCCCAGTCGATGCGGCAGTGATACTGCATGCCGATCGGAAGCGGCCGGTCTACCGTATGCAGCACCCGCATGCGGACATTGCCGCGCGCGTCCCGCAGCTTTTCACCCGTCTGCGGATCGAGGACCGGCACCTCCTGTACATCCAGCACCGCGGCCTCTCCGATCGTGCCGTGATCCGCGGCCTGACCGCCGCCCTCCGGGTAAAAGCCGTGTACATCCAGCTCCACCAGCGCTGCCGCGCCTTCGATGGCCCTATCCGGCGCTTCGCAGCTCAGCACCCTTGCTTCAAACTCCCGGACGTATTCATCCCGGTAATAAAGTGCATCCTTATCCATTCTTCTCCTCCAGCTTCCGGCGCAGAACGCGCCGGTCTTTGCCTGCAGCCGTACGGCCGGTTCGGTCCGAAAGGGCCCTCAGACCTTCAGCGCCCTCGTTGCATACTGAAGCCACAGAAGCCGCTCTCCGTCAAAATACGGGGACAGAGCCTCATAGACCCTTCGATGATACTCATTAAGAAGCGTAAGATCATGCGGTTCCATCAGCGTAGGATCCACCGCATCGAGGTCGATCGGTGCCAGTGTGATGAGCTGAAGCCGGAAGAAACGGCCGTATGCATTTTCGAAGGCCTTCTCCACCAGGGTCAGATTCTCCGTACGGATGCCGTGGGAGCCCTCGATATAAAGCCCCGGCTCATCTGAGGTGATATTTCCTTCCATGAGCGGCATGCTCTCCATACGGCCGCCGGCCTGACGGTAGCGGAAGGCATTCGGCCGCTCGTGCACATTCAGGCAGTAGCCGACGCCATGGCCGGTGCCGTGATTGAAGTTCAGACCCTCCCGCCAGAATACCTCCCGGGCGGCGAGGTCCAGGGTAATGCCGGAGGAGCCCTCCAGGAAAATGACATCCGAAAGACGCAGCATGGCCTTCAGCACCAGTGTGAAATGCTTCCGTTCCTCCGCGGTGATCGGCCCCATCGCGATGGTCCGCGTAATATCCGTTGTGCCCTCGAAGTACTGTCCGCCGGAATCCACCAGATAGACGCCCTTCGCTTCAATTTTACGGTGCTCCTCCGCCGTCGGTGCATAATGCGGCAGCGCTGCGTTCGGTCCGTAGGCCGAAATCGTCGTGAAGCTCGGTTCAATATAGCCGTCCTGCTCCTCCCGCCAGCGCTCGAGCAGTGCAGCGGCATTCCATTCGTTAAGCTCGGTATCTCCGAGAAGCTGCACGGCCGCCTCTGTGAGCTGCCCATCCGCCGTAAAGGCATGCTTCATAAAATACAGGAACTTCGTTACGGCCACGCCGTCCTTTACATGCGCCCTTTTCATGTTTTCGATTTCTGTCGGGTTTTTCTGTGCCTTCCAGATGGAGGTCGGCAGCATTTCATCGATCACCCGCACCGTCTCCGACAGCTCCGTAACAGCGGCATAATTGGTTTTTCCGGTTTCAAGAAGCACCGTCGTATCCTGCAGCTGGCGCAGGGTCTCATAGAAGCGGTCATACGGCGCAAGCTTCACGGAAAGTGCCTCCAGATATCGCCGGGTATCCGCATCACAGTCCTCCGGATGTATGAAAAGATAGGCACTTTCCATATCGACGATCAGATATGACAGAAAAACCGGATTGCAGGGAATGTCATTGCCGCGCAGATTGAGAAGCCAGGCAATGTCATCAAGACTCGTGATGACATGAAACGCAGCACCCTTTTTCTTCATCTCCTCGCGGAGTGCCGACAGCTTCTCTGCCGCACTTTTTCCGGTGAAGCGATCCTCCAGAATCCAGACCCGGGATGTCGGGAGTGCCGGACGGTCCGTCCAGACAGCGCCCACCAGGTCCTGTGACGACTTGACAGCCGCCGCCTTTTCCGCCAGCCGCTCCTGCAGCTTCTGCCCGTGATGAAAATCCACGCATCTTCCGTCGAATCCGAGGAAGCCGCCCTCCGGCGTCACGGATACAATATAATCATCCAGCTCCGGCACCCCTGGCTCATGCATCCGCATAAGCTCCACCTCCCGGCCGGCCAGCTCGCTCTCCGCCTGAATGAAATACCGCCCGTCCGTAAACAGCGCCGCATGCTCCGCGGTCACCACAAGACTTCCCTCTCCGGTAAAGCCGGAAAGAAAGCGGACGGCGCGGAAATGCTCACCCACGTACTCGCTCTGGTGAAAATCCTCCGTCGGCACCAGATAGGTACGAATATCCCGCTGCTTCATTTCCTTCCGCAGCGCCTTCAATGCTTCATTCATTTATACTCCTTCTGTCACTGATGTCTTTGATTACAGTGCCCGATGCAAATGGCCGATCTGTCTGTGTCTAAGCTTCCTTAGGGAAATGCTGATTAAATCAGCATTTTCTTAGATCAGTCCGAAATGCTGCAGGGCATGCACGATGCCGTCCTGATTGATGCTGTCCGTCACATAATCTGCTGCTTCCTTCACCGGATCGATAGCATTGCCCATGGCGATGCCGACCGCTGCTTTTTTCAGCATTTCAAGATCATTCATACTGTCCCCGAAGGCATAGGTGCAGGCCGGATCGATGCCGTAATG
The DNA here is from genome assembly GCA_963650995.1 of Succinatimonas sp. CAG:777. Classification (GTDB taxonomy): domain Bacteria; phylum Bacillota; class Clostridia; order Lachnospirales; family Lachnospiraceae; genus Oribacterium. Next base: position 24,969 of record CAVJMS010000002.1, on the reverse strand, counting down.
CTGACATACCCGCTTGATGCCCTCGGCCTTACTGAAGGCGGCTTCACAGACATCGGCGCCCAGATTTTCCGCAAACATCATCACCTTCAGCTCCGGGAAGGCATACTGCAGCATCTCCGCCTTGTCCCGCGTGCCGTAATAGATCAGCGAGCGCACGCGAAGCTCCAAAAGCTTCATCGGATCCTGAAAATGTCGGTCCCGGAAGCCCCAGAAGCGCCGGTCGAAGTCCTGCACCTGCTCCGGAAAGGTGAAGTAATCCTGCTCCTCGATACGGGCGCCCAATGCAAATTTATGAAGATACGAAAAGGAAAGCGCCCGCCGCAGCAGACTCCGGTCCATGTCACGGTCCACCAGCACCTGATCCCGAAGCTCCACCAGCGTTCCGTTCATATGGATCAGCGCATCCGGATCAATTTCCTGAAGGTACGGCCGGGAGGACTCATTTTTCATATCACGGCCCGTTGCCAATGCAACCAGATAGCCGTTTTTCCGAAGCTGTGCGATGCTCTCCAGCGCCGACGGCGTGATGCGCCAGTCCGTATGATCCAGCAGCGTCCGATCAAGATCAAATGCCACCAGGCCCTTATAGTCCTGCTTTTTCTCTTCCATACTGCCTCCTTCTGTTTTCGCTTTATTCTACATTTTTTTCAGCCGCTGTACAATCCTCTTGCTGATCTGTCCGCCCGGATCAAAAAGGAGGTGCACGGCCGTGCACCTCCTTTTTTTATTTCAGTTCTTCATTCCGTACGATGGTATCGCAGTATGCGCAGCGGTACAGCATCCGCTTCCGGTCTACGATTTTAAAGACCTGCGGGAGCTCCTGTTCTGTAGAGCTGATGCAGCGCGGATTGCGGCAGCGAAGCACGTTGGTCAGCGTCTCCGGCAGCGTCAGCGTCTTCTTCTCCATCCGTGCACCGTTTTTAATGTAGTTTACGGTGATGCCCGGATCGATGTAGCCGAGCACGTCGAGGTCGAGGTCCAGATCCTCGGAAATCTTTACGATGTCCTTCCGTCCCATTTTTCCGGAGCTGCAGTTCTGGATCAGGGCTACCTGTGAGGAGAGCCGGTCGAGATGCAGGTACTTGTATACCAGCATAGCCTTGCCCGCCGTAATGTGATCCAGCACGATGCCGTTTTCGATTCCGTCTACCTTCATTGCACAGCCTCCTTACTTATCCAGACCTAAAAGATACAGGATCAATGCCATCCGCATCTGCTTTCCGCACAGCGTCTGGTAGAAATACTTCGCTCTCGGATCCTGATCCACCGCCACGGAGATTTCATTGACTCTCGGCAGCGGATGAAGAATCGCCATATCCGCCCGCGCAGTCCGAAGCTTCTCCGGTGTCAGGATATAGATGTCCTTCAGACGTACATAATCCTCTTCATTAAAGAAGCGCTCCTTCTGTACACGGGTCATGTAGAGCACGTCCAGCTCCGGCATGGCCTCCTCCAGTGAACGGGTTTCCCTGAATTCTGCACCGGCCTCCTTCAGGCGGTCGATCTCGTACTCAGGAAGACGCAGCTCCTCCGGTGAAATCAGAATGTAGCGGTTGTTCGGATAGCGAAGCATGGCATCAATCAGCGAATGCACCGTCCGTCCGAACTTCAGATCCCCGCAGAGGCCCAGCGTCAGACCCTCAATGCGCCCCTTCGTGCGGCGGATCGTCAGAAGATCGGCCAGGGTCTGCGTCGGGTGGAAATGTCCGCCGTCGCCGGCATTGATGAACGGTACCCGGGTATGCATGGATGCCACCACCGGTGCGCCCTCCTTCGGATGACGCATGGCGATGATATCCGCATAGTTTGACATGACTTCAATGGTATCGGACACCGACTCGCCCTTGGAGGCACTGGAATTCTGCGCACCGGCAAAGCCGAGCGTCTGCCCTCCCAGTCCGAGCATCGCGGATTCAAAGCTCAGGCGGGTTCTCGTAGACGGCTCATAGAACAGCGTCGCCAGCTGCTTGTGCGCACATCGATCCTGGTATTTCACCGGATTCTTCTCAATGTCATCGGCGAGATTCATCAGATGTTCGATCTCCTCCACCGAAAGATCCAGAATATTGATAATGCTTCTAGCCATCTTCTGCCTCCTTTATGCCTTGTGCGTCATCCAGGACTCGTCCGACGGCTGATCACGGAACTTCAGAAGCTTCGCCTCATCCTCCGGCTTAATATAGCCCTCTTCAACGGCCACCTTCACGAGCGTATCCAGGTCGCAGAGCGAAGTATTCTGTACCCCGGCCTCCTTCAGACGGTCCAGGCCCTTCTGCATGCCGTAGGTGAAGATGGAGACAATGCCGAGCACCGAAGCGCCGGCCTCGCGAAGCGGATATACACAGTCGAGCACGGAGCCGCCGGTGGAAATCAGATCCTCGATGACAACCACCTTCTCGCCCTTCTCCAGCCGTCCCTCAATCTGGTTCTTCCGGCCGTGATCCTTGGCGGAACCGCGGACATAGCCCATCGGAAGACCGAGAATGTCGGCAGCAATCGCCGCATGGGCAATACCGGCAGTGCTGGTGCCCTCCAGGGCCTCTGCCTCCGGATACAGCTCCTTCACCTTGTCTGCAATGGCATGCTCCACCAGGGAACGTACCTCCGGGTAGCTCAGCACGAGACGGTTGTCACAGTAGATCGGCGACTTAATGCCGGAGGCCCAGGTAAACGGGTCATCCGGTCTTAAAAATACAGCCTTAATGGATAAAAGTCCTCTTGCGATATCTTCTTTTGTAGCCATAGATTTTTCTCCTTTGTATATTGATCAGCCGACAAATTCCGCCATCGCGCGCTCATAGGCGGCCACCGGATCGGATGCAGCGGTAATGGAACGGCCCACCACAATATAATCCGAGCCGATCTGACGTGCCTTCTCCGGTGTCGTTACGCGTGCCTGGTCGCCCACCGCATCTCCCGCGAAGCGGATGCCCGGCGTCACGGTCATGAAATCCGTGCCCAGCTCCTCATGGATGCGTCCGGCCTCCAGCGGGGAGCAGACCACACCCTCGAGACCCGCGGCCTGTGCATTTTTTGCATATTGCACTACCACATCCGCGATCGGACGGTCGATCAGAAGCTCGTCCGTCATCGTTTCCTGGGAGGTGGAGGTGAGCTGCGTAACCGCAATCAGAATCGGGCGTGTGCCGTCTTCTCTGGTCAGACCCTCCACGGCTGCCTTCATCATGCGGATGCCGCCGCCGGCATGCACATTGGTCATATCCACGCCGAGATCCCTTAAGGACTGCATGCCGCCCTTCACGGTATTCGGAATGTCATGCAGCTTGAGATCCAGAAAAACCTTATGTCCGCGCTTTTTGATCTCGCGCACAATCTGCGGTCCCTCTGCATAGAACAGCTCCATACCGATCTTCACAAACGGCTTCCGACCGGTGAAGCGGTCGAGGAAGCGGTAGGTTTCCTCCGCACTCGGAAAATCCAGCGCGATAATTACATCCTTGCCCATATATGTCTCCTCTTGTTTTATAACTATAATGCTGATGAAATCGGCGATTTCTTATGCGATGCCGATGATGTCCTGCAGGCGCTCAATGCCGAGCTCCTCACACAATACCGGAAGCTCCTCGATGATGTCACGGCAGGCATACGGGTTCACGAGATTCGCGGCACCCACCTCCACGGCCCGGGCACCGGCCATCATCATTTCAATCACGTCCCGGGCGGAGGATACGCCGCCCATGCCGATCACCGGAATCTGTACGGCATGCGCCGTCTGATAGACCATCCGCACCGCTACCGGAAAGATCGCCGGACCGGAAAAGCCGCCCATCTTGTTTTTGATCACCGGCTGCCGGCGCCGGATATCGATCCGCATGCCCAGCAGTGTATTGATCAGCGCAAGTCCGTCTGCACCGGCATCCTCCGCGGACTTTGCAATGGATACAATGTCCGTGACGTTCGGGCTGAGCTTAATGTAGACCGGCTTTTTCGCCACGCGCTTCACCTCCCGGGTCACCTCTGCCACATTCTCGCAGCTGGTGCCGAAGGCCATGCCGCCGCCGTGTACGTTCGGACAGGAGACATTGACCTCGAGGATGCCGACCTCCGGCACCTCGCTCATGGCTTCGGCAAGCTTCACGTATTCCGGAATGCTGAAGCCGGAGATATTGGCAACAAGCGGCTTATGGAAATGCCGGCAGAGCTCCGGAAGCTCATCCCGGATAACCTCCTCCATGCCCGGATTCTGCAGTCCGACCGAGTTGATCAGCCCGGACGAGCACTCCGCAATGCGCGGAAGCTCATTGCCGTAGCGCTCCTCCACGGTCGTTCCCTTGAAGGAAATAGATCCGAGAATGTCGAGATCGTAGAGATCCCAGTATTCCTTTCCATAGCCGAAGGTTCCGGAGGCCGGAATCACCGGGTTTGTCAGCTTGATGCCCGAAAGCTCGGTTGTGATATCTACCATACGATTTCCTCCCATGTAAAGATCGGACCGTCCTTGCAGACGCGCTTGAAGCCGTTCTTTGTCTTTTTGCTGCAGCCCATGCAGGCGCCGAAGCCGCAGCCCATCCGAGCCTCGAAGCTGAACTGTCCGTCCTTCACGGACTGATAGACCGCCTTCAGCATCGGCTCCGGGCCGCAGGCAAAGGCATAGTCATGATGATCTCCGAAGAGATCAGTCACGAAGCCCCGGGCCCCATAGCTTCCGTCCACGGTGGCCACATTCACCGGCACACCGAGGGCACGGAATTCCTCCTCATAGAACACATCCTGCTTCGAATTGAAGCCCAGCGCCACATAAGGGGTAATGCCCTGCTGCTTCAATGCCTTCGCAAGGGCATACATCGGCGGCACGCCGACGCCGCCGCCGGCAATCACCGGATTCTTCGGAATGTTCCGAAGCTGATATCCGTTTCCGAGTCCCGTCAGGGCGGTAAGATATTCGCCCGGCTCCATAAAGCTGAGATCCTCGGTGCCCTCGCCGACCACCTTATAAATTAAGGTCAGCCTGCCGCTTGTCCAGTCACAGACAGAGATCGGCCGGCGAAGGTAATGCCCCGGCAGCTGAATCTCCACAAACTGCCCCGGCTTTCGGATCTCGGAGGTATCTCCGTCCAGTACCATCCGAAAGACATCCTGCGCAATCATGTCATTCTGCAGGACCTTGAATTCTACATCCTTCATATATTCCTCTGCTTCCTTCTCTTATGTTCAGGCTTCCGCTTCCTGCAGCGGAAGCCTCCTCTGATGATCATTCGCCGCGCTCGATGCCCTTTTCACGGTCATAGACCTCCCGTCCGCCGACGAAGGTCTTCACAACCTCACCCTGCACCTCCATCCCGTCAAAGAGAGTGCTGTGCCCCTGGGAGCAGAACCGGCGGCTGTCCACCGTCCATGTCCGGTGAAGATCAAGGACGGCGAGGTCGGCTTCCGCTCCATCCTCAATGTACATCGGTCCCGGAAGCCCGAAGGCTCTGCGCGGATTTACACACATGAGCTCGATGAGCTTCTCCAGCGTCAGTACACCCTTTGTGCTCTCCGGATGCTCCGGATCATGCAGCACGAGGTTCCGGTACATGGCCGGGAAGCAGGTTTCCAGGCCGACGATCCCGAAGGCGGAATGATCCAGGCCCTTCGCCTTTTCCTCTGCGCTGTGGGGTGCGTGGTCTGTGATAATGCAGTCGATGGTGCCGTCCAGAAGCCCCTCCAGAAGGGCATGCCGGTCCTCCGCGCTCCGGATCGGCGGATTCATCTTCCAGCTGCCGGATTCCTGCAGATCCATATCCGTAAACATAAGATAATGCGGCCCGGTCTCACAGCTCACCTGCACACCGGCCTTCTTCGCCCTGCGGATAATATCCACCGATTCCTTCGTCGACACATGGCATATGTGATAGCGAACTCCTGTTTCTGCCGCCAGACGCACATCCCGCTCGACCTGCTTCCACTCGGAGGCCGAATTAATGCCGATATGATGATGCAGGCGCGCATATTCCCCGTCGTGAATGCAGCCGCCCGGCTGAAGCTCCGCTTCGTCCTCGCAGTGCGCTACGATCATGCGGTGAAGGGCATGGGCCCGCTCCATCGCACTCCGCATGAGGCTTTCCTCCTGCATGCCCTTGCCGTCGTCCGAGTACGCGATGACATATGGGGCAATTTCTTCCATCTGCCCCAGCTTCCCGCGGCCGGTCTGCTGCTCCGTGATCGCGCCGTAGGGATAGACATGGATCAGCGCATCCCTTTCGATCGCCTCAAGCTCCGGGCGAAGTCCCTCCATGTCCGACGGCACCGGCCTGAGGTTCGGCATGGCACAGACCGCCGTATAGCCGCCGTGGGCTGCCGCCTCGGTTCCGCTTCGTATGGTTTCTTTATACGAAAAACCGGGCTCACGCAAATGTACATGTACATCTGCGAAGCCCGGAACTATGAACAAACCGTTTAGGTCATAAACGGTATCAGCGGTTTCGTTCTGATTATTCTGTGCGGAAAGAAAAATACGGTGATCGGAAATGAAAACATCCTGCCGACAAAAGCCCTGCGGTGTAAAAATCGATGCATTTTTAAGAAGAGTAGTCATGAATCCTCCTATCGTGCTTTTCAGTTCCGAAACACTATAGCATAGCACCCCCTCAAATGCAAGGACTACTCCGCCGGCTCTGCGCCGGGCCGGTGCCTACTCATCCCAGCCTTCCCGCGGCATGATGATCATCATGTCGATATAGCGCTCGCCCGGTATAAGCTCAATGTCCTCCTTCACGCTGCGGGTCGGAAGGTCATTGGTATCCTCGAGCTCCAGCTGAATCCAGTTGATGGCATTATAGCGCGCATCGGCCAGGGCCTCTTCTTCGGTCGGCCCCTCTCCGAAGCACTGATCAAGATCCAGAAAATCTACCCGATAGCCCTTTTCTGTTTTGTTTCGAATAATTGCCGGATAAAATAACGTCATTGCTGTATCCTCTTTTCTATATTCTTCTGCTGCTCACTGCCCTGTCCGAACTGCTTCCGGTACCGGATCGGTGTATGACCCATCAGGCCGCGGAAGGTCCGGATAAAGTGCCCGACACTGTGAAAGCCGCACTGACCGCACACTTCGGGAACCAGCATATCCGATTCCCGGAGGAGGCGGGCCGCCTCCTGTATGCGGTAGGCATTGATATAGTCAATCGGAGATTCCCCGGTGGCATTACTGAAGAAGCGGATGAAGTATTGCTCGTTCAGTCCCGAAAGCTCCGACAGGTTCCGTATATATATTTTTTCCTGGTAATGCGCCCGAATATAGTCAATGCTCTGCTTGATGATCCCCACCTGCCGTTCGGAGCTGCCCGCAGCGCCTTCACGGAGAAGGCCGAAGCTGTCGCAGATCGCGATCAGGTGAAGAAGCTCCGCACGGATCAGAAGCTGATCCGCCGGTGCAGAAAGCGCATAGCTCCGCCGAAAGCCCCGGCCGACTTCCGTCTTCATGCCGAATTTCATAAAACGGCGAATGGTGTCATTCAGCTGATGCATCAGCTCGAAGAAGCCGAAATCCGATACAGTAACCTGCTCCGAAAAGCGCAGCTGTCCGGCGGAAAGCGGATCCAGAATCACTGCATTGACCGCATCCTCCGAGGCACGGAAGCAAAGCTCCTCCGCCCGGAAATGAAGTGCATAGGCATGACCGCCCGTATCGAGGGAAGTCAGCCGGCGCAGCACACCCGGATTGACAAAAAAGAGGCATTCATCCCGGATTTCATAATCCCGGAGATTCAGGCTCAGGCGGTAATGCCCGTCCTTGAAATACAGAATCTCCGTATCATCGCGCCACTCCAGCGGACACTGCAGCCCGTCCTCCTCCGTATGGATTGACTCATAAAGTACTGCGTCCATCGTCATTCCTCGCCGCGATCATAGGTCTCCAGACGATCCAGCGCCTCCGTCTTCCAGCTGTCCCAGAAGCCGCCGCGGATCGCATCGCGGATCTCCTCCGTCAGATGATTGTAAAAATAAAGGTTATGAAGCACGCACATCCGCATGCCAAGCATTTCCTTTGCCTTCAGAAGATGCCGGATATAGGCGCGGCTGTAGCCGCCGGTGAAACGGCCGTCCGGAAGACGATGACCGGCGCATACAGGACATTGGCAGCCCTCCTCGATCGGACGGGCATCGAGCTCATACTTCTGATTGAAGAGGTTCATCTTTCCCTTATGGGTATATACATGGCCGTGCCGCCCGTTGCGGGACGGATATACACAGTCAAAAAAGTCAATGCCGCGGTCCACTGCTTCGATGATATTGGCTGGTGTGCCAACGCCCATGAGATATGTCGGCTTTTCCTTCGGAAGATGCGGCACCACCACATCCAGTATATGATACATCTGTTCATGGGTTTCACCTACCGCCAGCCCGCCGACGGCATATCCGTCCAGATTCATAGCCGCGATCGTATCCGCATGCTCCGTCCGGATATCCTCAAAAATGCCGCCCTGGTTGATGCCGAAGAGCAGCTGCTCCCGGTTCACCGTATCCGGCAGGCTGTTCAGACGCTGCATTTCCTTCCGGCAGCGCTCGAGCCAGCGGGTGGTACGCTCCACGGACGGAAGGATATACTTCCGATCCTCCAGCGCCGGCGGGCACTCGTCGAAGGCCATGGCAATGGTGGAACCCAGGTTCGACTGGATCTGCATGGACTCCTCCGGTCCCATAAAGATCCGGCGGCCGTCGATATGGCTGTGGAAGTATACGCCCTCCTCCTTGATCTTGCGTCCGGTGCCGGCCAGGGAGAATACCTGGAATCCGCCGGAATCGGTCAGAATCGGACGATCCCACTTCATGAATTTATGGAGTCCGCCGAACTTCTTAATTAACGCATCTCCGGTGCGGACATGCAGGTGATAGGTATTGCTGAGCTCTACCTGTGTGCCGATTTCATGAAGGTCATCCGTCGAAACGGCGCCCTTGATGGCGCCCACGGTTCCTACGTTCATGAACAGCGGTGTTTCAATGCTGCCGTGCACGGTCTCCATGTGTGCGGACTTCGCGCGTCCGCTGGCTGCTACTATCTGATATTTCATATTGATCCTCCGGGTCCTGCGCCGTTTGATTCTGCATGGGAATGAAAGAAAGACCGGCTTCATCAGCCGGTCTTTAATGTATCGGACACTTCAGAAAACGTCAAGTCAGTCAGGCCTTGGCGCCCTTCTTCTGCTTTCTGGCTGCCTTTTCGGTTTTCTCTGCCGCCTTCTTTCCGGCCTGTCTCTTCGCCGCATAGCGGTTCAGATCATACCAGAGCGGTCCTGCAATGGTCACTGAGGACCAGCAGCCGGAAACAATACCTACCATCAGCGGCATCGTGAAATCGCGGATGGACGACACGCCCATGATGAAGAGCACCAGCACCATCACAAAGGTGGTCAGTGAGGTATTCAGAGAACGCGTAAAGGTCTGTGAGATCGCATCATTCACGGCCAGTGCCAGATCGTTCCTCTTCGACGGATCCGCCAGGTTCTCACGGATACGGTCAAATACCACGATGGTTGCATTGATGGAATAACCTACAATGGTCAGAATGCAGGCAATAAAGGTGGAGCCCACCGCCCACTTCAGGGCCGCATAGAAGGCCACCGTCACCAGAACATCGTGCGTCAGTGCCAGCACGGCTGCCGATGCGAACTTGAGGTCCTTAAAGCGAATCCAGATATAGACCAGCATGCAGGCGATCGCAATCAGGAAGGCCCAGACGGCATCGGCCTTCATCTCGTTCGATACCGCACCGGAAATGTTCTCCGTCGTGATTTTCGACTCATCTACGCCGAACTCATCCACAAGATCCTGATAGAGCTCCGTACGCTCTTCCGTCGTCAGCGTCCGGGTTTTAATGATAACCTCGTTGGTACCGGCCACCTTGGAGGCCTGTACCGATGCCGTATCGCCGGTGATCTTCTTAAAGATCGGCGCAACCTGCGCATCGATCTCCTCCAGCGTCATATCCTCGTTGAAGGTAACATTCGTAGAGGAACCGCCCTGGAAGTCAAGATCATAGTTGAAGAGATTTCCGAGGGAAGCCTTGTTCATGCCCATGAACAGGAAGCCTGCGACGATCAGTGCTACAGAAATGCTGTATGCAATCTTCCGGAACTTGATGAAGTCAAATACTTTGACCTCTTTGCGGACACCGTACAGCACCGGCTTCGTGCATCCGAACTGAACGAAGCATCCAAGCAATGCTCTCGTCACAAACAGTGCCGTGATCAGGGAGATAATGATACCGATGGCCAATGTGGTGGCGAAGCCCTTCACCGTACCGGAGCCTCTCAGATACAGCACGGCTGCTGCAATCAGAGTCGTGACATTGCCGTCGATGATGGCCGAAAGTGCCTTGCTGTAACCGGCCTTGATGGCAACCTCCACGGAATGGCCGCTGCCCAGCTCCTCCTTCATACGTGTAAAGATGATGACATTGGCATCCACTGCCATACCAACCGAAAGGATGATGCCGGCAATGCCCGGCAGCGTCAGCGTCACCTCAAAGGCCTGCAGCAGCACCAGCTCGAGACCTGTATACATGATAAGGGCAAGGCTGGCCGCAAGGCCCGGCAGCCGGTATACCAGGATCATGAACAGCATTACAAGAACCAGACCGACCGCACCGGCCTGGATGGAGGTCGTGATGGCTTCCTGCCCAAGCGTCGCACCGATGACATTGGAACGAAGCTCCGTCAGCTGTACCGGCAGTGCACCGATCCGGATTGTGGAGGCAATGCGGGTCGCCTCATCATAATCGGAAATACCGGTGATGGATGCCTGGCCGCCGGTGATGGCCTCCTGCACATTCGGTGCGGAAATCACCTGATCGTTATAAATGATATAGAGCGGCTTTCCGACATTGGCCGCCGTCGCATCTGCAAACTTCTGCGCGCCCTCATCGGTAAACTGAAGCTGGATAATGTACTGACGCGTACCGTTCTGGTCCGTCATGCCGGCGCTTGCGTTCTTTACGTCATCACCGGTCAGCAGCACCTGGCCGTTGGAATCTGCAAACTGCAGCGTACCTGGCTCGCCCAGCTCCTCCAGAATTTCATTGGCATCCGTCGCACCCGGAATATCGATGTTGATGCGGTCGCTGCCCTCCTGGTAGACCTGTGCCTCCGTAGAATACCCCTGCGCCTTCAGCTGCAGCTTGTAGATGGTATCCGACATCTGCTCTGAGGTCGGCGTATCGCCTACGGTCTGGTAGGTGATGGAAACACCGCCGTTCAGATCAAGGCCGAGCTTAATGTCCTTTGCGCCCTGCACTCCGAGCAGGCAAAAGCCGACGGTAATCGCCAGCACAGCCAGAAGCCCCAGTGCAGCCTTCATCTTCTTGTTCATTGGAAAGTCTTCCTTCATATTAAAATTTGCCGGCGCTCTTCAGGGTACAGAAAAAAGCCCCCTTGAGGCCAATCGCAACGGCTATTATAACAAAGCCGCACAGAAGTGGCAAGATACTGTTGCAGAGCGGCAAATCCGCATCAGCGGTCTCTCTCCAGAAGACAGGACAGAAAGTAAAGACCGCCGCCGAAGACGATGGCAATGTCGCCGAGGTTTACGATGAGCTCTTTCAGACGGCCGATGCGGATGTTCAGGTAATCCGTCACGGCGCCGTTCATGATACGGTCAAGGACGTTGCTGAGGGCACCGCCGATGACGACGGCCATGCCGAGCTTCCGGAGACGATAGCGCTTCGGAAAGCAGGCGGTTAAAAAGTGCAGCCCGCCGCTCAGAAAGCCGACGGCTGCGATGGAGCTTAGCTTCACGAGCTCCGGGTATTTCGCCAGGCGTCCTCTGGAAAATCCGGGATTATGCGCCCGCATAATGCGGATACAGCCGCGGCTGCCGGGCATTTCGCGCGGAAAATTTTCCTTCGGTTCGGTGTCAATCGCACTTTTCAGCATCTGATCCACGGAGCAGACGAGGCCGGCAACGGCCATACAGTGCAGAAGCTCCCCGCTTCGATGCCAGAACCGATGCATCCTGTAAATTCTGCGAATCCATCCCATAAAGATCTCCTTTCTTTCATGACGCGTAACTGTTTAGGGAAACGCTGATGAAAGCGTTTCCCTCGCCGGATTTGCGCTGCAACGCAGCAAATTCCTTTGCAAATCCGTGCGATCCGCCGGAGGCGCTAAGGAAATGCTGATTTAATCAGCATTTCCTTAGTAATGCATCCTGCGCTTCCGCCGCACCCGATTGATATAGCGTTCAAATGCACCGCTGTTCAGATATTCCGCCAGCACATACTGGTCATAGGTCGGCACGGTGCAGGAATAAAAGCCGATGCGCGACTTCAGTTCTTCCGCTCTCTTCTTCGGAAGCACCATATAGCCGGTCCGGATCGCCGGTGATATGGTTTTTGTGAAGGTATTCATATAAATTACGGTTTCTTCCGGCTCCAGCGAAAACAGTGTATCCTCGGATTTCGTGGACGGTGAAAATTCCGACGCATAATCATCCTCCACAATGGTGGCCCGGCGCTTCGCTGCCCAGGAAATGTATTCCTGACGCTTGCCGGCCGTGGCGGTCACTCCGCTCGGATAGGAATCAAAGGGCGTCACATGCAGCACCGAAGCCCGCGAGGAACGCAGCTCACCGGACTGAATGCCGTGCCGCCCGAGCTTCAGAAGCTCGCAGCAGGCACCGTTGGCTTCGTATACTCTGCGTATCTTCTCATAGGAAGGATTTTCAAGCGCATAGATCCGGTCCCGACCGAGCATCTGCACGATCAGGCTGTACAGATATTCCGAGCCGGCCCCGACGAGAATCTGTGAGCTGTCCACATGGATACCGCGGCTGCGCTGCAGATAGCGTGCAATGCTGCTGCGGAAATGCAGCGTCCCCTCATTGGGCGAGCGGCACATGGTTTCTTCCTCATATTCGGACAGGACGCGCCGCATCATGCGGGCAAAGCCGGAAAACGGAAGCTCACCCTCGCTGCGCTCGTACTGATCCGATGAAGCGCTGCCGTATGTCCGGACCGCCGTTTGGTTCCGGCCGTCTTCATTGGCCTCCTCTGCTGCAGCGACCGGAAATGCATCCTCCGAGCGGTAGCATACGAAATATCCGCTCCGCTCCCGGGACTCGAGATATCCCTCATCCATCAGAAGCTCATAGGCATGCTCCACCGTAATCACGGAGGTATCGGTCTTTTCTGCCATGGTGCGCTTCGACGGGACCCGCTCGCCCGGCTGATAGCCGCCGGATGTAATCTCCTGCCGCAGCATTTCATAAATTTTCAGATACGCCGGCCGTTTCGGTGCTTCCACGCGATGCTTCACTCCTTCCGATAATGTATAGTGAGAGTATAGCATCGCAGCACCGCAATTTAAAGCTTGGCGCGGAGGAGCAGCATGATTATACTATGAGAGCACAAAGAAAAGCCGAAAAAAACATGCCGCATTTATGTCCTCCTGCAGGGCGGCTTCAGAAAGGATACATGCATGCAAACATCTGTGCGTCTGGCTGAAAATTTAATCGAATGGTATGCAGCGCATCGGCGCATTCTCCCATGGCGGGAGGATCCGACGCCGTATCATGTCTGGATTTCGGAAATCATGCTGCAGCAGACACGCGTGGATACTGTGAAGGGCTACTATGCCCGCTTTCTTTCGGCATTTCCGGATATATCATCCCTTGCGCAGGCATCGGAGGATCACTATCTGAAGCTCTGGGAGGGGCTCGGATACTACTCCCGGGTACGGAATCTGCATCAGGGCGCCGTAGAGATCATGGAGCAGTTTAACGGGGAGATGCCCGGAAGCTCAGCGGAACTTCTCCGGATTTCCGGTATCGGCCCCTATACGGCAGCTGCCATCGCATCCATCGCCTTCGGTGAACGGGTACCGGCTGTAGACGGAAATCTTCTTCGCGTATTTGCACGGCTCACGGTCTTTCCGGAGAATATAAAAAACGAAAAGGCGCGGAAGCAGGCGGCCGACTACTACCTTCCATGGATGCCAGCGGGCACCGGCGAAGCTTCGGAAAGCCCCGCCTTCCATACACCAGGTGCCTTTAATCAGGCGCTGATGGACCTCGGCGCCATGGTCTGTCTTCCGAATCAGGCGCCGCACTGCAGTGATTGCCCGCTGCAGGACAGCTGCACCGCGCATCAGCTCGGGCAGGAGACAGCATATCCGCATGTGCCGGAGAAAAAGGCTCGCCGCATCGAGCATCGGACCGTTTTTCTTATTTATGATGCCGGAAAGATCGTCATCGGAAAGCGCCCGCCGAAGGGGCTCCTGGCCAGCCTGTATGAATTTCCGAATACGGAGGGCACGCTTTCGGAGGATGAAGCGCTGCACTATATAAGGACGCTTGGCTTCACGCCGCTCCGGATCCGTCCGCTTCCGGCTGCAAAGCACATTTTCAGCCATATCGAATGGCATATGACCGGCTACGCCATTCTTGCAGATGAGCTGAAGCCCTTTGAAAGCGACCGTCTCCTGCTGGTTTCCCGAAAGGAGCTGGATGACCGCTGCTCCATTCCGTCCGCCTTTTCTGCCTATCGGGCACTGCTGCCGGAATAGGAAAACGCGGATAAAAGCGTTTCCCTCGCCGGATGTATAGGGTGCCGCAATAAACTGCCCTTCACATCCGTGCCATCCGCCGGAGGCACTACATCAGCTCCGCAAACAGACGGAGGAACAGCTGCCACAGACGGCGTCCCCTGCCGCGGCGGCCGGTACGGTAATCATCCGTCACCTCCCGGCACTCCGAAAATGTGCGGTCAAAATCTTTTCGAACCTCCATCACCGCCGGACAGTCTGCCATGAAGCAGCCGTTTTCAAAATGATGATACAGGGAACGGTAGTCCAGGTTAATCGTGCCGCAGGTCGCCATCCGGTCATCCGCCACACTCATCTTTGCATGACAGAAGCCGGGCGTCCACTCGAAGATCCGCACACCGTTCCGTACCAGTGCATTGTAAAAGGAGCGGGTCACACCGTAGATCATTCGCTTATCCGGAATTCCCGGCGTAATGATCCGGACATCCACGCCGCGCTTCGCTGCAAGAGACAGCGCATGGGTCATTTCATCCGTAATGATCAGATACGGCGTTATGAAATAGCAATAGCGCTCTGCCTTGCTCACCATACTGATGTATACATTTTCTCCCACCTGCTCATCATCCATCGGACTGTCGGCATAGGGCTGCACGAAGCCCGGTGTTGTCCGAAGCGGTGCCTCCGATGCCGCAAGAAAGCGGAGCACATTGGCATCCTTAAGGTCCGTCGCACGCACCGCATTCCACATTTCAAGAAAGGTCAAGGTCATACTCTGCACGGCCGGACCCTCGATCCGAATGCCGCTGTCCTTCCACTGTCCGTACGGATGCGTGATGTTAAAGTATTCATTCGCGAGATTGTAGCCGCCGGTGAAGGCCACCCGATTGTCGATCACGGTGATCTTCCGGTGATCCCGGTAATTCAAAAAGAGATTGGCGCCAGGTACGAAGGGATTGAACACGCGGCAGTGGATGCCGCGCTCCTCCAGATGCCGTGCGAAGTCCGTGGTAATGAAGCCGATGGAGCCCATGTCATCATAAAATACACGTACATGCACACCGGCGCGGACACGCTCTGAAAGCACCTCCTCGATGCGCTTCCAGGAGCTGCCGTTCTCAATCGCATGGTACTCCATAAAAATAAAGCGCTCCGCTTTTTTCAGCTCCGAAAGCTGCGCCTCCAGTCCCTTCGCCGCATCATCATAATACTGTATATCCGTATGACAAAAAACCGGATAATGTGCATAATCCTGCAGATATTGCGCGATAGCGCCTGCATTCGGATTCTGCTTTTTCAGGGCAGCAAGGTCTGCTGTGTCTGCCGAGGCCTGCAGCGCCGGAAAAATGATGCGGTCCATCTGCCGGAAGCGTTCCCGCATCCGCCGGGTAGAGGTGTCGAGACCGATACAGAAGTAAAGCACGCTCCCGAAGACCGGCAGCGTCAGAATAAGAATGATCCAGGGCATCTTCATCGAGCTGGTTTTATGCTGTCCGTAGATGACGAGCACCAGAATCAGCGATGCAGCATGCATCATCACCCGAATCCATTCCGCATAGCGGCTTAATCTGGTAAAGAAGAGCACAATGAGCAGCACCTGCACAACCAATGCAAGCGCAACAAAAACTGCCCGCAGTATGCCGTTTTTATTGGCCGCCTTTCCTTCAGTCGTTCTGAAATCCGCCATTTATCTTTTCCTCCTTCGGCTTCACACTGCATCGCCAAACAATGAAGAAAGGACCTTAACCCAGCGGTTAAAGTCCTTTCTTATAATCAATACGGGTTCCTTAGAACTTGCCTGCCTTTGCAGCTTCTGCAACAGCTACGGCTACCGATACGGTGGCGCCAACCATCGGGTTGTTGCCCATACCGATGAGACCCATCATCTCTACGTGTGCCGGAACAGAGGATGAACCTGCAAACTGTGCATCACTGTGCATACGGCCCATGGTGTCGGTCATACCGTAGGAAGCAGGACCTGCTGCCATGTTGTCCGGATGAAGTGTACGTCCGGTACCGCCGCCGGATGCTACGGAGAAGTAATTCTTTCCGGCCTCCAGACGCTCCTTCTTATAGGTACCTGCTACCGGATGCTGGAATCTGGTCGGGTTGGTGGAGTTTCCGGTGATGGAAACATCTACGTTCTCCTTCCACATGATTGCAACACCCTCCGGAACGGAGTTTGCACCATAACAGTTCACCTTGGATCTCGGGCCGTCGGAGTAAGCGATGCGCTCGGTCTCCTTTACGGTATTGGTATACGGATCATACTCCGTCTCTACGAAGGTGAAGCCGTTGATTCTGGAAATGATCTTTGCAGCGTCCTTGCCAAGACCGTTCAGAATAACACGAAGCGGCTTTACACGAACCTTGTTTGCATTGTTTGCAATACCGATGGCGCCCTCTGCTGCTGCAAAGGACTCATGACCTGCCAGGAAGCAGAAGCACTCGGTCTCCTCGGAAAGGAGCATCTTGCCGAGATTTCCGTGTCCGAGACCTACCTTACGGTTGTCTGCAACGGAGCCCGGAATACAGAAGGACTGAAGTCCCTCACCAATGGCTGCAGCTGCATCTGCTGCATTTCTGCAGTTCTTCTTGATTGCAATCGCAGCGCCTACGATATATGCCCAGCAGGCATTCTCGAAGCAAATGGTCTGAACGCCCTTTACCATGTTGTAAACATCCAGGCCGGCGTCTTCTGTGATCTTGCGTGCTTCCTCGATATCCTTGATACCATACTGATTTAAAGCTTCATTGATCTGCTTGATACGTCTCTCGTATCCCTCAAATAATGCCATCTTAATTTCCTCCTTCTGACCTGATCACTGCTTACGTGGATCGATGAGCTTTACAGCATCGTCAATACGGCCGTACTGGCCCTTTGCCTTCTCCCATGCTGTGTTCGGATCATCACCCTTCTTGATGAAATCGGTCATCTTTCCAAGGTTCACATACTTATAGCCAATGATCTGATCATCCTTATCAAGAGCAATATCGGTGACATAGCCCTCGGCCATCTCAAGGTAACGAGGTCCCTTCTTCAGTGTACCGTACATGGTACCAACCTGGGAACGAAGGCCCTTGCCGAGATCCTCAAGTCCTGCGCCTACGGAAAGTCCGTCATCTGAGAATGCAGACTGAGAACGGCCGTATGCGATCTGGAGGAACAGCTCTCTCATAGCTGTATTGATGGCGTCACATACCAGGTCCGTATTCAGAGCCTCAAGAACGGTCAGTCCCGGAAGGATCTCCGCAGCCATGGCTGCAGAATGGGTCATGCCGGAGCAGCCGACGGTCTCTACGAGGGCCTCCTGAATGATACCTTCCTTAATATTGAGAGAAAGCTTGCAGGCACCCTGCTGCGGTGCGCACCAGCCCACACCATGTGTGAAACCGGAAATATCCTTTACTTCCTTTGCCTGTATCCACTTTCCCTCTTCAGGAATAGGAGCAGCACCATGATGAACCCCCTGTGCAACAGGGCACATGTTCTCAACCTCATTTGTATAGGTCATATGAATCTCCTTTCAACAATCCACGCAATTCCCCAAATGTGAACGACGTAAAATTCAGGTTTCCACGGTCAGAAGGCGACCGCCCGGAAACTTTGTCTATTTTCTCACAAAGAAGCCCCGCATTCAAGCTGAACCGCATCATGTATACAGGATACTTGCATGGATGCGAGGCCGAACCGCCACCTATTTATTCTTCAGATATTCATCGATGCCCCTGGCCGCTGCCTTACCGGCACCCATGGCGAGGATGACAGTAGCCGCGCCGGTCACGGCATCACCGCCGGCGAAAACAGCCTGCTTGGAGGTCTGACCGTTCTCCTCCTTCGCTACGATACAGCCGTGCGAATTGGTATCCAGACCGGCAGTCGTATGCTTAATCAGCGGATTCGGTGAGGTACCGAGGGACATGATGACCATATCGCATTCCATGTCGTAGACATCGCCCGGAATGGCCTCCGGTCTGCGGCGTCCGGACGCATCCGGCTCACCGAGCTGCATGCGCTGAATCTGAATGCCCTTCACCCAGTCATTCTCATCGGTGTAGATCTGAATCGGATTCTGCAGGAGGTCGAAGATAATGCCCTCTTCCTTCGCATGATGCACCTCCTCACGACGTGCCGGAAGCTCCTCCTCCGAACGGCGGTACACCACATGCACTTCTGCGCCCAGACGAAGGGCGGTTCTGGCCGCATCCATCGCCACATTGCCGCCGCCGACCACGACGACCTTCTTTCCTACCTTGATCGGTGTGTCCGCATCTGCACGATAGGCCTTCATCAGGTTGTTTCTGGTCAGAAACTCATTGGCCGAGTATACACCGTTTGCGGACTCACCCGGAATGTTCATGAAGCGCGGAAGTCCGGCGCCGGAGCCGATGAAGACAGCATCAAAGCCTTCTTCATTCAGAAGGTCATCGACGGTCAGCGAGCGTCCGATGATGACATTGGTATCAATCTTGACGCCCAGCTTCTTTACATTCTCGATTTCCGGCTTTACGACGCGATCCTTCGGGAGACGGAACTCCGGAATACCGTATACAAGTACGCCGCCGGCCTGATGGAAGGCCTCAAAAATCGTTACGTCATAGCCAAGCTTGGCAAGATCGCCCGCACAGGTCAGACCGGACGGACCGGAGCCGATGACCGCCACCTTTTTTCCGTTCGGCGTTCCCGGCTTTGCAGCCACATAGTCATGCTCTCTTGCCCAATCGGCTACATAGCGCTCCAACTTTCCGATGGAAATGGCCTCGCCCTTGATGCCGCGGATGCACTTGCCCTCGCACTGCGTCTCCTGCGGGCAGACACGTCCGCATACGGCCGGAAGGGCCGAGGACAATGCAATCACATCCGCTGCACCCTCGATATCGCCCTCCTTCACATGATGGATGAAGTTCGGAATATCGATGGAAACCGGACAGCCCTGTACACACAGCGGCTTCTTGCAGTCGAGGCATCGCGTGGCCTCCAGTGCCGCCTCCTCATCATTGTATCCCAGACAAACCTCTTCGAAATTTGCTGCTCTTTTTTTCGGCTCCTGCTCGCGGACAGGAATTCTCTTTTGAACGTCCATTCTCTGCCTCCCTGATCAATGATCTGCAGCGCAGCCGCCGGAGTGTGTTGCACCCTCCTGCAAAGCAAGCAGCGCTCTGCCTTCCTCATCCTTGTACTGTCTCTGCCGCTTCATGGCAAGATCGAAGTTCACAAGATGACCGTCAAATTCCGGTCCGTCCACACAGGCAAACTTCACCTCATCGCCGACCACCAGACGGCAGGCACCGCACATGCCGGTACCGTCGATCATGATCGGGTTCATGGAAACGATGGTCGGAATGCCGAGATCCTTCGTCGTGAGGCAGGCAAACTTCATCATGATCACCGGGCCGATGGCGATGCACTTCGTATACCTCCGGCCGTCTTCATTGACCAGACGCTTCAGAATATCCGTCACAACGCCCTTGTCGCCGTAGGAGCCGTCATCCGTACATACATAGACATGCGCAGCCACCCTGCGGAGGTCCTCCTCCATGATGATCAGGTCCTTGCTGCGGGCGCCCAGAATGACGTCCGCCTCAATGCCGTGCTCATGCAGCCACTTCACCTGCGGATATACCGGTGCAGCACCGACACCGCCGGCAATGAAAATAATGGATTCCTTCTTCAGCTCCTCGATCGGCATATCCACCAGCTCCGACGGACGGCCGAGCGGTCCGACAATGTCCGTAAAGCTGTCGCCGGCCTGAAGATGGCTCATTTTTTCGGTGGAAGCGCCCACCACCTGAAAAACGATGGTGATGGTTTCTGCTTCGCGGTCATAATCTGCAATGGTAAACGGAATGCGCTCGCCCAGCTCTCCGAGCTTTGCGATCATAAACTGTCCCGGCTCGCATTTTCTGGCTACAAAGGGGGCCTTAATGACCATGAGCCAGTCCTTGTCGACCAGGTGCTCAACTTTGGTTATTTCGTACATGATCTCCTCCATGTTCTTTCGATCTCGGATGTTCCGGGGCGCAGCGCTTCGCTTCTGTGCCCGGGCCCACACTGCTTTCATTATAACATTTCCGTGCGGAATCTCAACAGATGTTTAACAAGCCTGATAAAGCTTTGACGATGTCCGGCTGCAAAAAAGCCTTGCCATCGGCATTTTAAATTTTTAGAATGTACTTAATAGAAATATACAATGCTGCAGAGCGGCTCCGTGAAACCGCTTTGTTCTTTTCTGCTGGGAGGTGCACGATGGATGAACGAAAGAGGTCAATGAATGAGACGGACCGAAATCAGGAAGCTGTCGGAGCCCGGCGGCCGCTGTCCGCGGAGGAGAGCCGCCCGCGGCCGGCGGAAAAGCCGGAGGAGCCGGACATCCCGGAGGAGTCCCGTCCGAATCTGACGGATCTTTTTGAATCGATTCCGGATGAGGACCGAAAAAATGACGATGACGACCGAAGTCAGATTCATACCGACACGGACGATTTCGATGAGGATAAGTCCTACGAGCCGGAGCATGAAGATGAGCTCGAGGATCTCATTGACGAAGGCAACCGGGAAGAGATCAGCGAGTACTATGAGGACATGCAGCCGGCCGACTTCGTAGAGGAGGTCGACGAGCTGGATGACGAGGATCTCCGGAAGCTCCCCCAGCTCCTGAATACCGAGCAGCTGACCGAGATCATGGAGGAGGCCGACGACGATACCCGTCAGCGCATCAGTGAGCAGCTCGATGACGATACACTGCTTGCGATGTTTGCCGATATGTCCAAGGATGATATCGTTGACATCCTGGGCGAGATGGAAATCGCCCACCAGAAGCGGCTTCTGAACCGCATGAAGTCCGGCGACCGCCGCATCATTCATACCCTGCTGCAGTATCCGGACGACAGTGCCGGCGGCATCATGACCACCGAGTACATTGCCCTGCGTGAGGACCGCACCTGTGCCCAGGCGCTGGATACCATCCGTGACATCGGTCCGAAAACCGAGGTCATCGAGACCATCTATGTCACTGACGAGGAGCGGCTGAAAAAGCTCGTAGGCACGGTCGATCTCCGGGATCTTCTGAGCTCGCCGCGCAATACCAAGCTTTCTGAAATCATGGACGATCAGGTGGTGTCTGTAGAGCCGGAGGTCGATCAGGAGGAGGTCGCGCAGGTCGTGTCCAAGTACGATCTGCAGGCCATCCCAGTGGTTTCGAGCAAGGGCTCCATCCTCGGCATCATCACGGTCGACGATATCATTGATGTCATCAATGAAGAGCACGATGAGGATATCGCCCATCTCGGCGGAACCTCCGCAGAGGAGGGCCTGAACACGACGCTCTGGGAATCCGTCCGCATGCGTCTTCCGTGGCTACTCGTCAATCTGCTGACTGCCTTCCTGGCCTCCTTCACCGTCAAGGTATTTGAATCCACCATTGCGCGTGTGGTCGCACTCTCCGCCACCATGACCATCGTATCCGGCATGGGCGGCAATGCAGGCACCCAGACCATGTCGGTGATGGTCCGCGAGCTCGCGGACGGCGAGATTCTCTTTAAGGATCACTGGACCTCCTTCGTGAAGGAAATCCTGCTGGGCGTGGTGGACGGCGCAGCAACCGGACTGGTGACCGGCATTGTGGTTGCACTGATCTACGGGAATCCGTACCTTGGCCTCATCATATTCCTGGCGATGATCGGAAACCTCGTGGTATCCGGCATCTTCGGCTTCCTGGTGCCGCTCATGCTTGAGAAGCTGCATGCCGATCCGGCTCTGGCCTCCAGCATCTTCGTCACCACGGCCACCGACGTCCTCGGATTCTTCATTTTTCTCGGACTTGCCAGCGCATTCCTGCCCTATTTGGAATAATGCAGATTCATCGGTGCGCTTTCGACCCTCGCTGAATCCCTGTGAAGGCATTTCATCGGCATACAAAAAGGAGCACCGCTGCTCTGCGGTACTCCTTTTTTATTGCAGCTCCTGCTGCTCATTGTTCTTTAGAAATCCACCTCTGTGTCATAGTAGCATGCCTTCAGAAGCTTCTCCATCTCCTCCTGCGACGGTTGCCGAGGATTCGAGCCGGTGCAGGCATCTGCAATCGCTCTCTCTGCGATGCCGGACAGTCTCTCCAGGAATACCTCCTCCGGCACGAAGCCCTGCTCCGTCGGATAGGAATCCGGACCATAGTTCTTAATGCAGTGCGGAATATTAAGCTCATCGTTCATGCCGCGGAGATACTTGATCAGGCTGGCCACCTTTTCGTCATCATTGCTGCCCTCGAGATGCATATAGTCGGCAATCACACCGTATCTCTTCTTTGCGGTCTCATCCTTTGCATTGAAGGCGATGACCTTCGGAAGGTACATGGCATTGGCTGCACCGTGAATGATATGTGCGCCGTAGTCTGCAAATACCGCACCGGTCTTATGTGCCATGGAGTGTACGATGCCGAGCAGTGCATTCGAGAAGGACATGCCGGCAAGGCACTGTGCGTCATGCATAACGTCACGCGATGCCATATCACCGTTGTAGGACTTTACGAGGTTGCCCTGAATCAGCTCGATGGCATGGATCGCAAGTGCATCCGTATAGCTGCAGTTTGCAGTCGATACATAGGCCTCAATAGCGTGCGTCATTGCATCCATACCGGTATGTGCTACCAGCTTCTGCGGCATGGTCTCTGCAAGCTCCGGATCCACGATGGCCACATCCGGTGTGATCTCGAAATCCGCGATCGGATACTTCGTGCCCTTCTGATAATCTGTGATAATGGAGAATGCCGTTACCTCGGTGGCTGTACCGGAGGTTGAGGAAATTGCGCAGAAATGTGCCTTATGCCGAAGCTCCGGAATGCCGAAAACCTTGCACATATCTTCAAATGTGCAGTCCGGATACTCGTACTTGATCCACATCGCCTTGGCAGCATCGATCGGAGATCCGCCGCCCATGGCAATGATCCAGTCCGGCTGGAAGTCAAGCATCGCTGCGGCACCCTTCATCACCGTTTCTACCGACGGATCCGGCTCAATGCCCTCATAGAGCTGAACCTCAAAGCCGGCCTCCTTCAGATAATCCTCTGCCTTCTGGAGGAAACCGAAGCGCTTCATAGATCCGCCGCCTACGCAGATCATTGCCTTCTTGCCCTTCAGATTCTTGAGCTCTGCCAATGCTCCCTTGCCGTGATACAGGTCTCTCGGTAAACAAAATCTTGCCATACTGTGCTCCTTTTTATGCTTGGTGAGCAAACCTCCGCCCCGGCCGTGCTCACTCCTGCACTTTCGCCGCGAGGTTTGTTTGTTATTTATTTAACGTTCATGGCTATTATAACATTCTGCATATATATTGGCAATGACTTGATATTTATTTATCAAAATTTAACATATTGTTCACCGTTTGGCCGGGGAAAAGCCCTCCGAGTCCGCTGTAGACGAGCCCCCGGCGGAACTGCTACAATGGCGGTAACGGTTTAGCACCGCATCGCTGCATCGCTTTGCGATGCGCGATGTGGCGATTCAGAGGCGCTTCGATTCATCTCGAGCTGGAAGCTCTCGATGAACTTGCCGCCGGCAAGCATGCATCTTCGATGCATGTCAGGTCATTTCGGAGTTTGCTGATGCAAACTCCTCCACTCGCGCCTTGACCGCCACCGAAAAAAGCATATAAATGCCTTGCTGAGCAAGCTCAGCTCAACATTTTATAGCTTTTTTCGGTGGTGCTAAACAATTACAAACAGCGAAAGAAATCCCGCAGATACCCCCCCCCGCGGGCTGAACGAAAAGGAGTACCCATGATAACAATAGAAAAAACCTCTGTGATGAATCTGGAAAATGCCATGCGCGGTGCGCGGAATCCCATGAACTCCTGGGCGCGCTCCGACAGTGCCTATGATGAAAACGGAAATTATATACTGGGGCCGAATGACCTGTCCCTCGCGCGCCGTCTCCGTCTGGCCGGTTCAGATCACCGGAAGTTCATCCGGCAGATCTTCGTCTGCTGCGATATCACGGCGCCGATCTACTGGTGGAAGGAGTATGACACCTACAAGGTCGCGACGGTGGCCAATTCCACCTCCACCATGCATAAAATTCACAGTAAACCCATTGAGCTTTCGGATTTCTCCAGCGATCACCTGACGGAGGATGCCCGCCAGGTCATGGAGCGCTATATTGCAGAGATCGAGAAAATCCGGCTTCGCTATATCGAAAACGGCCGGGACAAGGCAGACTGGTATAACCTGATCCAGATGCTGCCGGAATCCTATAATCAGATGCGCACCGTCACGCTGAACTACGAAACACTGGTGAACATGTACTTCGCACGGCAGCATCATAAGCTCGAGGAGTGGCATGACTTCTGCCGCTGGATCGAGACGCTTCCGTACGCATCTTCGCTTATCCTGGCGGCAGAGCCGTCCTCCGAAGGCTAAGGAAATGCTGATTAATTCAGCATTTCCTTAGCCTTCGGCGGATCGCACGGATTTGCAAAGGAATTTGCTGCGTTGCAGCGCAAATCCGG
>CAVJMS010000001.1:0-178783 GCA_963650995.1 Succinatimonas sp. CAG:777 | reverse complement strand
CGCGCCTTGACCGCCACCAGAAAAAGCTTATAAATGCTTCGCCGAGCAAGCTCAGCTCAGTATTTTATAGCTTTTTCTGGTGGTGCTAAACAATTACAAATTCAGCTGCCTCAGCAGCTGTCCGTGACGGCGTCACTTTATGCTGCGGCGGTTTAGAAGCGTGCGGCCGGCCTGGGCTTCATTACATTGTGCCTTCTCCTCATTCATGCTATAGTTAGGCGAAAGCTTCGACAGGACGCCCGGGGTGCAGCAGCCGGGCGTTTTCGTCATCGCTGAGAAAAAGGGAGCTTCTCCGGCATCCCTGAAACAGAGGAGAAAGAAATGCAGGAATATAAATGGCCATATGCCAATGAAATCGGGCAGGAGGAGCATCTCTCCTGCGATGTGCTGGTGCTGGGCGGCGGTCTGGCGGGCTGCTTTGCGGCGATTGCGGCAGCGCGGAAGGGGCAGAAGGTGATTCTCGTGGAGAAGGGCACGACGGCCCGGGCGGGCTCGGCCGGCAGCGGCTTCGACCATTGGGAGTCGGCCTGTACGAATCCGTGCTGTCAGGTGACGCCGAAGGAGGTCGCGGAGGCCTACATTGACGAGCAGGATCATTACAGCAACGGCATCGCGCACTATATTGAGTGCCGGGAGGGCTGGGACCGGCTTCTGGACATTGAGCACTTCGGCGGTAAAATCCGTGATACGGAGGATGAATTTGCCGGCGCGGATTTCCGTGATGAGAAGACGAAGCTCATGTTCGCCTATGATTACACGAACCGCTATACCCTCCGGATCTGGGGCAGCGGCTTCAAGCCGGCTTTATATAAGGAATGCCTCCGGCTCGGCGTCCGGGTGCTGAACCGTACGGAAGCGACCGCGCTTCTGACCCGAAAGGAGCAGCAAGGCGGGGAAGAAAAGATCATCGGCATCGGCGCATGCGCGATGGATGTTCATACCGGAAAATTTTATACGATTTCGGCACGGGCCACGGTGATGGCGATGTCGCGTCCGGCCCGGGTATGGCTGTTTAATGCAGATCTTCCGGGGCTTTGTGAATTCCGTCCGATGAACAGCATCGGCAGCGGACATGCGATGGGCTATCGGGCCGGCATGGCATTTACGATGATGGAGAAGTCCGTGCGGGGCGAGTTTTCGGCGGCCGGCCGGAGCTTCCCGCCATACAGCACGGG
Source organism: Succinatimonas sp. CAG:777 (assembly GCA_963650995.1). GTDB lineage: Bacteria > Bacillota > Clostridia > Lachnospirales > Lachnospiraceae > Oribacterium. The sequence continues at coordinate 177,608 of CAVJMS010000001.1, read as the reverse complement.
AAACAATCATAATACCTGGTACGGCGCAACGATGGTGGATGCCCGGGGCGTGGAGATTCCGTATCTTGACCGGGACGGCCGCGAGCTTACAAATGTACGGGACCGCTTCCATCCGGCGCCTGGACAGAAGTTCTTTCTGAAGGGCGGCGTCATCGACGAGCCGAAGTATGAATACCGCGGACCGGAAACCATGTCCTTTGCAGAGCTTGACAGGCGCGGCTATAAGCTTCCGTTTTATGCGGATCTCAGCCGCATGCCGGAGAGTGAACGCCGGGTGATCTGGGGCATGATGGTCGGCGAGGAGGGCCGCACGAAGGTGCCTGTGCTGCAGTACTATACCGAGAAGGGCTTTGATCCGGAGAACTATATGCTGCAGAGCTACGGCACCGGCTGGCAGTCCGCGAGCTTCCTCGGACAGGAGCGACAGCTCTTCGGTGCACCGGGCGGCATCATCACGGACTGGAACCTGATGACGAACCTGGAGGGTGTCTTTGCTGCCGGAGATCAGCTCTATGCGATGGACTGCGGCGGTGCGGCGTCTGCGACCGGCTATTATGCCGGCCGGAAGGCTTCGGACTATGCGATGAGGACCTCCCTTTCCGATTACGATCGGATGCAGGCTTCGGAGGAGAAGAAGCGTCTTCTCGCGCCGCTTGAAAATGAAGGCGACGTCACATGGAAGGAGCTTAATTTCGCCATTTCGAAGTGCATGCAGAATTATTGCGGCGAGGTGAAGTGCGAGGAGCTTCTGAAGGAGGGACTTGACCTTCTCGGAAGCTACGAGCGGGACATCGTGCCGAGGCTGCACTGTGAGAATCCGCATGATCTCATGCGGACTCATGAGGTGCTGGATATCCTCGAGGTCGCAAGGATGATCCTCGAGGCCTCAAGGATGCGGAAGTCAAGCTCCGCGCCGCTGTGCTTTCAGAGAAGCGATTATCCGGCGATGGATCCGGAAGAAGACCGGAAGTTCATCACGATCCGTCAGGTGGACGGACAGGCGGTCCGCGGCGAGGTTCCGCATGATTATTTCGGCGATGTAGAGGAAATGTATGAGAAGTACAATCAGGATTATATCAGAGAGGAGGCACCGCGTTATGCAGAGGGAAACTGAGCTGTATGTATCCGTGGTTCCGTGCAGTGCCCGTCCGATCCGCTATGATGCGGAGAAATGCATCGGCTGCGGCCGGTGCGCCGAAGCCTGCCAGATGGATGTGCTGATCCCGAGCACAGAGAAGGGGGTGCATCCCATCGTCATGTATCCGGGGGAATGCATCTATTGCGGCAGCTGCGTGATGGACTGTCCGGTGCTGGGCGCGATTCATCTCGAGCATCCGCTGATGAACCGGACGAAATTCGTACCGGTGCGGAAGTCGTAGCAGGCGTCGGCTTAGAGCCGGAGCCGGACTCCGGCGTTTTGATATGAGTGAAGGGGGAAGAAAAACGATGGGTCAGAATACCGTAATCGTTCTGTTTTGTATCTTGTATTTTCTTTTAATGATCGGCGTCGGCATCTATGCGGCGGCCAGAAACCGGAAGACCTCCGATTATCTGGTGGCCGGCCGGAACCTGAATGTGCCGATGACGGCGCTTACCATGGCGGCGGTGCAGATCGGTGTCGGCATCGTCCTGAGCGGTGCGACCAATGGCTATAAGCTCGGCATGTGGCCGGGCATTTACTATTCCATCGGCTGCGGCGGAGGGCTTATTCTGGCCGGTGTACTGGCCTGTCGGAAGCTTCGCGAGAAGGAGAGCTATGTGCCGCTCGACTTCTTTGCACAGCGTTACGGTGACAGCCGAGCGATCCGTTTCTGGGCATGGCTGTCCAATGTTCCGAGTCTGCTCGGCATCTTCATTGCCCAGATGCTGGCCTGCGGCAGCATTCTGTCCGGCTTCGGCGTTCCGTTTCATGTGGGCGTCATTGTGACGGCGGTGGTGATTCTGATTTACTGCACCATCGGCGGCATGTGGGGCGTCGTACTGACGGATGTGGTACAGACCACCATTATCATGATTGCGATTCCGATCCTCGCCATCGCGACGGCGCTTCGCTATACCGCCGACGGCGGCTCCATGGCGGCGGTATTCTGTACGCCGTTTCTGCCGACGGGCATGCTGAGCCGCTTCATTTACCTGGTTCTTCCGTTCTTCCTGTCCATTTCCATGTCCTATGATGCATATTCCCGCATTCAGTCGGCTAAGGATGTGAAGACAGCGCAGAAGGGCTGCATTTACGGCGGCATCATCGTCATCGTCATCGGCAGCATGTGCTCCGCCATCGGCGTAATGGCGGCCCGTCTGTTCCCAGGCGTGGAGGATGGCATTTTTACCATCACGACGATCAACGTTCTTCCGCCGTTCCTGGCCGGCATCGTGATCGCGGCAATTCTGTCGGCGGCCATGTCGAGTGCCAACTGCGTCATTCTGTCGCTGGGCTCCTCCTTTGCCCGCGACCTTTACAACAAGGTGCTGCATCCGGAGATCGAGGACATGGATGCGCTGCCGAATTCAAAGCGGATTTCCCAGGCCACGGTGCTGATCGGCTCCATTGTCGGCATTATCTTTGCCTTCCGAATGACGGACATTCTCGATGCCATGATCATCTTTAACTATCCGTATATGGGGTCGCTTCTGATTCCGCTGCTCGGCGGACTTCTGTGGGACGGCGCGACCCGGAAGGGCGCCTTCGCGGCAGCGATTGCGGGCGGCATCGTCGGTGTGCTGTCCTTCCTGATCGGCATTCCGATCGGCCCGCTCAGCGGTCTTATGAACACGGATCTGTCGCTTCTGATCGCCTATGCGGTGTCGCTTCTGGTGCTGGTGGTCGTGAGTCTTTCCGAGCAGAAGCGGAAGAAGTGATCCGCGGCAGCCGGATATTCCGGCAGGCGCTTCCGGCAGAGATAGGCGGTGCGTGCAGCGTCGACGTCCGTGAGCTCTAAAACAGCGAGCCGATAAGAGCGTAGCACTGGCACATCCGGGAGAATGGCGATGCCGAAGCCGGCTTCGACCATCCCTGCGATCACATCGTCCTCCTCGGTTTCACAGGCAATGCGGGGGAGTGCATTGATCTGCGAAAAGAGTGCATCCACCGGGCGGCGAAGGCCGGAGCGCGGTGAAAAGAATACGAACTCCTCTAAGAGGCAGTCCCGCAGCGGGACTGCCTTTTTTGCGGCCAGCGGATGGGACAGCGGCACCACCAGGACGAAGGGCGCGGAGGCGAAGGGGATGCATTCGAAGCGGCGGCTGTCTCCGGATTGACTGACGAAGGCGAGGTCAAGGTCGCCCTTCTCAAGGTCCTTGAGAAGCTCCGAGCTGAAGATGCTTTCCGTATGGAGCTCGAAGCGGACACTGTCCTCGTGGGTCTCCCGAAGGAAGGCCTGCATGAGGCCCGGGATGGTCCGGGCGGCCAGCTTCCGGATGCCGCCCACCAGAACGATGCCGCCGTTCTCTCCGAACTCCTGCATGGCCCGAATGCCGGTATCGAGCTGCACCAGAGAACCGGTGATGGCGCGGAGAAAATACTGCCCGTAGCGGGTCAGGCGAACATTCCGGCCCTCCCGGTGAAAGAGCGGCACGCCGAGCTCCGTTTCCAGGTGATCAATGGCATAGCTGAGGGCCGGCTGACTGATATGAAGCTTTTCTGCGGCGCGGCCGTAATGCTCGAGCTTTGCGACGGCTTCAAAGTAGCGAAGATGGTCAAGATTCATAGAATCTCCTTATCAGAATAATATAAATACATGATTTGTTTTTATGATACAGACGCGCTATCATTATGTCAATGTTGATTGATAAAAAAATAACAGTATGCATGCGGGCCGGAACAGGCCCATGCATGCGGATTTTTATCACTGAAAAGATGAGGAGAAAAGCGATGGAAGAGCGTAAGGTAGTATTGATCACCGGCGGTGCAATGGGACAGGGCAAGGCGCATGCACTGAAGTTTGCAGAGAACGGCTTCGATGTGGTGCTGGCGGACATGCAGGATCCGGAGGGCGAAATCTTCCGGCAGACGGTAGAGGAGATTGAAGCGCTGGGCGCGAAGGCTCTGGCCGTACGGGCCAATGTCACCTCCGATGAGGATATGCAGAAGCTGTTTGAGGAGGCCTGGACAACCTTCGGCCGCATCGATGTGGTGGTGGCCAATGCCGGCGTCATCAACTTCGGCTATACCTGGGAGCTGACGGACCAGCAGGTACAGAAGGTCATCGACATTGACCTCATCGGCACCTGGCGTACCGATAAGTATGCGGCGATCTACATGCGGAAGCAGGGCTTCGGCCGCATCATTAATATTTCATCGACCTCCGGTCTCTACGGTACGCCGAAGCTGGCGACCTACTGTATGGCGAAGTGGGGCGTGCGCGGTCTCACAAAGACCCTGGCCCAGGAGCTGAAGGGCACCGGCATTGTCGTAAATACCGTCTGCCCGACCAAGGTGAAGACCCCGATGTGCGAGACCGAGAGCTATGTACAGTTCATCAATGATCTCACCGGTCAGCATTTTGCAAACTGGCAGGAGATGTATGACGGCATGCCGTTCCTCGAGGTGGCCGACATTTCCGATATGGTCTACTGGCTCGGCACCAGCCGTGCGGCCGGCAAGTTCAGCGGCCGTGATCTTGGTCTGGACCTCGGCACCCTGCAGCAGTAAGGAGGGCCGGACATGAAAATCACGAAGGCAACCCGCTGGCGTGTGTTCGCCGGCGTATGGATCCAGAGCCTGTTTACCTCTGCAACCGCGTTCTTCAGTCTCTTCGCCCTGCCGCTGACCAGTCAGTTCGGCTGGAGCAGCTCCGACTTCAGCATGGCCTATACGATTTATATGTTCGTATACTGTGCGATGGGCTTCGTCGGCGGACTGCTCGCCGAAAAGCTGCAGCCGCGGGTGGCGATCTACCTCGGACTTATTTTCTTTGCCGCCGGCTGGTTTCTGACGGGCTTCGCCGGAAGCATTCCGCAGCTGTATCTCTTCTACGGCGTGATGGCCGGTGCCGGTGCCGGTACGATTTATCCGGCCTGCCTTCCGACCGCCCTCAAGTGGTTCCCGGATAAGAGCGGCTCCATTTCCGGTCTTGTTCAGGCCGGGGCCTCCTGCGGACCGTTCATTATGTCGCCGATCGCCCAGTGGCTGATCGACACCCAGGGCGCGCAGAATGCCTGCCGCATCCTCGCCGTGATCTTCCTGATCGGCGTCGGTGCCGTTGCCTGGATGATCATTCCGTGTCCGGAAGGCTGGATGCCGGAGGGCTGGACCCCGACCGCGACGCAGAAAAAGGAGCTCGGAGCACATAATTACAACATTCCGGGCATGGTGAAGACCCCGGTCTTCTGGGTGATGCTTGTTATGTTTATCTTTGCCAATGCTGCCGGCACCATGATGGTGAGCGCAACCTCTCCGATTGCGCAGAACCAGATCGGACAGAGCGCAATGACCGCTGCGATGTGCGTGTCCATCATGACCCTCGCGAATATGTGCGGACGCATCGGCTTCGGCTTCATTTATGATCGGCTGAAGGGCTGGAATTCACTCATCCTTGTGCTGGTGCTGAACGGTCTTTCCATGTGTATGCTGACGGTGGCGAAGAGCCTGCCGTACTTCATCGCCTGCATTTGCCTCGTCGGCTTCTCCTTCGGCGGACTGCTGGTGGTCTTCGCGCCGATCGTGAAGAACGTATTCGGAAGCAGATATTATAACCGGAACTACGGCCTGATTTTCATCGGCTACGGCATCGGTGCCTTCGTCGGACCGAAGATCAGCGCAAGCTTCTATGACCAGACCGGCTCCTATGTGATGGGCTATATCGGCTCCGCGGTGCTGGCCGCTGCCGCGGTGGTACTCGTCTTTGCAGCGAAGAGCCTGACGGCTAAGATGCAGGAGAGTGGGAACTGAGATAAAAAATAAAGAATAAGAAATAAAAAAGACCGACATTCGATGGTGAATGCCGGTCTTTTTTAAATATCAGGAAAATTGTAATTAGTTGTTTCGTGGTCCCGGCGGAGCGGCTGCACTTAAACCGTCTCCTCCGCCTTCAGCGCGCTGTAGAGCACGACGGCATCCCGGAACCTCCGCGGATTATAGCCGCTTTTCACCGCAATATGGTTCAGGCGGTACTGGAGGCTGTTTTTGTGGATGAAGAGTGCGCGGCTGCTTTCCTGGAGCGACATGTCATGCTCGAAATAGGTTTTCAGGATCTGCCGGTCCTGGGCATCCAGGTTCTTCAGGATTTTGCTGCAGTACTGTGTCCGGAAGCTGTCCTGTACGGCATGCAGGAGAAGCTCGAAGTCCAGTGTATCGTAGAGCACGAGATTTCGATCCGGGGAAGCGCAGGCGATGGCGGCCCGGGCACATTGATAGGACTGATCACTTTCTGAAATCACCTGCTCACTTCCGATGCCGATGGAGAGCATCTCCCAGTGCGCTTCGGCCAGCTGCTCCAGCAGCCGTTGGTTGAGCGCGGTAAGACAGCGGCTTTCCATGATCAGAATGTATTCATTCGGGTAATTATAGCGGTAGAAGCCGGTATTCATCTGACGGAAGGTCTGAGTGACCGCGGACTGAATCATGAAGAGATTGTTCGGATTATAGCGTGCATTCAGCTCGACCAGAATCACCCGGCAGACGGCATCCTCCGACAGTCCGTTTTCCTTCAATGTTTCCCGAAGATACCGTGCATCCAGCGGCTTCCGGTTCACCAGGCAGCGGATGACATAATTCAGCCGGTTCTTCCGCTGCACGCCCTGGGCGTCCAGCTCCCGTTCCTTCAGAAGAATTTCCGTGATCCGCTGCGCCAGATAGGCGTACTTCCGTACCTCCGAGGCCTCCCCGCTGATGCCGATGACCCCGGCTAAGAGATCATTGTACAGAATCGGGATATTGATGCCCTTTTTGCTTCCCTTGAAGCTGTTGTCATCCCTGACCTCAATCGTCCGCCGTTCCCGCACCGCCTGATAGCCGATTTCATGAAAGCTTCCGACGCGTGAAAGATCCGTACTGGCGATGATCAGCCCCTGTTCATTGATGAAATTGATATTCTGGCTGCAGACATCGTGTACGGTTTCCACGATTTCCTGTGCGATGGCCTGACTGATCAGCTCCATGACTTTCTCCGATGCTTTGCTTCAAACAATTACTACACCATAACATAACATAAAGCCCAAACAAAACCAACTTACAGGAGATAGATTATGCTCGAAACCACCGTGGCGGTGAGGCCGACCACGGCCCCCAAGGTTGAAAATTGTAAAGCTTCCATAAATATTCCCCCTGAATTTATCTTGTGCCGAAGCACTCAATTACGCGGAATACCTGCTCCACGGTATCCTGCATGTTCTGCATGGCATGGTCACGATCCATCGCTTCCTCCAGTGAAACCACAGAGCGGAGCACCGGGAAGAAGGCATCGATGCCATGGGCATTGCAGGCTGCGGCATCCTTCGTAACACAGCCGGAGAAGGCCAGCACCGGCTTCTGATATTCCTTGGCAATGGCGGCGACGCCGATGGGGGCCTTGCCCATGACGGTCTGGCCGTCCAGCCGTCCCTCGCCGGTGATCACGATGTCCGCATGCTCCGCATATTGGCGAAGCTTCGTTTCCTCCAGCACGATGCCGACACCCGGCTCAAGTGTGGCATTGCAGAAGGTCAGGAACGCGAAGCCCATGCCGCCGGCGGCACCGGCGCCCGGATAGTCCGGATCGGACTTCGGGAACTGTGCCTTCGAAAGTGCAGCATAGGACTTCAGATATCCATCCATCTCCGGAATCATTTCTTCTGTGGCGCCCTTCTGCGGTCCGTAGACGGCGGAGCAGCCCTGCGGTCCGCAGAGAGGATTTGAGACATCGCAAGCAACCCGGAAGCTGCATTCCGAAAGCGCCGGCAGAACCTGATCCGTGGTGATCCTTGCAAGATCCCGAAGACCGGCGGCACCGGGACCGATCGGCTGTCCCTCCTGATTCAGGAAGCCGAAGCCCAGGGCCTGCAGCATGCCGACGCCGCCGTCGTTGGTGGCGCTTCCGCCGATGCCGACGATGAAATGCCGGCAGCCGCGACCGATGGCATCCCGGATCACCTCGCCGACGCCGTAGGTCGTGGTGGTCATCGGATTCTTTTCCGCTCCGGATACCTGGGTAATGCCGGCGGCACCGGACATCTCAATGACGGCGGTATGCTGCGCCTCCAGTATGCCGTAGCTGCAGCGCACCGGTTTTCCGGCCGGCCCGGTAACCGTAATCTCGGTCATGCGGCCGCCACAGCCGGAAACGATGGCATCCACCGTGCCCTCACCGCCGTCGGCCAGCGGACGTACGGCGATGTCCGCCTCCGGGTATACGCGGCGAATGCCTTCAGCGGCACTCTGACCGGCTTCGAGGGAGCTCATGCTGCCCTTGAAGGAGTCGATGGCGATCACGACCTTCAGCTTTTCTGTACTGCTCATAAACGTTCCTCCGTTCTTGTTTTGTGATATCAGTATAAAAAAATTTACGTCTTCCGAAAATGTTACAGGGACTAAAACATATACATAAAATGATGTAATAATTATTACAAAGACCAAATACATGAGAGAATAGATCAGCAGGGCGGGACAGGAACGGATGACTGTCCGCGCTGTGCGAACAAACATCCGCACGGCATGCACAAACAGATTGACGATGCCTGGCCGCTTTGCTATATTAAAGCGTAAAAGCAATTGGGCTTGAATTTCAGGAGGTAGATGAAGATGAATGCGATGGAAATTGCAAACGGAATTCCGATGTGGATCGCCTGCGGTATACCGGTGCTTCTGGTACTGGCACAGGCGCTGATCTTTGCCCGCTGCGCGTTTCAGGCCGGGCGGCGGCTCGGGCTCACGGAGGCACAGCTGAAGGGCGCCGTCCGAAGCAGTGCGACGACCTCCATCGGCCCCTCCTTTGTGATTCTGAGCGGCATGCTGTCGCTGCTTATCAGCATCGGCGCACCGATGGCATGGATGCGTCTTTCGCTGATCGGCTCAGTGATGTTTGAGTCGATTGCCGCCGGCTTCGGCACCTCCTCGGTAGGCGTGCAGCTCGGCGCCGACGAGCTGACGCCGCTGGCACTGGATATGGCGGTATGGACCATGGTGCTCGGCTCCATCGGCTGGATTCTGTTTGCGACGATTTCGGCAAACCGCATGGATCAGGTGCAGCACCGGATTTCCGGCGGCGACCCGGCGAAGCTCATGGCCATTTCGACGGCGGCCATCATCGGCGCGTTCAGCTCGATGTCGGCGTCGCATCTCATTAAGCTTAACAAATATTCCCTGGCATGTGTGTTGGGCGCCGTCTTTATGGCGGTTTGCATGAAGCTTTCGGAGAAGCCAGCATTTGCGAAGCTGAAGGAATGGAACCTGACCATTGCGATTTTTGCGGCCATGCTGGTGACGGCGCTGGTGTAAGGTCTGCGCAGCCGGTATTTTATATCACGAGGAGAAATGAAAAATGAACGATCATAGCTTTTTTGAAAAGGAATATATGCCGAAAATGCACCGGATCGGAAAGCTCACCGGCTTTCTCGGCGTTGCATTGTCCTTTCTGCCGGCACTGATGCTGGCGGTGGTATACGGACTTCTGCCGGATCCGGCGGCGCTTCTGACGGCCTTCATTGCCGCAGCCAGTGCCTTCGGCTTCCTCTGGGTGGTGGAGCCGATTTCCTACTTTACGGTGCTCGGTCCGGTGGGAACCTATATGGCCTTCCTGTCTGGCAACATTTCCAACATGCGTGTACCGTGCGCGAGCATGGCACAGGTGTCTGCCGGCGTGGAGCCGGGAACCGAGAAGGGTCAGGTGATTTCCGTGATCGGTATGGCGACCTCAATCATCATCAATGTTTCGGTTCTGACCATCGGCGTCATCCTCGGAAGCTCCGTGCTTTCCAGGCTGCCGGCCGGCGTGACGGAAGCGTTGAATTACCTGCTGCCGGCGCTGTTTGGTGCACTTTTGATGCAGTTTGGCATGAAGCGCCTCGGCTTCGCCTCCGGGATGCTGGCCTTTGCGGTTCTCATTTATATTGCGATCAAGGCCGGCATTTTCTCCTGGCTTCCGGGTGCGTCCAACTACCTCGGCACTCTGGCGAGTGTGTTTGCAGCCATTGCGGTAACATTGGCTTCCTATAAAAAGAAGGATGAAAACAAGGAGGAAAAGCATGCATGAGAAAAAGAAAAGCATTTTAGACCGGATGGAAAATCTGCGGCCGTTCTGTGATGCGGTGGCGGAGGAGCTGTGGCAGCATCCGGAACTCGGCGGCGCGGAGAAGCATTCCTCGGAGCTGTTCCGGCAGCGGCTTTCGGAGGAGGGCTTTCGCATCGTAAATGAGTCGAAGCTTCCGTATGCCTTTTATGCCGAGTACGGCAGCGGGCATCCGGTGATTGCTGTGCTTGGTGAGTATGATGCACTGCCGGGACTTTCACAGAAGTGTCAGACGACGAAGGAAGCCATAGAGGCCGGTGCACCGGGTCACGGCTGCGGCCACAATCTGCTCGGATCGGCAGCATTGACCGCGGCCATCGGAATCCGACGCTTCCTGGAGCAGGAGAACATCGCAGGCACGGTGCGCTTCTACGGCTGCCCGGAGGAGGAGCTTCTGTCCGGCAAGGTGAAGATGGCCTATTATCATATGTTTGACGGCTGCGACTTCGCCCTCAGCTGGCATCCGATGTCAGTCAACATGGTATATGATGAAGGTTATCTTGCCAGCGCGTCCATCCGCTTCTTCTTTAAGGGACGCACCAGCCACGCGGCCTTCGCGCCGGAGCGGGGACGGAGTGCATTAGACGCGGTGGAGCTCTGCAGCGTCGGTGCCAATTATCTTCGGGAGCATGTCATGGACAAGGCCCGGATTCATTATACGACAGACAGCGGCGGATTCGCGCCGAACATCGTGCCGGACAAGGCAAGTGCCTGGTACTTCACAAGAGCGCCGCATATTGCGGATGTAAAGGACATCCTTCGGCGGCTTACGCTGGTGGCGGAGGGGGCCGCACATATGACGGAGACAACGCTGACCGTAAAGCTTGAGTACGGCTGCTGTGATATGCAAAGTGAAAAGAGCTTTGCAGACCTCACCTGGCAGAATATGCAGGAAATTCCGCTTCCGGTATATACGGAGGAGGAGCTTCAGTTTGCAAGGGAGCTTCAGGATACCGTGGATCCGGCCGTCAAGGCCCATGACGAAAAGCTGTATGAAGCCGCAGGGCATCCGCTGCCGGATACCGTGGTCGGCCGGAATGTATGGGAGAGGGCACCGCTGACCGCGTCCTCTGACAGCGGCGATGTGAGTCAGATGATGCCGATGAACCTCTTCACGGCCTCCTGCTGGCCGGTGGGAGTCGGGCCGCATACCTGGCAGAGCTGTGCCTCTGCGGGCAGCAGCATCGGCCGGAAGGGCGCTTTCTATGCCGCCGAGGTCATTGCACTGACAGCCTATGATCTTTTTACGGACGAAGCGCTCCGAAATAAAATTCGTACAGAGTTTGACGCGCAGGGACGTGAAGCGTATACGCCGATGTATACAGAAGAATAAAAAAACTGGAACGGGATTACCGTTCCGGTTTTTTTGTTTTGACGGAGGCCGATGCCCCGGGTGCTCCGGCCTTCAGGTCTGCTGTTTACGCAAATGTTACATCAGTCCCTGAATCAGAATCAGAAGAATCAGCAACGGCAGCACATACTGAAGATACGGCTTCAGTGCCCGCGGGAGCTTCAGGCCCTGTCCTTCATTGCATTCTGCGAGGTACTTGTCAAAGCCCCAGCCCCAGCGGCTTACGCAGAAGAGGAGATAGATGAGGGAGCCGATCGGCAGCAGCAGATTGCTGACGATGAAGTCCTCCGAATCCAGCACATCCCGGGCGCCGATGATGTGAAGATCTGACCAGAGATTGTAGCCCAGTACGCACGGAAGGCTCATGATCAGCATGAAAATGCAGTTTGCGATGACGGCCTGCTTCCGCGTGCAGTGAAAGTTGTCGATGGAGCTTGCCAGCAGGTTTTCAAATACCGTAATGACCGTGGAGAAGGATGCGAAGGTCATAAACAGGAAGAAAAGGGTTCCCCAGATCCGGCCGCCTGCCATGTTCATAAATACCTTCGGAAGGGTCAGGAAAATGAGGGAAGGCCCGGCATCCGGCTGCACGCCGTAGGAAAAGCAGGCCGGGAAAATGATGAGCCCTGCCATAATCGCCACGAAGGTATCCAGAATGCAGATGCGGATGGATTCGCTGGTCAGCGTGAACTGCTTTGACATGTAGGAGCCGAAGATTTCCATGCAGGCCACACCGAGGCTCAGCGTGAAGAAGGACTGGTTCATGGCCGCCATGATGACATTTTTGAGGCCGACCGACTGCGCACGGCTCACAGACGGCAAGAGATAGAAGCGGACGCCCTCTCCGGCCCCCGGCAGCAGCAGACTGTGGATACCCAGCACCACGATGAGCAGCAACAGACAGCTCATCATGATGGTGGTGACCTTTTCAAGTCCCTTCTGAAGACCGAAGGAGCAGATCAGAAATCCGGCCAGTACGGTGACGACCATACAGAGCGCCATTTCCTCCGGGCGGCTCAGCATGGTTGTGAAGACCTGATCGGCCGCTTCGGTGCTGATTCCATCGAAGGTGCCGAAGGCAAACTTGAAGAAATAGGACAGCATCCAGCCGGATACGGTCGTATAGTACATCATCAGAAGATAAGCGCCGGCCACAGCAAACCAGCCGTGAATATGCCATTTGCTGCCCTTCGGCTCCAGTACTTTGTATGCATTGACCGCGCTCTGCCGGGATGCACGTCCGCATGCGAGCTCCATGGTCAGCACCGGTACGCCCATGATGGCCAGAAAGATCAGATAGAAGATAACAAAGAGGCCGCCGCCGTTCTGTCCGGCGAGATACGGGAATTTCCATACATTTCCGATGCCGATGGCGCAGCCTGCACTGACCAGAATAAAGCCGATACGTGATTTAAAGCTTTCTCGATTGTCCATAATACCCCCTGAAAAACGTAGTAATGGGCAGCCGTTTCGTGCTGCCCAACGAATACAGTATAGCAGTTTTGAAAGCAATATGCTATAAAGGATGTTCAGGCTTGATAGAAACGCACAAAAACTAATAACTATTATCAATTCCTGCTTGAACTTTATACGGGCTCCGACTATACTGAGAGGAAGAAGGACCTGTACAGCAGACTGTAAAAGGAGGAAAACGGTCATGGAAAAGAAGATTACGGATGGCATTTTTTATATCGGAGCGGACGACAAGGAGCTTGATCTGTTTGAGAGCCAGTATGTGGTGCCAAACGGCGTATCCTATAATTCCTACGTGATTATGGATGAAAAAATCGCCGTCATGGATACGGCAGATGCGCGGGTGACGGAGCAGTGGTTTTCGAACCTTCGGGAGGTACTGGACGGCCGGACACCGGATTATTTGGTGGTTTCTCATATGGAACCGGATCATGCGGCGAATATTCAGAAGCTTGCGGAGACTTACCCCAAGATGCAGATCGTCGGCAATGCAAAAACCTTTCCGATGATGGCGCAGTTCTTTGATCTGGATCTCGAGGGCCGCACGCTGGTGGTGAAGGAGGGCGATGCCCTGCCGCTCGGAAAGCATGAGCTTCATTTTGTGATGGCGCCGATGGTGCACTGGCCGGAGGTTATGATGGAGTATGAGTCGACGGACAAGGTGCTGTTTTCGGCCGACGGCTTCGGTAAATTCGGTGCATTGGATACCGAGGAAGACTGGGCCTGCGAGGCCCGGCGGTATTATTTTAATATCGTCGGCAAGTACGGCGCGCAGGTACAGGCCGTGTTGAAGAAGGCGGCCGCCCTCGACATTCAGATCATCTGCCCGCTGCACGGACCGATCCTGAAGGAGAACCTTGGCTACTATATCGGCAAGTATCAGATCTGGAGCAGCTACGAGCCGGAGGATGCCGGTGTGCTGGTGGCCTGTGCGTCGATCCACGGAAATACGAAGGCTGCGGCCGAAGAGCTTGCAGAGAAGCTGCGGGCGGCCGGTGTGAAGACGGCCTTTACGGACCTCTGCCGGGATGATATGGCGGAAGCAGTGGAGGATGCCTTCCGTTATGACCGCCTGGTGCTCTGTGCGTCCACTTATGACGGCGGCATTTTCCCGCCGATGGAGGATTTCCTGCATCACCTGAAGTCGAAGTCCTACCAGAAGCGGAAGGTGGCCTTCGTGGAGAACGGAAGCTGGGCCCCAATGGCTGCAAAGCAGATGAAGGCGCTGGTGGAGACCTTTAAGAACATCGAGCTGGTGGAGCCGGTGGTGACGATTCGCTCGACGCTCAATGCTGCGTCCCGGGCACAGCTTGATGCATTGGCAGCGGAGCTTACGAAGTAAGAAAAGATAACGACGAAACAAGCGGAGAATTTTATGATTGAAACAATTACGGCGGTAAATCAGGCCGTCAACAGCTTCATCTGGGGCGTACCGGCCATGGTATGCATTATCGGTGTGGGTCTCTGGCTCAGCATTCGCACGGGCTTTCTGCAGATCACCCGCTTCCCTTATGTGATGAAAACCACGATCGGGCGCATGTTCCGGAAGAAGGAATCCTCAGACGGCGCCATGACGCCCTTTGAGGCGGTCTGCACCGCCCTGGCCGGCACCGTCGGCACAGGCAATATTGCAGGTGTGGCCGGCGCCATTGCCATCGGCGGCCCGGGTGCCGTGTTCTGGATGTGGTGCTCGGCACTGCTCGGCATGTGCACGAAGTTTGCAGAGGTTACGCTGGCCGTGCTCTACCGCGAGAAGAACGAGGCTGGCGAGTGGGTCGGCGGCCCGATGTATTACATCAAGAACGGCCTCGGGAAGAACTGGCAGTTTCTCGCCGTGCTCTATGCGCTTTTCGGCGCCCTGACAGTTTTCGGTACGGGCAATGCCACGCAGGTGAACACCATCGTGACCGCCATTGATACCGCTGCCGTTGCCTATGGGCTCGCAGACGCCGATCAGCTCTCTTCCCTCAATATGATTCTCGGCATTCTGTGCGCCATGCTGGTGGCTCTCGTGCTGCTCGGCGGCATCAAGCGGATCGGCAGCGTGACGGCGAAGCTGGTGCCGTTCATGGCACTGTTCTATGTGATTCTGGCGCTCGGCGTGGTGCTGATGAACCTTAAGCATCTTCCGGCCGTGCTTGCTTCCATTGTCGGCGGCGCCTTCGATCCGAAGGCCTTCACCGGCGGTATGATCGGCAGCCTCTTCATCAGCATGCAAAAGGGTGTCTCCCGAGGTATTTTTTCCAATGAAGCCGGCCTCGGCACCGGCTCCATCGCCCATGCCTGCGCAGAAACCAGAAAGCCGGTGAAGCAGGGGCTTTCCGGCATCTTCGAGGTATTTGCAGATACGATCGTGATCTGCACGCTGACGGCAATGGTCATCCTCTGCAGCGGCACCGAGGTGCCGTACGGACAGGCGGCCGGTGCGGAGCTGACGATTTCCGGCTTTACGGTCACCTACGGAAACTGGGCGACCATTTTTACGGCGGTTTCACTGTGCTGCTTTGCTTTTTCCACCATTATCGGATGGGGACTCTACGGTTCCCGCTGTGTGGAGTTTCTTTTTCACAGCAAGGTGGTGAAGCCGTTCTTTGTGGCTTACTCCTTCGTCTGCATCCTCGGTGCGACGGTGGATCTCGGCCTTCTCTGGGATATCGCGGATACCTTTAACGGACTGATGAGTATCCCGAACCTCATTGCCCTGCTCCTTCTGTCCGGCACCGTGGTGCGGCTGACGCGGGAGTTCTTCGCATCCGAGGAAGCCGCATAAACGGTTTATGCGGAAAAAGGCCCTGTTTGTTCGAAAACCGTCAAAGGTATGAAAGCCGTGATATGCTGTAATGGCAGTGTTCGACGGAGAGAAAGGCGGCGGCATATGGGCCTTACGCTGTTCGGAGAAACCTTCAAGTGGAATATCATCGGCTATGACGCAGCCCACGGCGGGCTTCCGGTGACGGAAGCCCGCTTTTTTATGCGACGATGCGGAATATATTTAGGGATTGCAGGGCACGAGGCCCCGATCCTTCAGGGACCGGGGAGCTTGCGGGCCTATGTTTAGTTCATAAAGGATGCGACCGCAGCCTCCTTCGAATGAATCAGATGTACCCGGATGGAAGCCACGGCACTCGGAAGGTCGTGGCTTCTGATATAATGAATCAGCTCTAGGTGCTCTCCGGCGGCGGTTTTATGGCGTTCCCAGATGTTCTGCTCACCGAGGATGCGGATCCGGACATTCTGATCATAGATCTGGGACAGGTTCATATTCAGATATTTATTTCTGCAGGCAGCGGCGATGGTGCGGTGCAGCATGTCGTCGATCCGGCTGAAGACAGCCGCGTCCTTCTCCTGCAGGATTTCCGTGTTTAAGAGCATCTTTGTCTGCTCCTCCAGATCCAGCAGCTGATCCATATCGATATATTTACTGTAATTTTCGATGATATACGGCTCCATGAGCAGCCGGGCCTCGAAGGTCATGGCGATGTCCTTCATGGTCAGCGGCAGGACCATGATGCCTTTCTTTGGGATGATCTGCACCAGCTGCTCCTGCGAGAGCATATTTAAGGCCTCCCGGATGGGAGTTCGGCTGGCATCAATTTCCTCCATCAGCATCATTTCACTTAAGATTTCATTTGGCTTGTATTCGCAGCGGATGATCTTATCTTTTATGAAATCATACGCGGCCTGCTTCAGGTTGGTGTCGGTTTTCTTCATGTTAAAGGATCTCCTTCTAAGCTCAGCTGCCATTCTGCATACGGAAGCTGCATCCGCATGCAGGACTTCTTACATTCATCTTGCATACATGATGAATGCGTTTTCCTTTATATCGGTCATTGTTATGATCATTATATCAGAAAACGGACCGGTTGAAAAAGAACGGATGATGTTCTGGATACGGGAGTGAATCTATGAAGATTACAGATATTAAAACCTTTAAGCTGCGGTATCCTTATAAAAAATGGATCGCGGATGGCTGCGGAAGCTGCCATGCAAGGACGGCCTTTCTTATATCCGTCGAAACAGATATCGGGCTTACCGGCATCGGAGAGGCCGCGACCTTCGGGGGCTCCATGGAGGCGATGGAGAGAATCGCAGAAAAACAGTTAAAACCGCTGCTTCTTTCGGAAGATCCTACAAGGATCGAATTTCTTTATCAGAAAATGCTGTGGAATAACTGGGCAAACGGCCGCCAGGGCATGGTGATGGGCGTCATCAGCGGCATTGATGTGGCGCTCTGGGATCTCCTCGGAAAGGTGGCCGGCCTCCCGGTCTGCAAGCTGCTCGGTCAGGTCACCGATCGGGTACAGGGCTATGCAAGCGCCGGCTTTTATGCGGAAGAAAAGACACAGGACGATCTTCAGAAGGAGATCGAGTCTTATCTGGACCGCGGGTTTACCGCCTTTAAAATGAAGATCGGAAGAACAGCCGGAAATTATAAAAGGCGTCTCCGGTATATGAAGAACGGCAGTTTCTGTCTTACGGAGGAAGAGGATCGGGCGCGAATCGAACGAGTACGGCAGACCATCGGACCGGATAAGACCCTGATGCTCGACATGAACGGCACCTGGGATATAGATGATGTGCTCCGCGCCGGAGATTTTTTTAAGCAGAAGGATATTTTCATGATCGAAGAGCCGATCCGTTCGGATGACATTTCCGGATACCGGCGTCTTACAAGGGAAATGGGCGGCATCCGGGTCGCCGGCATTGAATCCGAGCAGAGCACTGCAAGATTCGGAGAAATGATCGCTTCGGACACGATGGATGTGGTCCAGGCGTCGCTTGGCTGGGCCGGCGGCTTCACGGGCTGCCGCAAAATTGCGGCCACAGCCCAGGCCTTTGATAAATTGTATACACCGCATTCATTCTTCTCTGCGGTGATGACGGCGGCCAATGTTCAGTTTGCCGCATCTCAATCGAATATTCCGTTTATTGAAGCCGAGGAAAATGAAAACCCGCTGCGCACGGAGCTGCTTCGGACGCCGATCGAAACGGACGGCCATATGAATTATCTCGTGACCGATCGTCCGGGGCTTGGCGTGGAGCTTGATTGGGATACAGTGGAAAGGTATAAGGTTTAAAGCATGTGCTGTCATAAGAGCAGCTGCGTGTTATGATTGCAGGAGAAAATGCTTTTGCGGATTCGGAAGGGGAAAAGGATGAATACAGATTTTATAAAGGGCGTGATCGTTCCGATCATTACCGTCATTGATGAAGATGAAAAGATGGATGAGGCCGCGATGCGGGCGCAGGTCGACTATGTGATTGCCGGTGGGCTGCACGGCATTCTAGCCTTTGGCTCAAACGGCGAGTTTTATCAGCTCGAAGAGGATGAGATGGAGCGGGGGTTTCAGATTATAAAGGACCAGGCGGCCGGCAGAGTGCCGGTATACTTCGGGATCGGCGCCATCAATACAAAAAAATGCATCCGTCTTGCAAAAATGGCCGCTTCGAACGGTGCAGCAGGAATCTCTGTGCTGCAGCCGATGTTCCTGAAGCCGAATGCGGAGGAACTGTTCCTGCATTTTAAAACGATTGCGGAGGCTGTTCCTGATACGCCGGTGCTTCTGTACAATAATCCCGGCAGAGTCGGATATACCTTAAGTGCTGATCTGGTGGAAAAGCTGGCCCATGAGGTGAAAAATATCGTCGGAATGAAGGATACCTCCGGTGATATCACCCAGACCGAGGAATTTATCCGAAGAAACAGAGACGTGGACTTCAAGGTATTCGGCGGAAAGGATACGCTTTTATATGCCAGCTTATGCATCGGCGCGGTCGGCGGGGTCTGCACGGCCGGAAACTTCATGCCGGAGCTGATTGTGGATATTTATAATAAATACATGGCCGGAGACATGAAGGGCGCCCTGGACGCGCAATATAAGCTGAATCCGGTGCGCCTTTCGATGGACAGCGCGAGCTTTCCGGTGGCTGCCAAGGACATGGCGATCATGCGCGGCCGGGCCGTCGGAAAGCCCTACCTTCCGAACCTTCCGACACCGGAGGGGGCGGCATATGATCAGATGAAGAGGGAAATGAAAAAAGCCGGGCTGATCGACGACCTGACCTGAAGCTGACTTATGCCATGGCCATTATAAAGAAGTTGAAAAGTTTTTGCTGATCATGTAATCTCATAGTCAGATGACGGAATGAAGCCTTTCGGAATGAGAAATGATGCTGCCAGGCGGGCGGACTCATCCGAAAGGCATTTTCTGTTGGTCAGGAGGAAAAAATGAGCAAGGTTTTGATTATCAACGGGAGTCCCCGCGTAAACGGCAATACGTCCATTGCGGTTCGCGAGATGGAGAAGGTTTTTAAAGAGAGCGGGGTGGAGGTGACCACCGTGCAGATCGGCAGTCAGGCGATCCGCGGCTGCATGGCCTGCGGGCACTGCGGTGAAACAGGGAAATGCGTTTTCGATGATGCAGTGAATGAAATCGCGCCGCTGTTTGAGGCCGCCGACGGGTTGGTGATCGCGAGCCCGGTATATTACGCATCGGCCAATGCGACGCTGATCGCATGCCTGGACCGCCTGTTCTGCAGTACGCATTTTGACAAGAGCATGAAGGTGGGTGCGAGTGTGGTCTGTGCAAGAAGAGGCGGCTGCTCGGCGACCTTTGACGAGCTGAATAAATATTTTACCATCAGCGGCATGCCCATCGCATCCAGCCAGTACTGGAACTCCATTCACGGACGGGCGCAGGGCGAAGCGGAAATGGATGAAGAGGGGAAGCAGACCATGCGGACGCTGGCCCGCAATATGACCTTCCTGATCCGAAGCATTGAGCTCGGGAAGAAGGAATACGGTCTGCCGGAGCAGGAAGCGCGGGTTGCGACGTCGTTTATACGCTGAGTAAGCGTTCGAGCATGTTTTTGAAAAAATCCCCGAATTTTATGCTGCGGCTGCAGAAGCTATGGTATAATGTTCCCATCTGTCTGCCCGGCGTCCGCGCGGGGCAGCGCTGATGAAGGAGGCAGGGAAATGCTGAAGGGAAAGACAGTGCTTCTCGGTATCACAGGGAGCATAGCGGCCTATAAGATCGCATATCTTGCGAGTGCGCTGGTGAAGCTGCATGCCGAGGTGCATGTGCTGATGACGGAGCATGCCGTGCATTTTATAAGTCCGATCACCTTTGAGACCCTGACCGGAAATAAGTGTCTGGTGGACACCTTTGACCGGAATTTTCAGTTTCAGGTAGAGCATGTATCCATTGCGAAAAAGGCGGATGTGGTGCTGATTGCGCCGGCGACGGCCAATGTCATCGGAAAGCTCGCCAACGGCCTTGCGGATGACATGCTGACGACCACGATCATGGCCTGCCGCTGCCGAAAGCTGATTTCACCGGCCATGAATACGGCCATGTATGAGAATCCGGTTGTGCAGGATAATCTCCGGAAGCTTTCATCCTACGGATATGAGGTGATTTCACCGGCAAGCGGCTATCTGGCCTGCGGCGATACAGGAGCCGGGAAAATGCCGGAGCCGTCCGAGCTTCTCGATTATATTCTGCAGGAGATTGCCTGTACGAAGGATCTGTCCGGAAAGAAGATTCTCGTCACGGCGGGGCCGACCCAGGAAGCGGTGGACCCGGTCCGCTATATCACGAATCATTCCTCCGGAAAAATGGGCTATGCCATCGCACGGGCGGCCATGCTGCGGGGAGCGGAGGTCACGCTGGTCAGCGGACCAACCGCGATTGCAGCACCGCCGTTTGTACATTTCGTGCCGGTGGTGACGGCCCGGGAGATGTTTGATGCGGTGACATCTGTCAGCGATGCGCAGGATATCATCATCAAAGCGGCGGCAGTGGCGGATTATCGCCCGAAAACCGTAAGTGAGAATAAGATTAAGAAAAACGATGGACAGCTTTGTCTGGAGCTTGAAAAAACCGACGATATCCTGAAGTATCTCGGTGAACACAAGCTGCCGGGCCAGCTTCTCTGCGGCTTCTCGATGGAGACGCAAAACATGATCAGTAATTCCAGAGCCAAGCTTGAGAAAAAGAACCTGGATATGGTCGCTGCCAATAACCTGAAGGTTTCCGGCGCCGGCTTTCAGGGCGATACCAATGTTCTGACTCTGATTACACGGAACGGGGAAGTGTCACTCCCGCTGATGAGCAAGGAGGATGCAGCCATGCGCGTTCTGGACAGGCTTCTTTCGCTGAAGAAGGAGAAAGAAGCTGAAACGTAACTGCCGGATCACCGGCCACATTATGTAAAGCGGCAAGGATGCCCGCTTTCCATCACCGTATTGCATCCGTAAGGAGCATGGATCCGGAATTTTTCTCCGGACAGCTCTCAAGCGGAGCGGTAACAAGGAGGAAAAATGAAAAACAACACATTCACAACTGCACAGCTCACACTTCTCGGCCTGATGGCCGCGGTGCTTCTTCTCATGTCCTACACACCGCTGGGATATCTGAACATCGGGCCGCTCGCCATCTCGTTTAATGTTATCCCGGTGGCCATCAGTGCCATCGTGCTCGGGCCGGTGGGCGGCGCCATTGCCGGTGCCGTTTTCGGTATGACGAGCTTTCTTCAGTGCATCGGTGTCGGCGGCACCAGCGCCATGGGTGCGGCGCTGTTCAGCATTAACCCGATCCTGGCCTTCCTGCAGCGCTTCGTGCCGCGGCTTCTGGACGGGCTCTGCCTCGGTTTTATTTTCCGCGGCATGCGGAGGGTGAGCAATACCTACATCGCCTGTGCCGTCACCGGCTTCTTTTCAGCCTTTCTGAATACCCTTTTCTTTATGTCTGCACTGGTAGGACTGTTCGGGAATACCGAGTATGTACAGAATCTGATGGGCGGACACAATATCATCATCGGCTGCTGCCTGATGGTCGGCATCAATGCGGTATGTGAAATGGTTTCTTCGACGATTTTGACCGGTGCGGTCGGTGCCGCACTGTTCCGGGCGCATCTGATTCCGTCCGTAAAGGCCGACTGATAGGGAAACAGCATACCGGCAGCAGCTGCCGGTTATGCCGCCGAAAGGATGCGGCATGGGAGAGACAGTTTTATGATTCTGGCAATTGATATCGGAAATACAAACATTGTGGTCGGCTGCATTGACGATCGGAAGACCTATTTTATCGAACGGTTGGCAACGGTACGGACGAAGACGGAGCTGGAATATGCCGTCGATCTGAAGACGGTGCTGGATATTTATCATGTGAAGCGCGATGACATCGAGGGCTGCATCATTTCCTCGGTGGTTCCGCAGATCACCAATACGGCGAAGCTGGCCGTGGAAAAGATTTTGAAGAAGGCCCCGATG
The DNA here is from genome assembly GCA_963650995.1 of Succinatimonas sp. CAG:777. Classification (GTDB taxonomy): domain Bacteria; phylum Bacillota; class Clostridia; order Lachnospirales; family Lachnospiraceae; genus Oribacterium. The sequence continues at coordinate 155,305 of CAVJMS010000001.1, read as the reverse complement.
GTGCTGGGACCCGGCATCCGGACCGGACTCAATATTCTGATGGATCAGCCCGGACAGCTTGGTGCGGATCTGGTGGCGGATGCGGTTGCCGGTCTTCACGACTATCCCGTTCCCTTCATTATCATCGACATGGGCACGGCCACCACGGTATCGGTGGTCAATAGTAAAAAGCAGTACATCGGCGGCATGATCCTGCCGGGCGTCGGCATCTCGTTGGACGCATTGACCTCGCGGGCCTCGCAGCTCAGTGGCATCAGCATTGATGCACCGAAGCACGTGATCGGAAAAAATACGGTAGAATGCATGAAAAGCGGTGTGCTGTACAGTAATGCCGCAGCCCTCGACGGCGTCATTGACCGCATCGAGGAGGAGCTTGGCGAGAAGACCACGGTCATTGCGACCGGCGGCCTCGCAAAGCGGATCATCCCGCACTGCCGGAAGGAGATTATCCTGGATGAAGACCTGCTTCTCAAGGGGCTTCTGGTGATTTACGAAAAAAATAAATAATGGCAGCGGTTCAGCATCCGATCGCTGCATAGATACAGCCTCGGGGGAACCCGGGGCTTTTTTATGTCCGGTGAAAGCTCGTAATGGATGATGAAATGGAGGTACTAAACAACTGCAAAAAAGTTAGTTGACACTAACACACAAATGTAGTACTATATGCCTATCGGTTAGATAGAACTAACTTGTGGCGCCGAAGCTGTGATGCGTTATGCAAAGGAGATTGTATGCCGGAGCAAATTCTGATTGAGACCTGCTCGCCGACCCTGGCGGGGATGAAGCCATCAAATCTGATCAGTCTTCCGTATGCAACCATCGAGCAGGCGCGCAGCGATATCCGGGAGATGAACCGGATCTTTGTACAGAAGGGGATGCGGGCCGTTCCGATGAACTACCGGAAGGGCCGGGTGCTGCTCTATCTGTACCGGCCGGCACTTCTTCGGAGGACACTGCAGTCGGGGGCCGTCCGGCGCTTCCTTGAGCCGTACGGATATGACTGCCGGAACACGGAGCATTGTGTCGCAATGCTGAGCAGAAGAATACGTGCCCGCCGGTGCTCGGAGGAGTTTCCGCATGAGATTGGCGTATTTCTCGGCTATCCTCTGGAGGATGTGCAGGGCTTCATCGACCACAGAGACCGGGCGTGCAAATGCGTCGGCTCCTGGAAGGTATACGGTGATGCCGAGCAGGCGGAACGGATTTTTCGCCGGTACAGGCGCTGCACCGAGGCCTACCGGCAGGCCTTTTTACAGGGCTGGTCGCTGGAAAGGCTCACGGTAAGGAGTGCATAACATATGCAGGATGCGTCTTCATTGACCATAAGCATTGCAGACGTTTGGATACAGGATCTTTTTAAAAGGAGAAAATGAATGAGTAAGCTTGCGGTTGTATTTTGGACAGGTACCGGCAATACCGGCAGCATGGCAGACGCGGTTGCGGAGGGCGCACGGGCAGCGGGCGCGGAAGTGACGCTTCTCGGACCGGCTGAGTTTTCGGCCGAGGCTGTTGCCTCCTATGATGCCATTGCCTTCGGATGCCCTGCCATGGGTGCAGAGGTACTGGAGGAGGATGAGTTTGAGCCGATGTTTGCAGCGGTGGAAAATGCACTCTCCGGAAAGAAGGTTGGTCTCTTCGGCTCCTGGGGCTGGGGAGAAGGCGCATGGATGGAGGAGTGGAAGGCACGCACGGAAGCCGACGGCGCTCAGGTTGCCGGCACAGTGACCTGCCAGGATGCTCCGGATGATGCTGCACTTTCCGAGTGCAAGGCTCTCGGCCAGGCATTAGCATAAGTGCCTTTTATCTTTGACAAACAGAATACCTGCTGAGTGCCGCTTTGGATTTTCTTTCAAGCTCCATAAGCGTTCAGCACCACCGGAAAAAGCGTATAAATGCTTCGCCGAGCAAGCTCTGCTCGTCATTATACAGCTTTTTCCGGTGGTGCTGAACAATTATCAAATTCCTCGGTCCAGACGCCAGAGGTGCTTCGATTCATCTCGAGCCTGACGCTCTCGATGAACTTGCCTCCGCAGCTGCATTATATTGTGCAAAAACGTTCATCACTCTTTTAAATGCATAGGGCAGCATGTGCTCGACAGGTATATATATTGTTTGGTGACTGTTCGATCCGTACAGGGCTTAAACCTTGTATGTTATGTTCGGAACAGTTGCGAAGGGGACCCCCACGCGGCTTCGGCCGTGTGGGGGTCCTGTTTTTTTACGGCTGCACATAATGCTGCGATGCCGTGCTAAAGCATTAAATCGGATTTGTGTTTAAGACATGGTTGACATGTCCTTTAATGTGATGTACCATAGGCTTCGTCAGAAGATTCACATAAGGGGATCCGGACAGCCGGGGCGCGGTATGCGGCCGCGGCCGTCATGAAAAATGCTCATTTCGGGATGCGGATTATGCTTGACTATCCGATGCAGCGGTGCTAACATTCGCTCTAAGGCAAGGGGGTCTGCTTCCGGGATGGAATCAGGCTCCCTTGCCTTTTTGCAATGGGAGGGAGAGCAAAGATGAAGAAGGTCATTGGATTAATTCCTCTTTATGACGATGAGAAGGACAGCCTCTGGATGCTTCCGGGATATATGAAGGTGCTGGAGGCCTGCGGAGCGCTGCCGATCATGCTGCCGCTCACGTCGGATCCGGCAGAGCTTCGGGATGCATTTTCTCTTTGTGACGGTATTCTGATGACGGGCGGTCATGATGTGGACCCGGGACTTTACGGAGAAAAGGCTTCTGAGGCCTGCGGCATCCCCTGCCGTCCGCGGGATGAGATGGAACGCTTTCTGTTTTCACTTTGTCTTCAGGAGGATAAGCCGGTTCTCGGCATCTGCCGCGGCATACAGCTCATGAATGTACTCTTGGGCGGAACCCTGCATCAGGATCTGCCGACCGAGCATCCGTCCGGGGTGGAACATCATATGTCGCCGCCGTATGATCGGCCGATCCATAAGGTGGAGGTGGCAGCCGGTACGCGGCTTGCCGATCTCATCGGCGCCGGTGAATATGCGGTCAACAGCTATCATCATCAGGCGGTGAAGACATTGGCACCGAGGGCACGGGCCATGGCCCGGTCAGAGGACGGCCTGGTGGAGGCGCTGGAAGTGCCGGGGCAGAGATTTGCAGTCGGTGTGCAGTGGCATCCGGAATTTGCATTTGAGAAGGACCCGAAGTGCCGGACATTGGTACAGGCCTTTGTGGATGCCTGCGGAGGCTCCGGAAATTGAGCCCGGAACATAAAGAGGTTCCAAAACGGCTTCGGCCGTTCAGGAATAGATGGAGATCGGCCGCATCGGCGACCGGTTTCCGCGGTGGTCACGGACCACGGCATTCTACTGTGGAGCAGTGCTTCACATCACTTATGCAGGAGGAGAACATTATGAAAAAGAGTGCATTGGCAATGACGGTAACGATGATGCTTGCAGGTCTTACGGCATGCGGAAGCTCTTCGACTTCAGCTACGACAGCGGCAGCCACCACGGCAGCAGCTGCAGAGACCGAGGCTGCAGCCACCGCTGCTGCAGAGGAGACGACGGCTGCGGCTGCAGAGAAGAGTGACAAGACCTGGCAGATCGTAACCGATACAGCATTCAAGCCTTTTGAGTATACGGATGACAGCGGCGAGCTGGTCGGCATTGATGTGGACATTCTGAAGGCAATTGCAGAGGACCAGGGCTTTAACTACGAGATTAAGCCGCTCGGCTGGGATGCATCCATTGCAGCATGTCAGGCCGGTCAGGCAGACGGCATGATCGCCGGCGCTTCCATCACCGATGAGCGGAAGTCCTCCGGCTGGATTTTCTCCGACGGATATTACGATGCAAACCAGAGCATGGCAGTGGCAGACGGCTCCGACATTACCGGCTTTGATGACCTGAAGGGCAAGAGCGTAGCCGTGAAGACCGCATCCATGAGTGCAGATTATGCAGAGAGCCTGAAGGATCAGTACGGCTTTGATATTACCTATTTTGAGGATTCACCGACCATGTACCAGGCCGTTGTCGGCGGTCAGGTCGCAGCCTGCATCGATGATACACCGATCATGGCCAGCAACATCAAGGATACGGGCCTTGGCATGAAGATCCTCGACGGCACCGGAAACGATCCGGCAGAGTACGGCTTCGCTGTTTTCGACAGCAGCAAGCAGGAGCTGGTAGATCTTTTCAATGCAGGTCTCAAGGACATCAAGGCAAACGGTACCTACGATGAAATCATCGCAAAGTACCTTGGCTGATTGATCTTCAGAATTAATCCATAAGCGTATACGGGCACGTCCCACGGGACGTGCTCTTTCATTAAGAGGGCGTTTAACTTGGGCGCTCCTTATCAGGATGATGGCTTCGATTCCGGACATTGTGCGGCGCAGGCCGGCGGAACCGGATGGTTTTTACAGAAGGGTGAGACAAATGATTAGAATTATCAGCACCTACGGACAGCTGCTTCTTCTTGCCATGGGGCGGACGCTGCTGCTTGCATTCCTCGGACTGTTTTTTGCATGCATCCTCGGAATGATTTTCGGACTCATGAGCGTCGTGAAAAATAAGATCTGCAATATCATTGCCCAGATCTTCGTCTTCGTGATCCGCGGTGTTCCGATGATTGTACTTGCATTCTTTGTATACTTCGGTATTCCGTATCTCATGAACACCATCCTTAAAATAGGAAACGGATTCACGCTGTCGGCGCTGTCCGCCGGCACCATCTGCCTGGCGCTGAACTGCGGCGCGTATATGGCAGAGATCATCCGTGCCGGTATTCAGTCGGTGGACATCGGACAGATGGAAGCGGGCCGTTCACTGGGTCTTCCGTACTGGACGACCATGCGGAGAATTATTCTGCCGCAGGCGATCCGTACGATGATCCCGAGCATCATCAATCAGTTCATCATTACGGTGAAGGATACCTCGATTCTGTCCGTCATCGGCTTCCCGGAGCTGGTGCTGGCAGCGAAGAATGTACAGGCGAAGACCTTCATGTCCTTCGAGACCTGGGCTATCGTCGGCATCATGTATCTGGTCGTGATTACGATCCTGTCCTATATTGCAAAGATCGTTGAAAGGAGGCTGAACCGTGGAGTCAAGCACTAAGAATGTGAAGATCAGGGTTGATAAGCTCCGGAAATGCTTCGGAGACCTGGAGGTCCTTCGTGATATCTCCACCGAGATCCATGAAGGAGAGGTCGTGGTTATTCTGGGACCGTCCGGCTCCGGAAAGTCCACCTTTCTGCGCTGCCTGAACAAGCTGGAGCAGCCGACCGCCGGCACCATCGTGGTGGACGGTACGGATATTACGGCGAAGAAGGTCGACATGAACAAGGTGCGTGAGAACATCGGCATGGTGTTCCAGCATTTCAATCTGTTCAACAACATGGACGTTCTGCATAATCTCATGCTGGCACCGGTCGAGCTGAAGAAGGCCTCCAAAGAGGAAGCAAAAACGCGGGCACTCGAAATGCTGAAGCGGGTGGAGCTGGCCGAAAAGGCACATGTATTTCCGGCGCAGCTCTCCGGCGGACAGAAGCAGCGTGTCGCCATTGCCCGGGCGCTTTGCATGAAGCCGGACATCATGCTCTTTGATGAGCCGACCTCGGCGCTGGATCCGGAGATGGTCGGTGAGGTTCTGAATGTCATGAAGCAGCTGGCAGCGGACGGTATGACGATGGTGATCGTAACCCATGAAATCGGCTTCGCACGAGAGGTAGCGGACCGCGTCATTTTCATGGACGGCGGCTATATCGTCGAAGAGGGCACGCCGCAGGAGGTGATTCTGCATCCGAAGGAGGCCCGTACCATCAGCTTCCTGAATAAGGTGCTTTAACCGGAGGTGGGGATATGGAAAAATACGTGATTACCATCTCCAGGCAGTACGGTTCGCTGGGGCGCTGGGTGGCGAAGCAGCTTTCCGAGGAGCTGAAGATTGACTTTATGGACCGGGATATCGTAGAGGAAACGGCGAAGCGAATGAATACCTCCGTGAAGGAAATCAGCAAGGAGGAAGAGGATACCGCCTCGAAATATGCCTACCATATATATCCCTTCGGCGTCGGTACCAACGATGTCCGGGATGAGATCTTCCTCGTACAGCAGAGCATTATTCAGGATTTTGCCGCCAAGAAATCCTGCATCATCGTCGGGCGCTGCGGCGCCTACTGCCTGCGCAATGAGCCGCGGCTGCTCCGGGTATATATTTATGCCCCGCTTGATGTCCGCATCCGGAACTGCGTGGAGCACTTCGGCATGAATGAAAAGGAGGCGGTGAAGGCCGTGACCGAGGCCGACAAGGCCCGGGAAAGCTATCATAAGAAGTATGTGCCCGGCTTCCGGAACGATACCCTCAGCAGCGACCTCTGCATTAACAGCGCCTTCTACAGCATGGAGGAGTGCGCGAAGCTGATCCGCCGGGCCGCCGAGCTGAAATTCGGCGAGCTGGTTTCGGCGGCGGAACAGCTGTAACTGTTCCGCCGCAGTCCTGGAGGACCGTCCTTCGAGGTAGGAACTGCGAAATCGGAAAGCCATGAAAGCTGCCGCCCTCAGTCAGGACTGCGCAGCCGGAAAACTCTAAAATCGAACCCTAAGCGGCAGTAGGCCCTCGTCAATCTCCGGGTTTTCTTGATGAAAACCCGTCGTTTCCGAGGGTGCTAAGGAAAAATTACTCCAACTGCCGCTAAAGGGTCCGATTTTGACTTTTCAACGGCCGCTCCGTATTCCTTCCGGCGGCAACCTTCATGGACTTTCCGAAAATCAAGTTTATACGGCCTCGAAGGACGGTCCTCCCGGACTCCCGACTCTACAATTATACTTTACAACTCAGAGTTTCCCTGCTATAGTAGCTTCCAACAAAGGGGAGTAAAGGGCAGCCCTTGGCTGCTGCATGACAGCGTCATCCCGGCGGAAACGCCCGATGTCATGCGTTCGCTTGAGACTTTTGTCACAGATTTAAGTACTGTGGCGAGGTCTCTTTTTTCTTGCCGCAGAAACACAGAAGGAGGAAAAATGAATTTCTTAGGTACATTCGCTGCACTGTTTGCCAATGCTGCAAACCTGCAGTGGCAGATGCTGGTCATGTGGGCCATCGGAGGGCTCCTGATTTATCTGGCCATCGTAAAAAAGATGGAGCCGAGCCTGCTGCTTCCGATGGGCTTCGGTGCGATCCTTGTGAATCTTCCGCTGTCCGGTGCCATCACCCAGGGGGATACGGTCGGCCCGATCACGGCCCTGTTTGAGGCCGGTATGTCGAACGAGCTTTTCCCGCTCCTGTTGTTCATCGGCATCGGCGCCATGATCGATTTCGGACCGCTGCTCGAAAAGCCGTGGCTCATGTTTTTCGGTGCTGCCGCGCAGTTCGGCATTTTCTTCACCCTCTTTGCAGCGGGCTTTTTCTTTGATCTTAAGGATGCAGCGTCCATCGCCGTCATCGGTGCGGCCGACGGTCCGACCGCCATCTATGTGGCCAATACACTGAAATCCCAGTATCTCGGCGCCATCATGGTGGCGGCCTACAGCTATATGGCGCTGGTGCCGATCGTGCAGCCGCCGGTGATCCGGGCCCTCACCACAAAGAAGGAACGCCTCATCCGCATGCCGTATCAGCAGGGCAGCGTCAGTCAGCTGACGAAGATCCTTTTCCCGATTGTGGTGACGATCATTGCCGGCATCGTGGCTCCGTCCAGTGTGGCACTGGTGGGCTTTCTGATGTTCGGAAATCTGCTGCGGGAGTGCGGCGTGCTGAATGCACTCAGTGAGACGGCCCAGAGCGTACTGGCCAATCTCATTACCATCGTCCTGGGTCTCACTGTGGCCTGCCAGATGACGGCCGACCAGTTCGTCCGTCCGGATACGCTGCTGATTCTGGCCCTGGGACTGGTGGCCTTCATCTTTGATACCGCCGGCGGCGTGCTGTTTGCGAAGCTTCTGAATCTCTTCCTGCCGGAGGGCCGGAAGCTGAATCCGATGATCGGTGCGGCCGGCATCAGTGCTTTTCCGATGAGCGGACGTGTCGTCAACCGCCTCGGTCTGGAGGAGGACAATCAGAACTTTCTTCTTATGTACTCGATCAGTGTCAATGTTTCCGGCCAGATCGCATCCGTGATCGCCGGCGGCCTGATTCTCACGCTGATGGCGTGATCTGCCTTCGTTAAGGAAAGGAGAATATACAATGCTTCATCTTGATTCATGGACATCTACACTTCCGATGATGCTGAGCGGGATGCTTGGCAGCTTTCTGGTCATCGGCGTCATCGTGCTGGTGGTGGCGGCATTAAACAGACTGACCCGCACGAAGTAAAGGCAAATGAAAGCGCATGTGAAGAGACGAAAAAAAGGACCTCCCTTTATGCGTCGGTATTCATAACCGGCATATCTCCATGACATAAAAGATAGGGATGGATCGGTAGAAAAACATAAAGACACGTGTTACAATATGCGCGGTTGAAAGCAAGGGTGCTTCAGTAAAAGCTGATGCACCCATTTTTCTTGGATTTTACAGGAGAGAATAATGAATACAGCAGCGAAATTAATGGTAGAGTGCCTGGTGACCGAGGGCGTAAAGTATATTTTCGGTATTCCGGGTGAGGAGAATCTTGAGCTGATCCAGGCCATCAAGGATGAGCCGAGCATTCAGTTTGTCGTTGTACGGCATGAGCAGGGTGCAGCCTTCATGGCGGATGTCTACGGACGGCTGACCGGAAAGGCCGGCGTCTGCCTGGCGACCCTCGGACCGGGCGCCACCAATCTGGTGACCGGCGTCGCCGATGCAAATCTTGACGGTGCTCCGCTCGTTGCCATCACCGGTCAGGTCAGCTCGAATCTCATGCATCTGACGAGTCATCAGAACCTGGATCTTGCGAAGATCTTTGAGCCGATCACGAAGCGCACGAAGCTTGTCATGCGTCCGGATACGGTCAATGAAATCGTCCGTCTGGCCTTCAAGTACGCAGAGGGCGGTGCCGGCCGCATGGGAGCTGCCCACATTGACCTTCCGGTGGATGTGGCGAAGATGCAGGTGAGCGGACTGGAGATGCCGCTGATGAAGGATGTGGTCTGCCAGCAGGAGGCAGAGGAGAGCCAGATCGAAATGGCCGCCGAGTCCATCCGTTCGGCACGGAAGCCGCTGATTTTTGTCGGCAATCATGCCGTGCATTATGCATCCTCCGAGGTGATCACGGAATTTGCAGAGAAGCTGCGGATCCCGGTGGTCAATTCCATGATGGCGAAGGGCGTCGTTCCGATGGACAATCCGTATTCCATGATGACCCTCGGCATCCCGCAGCGGGACTATGTCAACCGTCTCTTTGAGGAATCGGATCTCGTGATCTGCATCGGCTATGACCTGATGGAGCTGAAGCCGTCGAAGTGGAACAATGAGCGGAATCACCGTATTGTCCATATCTCCAGCTGGCAGGCGGATATCAGTAAGTACTACCAGTGCGAGGTGCAGGTGAACGGCGATATCGATTCCTCCCTTCGCCGCCTCGGACAGCAGTTAGAGCCGCGCGAAACACCGGAATGGGCCTTTAAGATCAAAAAGCGCTTTGAAGAATCCATCGAGGCGGCCTCTCAGTCGGAAGCCTTCCCAATGAAGCCGCAGCGCATCGTGGCGGATATCCGGAAGGCCCTGTCTGATCCGGAGGACATCCTGATCTCGGATGTCGGCGCACATAAGATGTGGATCGGACGTCTGTACGGCTGCTACAAGCCGCAGACCTGCATTATTTCAAACGGCTTCGCGAGCATGGGCATCGGTGTGCCGGGTGCCGTCGCTGCAAAGCTGGTATATCCGGAGCGCCGCGTGCTGGTGGCGACCGGTGACGGCGGCTTCATGATGAACTCCCAGGAGCTCGAAACAGCGGTGCGTCTCGGGGTGAATTTCGTCGTGGTGATTTTCCATGACAGCGCCTACGGTCTCATCAAGTGGAAGGAGATGGAGCAGTACGGAAGAGATGCCTTCATTGACTTCACAAACCCGGATTTTGTGGCATTGGCAGAAGCCATGCACTGCAAGGGCGTACGTGTAAATTCTGCCTCCGAGCTCATGGAAGCGATCGAGCAGGGCTTCACGGAGAAGGTACCGGTGATCATCGATACACCGGTGGATTATTCGGCGAATGATGACCTGACGAAGGAGCTTCGGAGCCTGTAATCTGCAGCTGCTCGGCCGTGACACCTCGAAGGACCGCCCTCCCGGGTGTCCCGGTATCCGCCTCCCGTACAGCGGTCCCGACGTCCGTCTCCCGTACAGCTGCCGCGTCGTCTTAGGGGGAATGTCCCATTTACGAGCGGGTGCCGCTGCGCTATAATCGGGTACGATGAATCGTATCAGTAACCGGCGGCGCTCCGGCGGCCGATCGGAGAAACAGGAGCATAGAGTATGAAGAAGGATATCAGAATAGCAGTGGTATACGGCGGTATTTCGACGGAACGGGAGGTGTCCCTCCGGAGCGGACAGGCCGTCTATGAGGCACTGCGGGAATACGGCTTTCAGAATGTAACGCTGTTTGATCTTCAGCATGACAATGTCGGCGAGCTGCTTCAGATGAAGCCGGAGGTTGCCTATCTTGCACTGCATGGACGCGGCGGTGAGGACGGCTGCATTCAGGGCGTACTGGAGCTGGCCGGCATCCCGTATACGGGACCGGGCGTCGCTGCAAGCGGCATCTGCATGAATAAGATCTATACGAAGAACATGCTGAAGGCGGCCGGCATTCCGACAGCGGATTACATCGCGGTGCATGAGAAGGATCAGACGCCGGAGGTGCTCTGTGCACGCATTCTGGAGGAGATCGGCCTTCCGGCGGTGCTGAAGTCCCCGTGTCAGGGCTCCAGCATCGGCGTGGAAATCGTAAAGGATGCCGCACGGCTTCCGAAGGCTGTAGAGGAGATCTTCCGCTACGGCGATCAGCTGCTGGCAGAGAAATTCGTATCCGGCACGGAAATCACCATCCCGATCATCGGAAACGAGGAGCTGGAGGTTCTGCCGGAAATCGAAATTACATCTGAACGCGAGTTCTATGATTACAAGGCGAAGTATACCTCCGGCCTCTGCCATCATATCATTCCGGCCCGGATTTCGGAGGAGGATCGCGTGAAGGCCGTGGAAGCGGCGAAAAAAGTGTACCGGAGCTTCGATCTCTGCGGCGTATCCCGCATTGATTTCATCATCGGTGAGGACGGTCCGATCGTACTGGAGGTCAATACCCTTCCGGGCATGACGGCCATGAGCCTCGTGCCGGATGCCGCCCGCACGGCCGGTATTTCTTTCCCGGAGCTTGCGGCCCGCATCACGGAGCTTGGCCTTAAGAAGGACCGCGGCTGAGCAGCGGCCGTTCGGGCGGCATGAGAGCTCTTTTTAGTGCCGCCCGACGCACGAAACCAGGTGCAGGCCCTGCCTGCTTATAGGTTCGATAACCGCGGGGTATAGCCGCTGCCTTGAACTGGATACTTTACTGTGCTAAAATACAAGCATTCTAATTGAGAAGCGGAAACGAAGGCGTTTTGCAGGATTGCAAAGCGCTTTTTTTGAACACACGGGCCGCCGGAGGGAGCTTTATTTCAACGGCCGGCACGGAAGGCATTTACGGATCCGCTTTTTGAGACGAGAGGAGAAGGTATATGAGAGAGCTGGTTCAACATACAGACCATGTGAATGAGCTGCTGGCCAGATATGGCGTGAAATTCGGAATTTATAAGAACAATGTCTTCAAGGAGCAGCTGTTCCCCTTTGACGCGATCCCGCGCATCATTGAGCATGCGGAGTTTGAACGTCTGGAGAAGGGACTGAAGCAGCGCGTGAAGGCACTGAATCTCTTTCTGAAGGATATCTACGGAAAGAAGCAGATCGTAAAGGACGGCGTTATTCCCGAAGAGTTTATCTTCATTTCCAGCGGCTATATGGCGGAGTGCGAGGGCGTGACACCGCCGAAGGATGTATACTCTCATATCTCCGGCATTGACCTCGTAAAGGGAAAGAACGAAGAGTGGTATATCCTCGAGGACAACCTGCGGGTACCGTCCGGTGCGTCCTATCCGATGATCGCCCGGGAGCTCTGCCGGCGCTGCTCGCCCGAAACCTTCCATAAGACGAAGCTTGAGGACAACCGGAACTATGCGGAGCTCCTCCGTCATACGATGGATTATGTCAATGCCGGCGGTCTCAACGTTATCCTGACGCCGGGACGCTACAATGCCGCCTACTTCGAGCATTCCTACCTCGCCGAGAAGACCGGCGCGCGTCTCGTCAACGGCTCGGAGCTCGTGGTCGAGGATGATAAGCTCTACTATCTGACGGCGGAGGGAAAGAAGGAGAAGGTTGGCGCCGTTTACCGCCGTATCTCCGATGAGTACCTCGATCCGATGAATTTCAATCCGGAATCCCTGATCGGCATTCCGCATATCTATGATGTTTTCCGGAAGGGCAATGTAGCGCTTCTCAACGCACCGGGCAACGGTGTGGCGGATGACAAGGGCATCTATTATTTCGTGCCGAAAATGATCCGGTATTACCTGAACGAGGAACCGGTGCTTCAGAACGCGCCGACGTATCTCCCGTTCTACGAGGAGGATATGAAGTATGTGCTGGAGCACTTCGATGATCTGGTGCTGAAGGATGTGGCGGAGGCCGGCGGCTACGGCGTTGTCTTCGGAAATTCCATGACGAAGCAGCAGAAGGAGGACTTCATTGCCCTCCTGAAGAAGGAGCCGCGCCGCTTCATCGCGCAGGAGGTCATCGACTTCCAGGATCTCGATATCGTCGAGGGTGAGGACGTGGTACCGCGGAAGGCGGATCTCCGGGCCTTCGTGCTGACCGGCGAGGAGCCGGTGGTATGGAAGAGCGGACTGACGCGCTTCTCACGGAATCCGGATTCCTTTATCGTCAACTCATCTCAGGGAGGAGGATTTAAAGACACATGGGTAATATCTCAGTAGAACAGGCCTCCAGGCTGTACTGGCTTGGACGCTATACCGAGCGGGTCTATACCACGATCCGTATGTTTTCAAAGAGCTATGATCGTATGATCGATACCGAGGAGGATGCCTATATCAGCTTCTGCAGCTCGGTGGATATCCCGAATATCTATACCTCGAAGGAGGATTTTCTGCAGCGCTATCCCTTCGATGCGTCGAACTCGGATTCCATTCTGAGTAACTTAAACCGTGCCTATGACAATGCCATCGTCCTCCGCGAGAGCATCAGCACGGAAGCGCTGTCCTATATTCAGCTTGCGCTGTATGAGATGAATATTGCGGCGAAGAGCAACGCTCCGCTCTTTGAGCTGCAGCATGTGCTCGACTATATTCTTGCATTCTGGGGCAGCATCGATGACCGTATCGACCGGGAGGAGACCCGGAACATTATCAAGGCCGGAAAGCGCATTGAGCGGATCGACCTCTATGCACGGCTCGGCGCCAGCACCGGCGAGATCCGGCGCGAGGTGCACCGGATGATTCCACGTGTTGTGAAGAGCGGTATTCCGTATAATGAAAAGAACCTTGAGAAGGTCAAAGAGCTTGCAGAGCAGGACCGCATGGATTATTATCAGATTGTGTATTATGTCGAAGCCATCCTCTGAGGCGGGGCCTTCGATGAAGGGCGAATGTATACTTGTCAGCGGGCCGCGTGGAGCATCCTTCGGGATGCCGCTGCGGTCCGCTTTACTCAGGTAAAATGAACAGAATCTTACAGTTTGACTATCAGATGCAGATTCGCTATACCGAGCCGGTACAGCGCTGCTACTATACGCTGAAGTGCATACCGAAGGAAAGTGAGCGGCAGAAGCTCCGAGATTTCAAGGCAGAGATGGCGCCGTCCTCCGTCTGGTCCTACGGCCGGGACGGTTGGAACAATCCGAAGCTCTACGGGATGATTCCGGATCCGCATGAGCTGTTTTCGGTACGGGTACAGGGAGAGGTGGAGCTTCGGCCGCTGCCGTATGAGGATTTCTGTACGGATACGGCGCTCGGCATGTATCGCTGTGCATACGGACATTGTATCCCGGGGGAGGGCCTCCGGGCTTATTTCGATGAGCTGAAGCCGAGCATCGGCGGCAATGCGCTGGAGAAGAGCCTTTCCCTGATGGAGGCGCTTCACCGGCGGTTTTCGTATGTGCCGAATACCACCTCGGCCGATACCGCAGCGGAGGAGGCCTGGCAGCTGGGCACCGGCGTATGTCAGGATTATGCCCATATCTTCATCACGCTGCTTCGGATGTTCGGCATTCCGGCCCGCTATGTCTGCGGCTTCCTGATCGGGGAGGGGGCGAGCCATGCCTGGGTGGAGATCCTTCATGAGAATCAGTGGATCGGGCTCGATCCGACCAACAGCTGCCGTGTGACGGACAGTCATATCAAGCTCGGCGACGGCCGGGATGCCGACGAATGCGCCATCAACCGCGGCATATTGCTCGGAAAGGCCTGCCAGCAGCAGACGGTTTCTGTCGTGGTGCGGCCGCTCGGAGAGGACGGACAGCACAAGGCGTGACCGGTACAGGCAGAACAGAGGAAAGGCAGTACGAACAGAGAAAGGGAGATCAATGATCAAAAACGTAGTCTCCGTGGGACTTCCGGTGGATGAAACCCTGCGGATCAGAAAAAACAGGATCATGCCGGAGAAGGAAACGGAAGCGTCGGCCGGCAGCATGAAGCGCATCAGCATTGTCACCGGCATCCACGGGGATGAGCTGGAGGGACAGTACATCTGCTATGAGCTGCAGCGCCGCATTGCGCTGGAAAAGGAGAAGCTTCACGGCATCGTGGATATTTATCCGGCGATGAATCCCCTCGGCATCGACTCCATCACCCGCGGCATTCCGGCCTTTGACCTCGATATGAACCGCCTGTTTCCGGGAGATGTGAACGGCAATATGACCGAATATATCGCTGCGGAGATCATTCGTGACGTAAAGGGCTCGGACTGCGTGCTGGACATTCATGCCAGCAACATTTATCTCACGGAGATCCCGCAGATCCGCATCAATGAGCTGAATGAAGAGACACTGGTGCCGCTGGCCCGGGAGGCCAATGTAGACTTCATCTGGGTGCATGGTGCCAGTACGGTGCTGGAGGCGACCTTTGCATACAGCCTGAACAGCATCGGTACACCGGTGCTGGTGGTGGAGATGGGCGTCGGCATGCGCATCACGAAGAGCTACGGCGATCAGCTGGTGGACGGCATCTTTAATCTGATGAAGAAGCTCGGCATCTGGAGCGGTGAGGTGACGGCACCTAGGACCCCGATTATTTCACGGGATCCGGAGGATGTAAGCTATTTAAATGCCCGGGTGAGCGGCATTTTCCTTCCGACAGTGAAGCATTGGGAGGAGCTGAAAAAGGGAGATGAGATCGGCCGGATCGTGGATCCTCTGTCCGGTACCGTGCTCGACATAGTGACAGCGCCGGTGGACGGCATTCTCTTTACCATTCGTGATTATCCGGTGGTGGGCGAGGGCTCTCTGATGGGACGCCTGCTTAGAAAGGAGGCGTACGCGCATGCAGAAGAAGATCATTTATGAGATGGACGGTCTGTACCGGGAGAACTTCCGGGTGACAGGCTATGAGTTCGGGGAGGGTGAGAAATCCGTCTGCATCGTTGGCAGCTCCCGCGGAAATGAGGTGCAGCAGATCTACTGCTGCTCGAAGCTGGTCCGGAAGTTCCGGCAGTTAGAGAAGGAGGGCCGCATCACGGAGGGACACCGGGTGCTGATCATTCCATCCCTGAATCCCTATTCTATGAACATCCAGAAGCGCTTCTGGCCGACGGACAATACGGATATCGACCGTATGTTTCCGGGCTATGATCTCGGTGAAACCACGCAGCGCATCGCCGACGGCGTGTTCCGGGAGATTTCGGATTATACCTTCGGCATTCAGTTTACGTCCTTTTATATGCCGGGCAATTTCGTGCCGCATATCCGCTTTACGGAGGAGGGCTACAGTACGGTCGAGACGGCGGGCGAGTTCGGTCTTCCCTATGTGGTGGTACGGAAGGTGCGGCCGTTTGATACCGCAACCTTGAACTATAACTGGCAGGTATGGAATACGCAGGCCTTTTCACTGTATACGACGGCGACGGAGCAGATCGACCCGAACGGCGCCGGACAGGCCGTGCTGGCGGTGCTGAATTTCTGCGGCGCCGAGGGCATCGTCCGCTACCAGGGCCCGCAGCTGCCGCCGTCCAAGGTGGTGGTGGATACGGAGCTGGTGTCCGTGCGGACGTCGGAATCCGGCATCTTCGAGCCGCTCGTCAAGGCCGGCGAGCAGGTCAGTGTCGGACAGCCCCTCGCCAATATCCTGCATCCGTATGAGAGCGTACTGCTGGAGACCCTTTATGCGCCGGTGGACGGCAAGGTTTTCTTCATTCACAATGAGCCGCTGACCTATGCGGATACCGCGGTGATTAAGCTGGTGACGGTATGAGAATTTTCAGCGCGGAAGCGCGGGTTTCATAGGTATTTCCATTGTCCGAACGCCCGGAGGAGCTGCTTTTTACAGCAGTCCCCTCCGGGCGTTTTTAGAGCTACATCGACCAATCAGTCGATGACATTCATGGTGAATTTATGCTTTTCCGGAATCTCACGCGCCTGATAAGGATCATCGGACTGTCCGAGCGCAAGAGCGCCGGTCGGAATGAAGCCCTCCGGAAGCTGCAGCTGCCCAACAAGCTCCGGGTTCTGTACCAGGGCACGGACGGCACCGTAAATATCGCAATGCCCGATGTTCTCTTCCACGGCCGTGAGGGCCATAGTATGAACCACCATCGCTACATTGGCGCTGGCGACATTGCCCTCCTGGTTGGAGGAAACCAGAATCAGCACCGGTGCACCGTACAGCGGATGACGGGACGGATCCCCGCCGGAAGCATTGGCATCGATGGCCTGTAAAAGTGACGGATTCGTGATCACCGTAAGATGAATGCTGTCGTAGCGGCTCATGCCGATCGGCGTTTCGTAGGCTGCGGTCAGGATGTGCTGCAGCTGCTCCTCCGTGATGCCTTCGCCTGTATAGGAGCGAATCGATTTCCGGATATTCAATACTTTCTGTAATTCCATAAAAGCCTCCTTCTGTCATGGCTTAGCGATGTGGCGCTAAAGAGTTGACCACTTATATCTTAGCACGATTGCGGCTGCACGGCCAGAGACACTGCATGGGGTGCAGGTCTATTGTTGACGGACGGCGCGCAGGGGAGTAGTATGATGTTTCAGATACAGCAGGATGGGACATTCGGGGAGGAAGCAGAATGACAGATGTAATGGAGCGGAGCCGTGCACTTCGTGAGGATGAGGAAAAGCATTATAACTGCGCGCAGGCGGTGCTGATTCCGTTTGCGGAGAAGCAGGGCCTGACGGCGGCACAGGCGGAGGCCCTGACCGCGCATTTCGGAAGCGGCATGCGGTCCGGACTCACCTGCGGGGCCATCACCGGCGGGCTGATGGCCCTCGGGCTCTGCGGAAGAGGCGATGCGGCGGCCGCGTCGGAATTCATGCGGCGCATGAAGGCACTTCATGAGGGACGCTCGGACTGCCGGGAGCTTTTGGCAGCTGAGGTGCACAGCCCGGCCGAAAAGAAGCCGCATTGTGACAACATGGTCTATGAAGCAGTGGAGCTTGTATCGGAGCTGCTTAAATAAGGGTGACTGTTTAGCACCGCATCGCTGCATCGCTCAGCGATGCGCGATGTAGCGGTTCAGAGGCGCTCCGATTCATCTCGAGCTGGAAGCTCTCGATGAACTTGCCATTGGCAAGCATGCATCTTCGATGCATGTCAGGTCGTTTCGGAGTTTGCTGATGCAAACTTCTCCACTCGCGCCTTGGCCGCCACCAGAAAAAGCTTATAAATGCTTCGCCGAGCAAGCTCAGCTCAGCCTTTTATAGCTTTTTCTGTGGTGCTAAACAATTACAAATAAGACATCAGGGGTGTAAGAAATGGAAACAAATCCGAATAAGATCGACATGCTGCACGGCGGGCTTTTCTGGAAGCTGGTCGTGTTTGCGCTACCGCTGGCAGCCACCAGCATCCTGCAGCATCTCTTTAACTCGGCGGATGTAGCCGTGGTGGGCCGCTTCGCCGGCGGCAATGCACTGGCGGCCGTCGGCGCCAATGTAGCCAATGTGGGCGTGTTTGTTAACTTTCTGGTGGGCGCCTCCATCGGACCGAATGTCGTCGTGGCGACGCTGCTGGGCAGCGGCCGCACCGAGGAGGTGTCGGATGCCATCCATACCATTGTAGCGATGGCCATCGTCGGCGGACTGCTTCTGATGGGGATCGGACTCGCGATTGCACGTCCGCTCATAGAAGCCATCGGCACACCGGAAGAGGTCGTGGATATGGCGGTGCTGTACTTCCGCATTTATATGATCGGACTTCCCTTCATTACGCTCTATGATTTCGGTGCCGCGATCCTCCGTTCCATCGGCGATACGAAGCGGCCGCTCTGCTATATGATCTTTTCCGGCGTGCTGAATCTGATTCTGAACCTCGTATTCGTGATCGTCTTTCATCTCGGCGTGGCCGGTGTTGCGATTGCGACGAGCGTTTCAAACCTTGCATCGGCCTCCCTGGTTTTCCGGACGCTGATGCAGGAGGAGGGGCCGCTGAAGCTTCAGATCGGCCGCATTCGCCTTCATCGCCGCTATGCATTGCGCGTACTGCAGGTCGGCGTGCCGTCCGGCATACAGGATGCGGTCTTTTCCGTGTCCAATATCTTCGTGCAGGCCGGCATCAACAGCTTCGGTGCCCAGGCCATCGCCGGCGCAGCGGCCGGCCTCAATTTCGAATACTTCACCTACGATATCTGCATGGCCTTTGCCCAGGCAGCGGTGACCTTCTACAGTCAGAATCTCGGTGCCGGACAGCGGGAGCGCTGTACGCGGGTATTCCGGCTGACATTGCTGCAGTCGATTCTGTTTACGCAGCTGATGGCATTGCCTCTTACGATCTGGGCGCGGCAGCTGGCGGGTCTCTATACAACGGATCCGGTGGCCATCGACTATGCCGTGCAGCGTATGTATCATGTCATGGCCATCGAGGGTCTGTGCAGCCTCTTTGACGTGCCGTCCGGCGTCCTCCGGAGCCTGGGACATGCCATCAGTCCGTCGGTGATCACGATTCTCGGCACGGTGGTCTTCCGTATTCTGTGGATCATGACCGTGTTCCGCTGGAGGCCGACCTATACGATGCTGCTCAATGTCTATCCGGTGTCCTGGGTACTGACCGGTGCCGCGCTCTTTGCAATGTACTTCTATGTACGTCGGAAGCATTGGCCGGCGGCATAGGAGGCAAATGCTTCCGGCGGGCAGCCGGTGAAGTGCGGCTGTCGTCCGGCGAAGCATAACAACAGGAGGGAGAACCGAATGCGGAGAATGAAACGGAATCAGGGACTGGCGGCGGTGCATTATGTGCTGATGGTGCTGATCGTCCTGATTCTTCTCATGTTTGTAGTGGAGGGCTATCTTCGGCATCTGCAGGATATTGCGATGACCTACGACGTGGAGGAGGTCCATGAAGCCGTCGCCTGTGCGAAGACGCAGTACCTGATGGACGGCGTGCCCGGTGCGATGGTTTACTATTATGATGCGGCGACGAAGCAGGTCTATCCGAGGGATTACTTTAAAACCGAGGACCGGATCGACCTTACGGGCTACGGGCGATCCCTGGAGTTCCAGAACCGAAAGTCGGAGACCGGCGCCGTCGGCGTGCCGAACCGCGGAGATGAGCGCTATCGGACGGCGATCGGGCGTCTCGATGACGGTACGACGACCACCAGCAACGATGTGACGCACAACCGAAGCTTCTTTAACAATATCTTTCAGAACATCACCGGACTCGGCGACCCGTCGGGGGCTCAGTTTCTGGCGATCAGCTTCAGTGCGGCTGGACAGCTTCAGATGGTGCGCTGGCGCGGACCGGTGCTGTATTACTATGATTGGACCATCATGTCGGAGGAGGAGAAGGACGCCCTGACAAGTAAGGAAAAGGACATCATTGCGTCGGATGCGCCGGAGGGAAGTCAGCTGTTCTGGAATTCACAATACTAAGGAAATGCTGATTTAATCAGCATTTCCTTAGCAGCCTCCGGCGGATCGCACGGATTTGCAAAGGAATTTGCTGCGTTGCAGCGCAAATCCGGCGGGGGAAACGCTTTAATCAGCGTTTCCCTAAGGAAGGAAACGCTGACACGCGAATAACAGGAAGCAGGAAGGGGAGACTTGCATGTATGAAACATCGGTATTGATTTTGTTATACAGTCTTCTGCTGGCGTTTCTTTTGGGAGCCGTTTTCGGAAGCTTCATCGACTGCGCGGCCGGACGGCTCGTGCGGCAGGAACGCATCAGCGGCGGACGCTCGCACTGCGACGTCTGCGGGCATCCGCTGGGGGTCAGGGATCTCATTCCGATTTTTTCCTACCTTCGCTCCGGCGGGCGCTGCCGCTACTGCGGGGCACATTTCAGTCCGGAATCGACGTTTGCAGAGCTTTTTCTCGGTCTTTCCTTTGCCTTACTCGTATATCGCTTCGATGTCTCCTTTACAGCGCTTCGCGGCATGGGACTTCTGGTGATTCTTCTGGGACTCAGCCTCGTGGATCAGAAGACCTATATCATTCCGGACCGCTTCCAGCTTGCCGGTATTCTCTGGTGGCTTGTGACGCTGCCGCTGATCGCTGTGACCCGGGGATACGGACTTACAAGGCTTCTGAGCATGACGGGGCAGCAGCTGCCGGGCGCGTCGGCCGTCGGCCTTCTGGATGGCTTCGGACGTATGTCCGCGGACGGGACAGCACTTCTGTCATTCGTCTCCTTCGGGGCCTTCCTTCGGACGGAGCTTTTCTGGAGCCTTTTAAGTGCGTTCGGGCTCGGAATTTTTATGCTGCTTCTTACACTTCTCTTTGACCGGCTGACCGGGAAGGAGAGCATGGGCGGCGGCGACATCAAGCTGTTTTTTGTGACGGGACTGTATCTTCGGCCGGGTGCAGCACTTTGTAATCTGGTGCTCAGCTGCATCGTAGGCCTTTTCCTTGCCTTCTCCTTTAAAAAGGAAAAGCTTCCTTTCGGCCCGGCCATATCGATTGCAACATTTTTATCTGTTCTTGTTGGAACTGATTTTGTTACGTGGTATACTAGTCTCATATTTTGACTCTGTAAATCTGCCTTTTGCGATCTTCTGAGAGAAGGATAAGCGGAGGGCAGCTTTTCGTGTATAAAACGGTCGGGGAATGCCGGTGCTGAACGGCATATGCATTTCGCATGGCCGAAACTGCAGTGAGGTACAGATGAAGATCACACGAATCGTCGGCATTGACATCGGAAATTACCATATGAAGCTTTCGTATATTGTGAAGGGAGAGCTGAAGGCATGCTTTTCGGAAACACTTCCGGACAATATCGTTCGCGATGGCATGATTCAATATTGGGATGCCATGGCGGATTTTCTGAAGGAGAGCTTCAAAAAGCACAACCTGCGCTGCCGGAATGTGGTCTTCACACTGCCGAACAACGGCGTATTTATGCGGGTGGCGGAGCTTCCGCGCATGACGGTGCAGCAGCTTCGGCTGAATCTCCCGTTTGAATTTCATGATTATATCAGCGAGCCGAGTGAGAAGTATTTCTATGACTATGCGGTGATCGATCAGAATGAGAAGAGCATGAAGCTGCTGGCGGCGGCCTGCAGCCGGGAGCTGATCGGCCGCTACCGGACCCTGGCGCACAATGCACGTCTGACGGCCGTCGGCCTGGTGCCGGAGGTGGTGGCGCTGCAGCGCATCGTCGGCCGCTACAATGCACTCTTTCAGGTGCCGGAGGACAAGGATTATGCAATCCTGGACATGGGCGACCGGAGCTTCAAGCTGCATTTCTTCCGTCACGGAATTTATGAGGTAACGCGTTCTTTGGAGCCGGGCGCCCGGCAGATCGCGGAGCTCGCGGCGGAGGCCCGGGGCACCGATGCCCATATCGGACAGATTGCAGCAGAGCATGATCAGGATCAGGTGCTGGAGCTCGACAGCCTTCAGACATTCTATGAGAGCAGTGCCGTACAGATCATGCGTGCCATGAACTTCTACAGCTACAGCAATACCGGAAATACCATTGATACCCTGTATTACTGCGGCGGCGCGGCGCATTACCGGCCGCTCCTTCAGACGATTCAGGAAACCGTGACGCTTCCGATGAAGCCGCTTGGCCGGCTCATGCCCTATGTTTCAGAGGAGCTGTACGAAGAGCTTCAGCTGAGTCCGCAGAGCTACGGCATCGGTCTTGATCCGGAGGCGAAGGTCCGTGCCCTGAGCGCGGAGGAGATTCAGGCAACGCTTTCCAGAGAGGAGGCTGCAATTTGAGTGGCATAAAGGATATCGGAAGGATGAAGCTTGGCCGGAACAGCAAGTATCCTTCGAAGAAAACCATCAATCTCATGTACCGGGAGCACGATACGCAGGATCGGATCTTCACGATCGTGCTGTTCCTTCTCTTCATGGTCTTCCTGTATTATTTCTCTCTTTTCGGCGTAGCTGCGCAGCTGAGCCGGGCGGATGCCGCAGAAGCGGAGTACAGCCGCGTGGAGGAGAGTCTCAGGAAGCTGCAGGAGGAGAACCAGAGCTATGCCAACGTGCGGGCGGATTATTCGCATTACGGCAATGGATATCTGAATGACGACGAGCGTTCCCGTCAGGACCGCGTAACGATGCTGAATGTCATCGACGAGCGGGTGCATGCCGCCGGCGGTATTCAAACGGTGCAGATTCAGAACAATGTCGCCGTCATCACGGTCGGCGTGACGGATTCCCAGCGTCTTCCGGACATCATCCTCTCACTGGAGGAGTCGGAGTATGTGAACTATGTAACGGCTCAGACCGCGGCGACGAGTGATGATGATTATCAGCTGTCGGCAGACGGTACGCCGGTGGCGCCGCTTTTTGTGACCGGCCAGCTGACCATCTACTTCCGTACGCCGGAGGAGGTGAAGCAGGCACTGGAGGCCGGCGAGGTATCCACCGGAGATCAGAGTCTGGATGCCGGTGAATACGGTACGGCGACCGGGCAGAATGCCTACGTGCCGACGATCACGAACGAGCGGCCGGACATTGAAAGCGGAAAGACAGAAACGGCCGCAGCCGTACAGAGTGCGAATGCTTCCTCCGGAAACACGTCTTCTGTACAGAGCACGACGGCTTTTGCAGAGCGTCAGGCCGCGCAGCGGGCGGCGCAGGAGGCCGAGAAGCGCCTGGCAGCACAGCAGGCGGCCGCTGCTCAGCAGGAAACGACGGCAGCGGTTCCGCAGACCGCGGCGGTGCAGCAGCAGAGCGCCGGCATCGATACGCCGGCCGAGAATCCGTTCGGCAGCGGAGCAGACATCAGCATCCAGGGCGGAAGTCCGTTGGGTTAGGGAGGCAGGCATGTTAAACAGAGCATTTACAAAAAAGGAAAAAATCCTGCTTCTCCTCCTGGTGGTGATTCTCCTCGGACTGGTATACTATCGCTTCGTGGAGCTGCCGGTACGGGACCGCATCGCCGCAGCGGATACGACGCTGCTGGAGCAGCAGCTTATGCAGGAGCAGCAGAAGGCGGCCGTGATCAAGGAGATGCAGGAGGCGATTGAGGCCGGGCAGCAGGACATCACCGGCATCGTTGCATCCTATGATAATCTGAAGGCCGAGACGGCCGCGCTCAATTCAATCTTTTCGCAGGCCACAAGCTTTAATTTCAGCTTCGATCAGCCGATTGCAACGGATGATGCGGTGCGCCGCACGATTCATATCAGCTTTACGGCGACGAACTATCAGATCGCACGCCGTATCCTGCAGCAGGTACATGACTGTGCCTACCGCTGTCTGATTCAGGATGTCAGCCTGAGCGCCCAGAAGAACGGCGGCGCCGAGGCGGGGGATAAGATGTCCCAGTATCCGAATCTTGAGAATTCCACGATTTCCGGAAGCCTCAGCGTTACCTTCTATGAAACCCTGAACGGTGCCACCACAACGAACGGTCTCACCACCAGCGACGGCTCGGCGGTGAAATCAAGCGGCGGACTGGCAAGCGCCTCCCTCGATCTTGCAAAGAGTGATCTTGAGACCATGGCGGAGTCCCTGGCCGGAGATGCGGTGGACGGAATCGCAGCCGCCGCCGGATTTTAAGGACTTGCGGATATAGGAAGAATGTACGGAAAGGAGACAACGATGCATGCAGTGCAGGAACGGCTGAAGGATACCGTAGGAGCTACATTAAGCGTTGCGCTCCTTTTCTTTATTATGTGCGCCGCGGCCGGCTCCGTCATTCTGGCGGCGGCGACCACCACCTCCGGCCGCCTGAGTGAGCTCGAGGCGACGGATCAGAATTATTATGCGGTGGTGTCCGCCGCCCGACTCCTTCGGGATGAGATCAACGGCCAGACCCTCGGCGTAAAGCAGACGGAAACGAAAACCGTGACAATGACGCGGGAGGAAAAAAAAGAAACGGATGCGAGCGGTGCAAAGCATACCGTGGTGGAGGAGACGACGGAAACAAAGTATACGTATGATGCACCGACATGGTTTCAGCTGGATTCGACGGGGACGGGAGATGTTGACATCAACGGAAAGAAACCGGCGAAAATAAATAGCACAGATATGTTCTTTCTGCTGGATGCACTGAAAAACACAACAGTTAACACATCAAGTCAGGACCAGTACCGAACCGGTGCGCTGACCACGGTTAATAAGGAGAGCGGCGCAAGCTATTCAACGAAGATGGAGTTGAGTGGAAGCGACTATAAAGAACCGCAGTCTGCATTTACCAGTAAGCTGATGAATGACAGTGCGCATGTCTATACGGACACATGGCAGATTAGTGCAAATCTTGGAACATCCTTTTCAGGCACACTTCCGGTGGACGTCCGGATCATCATGGATGCCCGGGGCAGCATCACCGCCTATCTTAAGAATCACACAGAGGGCACAACACAAAAGGGGAATGAATACCGACTGAAGCTTACACTGGATGCACAGGAGGGTACGAAGGAAACAAGCGGAAATCCGAAAACGACATCTTCGTCTTCCGGTACTGCTTCGAGTGAAACGGAAACGACAGAAACCACCCGATACAGCTATGTCAGCTGGACAAATCCGAAGATCATGAAGGACATAGATTATGATTGGAAGAACTAATTTTATCAGAAAAATGCATCATAAGCTGACAGATACGCGCGGAGAGACCATCACGGAAACCCTGGCCGCGGTCCTGATCGCCGCCATGGCCATGATCATCTTTGCCAGTATGATCACCGCTTCCCAGCGCATCATCACGAAGAGCGAAGCTGTTATGAAGGATTACTATGCGGGTGTATCTTCGATGGAGACAGCAGGAACAGCAGCAGGTACAGGAACGGTAACGATTAAGCAGAAAGGGCAGGAAATGGTTTACGGCATCAGCTCTAAGGGGCAGGGAACCGGCATTTCTGTCAATTATGCCGTAAGCAGCACGGACAGCAGCGGCCGTATTCAGGCGGTGGAGTACTGGCTTCCGAATTGACGGATATATTTGAGCGGTTGTGATGTGATCACTGCTTAGAGAGGCGCGGATGAAAGCGTTTCATACGCCGGTTGTATGCTTCAAAGCATCAGCTCGCTGCGTCAAAAATGTATCTCTTAAACAGGCGGAGGAATGGGATGAGAAGAATCCTTCAGAGGCTGAAAACAGAACAGGGCTTTTCACTGACGGAGCAGCTGGCGACGATTCTCATCATGGGCTTTGTCGGGATCATGGTCACCACCGGTGCCGCGACGGTGCAGAAGGTCTACCGGAAGGTCATCGCCCATGCGAATGCCCAGTCTGCACTGACCACCACCGCCGGTCTTCTCCGGGATCAGCTTGCCTTTGCAGACCCGGAGACAGTTCAAGTGCATTCGGACGGTACGATCAGCTTCAAAAATCTGAACAGCGGGGATCAGACCATCACGATTTATCCGGGAAACATGACGAATACTTCGACGGAGGCGGCCCCGGAAGGCAGTTCCACGGAAAAGGAAGTAAAAGAGGATTTAAATAAACGGGGATTTTATCTTGTATATGCTGTTACAAAGACAGATGCTTCCGACACAACGACAACAAAAACCACCGTGCCGCTTCTCAGTGACAGCGCCATCACCTCAGACCTATGCGTGGGCTTTGATACAAACGGCGGCTTTGAATGGAATAAAGGCAGCAACACGCTGACGGTAAAAAATCTGATGGTCAAAGACCTGAAAACTGACAGCATTCAGGCAGGCACCGACTTTACGATTCGGCTTTTGAATCAGGGATAAACAGGACGGAGGGGAAAGTGGAGAAAAACGCGGCATTGCTGGCACAGATTTTAGATGATTCCGATGAAATGATACAGGTCAGTGATGTGCAGACCTTTTCCATGATGTATGCAAACGGGAAGGCCAGAAGCTATACCGGGCATGAGGCGGAGCCCTATAAGGGCCGTCATTGCTATGAATATATGATGGGGCTCAAGGAGCAATGCCCGTTCTGTCCGATGCATCAGATCGGCGACCGCGAAAGCTTCGAAAACGAGGTAGACAACGGACAGGAGGTCTACGCGGTCAAAACAAAGAAAATTACGTGGGAGGGCAAGGAAGCCTTCATCGAATATGCATGGGATATTACCGGAATCCGGCGTTCCCAGCAGATCTATGAGGCCCAGGTGCAGGCACTGATTGTATCGCTTCCGCATGCCCAGGGCGTTTTTCATATGGACCTCACGGAGGACCGCGTGATTTCGGTGCATGGAAGCTCAAAGGAAACCGGCACCATGCAGCATCTTCTGACAGTGAACGAGATGATTCATTCGATCGCCGGCTATGTCCCGAAGGAAGAGGACGCGCAGGCCTTTTATGAATTTTTCTGCCGGGAGCAGCTTTTGCAGTATTACGATCAGGGAAAGTCCGAGATTGAAAAGGAGACCTTTTCGTATTTTGACGACCGGAGCGTTCGCCCGGCCCGCATTACCGCACGCCTCATCCGAAATCCGAAAAATGACCATCTGGAATGCATTCTGTACGGCATGGATATTTCAGAGGAATGGGAAGAACGGAAGAAGCGTGAACAGCAGATCCTTGCGGAGTATCAGACGCAGCGGGAGGAGCTCCTTCGCATCCTCGATGCATTGGCCGACGCCTATGCCAATGTTCTTCTGATCGATGCAGAGAACAACCGTCTCAAGGTGCTGAAGGTCGAGGGCTTCGTCCATGCGATTTTTACGAAGGGACCGGATGAATTCTATGATTTTGAGCCGGTGAAGGATCTTTATGTCCGAAAGCGGGTGCATCCGAAGGATCAGGCGTGGATGCAGGAGGCATTGGCTCTGCCGACCATCCTTGAAAAAATTGCCTCCGGCAAGGAGTATAAGGGCAATTATTGCGTGCAGGAAAAGGGCGAAATGCACCATTTCCAGTTTAAGTTCATCAAGCTGGAGGGCATCGAATACATCATTGCAGGCTTTCAGAATACGGATGAGATCGTCGAGAATGAGCAGAAGCAGCGGGAGCTTCAGGAGGCCCATCAGAAGGTGCTGGAGGCGGCCATGGAGGATGCGAAGCGCGCCAACCGGGCAAAAACGGATTTCCTCCTTCGCATGAGTCATGATATCCGGACCCCGCTGAACGGCATCATCGGCATGCTGGACATCGCGGAGCGCTTTCCGGACGACCGTGCACGGCAGGATGACTGCAAGGAAAAGATCCGGGCCTCGGCCATGGTGCTGATGGAGCTGATCAATGAAGTGCTGGACATGAGCAAGCTTGAGTCCGGAGAAATCACACTGGAGCATGTGCCGTTTGATCTGGCGGATATTTTAAAGAGCGTGAATATCCTGATTGCCGGGCAGGCCGAAAACCGGAACATCGAAATCGTGGAGGAGGACTGCCGCACCACGCATCACCGCCTGATCGGCAGTCCGGTGCACTTTAAGCGCATCATGACCAACATTCTCAGTAATGCCATCAAGTACAATCGCGACAATGGAAAAATCTTCATCACCTGCCGTGAGCTTTATGCGGACGATACAACGGTGCAGATTCAGTTCCGCTGCCGGGATACGGGCATTGGCATGACGGAGGAATTTCTCCGCCACGTGTTCGAGCCCTTTGCGCAGGAAAATACGACGGCCCGCTCGCAGTACGGCGGTACGGGGCTTGGCATGTCGATCACGAAAAGTCTGGTGGAAAAAATCGGCGGCAGCATTACCGTAGAAAGTGAGAAGGACGTCGGCACAACCTTCGAGGTGCTGCTTCCGTTTGAGATCGATCCGCGTGAAATGCCGGAGAAGCCGAGCAGACATGCGTCGCCGCAGTCTTCCATCCGCGGACTCCGGATTCTTCTTGCAGAGGACAATGACATCAACATGGAGATTGCGAAGTTCCTTCTGGAGGAAGAGGGCGCAGAGGTCGTGCCCGTGGAAAACGGAGAGGAAGCCGTTCAGGCCTTCGCAGAAAGTGAGGCAGCTTCCTTTGATGCGATTCTGATGGACATCATGATGCCGGTGATGAACGGACATGAGGCCACGAAGCGGATACGGAGCATGGACCGGGCAGATGCCGCCGCGATTCCGATCATTGCCATGACGGCCAGTGCATTTGCAGAGGACCGGATCGCCGCACGAAATGCCGGCATGACCGCCCATCTCACAAAGCCGTTGGAAATCAATCGTGTCATCGAAACCATCGCAGACTGTGTCCGCGCATACAGAAACCGATGAACGCGCAAAGGATGAAGCACATCGTGCATCGTGCATCGCGCATCGCAAAGCGATGCGTCGCTAAACCGTTGCGTAATATGTAAAAAAGCCGCTCCGCCGGGATGTCCCGGAGGCGCGGCTTTTTTATATACGCTCCGTCAGAAAACCTATGAGATTTAGGTGATGGGTGACTTAGGCCATCAACAGCATCATCGCATAGTGGCAGGCCGATCCCGCCATCACAAAGAGATGAAAAATCTCGTGATTTCCGAAATAGCGGTAGCTTCGTCGAAGGAGCGGCAGCTTCAGCGCATATATGATGCCGCCGATCGTATAAATCACACCGCCGGCGGTCAGAAGGATGAACTCCGCCGGACGAAGCGCATGAAAGAGCTGCCCGATGGAAAAAATACATACCCAGCCGAGGGCAATGTAAATCGCGGAAGACAGCCACTTCGGACAGCTGATCCAGCAAAGATTCATGAGCATTCCGAAAATTGAAATGATATACACGAGAAGCAGAAGGAGATGTCCCTGCCGGTTTCCCAGCGCAACCAGACAGACCGGCGTATAGCTTCCCATGATCATGACGAAAATCATCATATGATCAAACTTTCGAAGAAGACAGTTGATGCGCGGTGAAATATCAAAAAAATGATAGCTTGCACTCGCACCGTACAGCAGAATGAAGCTGATGCCGAAACAAAGAAACGCCGCAAAGCGCAGCGCACTCGGATGCAGCGCCACCCGATACAGCAGCGGAACCATCGCCAGCATGGACAACAGCATCGCAATATAATGCGTCAGAAAACTTCCCGGATCCTTCACACGTATTGTCATGATTTCTCCCTTCCGCTGATAAAATAAAACTGTTTATTGAGCTGAATAATTTTACTGAAATCATGATATATGCTTTTTTTGTCTAAGTCAAGCGGTTTTTGAAACTACATCAGCGTGAGGCCGAAACCTTTAAAAGGCTGATTCCCGAAGGAATACGGAGCGTCCGTTGAAAAATCAAAATCTGACCTCTTAGAAGCACTAGGAGAATTTTTCCTCAGCACTCCGTCCACGCCGAGTTTTCATCAGGAAAACTCGGCGATTGGGCGGAGCCGTAGTGCTTCTTGAGGTCGGATTTTAGATTTTTCCGGATGCGCAGTCCTGACGGAGGGAACAGCCTTCTGAAGGTTTCGGCCACGGACTTTGCTGCGCGGACTACTCGGCTTCCTTCCTCTCAAGATAGAGGAAGAAAATAACATTCAGCAGCACGCCCACCATCGTGGAGGTCGGTGCTGCAAGACCGATTTTTGTAAGACTTGCGTCCGGCTGAATGCTCATATAGTACGACATCGGCAGCCGCACCAGCAGCGTCTGCATAAGCCCCTGCAGCATTACCCACAGGCTCTTCCCGCTGCCGTTGTAATAGCCCACCATGCTGAAAAGAATTGCGGTGGCTATCGTTTCCGGCGCAAAGCCGCGGAGATAGGCGAAGGCATTTACGATGACATCCGGATCGGTGGTGAAAATGCCGGACAGAAGATCACCCCGGAACCATACAAGCGCAAATACCAGGCAGCCGATCACAAGACCGATGCAGATGCCCGTACCCATCGCCTGCTTCGCACGCTTTTTCTTTCCGGCGCCGATGTTCTGCGATACGAAGGACGCCATGGACTGCATGAGAGAGCTCGGAATCAGCATTGCAAAGTTCACGAGCTTGCAGGCGACACCGTAGCCGGAGGATGCACTGAGGCCCAGACGATTGACGAAGGCGCAGAGCGCCAGGAAGGATACCTGGGTCAGAAATTCCTGCAGTGCCAGCGGAAGCCCGATCAGCAGGAAGGTGCGGCACTGGGAGCTGATGCAGAGATCCGAGCGCATGATCCGGAACGGAAGATCCTTTTTCCTAAGGAGCATCACGATGGCACAGACTACACTGACCGCCTGCGCCAGAACCGTCGCGATGGCGGCGCCGCTGGCATCCATATGGAAGCCGGCCACCAATAGAAGATCACCGAAAACATTGACAATGCAGGCGATCAGCACGAACAGCAGCGGCGAACGGCTGTCGCCGAGACCGCGGAAGATGGCGGAAAGCAGATTGTAGGCGACAATGAAGAAAATGCCGCCGCCGCAGATGCGCACGTAGCTTGTCGTCAGGCCGACGGCCTCTGCCGGTGCCTGCATTAATACAGAGATCGGCTGTGCAAAGCCGACCATGGCGATGAAAAGGGCGACGGATACGAGGCTAAATACAATCGCTGCACCGCCGATGACCTTCCCGATCAGCTCCGGCTTTCCTTCGCCGAGGTCACGGCCGATCAGCACGGTTACACCCATGGCAAACTGCGTTACGACGAAGGTTACAAGATTCAGCACCTGGCTTCCGGTGGAAACGGCGGACAGTCCGGAGGTGGAGCCGAAGTGTCCCACCACCAGGAGGTCCACGGCGCCGTAGGCCGCCTGCAGCACGAGTGCGCCCAGGATCGGCAGCATGAAGGGCACCAGCTTCTTCAGAATGCTGCCATTGGTAAAGTCGGTCTTGTCATTGATCATAAGAGGATTTCCTTTCTTTGTGAATGCTTGAAAATCGGAGCATAACTAGTGATTATAGAATCCTGCACGGGAATGTCAAGGCGCGATGCCGATATAGAGCTAAACTTTAACCGATTCGAGAAAGCATGTATTATGCATAACGCAGGAGGGGTGCTATGATGCTTTTAAGATCATCAGGCAGCGCAGGTCACGGGATGAGATTTCGGAAAAAGGATGAAGCATGCATCACCGTATGGCTGCATCGTTAAAAAAGGAGATACCGTTATGGCAGAATATAAGCTTTGGGATGCACTGAAGGCAGCGAAGAAATACAAGTGGGTGGAGCTTTCACATTCACTGAACAATGAAAGTCCCTATTGGTCCGGGATTCCGGCGGGATCCGTGGAACTCGGAAAAACCGTCTGGGACTGGGGAAAGCCGGAGCTTGAGTGTCTGATTCAGACCTTTAAATTCCCGGGACAGTTCGGTACGCATATTGATTTTCCGGGACATTTTGTGAAGGGACGGGCGCTGTCGGAGGAATATACGGCGGAGGATCTGTTTTTTCCGCTCTGTGTCATTGATATTTCGAAGCAGGCGGCCGAGAATCCGCGCTATGCCGTGACCGTCGAGGATATCAAGGCCTATGAGGACGCGTACGGTCCGATTCCGGACGGCGCCCTGGTGGCGCTCCGGAGCGACTGGTATAAGAAGTGGCCGGATATGGACGCCCTGTCCGGCATCGATGCCGATGGAAAAGAAAATGCCCCCGGCTGGTCGCTGGAGGCACTGGAATACATTTATAAGCAGCGGAATGCCGCTGCCAACGGTCATGAGACATTGGATACGGATTCCTCCGCAGTTGCCGAGGCGGAGGGGGATCTGGCCTGCGAACGCTATGTACTGGACCTTGGCAAGCTGCAGGTGGAGGTGCTGGCAAATCTTGACAAGGTGCAGCCGGCCGGTGCCGTCGTACTGGTTTCGTATCCGCGCATCGAGGGCGCGACCGGCCTTCCGGCACGCGTTTGGGCGATCACGGAATAAATTTCATCCGCAGCGCTTACCGTGAAAGCTCTCTCTCGATCCGCTTTATGATCCGGCGGAAGAGAAGGAGGGATAGGAGTGCAGCGATGATTTCCGTGATCCAGAAGGCATGCCAGACACCGTCGGCACCGATCATGGCGCTTAACAGAAAGCTGAGCGGCAGGAGCACGGCGATATAGCGGACCAGGGAGATCGCGAGGGATTCCGCACCCTTTCCGAGACCCTCCAGTACGCCGGAGATGGTGACGGAAATTCCGGAAATCACGAAGCCGCGGGCAATGATGAGCAGTGCATTCCGGCCGAGGGCGATGGTTTCTTTGTTGGACGCAAAAATGCCGATCAGCCGGTTCGGTATTACGAAGCAGAAGACCGTACCGATCACCATCACCGCTGTGACCATCAGAAGTCCCGTCCGGAAAATGCCCTTCAGGCGCTTCAGCTCACCGGCGCCGTAGTTATAGCTGCAGATCGGACGCATGCCCTGCACGATGCCGTTGGCCGTCAGGTAAATGAAGGTCTGCAGCTTATAGTATGCGCCCAGAACAAGCACGTAGGATGCAGAATAGACTGCCAGAATGCCGTTCAGTACCGTGATCATGACCGACGACAGGGCGAGATTCAGTGCCGCCGGAATGCCGACGCTGTAGATGCGCCGAAGGACCGGACCGGTTTGGTGCATTCGCCGAAGCGAGATGCGTACCGGCATCGTCGGAAGATCGCGATCATAAACGAAAAGGTAAATCAGGAGCGATACCAGCTGTCCGATGCCGGTCGCCCAGGCGGCGCCGGCGATGCCCATGGAGGGTACCGGACCGAATCCGAAGATCATGACCGGATCGAGGACGATATTGACGATGCAGCCGACCAGCATGCTGACCATCGATACCTTCATGCGGCCGATGGACTGGAACATTTTCTCGTAGGAGATGGCGGCGGCATTCGCGGTGCCGAACAGAAAGACAATGCGGGCATATTGTGTGCCGAGGGCCACGATCTCTGCATCCTCCGTGAAATGACCGACGAAGGCGGACATACCGAAGATGCAGAGCACACTGATCAGAAGGCCGTGCAGGATATTTCCGAGGAGGCCGAGGGTCGCGGCGGTATCGGCCTGCTTCGGGAGACCGGCACCGAGTGAATAGGCAATCATCGCATTGGTGCCGATGCCGAAGCCCACCGTGACCGCAGTCAGAAGATTCTGCGCCGGGTAGACGAGGGACAGGGCGGTCATGGCCTGCTCGCTGATCCGGGCCACGTAGTAGCTGTCGATGATGTTGTACAGCGAATTCACCAGCATGGAAATTGTCATCGGAATCGCCATGGAAATGACGAGCGGTACGATCGGCTTCTCTTTCATATAGGTTTGATCCATTTTTTCTCCCTTTTTACACACAAAAATACACAGCAAAAGCTGCGGACAAGCTGTGCAGCTCTGCTGTGTGGCGAAAAGTAAAGCGCACAGAAAATCGCCGGCAGCTTCCTGCCAAGGTTCTGAACGCTTCAGAAAATTCCACTCCATCAACGTGGTTTTAGAATGACAATTTATCATTTTCTGACTTCCTTTTCAAGAGGTATTTTGCATAGAAATCTGATCTGGCGGATGTATGCCGTTAGGTTCACTTACAAAAAAAGGACGACAGCATAGCTGTCGTCCTTTTTTTGATCGCATCTCCGCGATAGTGCGTCGGTATCCTTTATTTCACTACCGGCCGTACAATGATGCTCTTATCACCGTGCGGGTTCTCGGCATTCGTAAGTGTGATGCGAAGATCCTCGTCCACCCGGAAGGTATAGATCATGGTATCGATCGGCTCTTCACCGGCCTTCCCGAGATCGAAGCGTACCGTCACGGTACCGAGCGCAGTCGGTGTCAGCACGAAGCGCCGGGTACCGTCATTGATGTTTGAGGTATCGGATGCATCCTTCGGAAGGAAGCTTGATTCTACCGAGAGGATGTCATGATCCATGGTACAGCTCCAGTCTTCACCGATGGATGGGTTCGCCTCGAAATCGAAGCGGGCCCAGTGATTGGCAGCCTCAAGCGTCATGATGCCGTCCGCCTCTGCCGTATCATAGTAGCTGATCTGAAGGGCAGACCCGTGGCCTTCGCTGCCCGCAGCCGGAAGAGCTGCTTCCGAATCGGATCCCGGTACCGAGGGACCGCCGGTAGCGGTACCGGCTTTCGGCGCTACGCCATAGCTCCGGACACCGGCGAGGCCGGTGACGGTGAAGGCGGACGTTATAAGAGCACTCAGGCAGAGTATAGATACATACTTTCTGCAGTTCATAAGAAATACCTTATTCATCACTTTCTTCCGAGCCCTGGATGGAAAGCCGGCCGTTGCTTGCAATGATGTTTCCGTAGGCATCGGTCTCATTGACAGAGTACTTACCGGCGGCCTTTACCTGTGCGCCCGGACTGCTGAATTCGCTTACATTTGAAGCGTCAACGGTCTCTGCAGCTGTGGTTTCTGCCGCAGCCTGTGTGCTTCCTGCAGCGCTTGCTGCCTCTGTCTCTTCCTCTGTCTCCGAGGAGCTGTCACCGCCCGGGCCGACCGACTTGGTCTTCAGCCTTGCCGTTTTACGTACGATACCGGTAGCCGGTGTCGAACCCGGATGATCCACGCCCTCGGCATATACGCCGGCATTCGGATCTGCAACGGCATCGGTTTCAACTTCCCACCACTGGCCTTCGTACTTCTCCTCCAGGACACCGTTTGAATAACGGGTCTCATTGGTGGTGCTGTAGGCCGTGGTCTCAACGGCAGTGGTGCTCTCGGCAGCAGCCGAAGCTTCCTGCACGATCACACCGTCGGATACCTCACCGGCCTCCAGTGCACCGGCCTGAAGAAGAACGGAAGAGCCGTCGGCATTTGTTTCCTCTACGGCAGCGAGAAGATCCTCGGCACTGAGCTCATCGGTCTCCTCGGAAGCGATGGTCTCGAACTCGTCATAGCTTGCCGGAAGTGTGATGTTGCCGGAAACAGTCATGCCGGCGAAGGTATCGGCCTCCTCCTTGGTGGCGAAGCGGATCGTCACATGATCGGCCGCGGAGAGACCGTCGTTGATCAGGACGATATGCTGCTGTGCCTCCGCACCGGTATAGTTTACGGTATTTCGGCCGAACGGCTGCCCGTCTACGGTTACGTAGACATCATTGTCACCGGTCAGATAATCATAGTCAAGACCCAGGAGGCCCTTCACGGCATTGCCGTTCTCATCGGTAATGTAGTCGGCGAGGATCTCGTAGGTGGTATCATTCAGCTTTGCAAAGTCGCCGGACGGAATATAAACGCAGGTCTCGAGTGCAGAAACAGAAGCATTCAGCGGGCTGATGCTCGCAGTGTTTCCGCTCTCATCTGCCGACTCCGCCGCAGTCTGAATGGCCTTTACGATGACATCGGCGGTCGTGTTATTGCCCTCGTCGTTCTGGTTGATCTTATCCTTTGCGGCGGTTTCGGAGGCATCCTTGCCGGCATCCTTGAAGCTCTGGGCAATGTCAATGGTCTCACCGAGATAGTGGGAGGTGATGGTCTTTACGGCGTCTGCATTGGCAGCAGCCGGACCCTCGGCATCCGTCTCGCTGGACGGCTCGATGAGAGACAGGACCTCGATGCCCGGGAACTTCTTGTTCAGGGTGCGGATCAGCGCCTCATAGAAGGTGCCGAAGCTTTCCTTATCCTCATCGTAGCTTCCGAAGCTGAGGATCACAGCGTCATACTGCACATCGGTATTGAGCTCGTTGGCAATGACATAGCCGGCATATACGCCGTTGTCGCCGGACAGGGCATAGTTATTTACAAATACATTTGCGCTCTTAAAGGCGGCACCGATCTTCTGCGAGAGCTGCTCGGCCCAGGCAGAGGAAGCATCGCTTGCGCCGTCGCCGTACGCGAAGCCGTCGCCGAGCACCAGGATGTTGACCGCATTGCCGGTGCTGAGCTTGTTATAG
The DNA here is from genome assembly GCA_963650995.1 of Succinatimonas sp. CAG:777. Taxonomy (GTDB): domain Bacteria; phylum Bacillota; class Clostridia; order Lachnospirales; family Lachnospiraceae; genus Oribacterium. Next base: position 119,094 of record CAVJMS010000001.1, on the reverse strand, counting down.
AAGTCGCCGCGGGTTACCTCGATCGGCGTGGTCTCCGGAACCGTGGTTTCCTCGGCGGCCTCGGAGCTGGCCGCTGCGGTTTCGGTTGCTGTATCGGAGCCGGACTGGCTGGTTGCGGCTGCAATGCCGAGCAGTACAACCACTGCACCGGCAAGTCCGCCGACGCAGGCCTTTTTGTTCTGTTCAACGAACTTTTTGATCTGTTCCATATCCATAGACATCATGTTCTCCTTATAGGGATTATCGTTTTTTCTTATACCGGACCATACTACCCCGCCTTATCGTAAATTACAATTAAAATTGTATTAAGATTGCAGGGACCGGGCGGAAAAGGCCGGATTTTAGGCCTCTTTTTTCATATTTGCGCCCCGCTTAAGGATCGTGTCAAACCGAAGCAGGAAGCATAGGGTGGTGATGCATGCGGCTGCAATGTCGCTGATGGGCTCCGCAAGGAATACGGCGAAGACCTGATCGCTCAGAAGCTGCGGGAGCAGGAAGATCAGCGGAATCAACAGAACAATTTTTCGGAGGCAGGCGAGAAGCAGACTGATCTTTGCCTGTCCGAGGGCCATAAAGCTCTGCTGGCAGCTGATCTGTGCGCCCATGGCGAAGATACCGGCCATATAGATGCGAAGCGCCCGGGCCGTATATTCTGTCAATGCGGCATCCGCGGTGAAGAGCCCTGCAAAAAGCTTCGGCAGCAGCAGAACGGCGGCCCAGAAGAGAAGGGTATAGCTCACGCAGACCGTAAATTCGGCGAAGAAGGCCTTCTTTACGCGATCATTTTTGCGCGCGCCGAAATTGTAGCTGATGATCGGCTGTCCGCCCTGACAGATGCCCTGCAGCGGCAGCGTCGCGAGCTGGCTCACACTGGTGATGATGGTCATGGCGCCGACCGCGAGATCGCCGCCGTAGCGCGCAAGACTCGAGGTGAAGCTGATGGAAAGAAGGCTTTCGGTCGACAGCATGACGAAGGTGGAGATTCCAAGCGCAAGGCAGGGCAGAATGATCGCCGGATCCAGCCGAAGGTTCGCCTTCTTCAGCCGAAGCATCGTCTGTGTTCCGGTCAGAAAGCGGAGGATCCAGAGGGCGCCGACGGCCTGACTGAGCACCGTGGCCAATGCTGCGCCCCGGACACCCATGTGCAGTCCGAAAATAAAAATCGGATCCAGGATAATGTTGATGACCGCACCGATCAATGTGGTCATCATGCTGATTTTTGCGAAGCCCTGGGTGGTGATGAAGGGGTTCATGCCCATGACGATCAGGACGAATACGGTGCCCAAAATATAAATGCGGGCATAGTCAATGGCATAGGGGAGTGTAATCACACTGGCGCCGAAGAGACGGAGCAGGGTCGGGGCCAATGCATAAAAAAGAATCGTCAGCACCAGCGCCATCAGCATCAGAAGCGCAAAGCAGTTTCCGAGGATGCGTTCGGCAGTACGATTGTCCTTTTCACCCATGGAAATGGCGGCGCGCGGTGCACCGCCGGAACCGGCCAGCATGGCGAAGGCATTGATCAGCATCAGAATCGGTGTAAAGAGTCCGACGCCCGTCAGCGCAGCTGCACCGACCGTGGCCATATGCCCGATATAAATACGGTCCACGATGTTATAAAGCAGATTTACGATCTGCGCCACGACGGCCGGAATCGCAAGCTGCGCCAGAAGCTTCGGAATGCTTCCGGAGCCCATGTCCTGTGTTTTCTGTTGTTTCATAGATATCTCTTCCTATCAAATCTTAGGGTCTTCCGGCTTCTCATCCACGATCGTATCGTTCTTTCGGGAAGCATCCGGAGATGTGAAGCTTATGCCGTCGGCATTCGGTACATATTTTCCGTATTTTCCTCTCAGCTGGTCATAGGAGAAGCCGTCCTGCGGCACACCGCGGTAGAAGTCGGAACCGAAGCCTAGGATCAGCTCGAAGATGGTCGGGCACAGAATAAGCCCAACGGTAAACGGGATGCCGTGCCCGAAGGACACGCTTTTCTTATACTGTGTGGCCGCGTAGAGCACGAGGGAAGCAAGAGAGCAGAGAGTGCCGAGATATTCCATACCGGAAAGAAAGCTCAGCACCAGCGGCAGCAGAAACATCCAACCGTTGCCCCAGAAGATTTTATAGGCGATGTAATCGTTATAGAAGGGAACCAGCGAGGCCCAGCCGGGCTGTCCGGCCTTCACATAGATCCGCCACTCGGCGATGATCACCAGGAGCCAGAGGGCAATGCAGAGAAGCCCGGCCAACAGTCCGAACAGCATGTAGCCGGCCGTCAGAAGCGCGGCCGAAGCGGCCAGAAGGCTGAAAAGAATACCGAGAATAAAAAGACTCATAATGAGTACCTCCTTTAAATGTATTCTTTCCATTATACTTCCGGGAGACGAGGGCTGTCAAAGCCTTATCGATGAAGCTTGAGACTCCCCCGGAAGAGACCGTCCTTCGCGGTGCCCCGGCTGAACTGTTACGATATCTTTACGATTTTATATTTTAGTGGAAATTCGGAAAAGAAATGCGTATACTAACCTAAATAAAAGAGTGTACCTGCTGGAAAGGGGAAGGATATGAAATTAAAGAAAACGGCTGCGGTTCTTGCAGCGATTATGATGACGGCCGGTACGTCGATGACGGCATTTGCATCGATGACCTACAACGATTATTATTATGATATGTTCGGTGAGTATCCGACCGGAAATACGACGGACTGGCTGAATGATCCGGTCTACTGGGGCTATCTGTCACAGTACGACGAGGAGGAATACTATCGTCAGCTTTCCAATTATACGGATTCCGGTGCGACCAGCGACGACTACTATGATTATTCCGACTATTATTACAGCACCGGTACGAGCGAGTATTATGCCATTGTAAGCTCTGCCTACTGGAGCGGCTATACCGCCAAGTGGAAGATCGACGGCACGGCTTCGAAGTATGAGATCGTTCTTTACCGTGATGACAGCCAGGTGAAGAAGACCACCAGCACGAAGAAGAGCATCAGCCTTCAGTCCTATATCACGAAGAGCGGATATTATTATTTCAAGGTAAGAGCCTATAATAAGAATTCCGGCTGGTCCGGCTGGGAGTCCTCCGAGGAGCGTTATTTTGCAGGCAGCAGCTCCTCCGGCAGCAGCTCGGCGACCAGCACGGGTGTGACCACTGTTACCGGAAGCTCCTCCGGTCCGGTGGTTACAACCAAGACCGCAACCACGGCACCGCAGTGGCTGCAGGCCGCGGACGGCAGCAACAAGTGGTGGTATCGTCATGCCGACGGCAGCTATACGGTCAACGGATTTGAGTATATCAACAGCAAGTGGTATTACTTCGACGCATCCGGCTGGATGAAGACCGGCTGGATTAATGCAAACGGCGCAACCTATTACATGGGTGCCGACGGCACGATGGTAACCGGCGTAAATCTGATCGACGGCGTATATCGTACCTTCGATGCATCCGGTAAGCTGGTAGGCTGAGATTGCGGGACGGCCTTCGGGCCTGCAGGCGAAGGAAATGCTGATTAAATCAGCGTTTCCCTAAATATAGAAGAGGCAGACCATGTCTGCCTCTTTTACGTTGCATACGGCACTGGGATACATAAGGAGACGATGCCTGCGCCGCCCGGAGGCACTGGGATAAAAAATGCATTTTCTTGATGAGATCCGGCGGGAATTTGAGATTCCGCATGCATATGAAAACTGGACAGGCTATCGGGAGCAGCTGACGGAGCTGCTTCTTTCCTGCGGAGAGATCCGCTCTGCCGCGCTGTTTGGCATCGGTCCGGCCAATGACATCGACCTTCGGCGTCTCCATGCAGCGGGGGCTGCGCTCACGCTGATCGATGCGGATGCAGACAGCGTGCGGCGGGGGCTTCAGCGTTACGGTCTCCTGCATTCGCCGGATGTACAGCTGGTTTCCTGCTCCCTGACGGGTGTTTCGGACGAGGACACGGAGCAGTTTTTTGATACACTGTATCAGATGGCGGTGACGAGAGGACAGGCGCTTACGGAGGCAGATTTCATGGACGCATCCCTCCGGGCGCTTGCTGTGCTTCAAAAAAAGCTGCCGGCTTCCCCGGAGGACCTTCGGCGGCGGCTTCCGGCGAAGCATTATGATCTGGTGGCAAGTGTCGGGCTGCACAGCCAGCTCTGGAGTATTCTCTGCTGCAGCTGGCTTACATTGGCCGGAAATATCGAGGAACAGATCCTCGGGCATCCGATGCAGCAGGAAGCGTTTTTTGACGCAATTCGCGATATGGATGATGGATTCATTCCGATCCTGAATGAAGTATTGCTGTCCATGGGGGACCGGGTGATTCTCGGTATGGAAGCGGAGGAAGCGATGGTCGAGGGCGCCTGGCAGTCGATCCAGGACATCCGAAGGCGCTGCCCGGATCGGGAGGAATGCATGCTGCATTGGCCGTTCCGTCCGGAGGAGCCGAAGGAATACGATATGCTGTTTCAGATCGTCCGAAATCTCCGGGAGAGAAAAACGTGAAGAATATGGAAATGATCCATCAGCGAAAAAACCGAAGGACGCTTCTTTTACTCGGCGGGCTCGTTCTGGTGTCTCTGCTGTGTGTCATGCTTTTTTATATGCGGCATAAAAACAGCGCCGCGCCGCTCGAGGCCGTGGTGCAGTACGAGGGCGCGGAGATTCTCCGCGTACCGCTTTCCGAGGATGCGATGTATCTCCTTAAGGACGGCACGGCGGAGGCGGTGGACATGGATGCAACCCTTGGATCCCTCGGCACGGCGGATCCGGAGGCGAACATGAATCTTCTGGAACTAAAAGACGGAGAAGTCCGAATGGCAGAATCAAATTGTGCCAATCAGATCTGCGTCCATACGGCGCCGCTTGGCCGGGCAAGCTATGATTTCCCGATTACCTGTCTCCCGCATGGACTGGTGATCACAGTAGAGTAATCGGGCCTCGGCGCCGGCGGGAAACGGATCCGGCAGCGGATGACCGGGTGAATCGATGTAAAACACGGAGGTAGATATATGAAATGTCCACACTGCGGCGCGGAGCTCCCGGCGCATGCATCCTATTGTCCGTCCTGCGGTCAGCCGATTCTTCGGATCCGACCGAAACGCGTATGCACGAACTGCGGCGCCGAAGTGCCGGAGGATGCGGATCATTGTCCCGGCTGCGGACGTCCGGTTCGCCGGAAGATGCCGAAGGACCATGCAGAAAAGAATGATTTCGCTGCCCGGACGGGTGCGCAGGTCCGTACCGGCGCCGGAAGATCGGCCTTTCGGACCATGCTCCGGCGGGACCGATATGCCTGGCTGCAGGCGGTACTGCCGCCGGTATTGGCGATCCTGTACCGGCTGTTTCTCCTTCGGCATGATCCGGGGGTGGATCTTCTGAATACCTTTCTTCTGCTGGAGGGACTGATTTTCTTCTTCGGTTACCTTGATATTCAGGAAATCAGCAAATGGCCGGAGATGTATGACGGAGCGGCCTTCAGCAGCCGCTATATGTATCTCAGCTATTTTGCACCGATGCTGAGTCTCTGGGAGCGGCCGAAGCTGCCGGGCATGGAGCCGAAGGCGCTGTATGCACCGGTACATACGGTATTGCTTACGATCTTCGTGGCAGTTTATGTCTTTAGCTCAAATGGCGCTGTGCTGCTGCAGAGCAGCGGGCTTTGAATGCAGTTCATCGTCTTCGGTGATATGCAGCGTTGAAAAGATATTAATGTAAAGCGGATGGATTCCTCCATCCGCTTTTTCTGTTCTACAGCATCGGTTATAGCAGGCCATAAATAATTCCTATTTTACAGCTAGGAATTAAAAGTTATAATGATGCGTATTACAAAAACGTACTGAAAGAAGGAGATGCACGATGAACGCAGAGGAAAGCAGTACATTCAACATAAAGGAGGAGGCCGCGGCGATCGAGGAGGAGCTGATCGCGCTCCGGCGGTATTTTCATCAGCATGCCGAGCTGTCCTGGCAGGAGCTGAATACACAGAAAAAGATTGAGGAATATCTGGATGCACTGGATATTCCGTATGAAACACCGTATAAGACGGCGGTGATTGCGACCATTAAAGGGAAGCATTCGAGTGACCATATTCTCGGCATCCGGGCGGATATCGATGCGCTTCCGATCACCGAGGAAACCGCCTGCAGCTATAGGTCGGAGAATGAAGGCACCATGCATGCCTGCGGCCATGATACCCATATTGCAATTCTCCTGGCGGCGGCGAAGCTTTTTGCAAAGCATAGAGATGAGCTTCGGATCACGATCCGCCTGATTTTTCAGCCGGCGGAGGAGTTTATCGAGGATTCCGGTGCATTGCACTTAAAGACGGTGCCGTCCGTGCTTGCCTGTGAGCGCCTGATCGGGCTTCATATCATGAGTGCCCTCGAGGCCGGCAATGCTGCTGTTCAGGACGGTCCGATCATGGCCAGTGCGGATACCTTCGACGTCTATATCGAGGGCAGGGGCGGCCATGGTGCCCATCCGGAGCAGTGCATTGACCCGATCCAGGCCGGCGTTGAGTTCGTGCAGTCGGTGAACCGGATTGTGGCCAGGGAGCGAAATGCCATCACGCCTGTGGTCATCAGCATCACCCAGTTCACGTCCGGCACGACCTCCAATGTCATTCCGGCGACGGCGCACCTGAGCGGCACGACCCGCACGGCAGATCCGGCGGTCCGGGACCGCTTCCCGGCGATTCTTGAACGGACGGCGGATGCCATCGCCGCGGACACGGGCACGAAGATCCGGGTGGACTATCACCTAGGCTGTGCGGTGACGATCAACGATCCGGAGGTGGCGGCCACCGGGCGGAAGGCGGCCGCATCCGTATTCGGACCGGAGCATGTGCTGCAGCTTCCGTTCTCTACGGGCGGAGAGGACTTTTCGAAGTATACAAACCCGAAGGCCTATCTGATTCTCGGCGGCGGTCTTACAGATCCGGAAAAACGTTTTCCGCAGCATTCGCCGTTCTTTGAGATCGATGAGTCAGTGCTGAAGAGGGGCGTCGCCTACTTCCTTCAGTATGCGGAGGTATGGTCGGATGAGCTCGGACTGTACGCATGAACGGAGGTGAAGGTACAGCATGAGCATGATTGAATTTGAACACCTCTCGAAGGTATTTGACGGGAAAACAAAGGTATCGGCCCTGCAGGACATTTCTCTGCAGATTGAGAAGGGGGATATCTATGGGATCATCGGCTATTCCGGTGCCGGAAAGTCGACGCTGGTACGCATGATCAATGCCCTGGAGCTTCCGACCGGCGGCCGGGTGCGGGTGGACGGACAGGATCTCAGCACTCTGTCAGAGCGGGAGCTTCGGAAGCTCCGGAAATCCATCGGCATGATTTTTCAGCAGTTTAATCTTCTGAATTCAAAGACGATTTTTGACAATGTAGCCATTCCGCTTCGGCTGAACGGCGTCCCGAAGGCGGAGACGGAGGCACGGGTGAACGAGCTTCTTCGGTTCGTCGGCCTGTCGGAAAAGAAAATGGCCTATCCGGATCAGCTGTCCGGCGGACAGAAGCAGCGTGTCGGCATTGCCCGGGCACTGGCGACCAATCCGAAGATTCTGCTCTGTGATGAAGCGACCTCTGCGCTGGATCCGAAAACGACGGAGTCCATCCTGGAGCTTCTGAAGCAGGTCAATCAGCAGATGGATGTTACGGTGGTTGTCATTACCCACGAAATGAATGTCATCCGGCAGATCTGCAATAAGGTGGCCGTGATGGACTACGGACATGTCGTTGAATCCGGCGATGTGGTGGATGTATTTACGAACCCGAAGTCGGAGATTGCGAAGGAGTTTGTCGGTAATTTGATCCATGACGAGGTGCCGGCACCGCTGATTCCGGGGATCAAGGCCATGACGAATTATTATCAGATTCTTCGGATCAAGATGCGGAATCATGAGCATACGGAGCCGCTGCTCTGGGAGCTGAATACGAAATTTCAGGTTAAAACCAACCTCCTGTACTGTACGATCAGTGTCATCGAAGGCGTCGTCATCGGCATCATGCTGATTCTCTTCGAGGGGGAGGAAGCGGAGATCGAGAAGTGCCGGCAGCATATAGTGGCCACCGGCGAGGAATTTGAGGAGGTGGTGTTATGACAGAGCAGCTGGAGGCATTCCTAGGTGTTCCGATGGAAAAGGTTGTGAAGTCGGCCGGTGAAACGCTGTATATGGTCGGCTGGTCGCTGCTCATCGGCGCCGTACTGGGCTTCATCCTGGCGGTTCTTCTGTGGCTCAGCCGGAAGGACGGGCTGAAACGGAATGATTTTGTATACTTTGTTCTGAACAGTGTGATCAATATCATACGCTCGACGCCGTTTATCATCCTGATGGTGACGGTCATGCCGTTTACGAAGCTGATCATCGGAACCCGCATCGGCACGAGGGCCTGCCTGGTTCCGCTGGTGCTTTACATTTCCCCGTATTTTGCGCGTCTCATCGAGGGTGCGTTGCTGGGTGTGGATCGAGGCATTGTGGAGGCGGCGAAATCGATGGGCGCCAGTACGCCTGAAATCATTCTTCACTTTGTCTTTCCGGAGGCCTTCGGCTCCATGGTGATCGGCATCACCACCGGTACCGTCGGACTCATCGGTGCCACCGCCATGGCCGGTTATATCGGAGGCGGCGGAGTCGGAAACCTGGCCCTGACCTACGGCTACCAGACCTTCAACACGAACCTCATGATCTTCACCGTCGTGATCCTCATCCTCTTCGTCCAGATCGTCCAGACCGTCGGAAATAAAATTGCAGAAAAAAGACGGTTACATGGTTGATCCAAGCGCCGCAGGCGCTTGGATATCCCCCAACACATTTTATTTTAAAGGAGAAAATTATGAAAAAGACCTTATCCTTCCTCACCGCTGCCGCATTGATCGCAGGAGCGACCGCAGCCTGCGGCTCCTCCGCGTCTACGGAGACCACGACGGCAGCCGGCACAGCAGCGGAAACGACGGCAGCGGAAATCACCGCTGCGGCAGAGACAGAAACGGAAGCATCCGACGGAAGTGTCGCGGCTTTGGTGGATACATCGAATGTAGGTGTGGCCGGTACGGCCGATCCAAGCCACAAGGAAATCAAGTTCTCGAAGTCCTGGGGCCCGTATTCCGTGCTCTTTGAGGAGCAGATCGCACCGCTTCTGGAAGCACAGGGTTATACAGTAACGCCGATAGAGTTCGCTGACCTTCAGTCTGCCGACATTGCCGTACAGGACGGAGAAGCGGATGTCAACGTGGAGCAGCACATTGCCTATGTGGAGAATTTCGATGAAGCACAGGGTGCGGACCTCGTGAACATCAGTCCGATTCCGACGGTGCCGGCCGGCATTTATTCTGCAAATCACAGCTCCGTGGATGAGATCGCCGACGGTATGACCATTCTTGTACCGGATGATGCCTCCAATACCGCGAGAGCCTATGCACTTCTTCAGAAGGCCGGCTGGATCACCCTGGATCCGGATAAGGACCTCTCGACCGTGACGCAGCAGGATATTACGGAAAATCCGTACAACCTGACCTTCACGGAGATGACCTCCGTGAATATTCCGCCGGTGCTTTCGGATGCCGACTATGCGGTCATCACCGGCTCCATCGTCTATAATGCAAATATTGATCCGTCCACGGCTCTTCTTCAGGAGGACATCCTTCCGCATCTGATCCTGCAGGTGGTTGTGAAGGAGGAAAACAAGGACGCACAGTGGGCGCAGGACATCGTAGCGGCCTATCATTCACAGCAGCTGAAGGATTATATGGATTCCACTCATAACGAAAACGGACTCTGGTATGTGCCGGAGGAGCTGACCGCAGGACTGAAGTAAGCGGTGATCGAATGCGCAGCCGTTCCGTCGAGGATCATTCCGATCTCCGGCGGAGCGGCTGTATTTTTGTTGCAGTGACGCTCTTTTCGGCAGCACGGAAAGAGTGTAGAATAAAAGACAACACTTGAAACAGCGAAGGAGACGCGGCAAATGAAAATCACAATGCTTGGTACGGGTAATGCCTTGGTATCGGAGGTATACAATACCTGCTATGTTCTGACGGATGAGTCGAAGCAGGGAAGAGAGAAGTATTTTATGGTAGATGCCGGCGGAGGCGGACAGATCGTTCATCAGCTGAAGTATGCCGGCTTAAACTGGATGGATATGCGGGAGATTTTTCTGACGCATAAGCACATTGACCACTTCACCGGCATGATCTGGATGGTTCGTCTGATTACGCAGAATATGAAGTCCGGAAAATATGAGGGCGAGGCCAGGATCTACGGCCACAGGGAGGTGATTGAGCTTCTGGATGATATTTCCCGGAAGCTGCTTCAGCCGGGACAGGTGAAGTTCATCGGCGAGCGTCTCCATCTGATTCCGGTGGAGGATGGAGAGACCCGCATGATCAACGGTCATAGAGTAACGTTCTTTGACATCGGCTCCACCAAGGCGAAGCAGTTCGGCTATCTGTATGAGTTAGAGCCGGGGCGGACGCTGTGCTGCTGCGGAGATGAGCCGTACAATGCAGAATATGAGGAAAAATATGCGAAGGGTGCGGACTGGCTTCTGCATGAGGCCTTCTGCCTCTACGGAGAGCGGGACAGCTTCCATCCTTATGAAAAGCATCATTCGACGGTGAAGGATGCCGCCGAGCTTGCGGAGAGCCTCGGGGTACCGAAGCTTCTTCTGTATCATACAGAGGACAAGAACATTGCCCGCCGGAAGGAGCTGTATACTGCAGAGGCGCAGGCGTCGTATTCCGGTCATGTCTATGTGCCGGAGGATCTCGAGACCATCGAGCTCTGAATACAGAAAGTCTTCGGGGCCGGCCCGGAGCTTCGAGTCATGCCGGGGCGATGCGGATGCCGTAAGGGAGCTCAGCCGCCGGCATATAAAGGGGAGAGAAATGAGTACGGATCAAATGGAATACTGGAAGCAGCTTCCGTATAAGCTGCGGGTGGGGCTGAAATGGATCGGCTTCGGAGCATTGGCCGGGATCGCCGTGGGCGGCATCTCGGCGCTTTTTGCGCGGGCGATTGTGTTGGCGACGGCCTTTCGAAAGGCACATGCGGCGATCGTCTTTCTGCTGCCGCTGGCCGGACTTTTCATTGTATGGTTTTATCACCGTCTGGGGGCGCGGAAGCCGCGGGGCACCAATCTTGTACTGGAGGCGATCCGGAAGGGAGAACGGGTGCCGGTCCGGATGGCACCGCTGATCATTGTATCGACGGTGCTTACGCATCTGTTCGGCGGCTCGGCCGGTCGGGAGGGCGCCGCGCTGCAGGTCGGCGGTTCGCTGGGAAACGGCCTGGGACGGCTTCTGCATTTTCAGGCGGCGGATCGCCGGCGGACGATCATGTGCGGCATGAGTGCCGCTTTTTCCGCCCTTTTCGGCACACCGCTCGCCGCCACCATGCTTTCCATGGAAATCAGTACTGTGGGTGTCATGTATTACTCTGCGCTGGTTCCCTGTGCAGTGGCCGCGCTGACCGCTCATTTCGTCGCACAGCGGATCCATCCGGGCAGTGAAACGATGCTGCTTTCCGAGGTTCCGGAATTCACGGTGCGGGCGGCACTCTGTACGCTGCTGCTTGCCCTGGCCTGCGCCGTTGTTTCGATTCTGTTTGCCACCGCCATGCACCGGAGCAAGAAGCTTCTCGGGACAAGGCTTCAAAATGACTACCTTCGGGCCGCGGTGTCCGGTGTGCTGATTGTTGCGCTTACACTGCTGGTCGGCGATCAGACCTACAACGGAACGGGATCGGATTTTATAGCCGGATGCATCGAGGATCCGGCCCGGACCGTGCCGGTTTATGCCTTCCTTTTAAAAATCCTGTTTACGTCCATTACCCTGGGCGGCGGCTTCCAGGGCGGCGAAATCGTACCGTCCCTGTTTATCGGCGCCTCCTTCGGACATGCGGTGGGGACCCTGACCGGAATGGATCCTGCGCTCTCTTCGGCGATCGGCATGGCCTGCGTTTTCTGCGGTGTAACCAACTGTCCGGTGGCTTCGCTTCTGATCGCCTTTGAGCTGTTCGGCTTCGAGGCCTCCTCGTATTTCATCCTGGCCATTGCGATCACCTATCTTTTCTCCGGAAATTACGGCATCTATGCGGCACAGCGGATCCGCTTCAGCAAGTGGGATCCGGCGGAGACCGATGCGGCGACACATTGACGGCGGCACCGGTTTGTTGCTACAATGACGCTATAAACCGGCCGTCGGCCGGGAAATGTGTTCATACACATTTCTCCGGCGCCTGCAGAGTACGGCGGTCTGAAAAGAGGAGGAAAATTATGGCAAATCCGATTGTAACAATCACAATGGACGACGGGAAGGCGATCCGGCTGGAGCTCTATCCGGAGACAGCACCGATCACGGTGGAGAATTTTGTGAAGCTGGTAAAGCAGGGCTTCTATGATGGCCTGACCTTCCATCGCATCATTCCGGGCTTTATGATCCAGGGCGGCGATCCGGACGGCAACGGTACCGGCGGTCCGGGCTGGCATATTAAGGGAGAGTTCTCGTCGAACGGCGTAAAGAACGATCTTAAGCATACCCGCGGTGTCATTTCCATGGCACGGGCCATGGATCCGGATTCTGCCGGCTCTCAGTTCTTTATCATGCATGCCGATGCGTCCTATCTGGACGGACAGTATGCTGCCTTCGGAAAGGTCATCGACGGACTCGATGAGGTAGACCGCATCGCGTCCACACCGACCGGCTGGCAGGATGCACCGGTGGTGGCGGTGACGATGACGAAGGTGATCGTAGAGGAGCCGGAGGCATAAGCAGCGGTTTTTTGCTGCAGCAGCTGAACAATCACCTGAATTTGTGCTATAGTAGGCGGAGCGGGCCTGTGCCCGCATTCTGAAGAAAAAGGGGTACCATAGTAATGGCAGACGAGATCAAGATTGAAGATACAAAGGAAGAGAAGATTCCTTCCATGGATGATTTCAAGGAGGAGCTGGAGGCTTCCTTCAAGCAGCATGCAAATGCAAAGCGTGTAGATATGAGTAAGTGGGAGAAGGTCCTCGATGATTTCGAGAACAAAACCAGCTTCGAGGTAGAGGTGAAGGAGGCTGTGAAGAGCGGTGTGACCGCATCTGTAGACGGCCTTCGCGCCTTCATTCCGGCATCCAAGCTTTCCCTCGGCTTCGTAAAGGAAGAGGAGCTTCCGGACTGGGTCGGAAAGAAGCTGCAGGTACGCGTGATTACCGCAGATCCGGAGAACAACAAGCTGGTGCTTTCCGCCCGCGACGTTCTGCGTGAGGAGCAGGAGAAGGCAAAGGCAGAGAAGGCCGCAGCCATCCAGGTGGGCCTTGTGACCGAGGGTCAGGTAGAGTCTCTCAAGGATTACGGCGCATTCGTAGACCTCGGAGACGGCGTAACTGGTCTTCTTCATGTTTCACAGATTTCCAATAAGCGGGTGAAGTCCCCGGCGGACGTTTTGAAGGAGGGCCAGACCGTCAAGGTACAGGTCATTGCCGTAAAGGACGGACGCATTTCCCTTTCCATGAAGGCCTTAGAGGCAGAGAAGCAGGAGCGCAGAGAAAAGCAGGAGCGGGATGATTTCCGTGCCAACTATAAGGAGTCCGGTGCAGCGACCTCTTCCTTCGGAGAGCTTCTGAAGAAGAGCGGCATCAAGCTGTAAGGAATTTTTTCTCGCACATCGCAGAGCTTTGCCGCGCGAAGCAGTTATAGGAAAACGCTTTAATCAGCATTTCCTTAGCATATGTATGAATCGGCCAGAGTGATGGCGGCACCGAAGGGTGCATCGTCCGGATCTTTGGCCGATGCTTATTTCAGGAGTAAGGATGGACACGACAGCAAGAGAAATAACAGCACAGGAGCTGGAGGGATGGCCGCGGGAGAGCTACCATCTCATCGATGTACGGGAGGAGCAGGATTTTCAGACCGGAAAAATGCCGGATGCCGTCCGGGTGGATCTTGTAAATATTGCCGACGGAAATCACCGGATTCCGCAGGATAAGCCGGTCGTTTTGTATTGTAAGTACGGAGACCTGTCCATGGCGGCCGCCGAGCGGCTGGCCGAGCAGGGCTATGAGGCCTACAGCCTGGCCGGCGGCTACGGCAGCTGGGTGCTTCGCCGTATTCAGAAGGACATGGATTCCGATCGGCGCCGTGAGGACATCGAGAAGTCGCTCCGAAAGAAATTCAAGCGGAATCTCTTCGGCATGTTCGTGAAGGCCATCTGTGATTATCAGCTGGTGGAGGCCGGCGACCGCATCGCGGTCTGCATTTCCGGCGGCAAGGATTCGATGCTGATGGCGAAGCTGTTTCAGGAGCTGAAGCGGCACAATAAGCTGCCGTTTGAGCTTACGTTTCTTTGCATGGATCCAGGCTACAATGAAGCAAACCGTAAGGTGATCGAGCGGAATGCGGAGCTTCTCGGCATTCCCCTGACCATCTTTGAAACCAATATTTTTGATTCGGTATACAATATCCCGAAATCGCCGTGCTATGTCTGTGCGCGCATGCGCCGCGGCTATCTCTATAAGGAGGCGCAGCGGCTCGGCTGCAACAAGATTGCACTCGGCCATCATTTCGACGACGTGATCGAAACGGTTCTCATGGGCATGCTCTATGCAGGGCAGTATGAGGCGATGATGCCGAAGCTGCATTCCACGAATTTTCCGGGGATGGAGCTCATCCGCCCGCTGTACCTGATCCGCGAGGCGGAGATTAAGCATTGGCGGGATTACAATGATCTCAATTTCATTCAGTGTGCCTGCCATTTCACGGAGACCTGCACGACCTGCCATACCGACGGGCAGACGAGCTCGAAGCGTCTTGAAACGAAGAAGCTGATCGAGAAGCTGAAGGAGACGAATCCGTATGTGGAGCGGAATATCTTCAGTGCGATGGAGAATGTGAGCCTCAACAAGATTCTCGGCTACAAGCGGCAGCATGTAAAGCACAGCTTCCTGGAATGGTATGCCAATGAAGACGAGCTGAAGATCGGCGTCATGAATGAAGAGGAGTGCCGCCGGGAGGAGACGCGGCGCCTTCAGCAGGATCTGGAGAAGGAGAAGGCCCGTCTTGATTCGCAGCCGAAGTCTGAAAAGGCCCGGAAAAACGCGGAAGAGAACCGGCGGAATGCACAGTTCCGAAAGAGCGAAGGGAGCAGATGATGCAGGATGAAGCACAGTGCTGCCGGCTTTGCCCGCGGAGCTGCGGCGTCAACCGGCAGGCCGGACAGAAGGGAATCTGCGGCGTGGGGGAAGAGATGTATATCGCCCGGGCGGCACTTCACTTCTGGGAGGAGCCCTGCATTTCCGGAACGGAGGGCAGCGGTGCCGTCTTCTTTTCCGGCTGCACGCTGAAATGCGTCTTCTGCCAGAATTATGAGCTGAGCCACAAGGAGACGGGGAAGTGCGTCAGCCCGGAACGGCTGTCGGAGATCTTTTTTGAGCTGGAGGCGCAGGGCGCCAACAACATTAACCTGGTGACGCCGGATCATTACATTCCGAAGATTGCCATGGCCATGGAGAGAAGCCGAAACCGCGGCCTCCGGATTCCCTTCGTCATCAACTGCTCCGGCTATGAAACGACGGCACTGCTCCGGCGGCTCGACGGCCTCGCGGATATTTATCTAGATGATTTCAAATATCTGGATCCGGAAAAAGCAAGGAAGTATTCCGGTGCGGCGGACTATCCGGAACGGGCCATGGAAAGTCTTGCAGAAATGGTGCGGCAGTGTCCGTCTCCGGTCTTTGATGAACGGGGGATGATGCATCGCGGCGTCATCGTCCGGCATCTCCTCATGCCGTCGATGGTTCATCAGGCAGAGCGGATCGTGGATTATGTCTATGATCATTACGGCGATCAGGTGTATCTGAGCCTCATGCACCAGTTTACGCCGTTTCCGCGGCTTTCCGGCTGGCCGGAAATCAACCGCCGCGTCACAAAGCGGGAGTATGAGCGGCTGGTGAATCATGCCATTGACCGCGGCATCGTCCATGCCTTCATTCAGGAGGGAGATGTTGCCGAGGAAAGCTTCGTTCCGAAGTGGGACGGAGAGGGCGTCTGAAGGTGACGCTGGCCGGTGCCTTCGCTGAAACGGATATGCGTCATCGAGTATTCCCATTGGAAAACTAGGAAATCTTCTTGCGGAACATGGGACGCTGGGCTATAATCGGAACTGCTGGTGTTGGAGGCGCACAGTCACGCTGCAACATCGGCTGTTTTTTAATGGATCCGTGCAGACGACATAAAATGAATGTTTATATGTCTGCAGGTGAAAACCTATATAAAATCCGTCCCGCGCGAAGCCGGGGCGATCGTATGGAGGAAGCAAAATGGCAGATTTACTGAATGTCAAGAATCTTGCAGTAAGGGTCGAGGAGAAGGAAATCCTGCACGGCGTAGATCTGACGGTAAATAAAGGAGAAACGCATGTGCTGATGGGACCGAACGGTGCCGGCAAGTCCACCCTGGGCAATGCACTGATGGGAAATCCCCTGTATGAAATTACGGGCGGCCGGATTCTTTTTAACGGACAGGATATCACGGCGGCACCGACCGATCAGAGAGCGAAGATGGGCATGTTTCTGTCCTTCCAGAACCCGCTGGAGGTGCCGGGCATTACCCTCGGAAACTTTATCCGCTCGGCACTGCAGCAGCGGACCGGACAGCATATCCGCCTCTGGGATTTCAAGAAGGAAATGAAGAAGGCGATGGCGGTTCTTGATATGGACCCGAGCTATGCGGACCGTGACCTCAATGTCGGCTTTTCCGGCGGTGAGAAGAAGAAAGCGGAGATTCTGCAGCTTCTGATGCTGAAGCCGTCCCTCGCGATCCTGGATGAGACGGATTCCGGTCTCGATGTGGATGCGGTACGTACGGTCAGCAAGGGTGTCGAAGAGTATCAGAAATCTATGGACGGTGCGCTCATCATCATTACCCACTCCACACGTATTCTGGAGGCGCTGAAGGTGGACCGGACTCATGTGCTGGTGAACGGTGTCCTGAAGGCCGAGGGCGATGCTTCGATGGTGACAAAGATCAACGAAGAGGGCTTCGTGGAGTTCCTGAAGAAATAAGGCGGAGGACAGATCATGGCAAATAAGGAAAAGGCCGAGGTCAGAGACATTGATCGCTCCATGTATGATTTCCGCTATGAGGAGAAGGATACGGATTTCTACAAGATCCAGGAGGGTCTGACGAAGGAAATCGTACTGGAGATATCGGAGAAGAAGGGCGATCCGGCATGGATGCGGGATTTCCGCCTGAAATCGCTGGAGATTTACAATCAGAAGAAGGTGCCGCAGTGGGGCCCGAGCATTGACGGCCTCGACATGAACAATATCGTCACCTATGTAAAGCCGAAGACGAAGATGACGGCGGACTGGGAGGAGGTTCCGCAGGATATCAAGGAAACCTTCGACAAGCTCGGTATTCCGCAGGCGGAGCGCAAATCCCTGGCCGGCGTGGGTGCCCAGTACGATTCGGAGCTGGTCTACCATAATCTTCAGAAGGAGGTAGAGGCCCAGGGCGTCGTTTATACGGATATCGAGTCGTCCCTGCACGGTCCCTATGCGGAGATGATCCGGGAGCATTTCATGCACCTGGTACCGCCGACGGATCATAAGTTTGCCGCACTGCACGGTGCGGTCTGGTCCGGCGGCTCCTTCGTCTACATTCCGAAGGGCGTATCGGTGGAGATTCCGCTGCAGTCCTACTTCCGTCTCAATGCACCGGGTGCAGGACAGTTTGAGCATACGCTGATCATCGTGGATGAGGGTGCGAGCCTGCATTTCATTGAGGGCTGCTCCGCTCCGAAGTACAACATTGCCAATCTTCATGCCGGCTGTGTAGAGCTTTATGTCGGGAAGAATGCGAAGCTTCGGTACTCCACGATTGAGAACTGGTCGAAGAACATGTACAACCTGAATACGAAGCGGGCCATCGTAGAGGAGAACGGCAAAATGGAATGGGTTTCCGGATCCTTCGGCTCCCATGTTTCCTATCTCTATCCGATGACCATCCTAAAGGGAGATCATTCCCGCATGGAGTTCACCGGTGTTACCTTCGCCGGCAGAGGACAGAATCTTGATACCGGTGCTAAGGTGGTGCATAACGGAAAGGATACCAGCTCCTTCATCAATACGCGTTCCATCAGTAAGGACGGCGGCATCAGTACCTACCGTTCCTCTGTGGTGATCAACAAACAGGCGAAGCATGCAAAGGCGGCGGTTTCCTGCCAGTCGCTGATGCTGGATGATATTTCAAGATCGGATACGATTCCGGCCATGGATGTGCGGACGAAGGATGCGGATGTCGGACATGAAGCAAAGATCGGCCGTATATCGGACGATGCGGTTTTCTATCTGATGTCCCGCGGCCTTTCGGAGGAGGATGCCCGGGCCCTGATCGTTTCCGGCTTTGCGGACAGTGTTTCGAAGGAGCTGCCGCTGGAGTATGCGGTGGAAATGAATAATCTGATCCGACTGGAAATGAAGGGAGCCATAGGCTGAGGAGGTTGTGATGAAGGAAAATAAGCTTTTGGTAAATGCGCTGCCGTCACCAACCTATAACTGGCTCCGGATGAACGATGCGCAGGTACAGGTGCCGGCCGATCCCGCGGAGGGCAACCCGATGGTGACCCGCCCGGCGGAGATTCCGGCTGGTGTGACGGATTACAGTGAAATTCAGGATCTTGCCGGCGGCATGGGCTATGACTTTGACCGCTATATCAAGTCCTCCGGTGCTGCGGTGCTGACGATCCGGACCGCGCCGGGGCAGAAGGCTGCCCGGCCGGTGCAGCTCGAGTTCAGATATCGTCCGGATGCCGCCGATGTGAATGCGGTTCTGATCGATGCGGCAGAGGACAGTGAGTTGATCGTTGTCATGGATTTCCGCTCGGAGGAAACGGCCGCCGGCTTTTCGGCCGTACAGACGAAGATCCGTGCCGCCCGGGGCGCTCGGGTGGTGCTGGTGCAGACACAGCGCCTCGGACAGGGCTTCCGTTTTCTTAATGATGTTGCAGCAAAAACGGAGGAGGATGCCTGCTTTGAGCAGATCGAGCTCGTATTAGGCGGTGCGGAAACCTATCATGGCTCCCGCACGGATCTTTCGGGGGCCCGCAGCCGACTGAAGACCGACATCGGCTACCTGCTCCGAAAGAGTGAAAAGCTCGATATGAACTACATTGCCAACCATATCGGACGGAAGACGGAATGTGCCATCGACGTAAAGGGTGTGCTGAGGGATTCGTCACACAAGCTTTTCCGCGGCACCATTGATCTTCGGAAGGGCGCGAAGGGCGCGATTGGCAATGAACTTGAGGATGTGCTTCTGATGGATGATGATGTCATTAACCAGACCATCCCGGTGATTCTCTGCGATGAAGAGGATGTGGAAGGAAATCACGGTGCAACCATCGGACGCATCGATGATGGACTGCTGTTTTACCTTGCGTCGCGCGGCATGAGCACGGCGGAAATTTATGAAATGATGGCAGCGGCCCGGATGGATGCAGTCATTCATCGGATTCCGGATGCCGGAACCCGGGAGCGGCTCGAAGAGGAATTAAGCGTCGGCAAGGAGGCTCAGGATGACTGAAATCAGTAAGGAGGAGCGGAGACGGGAGGATCGGGAGATCCTTCGGCAGTTCCCGTGCCTGGACGGCAGCTTCGTTTACCTTGACAACAGTGCAACGACGCAGAAGCCGCAGTGCGTGCTCGATGCGATGATGCACTATTATGCGCATGAAAATGCAAATCCGATGCGCGGCCTCTATGCGCTTTCGCTGAAGGCCACGGAGTCCTATGAGGATGCCCGGGAGACCGTACGGAGCTTCATAAACGCCGCATCCGCGGAGGAAATTATTTTCACGCGAAATGCGACCGAGGGACTGAATCTGATCGCCTATACCTATGGCCGCGCCTTCTTAAAGGAGGGCGATGAGGTCGTCATTACCATCATGGAGCATCACAGCAATATGCTGCCGTGGCAGCAGCTGTGCAAAGAAAAGGGCGCGAAGCTAAGCTACATTCTTCCGGAAAAGGACGGCCGCATCAGCGAGGAATGCTTCCGTTCGTATATGAACCCGAACGTAAAGCTGGTGGCCATGACCCAGGTCTCCAATGTCCTGGGAGTCGAAAACGATATTCAGAACTTCGCCCGCATTGCCCATCAGCAGGGCGCTGTGTTTGTATGCGACGGTGCGCAGTCGGTGCCGCATATGAAGGTGGACGTGCAGGCGCTGGACTGTGATTTTCTGTCCTTCTCGGGACACAAGATTTACGGCCCGATGGGCATCGGCGTGCTCTATGGAAAGCGGGAACTTCTCGACCGCATGCCGCCGTTTCTGTTCGGCGGTGAGATGATCGAGTACGTTACGACGGAGGGGGCGACCTGGAATGAGCTGCCGCATAAGTTTGAGGCAGGTACGGTCAATGCAGGCGGCGCGGTCGGACTGGCGGCCGCCCTCCGCTATGTTTCTGAGCTCGGCTTTGAGCGTCTGGAGGAGCGGGAGCTCTATCTGACACGCATGATGATGCAGGAAATGCAGCGTCTTCCGTATGTGCATATCCTGGGCTCCGAAAAGCCGGAAGAGCATCACGGCATCGTGACCTTCACGGTGGACGGCGTGCATCCGCATGATATTGCAGCGATCTTTGATGAGCATCACGTGGACATCCGTGCCGGACATCATTGCGCACAGCCGCTGATGAAGTTCTGCCATACGCCGAGCACGGTCCGGGCGAGCATCGGACTCTATAATACGGAAGAGGATGTTCTAGAGTTCATCGCAGCACTGAAGAAAATCAGAGAGGAGATGGGATACTGATGGCGATTACATTCTATAATGAGGTCCTGACGGACCATAATATCCATCCCGCCCATAAATACCGGATGGAGGATGCGACCTACTCGCTGGAGGGTGTCAATCCGAGCTGCGGGGATGATGTGGTTCTGTATATTAAGGTGAATGCAGATGACCGGATCGAGGATGCCTCCTTCGACGGGGACGGCTGCGCGATTTCGCAGGCCAGCGCCGATATGATGTGTGATCTCATCATCGGAAAGCCGAGAACCGAAGCGCTCCGCCTTTCTGAAATTTTCCTCCGCATGATCAAAGGGAAAATCTCCGACGAAGAGAAGGAGGAGCTGGAGGAGGCCGGGATTCTGGAGGATATCTCCCATATGCCGGCCCGTGTGAAGTGTGCGGTGCTCGGCTGGCATACCATGGACCAGATCTTCGAGGATGCGGCGAAGGGACAGATCGATCAGTACGACGGAAAGTTTGAGCGCTGAGGTAATATGACCGGGGATTGGGATGCAGACGGGATTCTCAGGCCGGCAGTGGAAATGCACCGCCGGCCGACGGAAGGATCTGCTTGTCATTCGGGTTGTTTTGTTCTAGAATGAAACATAGTAAATCGGTTAACCAAACCACAGGATGAAGGAGATTTGGATATGAGAATTGCATTGATCAATGAGAATTCCCAGGCGGCGAAGAATGCCGTGATCTACGGCGCATTAAAGAAGGTCGCAGATGAGAAGGGCTATACGGTCGACAATTACGGCATGTACAGTGCAGACGACGAGGCACAGCTTACCTATGTGCAGAACGGCATTCTGGCCGCGGTGCTTCTGAACAGCGGTGCGGCTGATTTTGTAGTTACCGGCTGCGGCACCGGTGAGGGTGCGATGCTGGCGCTCAATTCCTTCCCGGGTGTGCTCTGCGGTCACGTGGAGGATCCGCTCGATGCGTTCACCTTCGCCCAGATCAATGACGGCAATGCGGTTGCGCTTCCGTTCGCACTGAAGTTCGGCTGGGGCGGCGATCTGAATCTGGTATACATTTTCGAGAAGCTCTTTTCACAGCCGTTCGGCGGCGGATACCCGCCTGAGAGAAGAGAGCCGGAGCAGCGCAATAAGAAGATTCTCGATGAGGTCAGAAAGCATACCCTGCGTCAGGATCTTGTGGAAGTGCTGAAGGAGCTCGATCCGGAGCTTGTAAAGGGAGCTTTTGCGGGCGCGAAGTTCAAGGAGCTTTTCTTTGCAAACTGCAAGGATGAAAAAATCGCGGCATATATTCATTCCATCGTCGGCTGATTGATTGGTGTCAGGCGATCGAATCAAATAGGCAGTGTAACAGATAAAGCTCCGGGTGACCGGAGCTTTTCTGTATTTCGTTCAGATGTTCTTCATATTACGCATTCCTAGGACAGGAAACATCAAAAACCTGTTCACTACATTTTCGGAACCTATGGGCGAAATGAGAACGTGCATCTGTAACTTCCTCTGGTTCACCTGACCTCCCTATGGTAAAATAGCCGAAGAGCATATACGATTTACTTGGGGGATATGAGCCGCTATGCT
This sequence comes from Succinatimonas sp. CAG:777, assembly GCA_963650995.1. Lineage (GTDB taxonomy): Bacteria > Bacillota > Clostridia > Lachnospirales > Lachnospiraceae > Oribacterium. The sequence continues at coordinate 96,771 of CAVJMS010000001.1, read as the reverse complement.
CGTATCTCCCTTTTTATGGAGATGACGTAAATGACGGATACTCAGCAGAAGGCGGCGGCAAAGGCGTTTGCATCCTACTGGAGCGGCAGGGGCTATGAGAAGGGCGAGAGTCAGTCCTTCTGGCTGTCGCTGCTTCATGATGTTTATGGCGTAGAGCATGCAGAGCAGTTCATCACATTCGAGGAACAGGTGCATCTCGACCATACCAGCTTTATCGATGGTGCGATTCCAGTCACAAAAGTTTTGATCGAACAGAAGGGCCTGAACAAGGATCTGAATAAGCCGATCAAGCAGTCGGATGGCACCTACCTCACACCGTTTCAGCAGGCCAAGCGCTACATCACAGAGCTTCCGCTGTCGAAGCATCCGCGATGGGTGGTCACCTGCAACTTTGCAGAGTTTAACGTTTACGACATGGAGAAGCCGGGCGGTGAGCCGGAGAAGATTCTTCTCAAGGATCTGGAGAAGGAATACTACCGTCTACAGTTTCTGGTGGACTCCGGCAGTGAGCATCTGAAGCGGGAGATGGAAGTCTCCATGGCGGCCGGTGATATCGTAGGCAAGCTCTATGATGCGCTGATTAAGCAGTATGCGGATCCGACTGCAGAGCATACCCTGCGCAGTCTGAATATTCTTTGTGTGCGGCTTGTGTTCTGTCTTTATGCGGAGGATGCCGGTATTTTCGGACATCACGGCATGTTCCATGATTATCTTTCGGAATTTGACTGCCGAGGAACCCGCAAGGCTCTGGTGGAGCTGTTTAAGATTCTGGATACAAAGGTAGAGGACCGGGATCCCTATCTCAAGGATGACGATCCTGCGTTGGCGGCATTCCCTTATGTGAATGGCGGCCTGTTTGCAGATGAAAATGTGGAGATTCCGCCGTTTACGGACGAAATCAGAAATCTCATTCTGCACAATGCGAGTGAGGATTTCAACTGGGCAGAGATCAGTCCGACAATTTTCGGAGCTGTGTTTGAGAGTACACTGAACCCAGAAACCCGTCGCTCCGGCGGTATGCATTACACATCCATCGAGAATATTCACAAGGTGATTGATCCGCTGTTCCTGGATGAGCTGAAGGCAGAGTTTCAGCAGATCTGTGAAGTAACCGTAGAGCGGACAAGGGAACGTCAGCTGAAGACTTTCCAGAAGAAGCTGGCGAGCTTGGTATATTTGGACCCTGCTTGCGGCTCAGGGAATTTTTTGACGGAAACCTACATCAGCATTCGCCGTCTGGAGAACAAGGTACTAGCCGAACTGCAGAATGGACAGATCCGCTTGGGCTTTGAAGAGGCCAATCCGATTCAGGTATCCATCGCGCAGTTCTACGGCATTGAGATCAATGATTTCGCCGTAACTGTCGCGAAGACGGCACTGTGGATCGCAGAAAGCCAGATGATGAAGGAGACAGAAGCGATTGTCCTCATGCAGCTGGATTTCCTTCCACTGAAGACCAATGCCGGTATCGTGGAAGGAAATGCTCTGCGCATCGACTGGGAGAGCGTGGTTCCGAAGGATAAGGTTAGCTATATCATGGGAAATCCGCCGTTTGTCGGAGCATCAATGATGTCGAAGGAGCAAAAAGAGCAAGCGGTGGCGATATACGGAAAGGTTAAACTTTCAAATAGTATTGACTATGTTGGCGCGTGGTATCACAAAGCGGCGCAATTTATAAACAAAACAAAAACGAAGGTGGCTTTTGTTTCAACCAACAGTATTACACAGGGGGAGCAAGTGGCTCCGTTATGGGAAAAGCTGTTAAATACTTATAAAGTTCATATCGATTTTGCTTACACAACATTTATATGGTCGAGTGAGGCTTCGGAAAAAGCTGCGGTGCATTGTGTGATCATAGGGTTCAGCCAGTTTCCTAATCCTGAGATGAAAAAATTATTCTCAGATAGTAATAGGGTCACATTGGTGGAGAATATCAATTCTTATTTGCTTAATGGGCCGTCTATTTTGATTTCAAGTAGAAGTAAGCCTCTTTGTAACGTGCCCAAAATGCTGCTAGGCAATAAGCCCGCCGATGGTGGAAATTTAATTCTTACTCAAGAAGAAAAAGACGCGATTTTAAAGAAGGAGCCTGAATTAAAGCCATACATCAGACCATATATTGGGGCTGTAGAGTATATTAACAAGAAAATAAGATATTGCTTTTGGCTAGAAGGTGTACGTCCTGATATTTTAAGCAGCAGTAACGAACTAAAAAGACGGCTTGAAGCTGTTCGTGACATGCGGATGAATAGCAGCGCGGCGCCAACAAGAGAAAAAGCCAACACACCAGGGCTTTTTTTCTTTATCTCACAGCCCAAGACAAATTATTTGATTATCCCGAGCACTTCGTCCGAAAACAGAAGATATGTTCCGATTGGCTTTATGCCACCGGATATTATAGCTAGTAATTCAACCACCATTGTGCCCGACGCTTCATTGTACAATTTTGGCGTTCTTACGTCAAATGTTCACATGGCGTGGATGAGAACAGTTGGTGGTAGGCTGAAAAGCGACTACAGATATTCAGGTGGGATCGTGTATAATACGTTCCCTTGGCCGACACCGACCGAGGCCCAGAAGCAGAAGATTGAGCAGACGGCACAGGCCATCCTGAATGCCCGGGCCCTTTACCCAGCCTCATCCTTGGCAGACCTTTACGATGAGCTGACCATGCCGCCGGAGCTTCGGAAGGCGCACCAGTTAAATGACAAGGTGGTGATGCAGGCCTATGGCTTCGACATTAAGACCACCACGGAGAGCAGCTGTGTGGCTGCGCTCATGAAGATGTATCAGGAGCTGACGAGGAAATCATAGCATCGCGGATGCTGAGCAACTTATAACGAGGGGGATGTATGAATACGGCGAGGATACTTTGCGCAATTTTAGGAATAGTGCTTATCATCGATGGAGGTTACAACATTTATAAAGCGTTTGGGCATGGAGATACTAAGTCCACAGTTGCTTCTGTAGAAGAATCGGCCACAGATAAGAAGGGGGTGAGCTTCAGTGTGACATCTGTTCGGGATACAAATGCTATTAGCGAGAATCATACAACAGCTAATAACTTTATTATCGTGACGGTTAAAATCGATAATTCCGGAGATGATGCCTACGATGTGAACACCCTGCGATTCAAGCTGATAGCCGATGACAAGGAATATGAGTATGATGCAGATGCGGTTCTTTACTTGGATAATGCCATGTTTATGGATACACTCAACCCGGGGTTATCAAAGGAATACAACATTGCCTATGAAACGCCGTTTACTCACACTGAGAAGGATATGAAACTGGAAATCCTGGACAATGCTTTTTCAAGCAATGCTGTATACATCCAGGTGAATTAAAGATGTCCATGAAGACTGCCGCCGGAAGGAATACGGAGCGGCCGTTGAAAAGTCAAAATCGAACCCTTTAGCGGCAGTTGGAGCAATTTTTCCTTAGCACCCTCTGAAACGACGGGTTTTCATCAGGAAAACCCGTTGATTTCAGAGGGCCTACTGCCGCTTAGGGTTCGATTTTAGAGTTTTCCGGCTGCGTAGTCCTGACTGAGGGCGGCGGCCTTCATGGCTTTCTGGTCTCGAAGTCCCGACCTTGAAGGACAGTCCGTCGGGATGCCCCGGCTGAACTGTTACCCATCGTCGGCTGATTGATCGTTTCCTGAGCTTTCCGAAATTGCTTTCAGCCCTTGGAAATGCTATACTGGCCTTAGTAAAAAACGCATTTTCGGAAAGGAGGAAGCGATGAAGGCAAAGCGTTTTCGATCCATCAGCTGCAGCTGGCTTATGATCGCCGTCGTCTGCCTGCTTCTTCTTGCACCGATGACGAGCATGGCGTCGATTGCAGCCGTCTCGGCTCCGGAGGAAGCCCGGTGGGCCGGCACGACTGCAGATACGGCGGATGCCGGAGAAGCGTCCTCTTCCGGGCGCAGCGCATCCCTGCCGGTCGGCCTTCGGAAGCGTCTGGCGGCACAATTCTCGGATTTTCATCATTTTCTCAGCATTCGCACCGAGCGTACAGACACGAAGGAATGCACGCGCAGCTCGCTGGAACAGCTTTTGTGCAGCGGACTTTTATATGCTGTCATCGTTTCGGCAGTGCTGCTTCCGGAGCCGACACGGCTTTTGTGCGGTGCGGCCTCGTCCCCGCTTCATTTTCTTCGTTCGATACGGCTTCGAAATTAAATTCCTCTTTTCATATGCCGGATCCGTGGAAATGCTGTTTTCATCCGCGTTTCCCTAAAGATCCATGACGGACGGCTGCGGCCCGGGCAGACGAGCCTTTCCGGCCTTTTATGCACAGGGCCTCCGCCTGCATTGAAAAGAGGTATATATGAAGGAAACGCGTAAAACGTTCATGCGCCGGCATCCGGTCATGTACGCTGTTATGACGGCGCTTTCCTTTCTTCTGATTCTGTATTTTACTTCCTTTGTGACAAAGAATATTCAGCTTCCCGGCTACGGCGCACTATTTCTCCGGGAGGAAAGTGCCCTCGTCGTAACCCTGTTCGTGCTCTGGCAGACGGGGATGCTGCGGGACATTCGCTGGGAGCAGGATAATTTTATGGATACCATGAAGGCGGGCAGCTTCGTGCTGCTCCTGGATGTGCTGCTGTTTCAGTATCAGCGCATTCTGATGCTGGAGAACCGCTGCCGTCCGCTGCCGGAGGTGCTGGCCTTTTTAGGCTTCATTTTTCTGGTAGGCTTTCTGGAGGAAACGGTTTTCCGCGGCATCATCGAAGAGACACTGATCCGCAGCTTCCGGCAGGATGGGCTGGGGCGCCTGCGGGCCGCCTTTGTGACCGGCCTTCTCTTCGGACTGTCGCATATGATCAATCTGAGTTGGTCGGAGAATGCAGCGGCTGTGCTGTTTCAGATCATTCAGAATGTGGTGCTGGGCATTTATCTCAGCCTGATTTATGCACGTGCGCGGAACGTTCTTGCGATGATTTTCCTGCATGCCTTCTATGATTTTACATCGCTCATGGTATCCGGGCTTTACGGCATCGGCAGCATGCAGGAGAGCGTGGAATCCATGAGTGAAACGAGCTTATGGACGCTGCTGATTTACCTTGGGCCGATCGTCTATCTGACGATCCGCATTCTGCTTGATGCCATCCGGCACGGCCGGAAGAATGAGGAGACGAGCGGACAGCTTCTGCTTACCTGAAAGCGCTGAGGCATTATAATTTATTGTAACTGTTTAGCCACCAGAAAAAAGCATATAAATGCTTCACCGAGCAAGCTCTGCTCAACATTTTACAGCTTTTTCTGGTGGTGCTAAACAATTACAAATTACAATTCATTACAGAATCAAAGAAATGAAACGTCAAAAAACGCCGGTCGGGAAATCCCGATCGGCGTTTCTGTCGGTATCGTTGCATCGCAGAGCTGCATACATATCATGGGTGCCTCCGATGCGGTATATCTGTGCCGGTGATGGCCGGCATCGGAAATCCCGGCAATCCGCAAAATGTGAATGTGATATACTTTCTTCGATAATACAAAGATACAGCGGAGGTCTGGATATGAAAAAATATAAAACAGTATATATGCGCGGCGGCACCTCGAAGGGCTGCCTGTTTAAGAAAGAGGATCTGCCGGAGGACCGTGCAGCCTGGGATGATATCTTCATGCAGGTCATGGGCTGCCCGGATCCGAAACAGATCGACGGCATGGGCGGTACGGTTTCCTCGAACAATAAAATTGTTGTGATATGGAAATCAGAGGAAGCGGATGTGGACATCGAGTACCTGGTCGGACAGGTGATCGTCGGGAAGCGTCAGGTGGATTATAAGTCGAACTGCGGCAATATGACGGCGGCGGTTCCGGCCTTTGCCGTAGAGGAGGGGATGGTGCCGATTACGGAGCCCCGGACGACCGTACGCATGCTGAACCGGAATACCGACAAGTATATCAATGTAGAGGTACCGATTGATCCGGAGACCCACAGCTTTTCAAATGACGGCGACTGTGCCATTGCGGGCGTTGACGGTACGGCTGCCGAGCTGAAGGTGGATTTTCTGAATCCGGCCGGTTCGAAGACCGGGAAGCTGCTGCCGACCGGCCATACGCGGGATGTGCTGGAGATCCCCGGCTTCGGAACGCTGGAGGCGATGATTCTCGATGTATCGAACCCCATCGTGCTGGTACGCGCGGAGGACATCGGCATGAAGGGCACTGAGCTTCCGGAGGAGGTGAATGCGAATCGGGCGGTCTCGGAGCTTCTTGAAAAGATCCGCGGCACGGCCTGCATAAAGATGGGCTTTGCAAAGGATCTTGCCGATGCCTCGGAGCATCAGCCGGGCGTTCCGAAGGTGGGCTTCTTAAGCCGTCCGTCCGACTATACGGATCTGGAGGGAAAACAGGTGGATGCTGCGGGAATGGATATCTGTGCCCGTGTGATTTCCGTCTTTAAGTGCCACAAGGCCTGCCCGCTGACCGCCGCCGGTGCTATTTCGGTAGCGGCGAAGCTGTCGGGCAGCCTGGCCGCCGAGCTGGTACGTGACCCCTCGGCCGCCTGCATTCGCATCGGTCACCCGAGCGGTATCATGACCATGGTGCCGACGGTGGAGCCGGAGGGAGAGGATCCGGCGATGGCCCGGGTGCCGGGCGTGGCGGTACAGCGGACAGCCCGCCGCATTATGGACGGCTATGTTTATGTACGCTGAGGCCCCGGCGTGATGCCAACCGCCGCCTTGGCCAGCTGATCCACCAGCTCGTTGAAGCGGACGCCGGTATGTGCGGCCACCTTGCAGAAATGAAGCTCGATCTCAGGTCGCATGCGGTCGATGAAGGCCTTGTAGGCCAGGGTGCCTTCCTTATTGGTTTTCCAGCGCCCGTCGGCCCACATTTCGATGCCCATGTAATCATAGAACAGGGTGATGCTTCGGATGCCGTCTTCTGCGGCCTTCTGAATCGCAGCCATCGCGCCGTGCAGCTCGCCGGCGACATTCCGCATGGTGCGCAGGGACTCATCACGGCCGTTTCCCTGCAGCGGGGCAATGCTTCCGTCGCGGCACAGCAGCACGCCGCCATAGCCGTAGACCCCGGTTTTTACATTGAAGCTGCCGTCCACATAGGCCAGCGCTTCTGTCTGTACGGAAGAAAATTCAAGATGTACATCCTCTTTCGTAACATCCGAAATGGAATGAAAGAGCGGAAGCGAAGGATCGGCTGCGGCCGATCCTTTCGCTGCTTTGACGGTATAAGATGCGGTCGGAGCCTCTGCCGTACCGATGAAGGCCGCCGCCTCCTCACGGCTTTCAAATTTTTTATATACGGCACCGGCGGCACCGATGACCTCCTTTCGGCAATCGTCCCAGGTCGCATAGATTCCCGGATGACGTCCTTTTTTTACAGCGTAATAATATTTCATAATGCAGTCCTTTTAATCTGTCTTCTTTTCACAGCGGCCGGTCCTCGCATATGCGTCCGGCGCGGGAAATACGTTTTTCAGCGTTTTCCTATGCATCCTATCATAAAATCACAGAAAGCGGAAATCCTTCAGTGGCTGAACAGCCGTACCGTATGGTATAATAGCTGCTGTTTTTGGATATTTCGGTAAACACCCGAATGAATGAAAAGCTGCCGTTTGGCAGAGGAGGCATCATGGCACATATATACAGCGCGATTTTACTGGACCTGGACGGAACGCTTGTAAATACACTCTACAGTCTGCAGGATACAATGAACAAAACCATGGAAATTCTGGGGCTCGATCCGATCAGCATGGAGCAGACAAAAAAATATGTCGGAAACGGCGGACAGAAATTCGTGGAGCGTGCGCTGGCGGCGACGGCCGACCGCTATTACCGAGAAGCTGAAAAATGGGAGGAGAAGGACGAGGACCGGGCCTTTGATCTCGATCAGAAGGCCGATGAGGTCATGGAGCTGTATGACGAGGCATGGACAACCTATATCCGGCTTTTTCATGAAAACTGCACCTATCGGGCGGAGCCGTATCCGGGCATGAAGGACTGCCTCGACCGGCTGAAGGCGGAGGGCTGGAAGGTCGCCTGCATTACTAATAAATCCCTGCAGGAGGCGGTGAAGGTGCTGAATACGGCCTTCGGAGAGGGGTACTTCGATTATATTTCGGCCGATGACGGCACGCATCCGCTGAAGCCGGATACCGCTGTGGTATGGGATGTGCTGTCGCATATCGGAAAAACGAAGGAAGAGTGCCTCTATGTCGGTGATACCAATACGGATATGGAGACGGCGGCCCGTGCCGGCATTCCGTCCATCGGCTGCATGTACGGCTTCCGCGGAAAGAAGGAGCTGGAGGACAGCGGCGCCGTGATCTGCATTGAAAAGGCAGCTGACCTTCTGCAGGCGGTAGAGTACCTCACGGCACAGGCGGACGCAGATTGACAAGGAAAGCAAGGCTGACTATACTTAGCAGTGCTGACAGAAGAGTGCTAATGAAATGCTGATTTAATCAGCATTTCATTCATCATATCATACAGGAGGTTTGACCATATGACACGTATAGATATTGTATCCGGCTTTCTGGGAGCCGGAAAAACGACCTTCATCCAGCGGCTGCTGGACGAGGCACTGAAGACGGAGAAGGTCGTGCTGATCGAAAATGAATTCGGTGAAATCGGCATTGACGGCGGATTTCTGAAGGACGCCGGCATTGAAATCCGTGAGATGAACCAGGGCTGCATCTGCTGCTCGCTGGTCGGCAATTTCGAGAAGTCGCTGGCTGAGGTGGTGGATACCTATCATCCGGACCGCATTATCATCGAGCCGTCCGGTGTCGGCAAGCTGTCGGATATCATCGGTGCCGTCAAGGCGGTTTCCGGAAATCTGGACGTTATGCTCGATGCTGCGGTGACCATCGTGGATGCGCAGAAGGCGAAGCTGTATTCAAAGAATTTCGGAGAGTTCTTCAACAACCAGATTCTCTATGCAGGGACCGTACTGCTGTCCAGAACCGATATTGCATCCCAGGAGAAGATCGATGCCGCGGTGAAGATCGTGAAGGAAATCAATCCGAAGGCACAGGTGATCACGACCCCGGAGGCCCAGCTGAGCGGTGAGCAGCTGATCCGCATCATTTCCGGTAAGGACAATCTTGAAGCATCCATGCTCGAAGAGGTTATGGAGCGTGTGCATGCGCATGAGGACGAGGAAGAGGACGATGAGGATCATGATGTGATCGAGACCCTCGAGAACGGCATCACGATTCATCACCATCATGACCATCATCACCATCACCATCATCACCATGAGGAAGACGGACATGAGGAGCATCACTGCTGCCATCACCACGAGGAGGATGAGGAGCATGAGCATCACCACCATGATGAAGAGGAGAATGAGGGACATCACTGCTGTCACCATCATCATGAGGAAGATGAACATGACGAGGAGCACCATTGCTGCCATCACCACGAGGATGAAGAGCACGAGCATCACCATCACGATGACGAGAAACATGAGGAGCATCACTGCTGTCACCACCATCATGATCATGATGCCGATGAGATTTTTACGAACTGGGGCATCGAGACACCGCATCCGTTCAATAAGGAAAAGCTTACACAGATTCTTCATGACATGTCCGAGTCCGATACCTACGGTACTGTGATCCGCTGCAAGGGTATGCTGGAGAATGAGGCACAGCGCGGTCAGTGGATGTATTTCGACCTGGTACCTGGACAGACCGAGGTGCGCGAGGGCACACCGGAGTTCACCGGAAAGGTGGTCGTGATCGGCGCAAATCTTAGGGAAGATGCATTGAAGCAGGCATTCTGCGAGTAAGCAACAGGAGAAGGCAATGGCAACGAGTGATAATTACGAGTTACAGGATGATCAGCTGCCGGTATTTCTGATCAACGGCTTCCTGGAGGCCGGAAAAACCGAGTTCATCAAGTATACGATGGCACAGGAGTATTTTCAGTCCGAGGGCACGACGCTGCTGCTGCTCTGCGAGGAGGGCGAGTCCGAATACGAGGCGGAGCTTCTGGAGCGCTACCATACCGTCGCGGTCCGGATGGAAAAGGAAACGGATTTTAATGAAGACCACCTCCGCACACTGGAGGAGAAATATCATCCGGAGCGCATCATCATCGAGTGGAACGGCATGTGGAATCAGGATGATCTTTACGATGGTCCGATGTCGGAGCGGGAGCTGGCAGCAGCTCAGGGAAGGGAAGCAGCCTATACCCTCTCTATGCCGGACAGCTGGGTGATTTATCAGGTGATCACCATCATGGACGGATCGACGCTCGGTCTCTATATCAACAACAATAATATGCGCAGCTTCCTTGGGCAGATGCTTCGGAATGCAGAACTTGCGATCGTCAACCGCTGTGACAATGTTTCAGACGAGCAGCTGGTGGATTTCCGCCGCAAGCTTCGTGCCATGGCGCAGGGCGCCATGCTCATTCTTGAAGACAAAAACGGCGAGATTCCGCAGGATACACTGCCGGAGGAACTGCCGTATGACATTGAGAAGCCGGGCATCGAGCTGAAGAATGAGGATTACGGGACCTGGTTTGTGGACTGCATGGATCATCCGGAACGCTATGTCGGAAAGGAAATCACCTTTACGGCCATGGTGCTGAAGCGAAAGGGCAGCCCGGAGAATGAATTGATCCCGGGACGCATGGCCATGACCTGCTGTGCACAGGACATGAGCTTCTTAGGCTATGTCGCGAAGGGCGATCCGGCGATGCTGGCGCCGTATCAGACGAGAGACTGGGTGAAGCTGACAGCTGTGGTTGAGCTGGAGGAACGCTCGGAGTACAGCGGCGAGGGACCGGTGCTGCAGATCAAGAGCATTGTACGGACCGGCGCTGTTGAGGATACCGTTACATTCTGAGCAAAGATCTGAAGGGACATCTGTTTCGGCAGAGCATAAAAGAGGAGGGCCGTCCGAAAGGGCGGTCCTTTTCTTTCGTGCTTGAAAAATCGGAAAATCGCGTTATAATACTGCTATGGCTCGTTCGCTTTAAAGCGTTAAAGCTTCTAAGACTTTAAAGCACTAAATCAAAGAGCAAAGAGGAGAGGTATTATGAAACGAATGAACAAGCTTACAGCGATCTCAATGGCAGCCATGATGGTGGCAGCCTCCCTGAGCGCCTGCGGATCCGGCTCGACGTCGAGCGCGACGACGGCAGCGGCTGCAGAAACCGAGGCGGCAGCGACAACGGCAGCTGCAGAGGAGACGACAGCGGAAGCAGCTGCAGATGGAAAGACCTATAAGATCGGTGTGCTTCAGCTGGTACAGCATGCGGCACTCGATAAGACCAATGAGGGCTTCGTAAAGGCCCTCGATGATGCCGGCATCAGCTATACCATCGACCAGCAGAATGCTTCCGGTGAGCAGTCCGCCTGCCAGACGATCGCTGAGAAATTTGTAAATGATGAGGATGATCTCATTTATGCCATTGCAACACCGGCGGCTCAGGCGGCTTCCGCAGCCACCACGACGATTCCGATCGTGCTTTCGGCCGTGACGGATCCGGCGGAGTCCGGTCTTGTGGCATCCAATGATGCACCCGGCGGAAACGTAACCGGAACCTCCGATCTGACACCGGTCAAGGAGCAGATCGAGCTTCTGCAGCAGCTTCTTCCGGACGCCAAGAATGTCGGCATTCTGTTCTGCTCGGCAGAGTCGAATTCCGAGATCCAGGCACAGATGGCCAGAGAGGCCTGCGATGCAGCCGGTCTTTCTCATGAGGATTATACGGTTTCCAACTCCAATGAGATTCAGACGGTGGTAGAATCCATGATCGGTAAGGTGGATGTGATCTACGCACCGACCGACAATACCATTGCCGCCGGTATGGCGACGGTTGCTTCGGTGGCGACCGACAACAAGATTCCGGTGATCTGCGGTGAGGAGGGCATGGTCAATGAAGGCGGCCTTGCAACCTACAGCATTGACTACTATCAGCTCGGCTACATGGCCGGTGAGCAGGCTGTGGATATTCTCACGAACGGCACGAACCCGGGCGACATTCCGATCGGCTACCTGAGCGCAGATAAGTGCACGGTTGTCGTAAATCAGGAAACGGCAGATACCCTCGGCATCGATGTTTCTTCTGTACAGTAAGGATATTCCGAAGGCGGAGCGCAGGCTCCGCCTTTTTTATGTTTTCCGGTTTTATGCTGCCTTGACTTTAAAGCGTTAAAGCCATATAGTAGAAAAGTGCCGGGATGCAGGACAGGCCTGCGGCAGCGCAGAATCCCGCATGTCGATCAACTTTAGGAGGCAAAACAATGAATGGTTTATTTGCATCCCTTCTGGGTGCAGTTTCACAGGGACTGATCTGGTCCATGATGGTACTTGGAGTTTACATTACCTTCAAGCTTTTGAATATTGCGGATATGACGACGGATGGTTCCTTTGCATTGGGCGGCTGCGTCTGTGCAATGCTGATGATTGCAGGCTGTGATCCGACCGTGTCTCTTCTTGCGGGCGCAGCGGCCGGCGGTCTGGCCGGTGCCGTGACCGGTGTACTGCATACCTTTTTCGGCATTCCGGCGATCCTGGCAGGTATTCTGACGCAGATTTCACTCTGGTCCATTAACCTGCGCATCATGTCGGACAAGTCCAACCAGTCCATTAATAAAATTTCATCGGATATTACCTTCTGGGTGGACAAGTTCGGCATCACCCAGTCCCAGGCCACGCTGATTGTCGGCCTCATTGTGGCGGCCGTCTTCATTGTTCTCCTGTACTGGTTCTTCGGCACGGAGCTCGGCGCGGCGCTGCGCGCGACCGGAAACAACGAGGATATGGTGCGGGCGCTCGGCGTGAATACGAATCATGCGAAGCTGCTCGGCCTGGTGCTGGCCAATGTGCTCTGCGGCCTGTCCGGTGCGCTGGTCTGCCAGTCCACGAAATATGCGGATGTCGGCATGGGTACCGGTGCCATCGTCATCGGTCTTGCGTCCATCGTCATCGGCGAGGTGATTTTTGCACGGGTACGGAATTTTGCATCGAAGCTTGGGGCGGCCGTCATCGGCTGCGTGATCTATTTCATGATTCGTGCCATCGTTCTTCGTCTCGGCATGAAGGCCAACGACATGAAGCTTCTGTCGGCGGTGATCGTGGCGCTGGCGCTCTGCGTGCCGGTGGCGGTTCAGAAGTTCAAGGCTTCCCGGGACTATCGTGAGAGCGTTTCGGAGGATGAGGACAATGCTGCAGCCGCAGCGAAGGAGGCATGACATGCTGGTGATCAAAAACGTACGTAAAACCTTTAACAAGGGCACAGTAAATGAAAAGAAGGCCCTCCGCGGCATTAATCTGACGCTGCAGGACGGAGATTTCGTGACCATCATCGGCGGAAACGGTGCCGGTAAGTCGACGCTTCTCAATATGATTGCGGGGGCCTATCCGGTGGACTCCGGCATCATTGAGATTGACGGCGAGAATATTACGAAGCAGCCGGAATATAAGCGGGCGAAGTATATCGGCCGTGTGTTTCAGGATCCGATGAAGGGAACAGCTGCGGATATGCAGATCGAGGAGAATATGGCGCTGGCATTCCGAAGAGGCGAGCGCCGGCGGCTTCGCTGGGCGGTGACGCCGAAGGAACGGGAGTTCTACCGGGATGCGCTGGAGCGTCTCGGACTCGGACTGCAGAGCCGTATGACGAGCAAGGTCGGTCTCCTGTCCGGCGGTCAGCGGCAGGCGCTGACGCTTCTGATGGCGACGTTGAAGCGCCCGCAGCTTTTGCTTCTGGATGAGCATACGGCGGCGCTGGATCCGAAAACAGCCTCCAAGGTGCTGGCTTTGACAGAGGAAATCGTCGATGAAAACCATCTGACAGCGCTTATGGTGACGCATAACATGAACGATGCGATCCGGATCGGAAACCGTCTGATTATGATGGACAACGGACGGATCATCTATGATGTGGCCGGCGAGGAAAAGAAAAAACTGACGGTGGAGGATCTTCTTCAGAAGTTTGAGGAAGCCTCCGGCGGAGCATTTGCAAATGACCGCATGATGCTGGCGCATTAAGTACGCCGGCGGCCATACGGAATGTGATCGGTGATTTGCAGGATTCCGATGTCGGTTGAGGGACTTTTGAACCCGGCATCATAATGATCTATGAATGGGGATGAATATGAAATATGAAAAGCTTTCTGCAGCGCGGATGGCCGGCATGCTGCTGGGCTGCCTGGTGATTTCCCTCGGCGTCGCTCTCTTTAAGCAGTCGGGACTCGGAAATGATTCTATTACGGCCTTTAATCTCCGGGCGGCAGAGCTGCTCGGCATTTCACTGGGCACGATGAATCTGATGTCTAATACGATCTTTTTTATCGTGGAAATTCTGTGGGGGCGGAAGCATATCGGCCCCGGTACCTTCGTAAACTGGGTGCTGATCGGCTATCTTGTTACGTTTTTCTATCAGCACTTGGACCGAATCTTCGGTGCGGCGGCATCCTTTCCGGTGCAGCTTCTGTTTGTCGTGATTGCTGTCATCGTAACCTCCTTCGGCTGCTCGATGTACCAGACCGCGGATGTGGGCATTGCACCCTATGATGCCCTGGCCATCAGTCTTCACGAGCATACATCCTTCCCGTACTTCGGCTGCCGTATTTTTACGGATGCGCTGACCGCACTGATCACCTTCCTGCTGGGCGGACTCATCGGTCTCGGAACCCTGATCTGTGCCTTCGGCCTCGGGCCCTTTATTTCTTTCTTTGATCTTCACTTTTCCAGAAAGTGGATCCGCTAGGAAAAAGCGGACGTTCTGCACAGCTGCAGGACGCCCGCTTTTTTATTCAGCTACAGAAGTGCCTTCTTGAATTCAACGGAGTTAAAGATGAAGTAGTGAGACGGGCGGCCCTGCTTCGGTGCACGGCTGTCCGAGGCCACATCCTTCTGACAGAGCATATGCAGCAGGCAGAGCTTCGCAAGGATGCGGCTTGCGGAGCGCATGGTGATGCCCAGCTTCTCGGAAAGCATATGCGAGCTGATCAGCTGCTGCTCATCCTGCTCAAAAATGCTGATGAGCTTCAGGATATTGGTCTCGTTGATGCCGTTTTCCCGGGCAAAGTTCAGGGCTTTTTCATTGGAATAGTTGTACATCAGCTGGCTGTCTGCACTGAGCGGGCCAGTGATCCTGTTTTCCTCGTCCATGAAGAAGGCATCATTCCGGCCGTAGCGGTCGGCCTCCATCAGCGCATGCTCGGCAAAGTATCGGGAACGCTGCTTGGATGGGCTGAGACCGGCGCCGATGCGGAATGGAAAGCTCAGCTCCTTCTTTAATGACAGGAGAAGCGAGCGGATCATTTCCAGCTGGAAGGTTCCGGCCGGAAGCTGTACGTGGATTTCAAACTGATTGAAGCCCTGTGAAATACTGAAATGGAGATGCTGCTCCTTCCGATAGTCGGCCAGCAGCTTATAAACCGTGGCCTCGCGGTATTCCTGCTCCTCCTGCTCCACGTCTTCGTCGAAGGGGAGTCGCAGAAGAATGCTGAACTCATCCTTCAGATCGATCTGATCGAGACGCAGCTCCTTCAGGGCGGAGCGGATCGACTTTACGATCATATCCTCCGACGGAAAAACCGCCACATACGGGATCTGCAGCTCGTCGAGCTGCTTCAGATTATTGATGGAGCGGGAAAGAATGTAGTCGATCTTTCCTTCATCCCATAGCTTCTTTGCATAGGCCGTGATATGCCGGTAGTCATAATGCGTATCTTCGAAGAAATAAGGGCAGCTTTCCTTCCGGATATACTGCGGTACATCCATATAATGATTCGTGACGGTCAGAAAGTCGCAGAACACACGGTTTAACGGCGTATCCGGGTGATCGATCTGAAACTGCAGAAGAATCGACAGCACATCGATGGATTCATAGGCCGTAAAGGTGCACGGAATGCGGTTGTCCGGGAATTTATTCTTGATATAATGATATCCGAGCTCGCCGGAAAAGAAAATAACATCGCATTTGCCCTTCAGATTCCGGTAGATCTCATCGATGTCGGACATCCGGCGGTAAATATACTGAAAAAACTGACATCCGAAGTCATGCTCATTGATTACCTTCTCCACCGGCTCCAGTGAATGATCCGGGCTTACAATGGCAACATTGATCATAGATATAACCCCCACACATTGTCGGCTGTCCTGAAGCGCTTTATCCGGAGCGCGGGGCGGCACATAATTGAAGACACATGTCCTAAAACGCAGAGTAGCACCGTAAACGTCCAAAGTCAATACAGAACAGCGGCATTTGCTGTACCATCATCAAAACATTAGTTTTACATATAGATTTTATGAATACTTTAGAGTATAATGAGGAAATTAAACTTTTGTTGTTGATGAAGTGAGGAAACATGGGAAGACCAAAGGGCAGTAAAAACAAGACAAAAACGACCGGAGCTCCGAAGAGCCGTTCGACGGGCAAGGTACAGGATTATGATGCGCCGATGATGGGAGACGAGGCTGCGATCATCATCACCTTCGCTGTTTCCGTCTTCTTATTCCTGTCGAATCTCGGGCTCTGCGGGCCGATCGGTGCGGCCTTAAAGGCGATTCAGCTCGGCATGTTCGGCATGATCGGCTATATCTTCCCGATTGTGCTGAGCTTTGTGGTCGCATTTATTCTTTCTAATATAGATAACCCGCATGCTGCGCTTCGTATGACGGCGGCACTCTTTATGCTGGTCTTTCTGTCGGCACTGCTGCAGCTGTTCACCTCCGGCGGCGTACAGAATATGAGTCTGCTGGATCTCTACAGCGAGGGTGCAGAGCTCGGAATCGGCGGCGGCATCGTCGGCGGGGCACTGGCGATGCTTCTGTATTCGCTGGCCGGTACAGTCGGAGCGGTGCTGGTGCTTCTGGTGGCCTGCTTCATATGCCTTATCTATATCACCGGGAAGCCGCTGGCGCGCATGCTGGCGAGACACTCTGCAGACGCGGCAGCCCGTGCCCGCGTGAAGGCGCGGGAGGACCTGTCGCAGGTGGCTGCATCGGCACGACTTCACAAGGAGGAACGCCGTCTTGCGAAGGAAGAGGAAGCGAGACACCGGAAGAGCAGCGGCGTGGATATGCAGGCTATTGACCTCTTTGCACTGCAGCCGAAGCCGGAGGAGCTTGGGCTTTCTGCAGAAAAAGCAGCTCCGGCGGAGGATGCCGGAAGCACGGACGATATCTTCGATAAAATCTATCAGATGCCGGGGGTACAGGCGGCAGGACCGGCAGCCTCCGTTTCGTCTTCGGAGGTCATGGGCACTTCAGAGGCCGGCGGCATCGCAGCGGCAGCGGCCGGAAGCGAAAGCAGAACGCGCAGTGCCATCCTGGGACCGGATGAAAACGCAGGAAATACGGTGGAGCTTCCGCTGAATGTGCGGCATGCACCGGCAGATACCTCTGCAGCGCCGGCAAATGTAACTGCAGCACCGTCGGATCAGGGGATGAACGCTTCGGCAGCGGGCAGCTTCGGAGCACAGCCAGATCCGCAGGCGGAAGATGCATTGGAGCAGGTGCTGGCGAAGACCTGGAGTGCTCCGGCACCATCGCCGGAGGTGCAGAGTGCTGCGCTGTTTGATGATACAAATGCATCGGCTGAAGGACAGACACTTGCTTCTTCTCCGTCCGCGGCTTCGTATGACCTTCCGGCATCGTATGCAGCGCCGGAAGAAACGGAGCTTCCGGAGGATGGAGAGGATGCGTATCCGGCAGGCTCCGATTTCTCGGATCACACGGATCTTCCGGCGGCGGAGTCCTCCGGTACGGCCGCGGAGGCCTATGCCGGCGACGGCGGCGTATCGGTCGGCAGCAACGGTATGGCCACCATCGGCCGCGGCGATATGGAGCAGGGCACCCGGCGCATCGTCGCCTCCAACGGACAGGTGATCGATGCGGATGTGGAGCCGATCCGGAAGAAAATTGAAACGCAGATGGATCGGGAGAAGAAGGAAAACATTCCGACGGAGGCCGACAATGCGAAGGTGCAGCAGGAGATCCTTGAAAAGAAGAAGGAACGGAAGCCGTATGTCATTCCGCCGCTCAGTCTGCTTCAGAAGCCGGCGCAGCAGGACATGGATACGCGGGAGGAGATCCGGCAGAATGCATTGACACTGCAGGAAACGCTGAAGAGCTTCGGCGTCAATGTGACGATTACCAACATTTCCGTCGGCCCGTCGGTGACCCGCTATGAGCTGCAGCCGGAAATCGGCGTCAAGGTATCCAAGATCGTATCCCTTACGAATGATATCAAGATGCGCCTGGCTGCCTCGGATATTCGAATCGAAGCGCCGATTCCCGGAAAATCCGCGGTCGGCATCGAGGTGCCGAACAAGCACGGTGCGACGGTATACCTTGGAGAGGTGCTGGGAAGCACCGAGTTCCAGTCCGTGAAGGCGAAGCTGGCCTTCGGCGTCGGCAAGGACATTGCGGGCAAGACCATTGTGACGGATATCGCAAAGATGCCGCATCTTCTGATCGCCGGTGCCACCGGCTCCGGAAAGTCGGTCTGCATCAATACCCTGATCATGTCCATGCTCTTTAAATATAAGCCGGAGGATGTACGCATGATCATGGTGGATCCGAAGGTGGTGGAGCTTTCGGTCTATAATGGTATTCCGCATCTTCTGATTCCGGTGGTGACGGATCCGAAAAAGGCGGCAGCGGCACTGAACTGGGCCGTAGCCGAGATGACCGACCGCTATAAGAAATTTGCCGAAAGCGGTTCCCGGGATCTGAAGGGCTATAATGAAAAGATCATGGCCGTACGAAACGATCCGGAGATTCCGGAGGATCAGAAGCCGGAGAAGCTGCCGCAGATCGTGATCATCATCGACGAGCTCGCCGACCTCATGATGGTATCGAGTCAGGAAGTCGAGGATGCCATCTGCCGCATCGCGCAGCTGGCCCGGGCGGCCGGCATGCACCTGGTGATTGCGACCCAGCGTCCGACGGTGGATGTCATCACCGGACTGATCAAGGCCAATGTTCCGAGTCGGATCGCCTTTGCGGTTTCCTCCGGTACGGACAGCCGCACCATCATTGACATGACCGGCGCCGAAAAGCTGCTCGGAAAGGGCGATATGCTCTTCTTCCCGCAGGGCATTCCAAAGCCGGTGCGTGTACAGGGCGCCTTTGTATCGGATCAGGAGGTCTCCGATGTCGTCGATTTCATTAAAAAGGAAATGGGCGAGGTGGAATACAGCACGGCCATTCAGGCACAGGTACAGTCCGGCGGCAGCGGTGAGGGCGGCGCCGGCGGCAGCGGAAGCCAGGATGAGCTGTTTCAGGAAGCAGGCCGGCTGATCATCGAGTCGGAGAAGGCGTCGATCGGCATGCTGCAGCGGAAATTCCGCATAGGATTTAACCGTGCGGCCCGGATCATGGATCAGTTGGCCGATGCCGGCGTGGTAGGTCCAGAGGAGGGCACGAAGCCCCGGCGGATCATCATGAGCCTTGCGGAATTTGATGAGCTGACATCCGGCGGATGATTTCGCCGGTATCTGCCGGAAGATCAAACATTTGCCTTAAGCGGCACAATCGATCACCGGGGCCCCAAGGATGGACGTAAAGCACGGGAAGCCTCCGGCTCTCCCGGCACTGGGGCCCGAAACACATGTACATTGTCCTGAAAGACGGACGAAGCAGAAGGAGAGAGGTATGAAGATGAAGTCCGATATTGAGATTGCACAGGAAGCCGTGATGAACCGCATCACCGATGTGGCTGCGGCCTACGGCATTGATCAGGATGAGCTGGAGCTGTACGGAAAGTACAAGGCGAAGCTCAGCGATGAGCTCTGGGACAAGGTGAAGGATCGTCCGGATGGAAAGCTTGTGCTGGTCACCGCCATCAACCCGACACCGGCCGGCGAGGGCAAGACGACGACCTCCATCGGTCTTACGGATGCCCTGAACCGCATGGGAAAGAAGGCCGTCGTGGCGCTGCGCGAGCCGTCCCTCGGACCGTGCTTCGGCATTAAGGGCGGTGCTGCCGGCGGCGGCTATGCCCAGGTGGTTCCGATGGAGGATCTGAATCTCCACTTCACCGGGGATTTCCATGCCATCACCAGTGCCAATAACCTTCTGGCGGCGCTTTTGGACAATCATATCAAGCAGGGCAATGCACTCCGTATCGATCTGAAGGCCATCAACTGGAAGCGCTGCGTGGATATGAACGACCGTCAGCTTAGGAACATCGTGATCGGCCTCGGCGGAAAGGCCGACGGCGTTGTGCGGGAGGATCATTTCGTCATCACCGTCGCATCAGAGATTATGGCGATCCTCTGCCTTGCAGCCGATATGGAGGATCTGAAGGCACGTCTTGCACGTATCATAGTGGCTTATGATGTGGACGGAAAGCCGGTGACCGCTGCGGACCTGCAGGCGGTCGGTGCGATGGCTGCGCTTCTGAAGGATGCCATTAAGCCGAACATCATTCAGACGCTGGAGCATAACATGGCCATTGTGCACGGCGGACCGTTTGCCAACATTGCCCATGGCTGCAATTCGGTACAGGCGACGCGCTTTGCGCTGAAGCTTGGAGACATTGCCGTGACGGAGGCCGGCTTCGGCGCGGATCTCGGTGCTGAGAAGTTCCTTGACATCAAGTGCCTGATGGCCGGACTTCATCCGGATGCGGCGGTGCTCGTTGCAACCGTTCGTGCACTGAAGTACAATGGCGGCGTGCCGAAGGCTGCACTTGCAGAGGAGAATCTGGAGGCGCTGAAGAAGGGTATCGTCAATCTCGAAAAGCATATCGAGAATCTGCAGACCTTCGGCATTCCGGTGGTGGTAGCCATCAATCAGTTTGCAACAGATACTGAGGCCGAACTTCAGTTTGTAGAGAATTTCTGCCGCGAGAAGGGTGCCGAATTTGCGCTGTCGAAGGTGCACGGCGAGGGCGGTGCCGGCGGTGAAGCGCTTGCAAAAACACTGCTCGAGACGCTCGAAACGAAGGAAGCACATTTTACGCCGGTACAGAAGGCTTCGGATGATCTCTATGCAAAGATCCGCGCCGTGGCCGTCCGTATCTACGGCGCATCGGATGTGCATTATGAGCCGAAGGCGAAGAAAGCCCTGGATAAGCTGATGGAGCTTGGCTTTGCACAGGTGCCGGTCTGCATGGCCAAGACGCAGTACAGCCTGAGCGATGACGCAAAGAAGCTGGGCCGTCCGTCCGGCTTCACCATCACGGTGCGGGATGCATATGTTTCGGCCGGTGCCGGCTTCGTGGTCTGCCTGACCGGTGATGTGATGACCATGCCGGGACTTCCGAAGACGCCGGCGGCCTTCGGCATTGACGTACAGAACGGAAAGATTACCGGACTTTTCTGATGAGACAGCGCGGAACAGCCGCCGGAAAGAGAGAATTATGGCGAAATTGATCGATTGGCTTAAGAAGCTGGAATATACCATTCTGCACGGAGATCCTTCTTTCGTTTCCGTGGAGGATGTGGTCTTTGATTCCAGAAAAGCAGTGGAGGGCACGGTTTTTAATGCCATGAAGGGTGCCCGGGTCGACGCCCATACCTTCATTCCGAAGGTGATCGAACAGGGCTGCAGGGCCATTGTGACAGAGGAGGATCCGGCGGAGTTCGGACTTTCTCTTTCGGAGCTGCCGGAGGATCTTGTGATGATCCGCGTAGAGAATGCGCGGGCGGCCCTTGCCGAGCTTAGTGCGGCACGCTTCGGTTACCCGAGTGAGGAGCTCCAGGTGATCGCGATTACCGGCACGAAGGGCAAGACCACGACGGCACATATGATCCAGCAGGTGTTGGAGGAGGCCGGTCAGCGGGTCGGCTGCATCGGCACCACGGGTGTGGAGTATGCCGGAAAGCATATTCCGACGAAGAATACGACGCCGGAGTCCTATGATCTCCAGCATTATTTCCGGGACATGCGGGATGCCGGCTGCGATTATGTGGTGATGGAGGCCTCCAGTCAGGCCTTCAAGCTGCATCGCGTGGACGCCATCACCTTTGATTACGGCATCTTCACGAACATTGAGCCGGATCATATCGGACCCGATGAACACAAGGATTTTGCGGAATATAAATACTATAAGAGCTGCATCTTCCGGCAGTCCCGGGTCGGACTGATCAATCTCGATGCGGATTATGCCGCGGAGCTTCTTGCGGGAGCGCCGTGCAAGATGTTTACCTATGCCATTGACCGTCCGGCCGATTTTATGGCCGAGCATCTCGAGCATGTGAATCAGCCGGATTTCGTCGGAATTTCCTTCCGGGTGGAGGGACATGCAGAGCTGGATCTTCAGATGGATCTGCCGGGTAAGTATAATGTATACAATGCCATGGCCGCGATTTCGGTGCTTTCCTTGATCGGCATACCGCAGCGGGCCATCACCGGCGCCTTCCGAAGAGTCTATGTGGACGGGCGCACAGAGGTGGTATTTAAGAACCGGGATATGTCCGTTCTGGTGGATTATGCCCATAATGAAATGGCAATGGAAAATCTGCTCACGACGCTCCGGGAGCTTCAGCCGAAGCGCCTGGTGGTGGTCTTCGGCTGCGGCGGCAACCGCGCCAAGGACCGCCGCTACGGTATGGGCAAGGCGGCCGCTCAATTTGCGGATCTCAGCATTCTGACAGCGGATAATTCCCGGGATGAGGAGACAGAGGACATCATTCAGGACATCAAATCCACGCTTATACCGGCCGGCGGACATTATATCGAGATTCCGGACCGCCGGGCCGCCATTGAATATGCGATGACCCATGCAGAGCACGGCGATATGATCGCCGTTATCGGAAAGGGGCATGAGGATTATCAGGAGGTAAAGGGCGTGCGTACGCATTTCCTGGACCGCGAGGTGATTCTCGAGACGGCGGAGAAGTATAAGCTGCAGTGACGCTTCTGCATCGCATAGGATGCGGCGGAGCATTACACATGACCAGGCTGTCCGTACGGACACAGATGGAGAACGAACATGACAACAGCGGACCGAAGCTTCGGATTCAGCGATGAAGGCATCGAGGAGATTGTGCTGGACTCGCGAAAGCAAATGAACAAGGCACTTTTTGTGCCGATCATCGGCGCACACAGTGACGGCCATGATTATATTGAGATGGCCATTTCGCACGGTGCCATAGCCGTACTGAGCGCCCGGCCGGTGGAGGCGCTCCGGATGAAATATCCGGAGGTCACCTTCTATCAGGTGGAGGATACCGTACAGGCGCTGCAGGAAATCGGCCTGATGGAGCGGCGGAAATTTCACGGACCGGTGGTGGGCGTCACCGGCTCCGTCGGAAAAACCACGACCCGGAGTATGATTGCAGCCGCCGTCGGTGCCGGAAAAAAGGTATTTCAGACGGCCGGCAATGCAAATTCACAGGTGGGCGTGCCCATCACGATGTTTCAGATGGCCCGCTCCGGTGCCGAGGCCGCGGTGATCGAGCTCGGCATTTCCATGCCGGGGGAGATGACGAGGATTGCACAGGTGGCCGAGGTGGATATGGCGGTCATGACGAATATCGGCATTGCCCATATCGAGCAGCTGAAAACGCAGGAGAATATTCTTCGTGAGAAGCTCCATATTCTGGACGGTATGCCGGATGGCGGCACACTGTATCTTAATATGGAGGATCCACTGCTTTCGAAGGTGACGCTGCATCAGATCCACGGCTTCGGGATTGCGGAGAACCGCCGCATTGAGCTGATGCCCTATGCGCTTTCGGATTACAGCCTGCAGCTGCAGGTGAAGGGACGCCATATGCAGCTGAATGCCTCAGCCGCCATGCATGTGGCAGAGGATCTCGGCGTGGATCCGGCGAAGGCACAGGCCGCGCTGGAGGGCTTTTCCGGACTGGAGGGCCGCGGCATGAGCTTCCGCACCAAGGACGACGTATGCATCATTGACGATGCCTACAATGCGAGCCCTGCCTCCATGAAGGCGGGACTGGAGGCCCTGGCGGCGCATGAGGGCAAGCGGCATATTGCGGTTCTGGCGGATATGCTGGAGCTCGGAGACAGATCTCCGGAATATCATCGGGAGGTGGGCCGTTTTCTGGCAGCGCTTCCGATGGATGCCGTATTTCTGTACGGTGAGCGGGCAGCCGCCATCGGTGAAGGCATACAGGATGCCGTAGCGGAGCGCCATAAGCCCATCGGCGACGAAAAGCCGCGTTCCATGCCCACCATTGAGTATTTCAGCGATCTGCAGGAGCTCCGAAACACATTGCATGCCATCGCCCGTGCCGGAGATGTGATTCTTTTTAAGGGCTCCAACGGCATGCGGCTTTCCGACATTGTACGGGAATTCCGGCAGGACAGAGCCTGATGTACGCACGCATCATCATTGATATTACAAGTGAAGCCCTCGACCGCGCCTATACCTATCACGTTCCGGAGGATATGACGGTCCCGGTCGGTGCCTGTGTGCGGATTCCCTTCGGCGCCTCCAATGCGCTGAAATCCGGCTATGTGATCGGCTTCACGGAGCAGGTGGATTACGATCCGGCCCGGGTGAAGGACATTCATTCCGTGATTCCGAATGCCATTTCCGTGAAGGAGCAGCTGATTCAGCTGGCCGTATGGATGTCCCGCGAATACGGCACCACGCTGAATCAGTGTCTGAAAACCGTGCTGCCGGTGCGCCGAACCGTGCGGAAGAATGCCCGCCGGATCGATCCGGTACTGTATTATCGGGATGAAAAGGATGAAGCGCATGTCCTGAATTCGGCACAGGCTGCCGCCGCGGAGACGGTCCTTCAGGGCTTTCGTGCCTGTATGGAGAAGCCGCCTTCGGATGGAATGCCGCCGCGCTTTCTGCTCCACGGCATTACCGGTTCCGGAAAAACAGAGGTATATCTCCATGTTATGGAGGAGGTGCTGCGCGCCGGCCGTCAGGTGGTGCTCCTGATTCCGGAGATTTCCCTGACCTATCAGACGGTGCGCCGCGTTTCGACCCGTTTTCAGGGAAGGGTGGCCATTCTGAATTCCCGTATGAGTCTGGGAGAGCGCTTTGAGCAGTACAGCCGCTGCGAAAGCGGCGAGGTCAGTGTCCTCGTCGGTCCGCGCTCGGCGGTTTTTGCACCCTTTGAGCAGCTCGGACTTATCATCATGGATGAGGAGCATGAGGCGGCCTACAAGTCGGAAACGGCACCTCGATACGAGACACGGGATGTGGCCCTGCAGCGGGCGCGCCTTGCGGGATGTCCGCTCCTGTACGGATCGGCAACACCGTCGCTTAAAATGTATACCGAGGCGCTGCACAGTGAGGTGCAGCTTCTGGAGCTTCCGGAGCGGGCACACAAGGGTGCACAGTTGGCTTCTACGGAAATTGTCGATCTTCGGGCAGAGCTTTCGAAGGGCAACCGGAGCATTCTGTCGGAGCGCCTGTACGGACTGATGCAGGAGAAGCTGAGGAAGCATGAGCAGATCATGCTGTTCATGAACCGGCGCGGATACTCGAATTTCGTTTCCTGCCGAAGCTGCGGGGAGGCCATTAAATGTCCGCATTGCGACATTACACTGACGCTTCACCGGGACGGCATGCTGCGCTGCCATTATTGCGGGCATCAGACAGCACTGATGCAAAAATGTCCGCAGTGCGGAAGTCCGTATCTGGCGCCCTTCGGCTTCGGCACCGAAAAGCTGGAGAGTTATGTAAAGAAGATCTTTCCGGAAGCATCGGTGCTTCGCATGGATGCGGATACCACGAAGCGGAAGGGCGAGCATGAACGCATTCTGGACCGCTTCCGGAAGCATCAGGCGGATATTCTGATCGGTACGCAGATGATTGTAAAGGGCCATGATTTTCCGGATGTGACCCTGGTCGGCATGATCGCTGCGGACCTGAACCTTTCGGTGCCGGATTTCAAGGCCTCCGAGCGCACCTTCCAGCTGCTGACCCAGGCGGCCGGCCGGGCCGGCCGGGGCAGTCAGGCCGGAACGGTCGTGATCCAGACCTATCAGCCGGACCATTATGCGATCGTGCTGTCGAAGAAGCAGGATTATAAAGCCTTTTATAAGGAGGAGTTCCGCTTCCGGCAGCTGATGGGCTACCCGCCGACGGCGCAGCTTATGACGATTCAGCTGTCCGGAAAGGATGAAAACCTTCTGAGCGCCGTGAGCCTTTCGGCGGTCCGGGAATTTCGGCCGGAATGCGCAAGGGCGGAGGCCGAGCTGATCGGTCCGCTGGAGGCGACGGTATACAGGGTGAATGATATCTATCGGAAAATCGTCTATATCAAACATCCGTCGCATGATATAATCATTCAGCTTAGAGATATCTTCGCGGAGCATGTGCGTCAGCACGACCGTCGGGGACTGGTGCTTTTAAACTATGACTTACAGTAACGGTGATGATTTGCATGCAGTGTATGCGGTGCTTTACGGTGCCGCATGCACTGCGGCGTCATGACATATGATAACAGGAGAAAATTATGGCATTAAGAACCATTCGAGTAATAGGAGACCCGATTCTGGAAAAGGAGTGTAAGCCCCTGAAGGAGGTAAACGACCGCACCAGAGACCTGGTCCGGGATATGCTGGAGACCATGTATGATGCAAACGGCGTCGGACTGGCGGCTCCGCAGGTCGGCATCCTTCGTCAGATCTTTGTCGTTGATATCGGCGACGGCCGGCGTTATGTCTGCATTAACCCACGCGTTACGCCGATCGGTGAGGAAACCCAGACCGGCGAGGAGGGATGTCTTTCCGTGCCGGAGAAGCAGGGCGTCGTTACCCGGGCCATGAAGGTACATGTAGAGGCGCTGGATATCGATATGAAGCCGTATTCCTTTGATGCGGAGGGACTGCTGGCGCGGGCGATGGCCCATGAAAACGATCATCTGCACGGCATTCTCTATACGGAGAAGGTCGAGGGCGAGCTGGAGGATGTGAGCTATGACTCCCTGGAGGAGGAAGAGCTGGACGACTTTAACTGACAAAACGCAGGACGGAGGCAGGGATTTGAAGATTGTATTTATGGGAACACCGGATTTTGCGGTGGCGACATTGGACGCGCTTGAAAAGGCGGGATATGAGATTCCGCTTGTGATTACGCAGCCGGACCGCCCGAAGGGACGTCACGGGGAGGCACAGAAGAGCGATGTGCGCATAGCCGCAGAGCATTATGGCATCCCGGTGGCGACGCCGGAACGGATCCGGAAGGATGAGGAGCTGAAGGCGCGCCTTCGGGCACTTCAGCCGGATGCCATCGTCGTGACGGCCTTCGGTCAGATTCTTCCGAAGGACATTCTTGAAATTCCCAAGTACGGCTGCATCAATGTGCATGCTTCCCTGCTTCCGAAATACCGCGGTGCGGCACCGGTGCAGTGGGCCGTGTTAAACGGGGATGCAGAGTCCGGCGTCACTGCCATGCAGATGGATGAGGGCCTGGATACCGGTGATATTCTGATGATGAAGCGGATTTTGCTTGATCCGAAGGAAACCGGCGGGAGCCTGTTTGATAAGCTGGCGAAGCTGGGCGGTGAACTGATTGTGGAAACACTGGAGGCGCTGCAGGCAGGAACAGCGGTACGGACTCCGCAGGATCCTGCAGCGGCCAGCAAGGTCGGCCTCTTTACGAAAACCTCCGGTCAGATTGACTGGACGGCGCCGGCGGTGCAGATTGAGCGTCAGATCCGCGGCCTCAATCCGTGGCCGTCGGCCTATACCTATCTCGGCGGCAAACAGCTGAAGCTCTGGGATGCGGATGTACGATCGGAGGAGGCATTGGAAGACAGTGCGCTTACCGAGGTCGCTGTCTGCACGGGAGAGCGTGCGGCAGAGCCGACGAATGGCACGGCGGGCCGTGTATACGCTGATTCGAAGCGCATGCTTATATGCTGCGGCGAAGGCGTACTGGAGATCCGTGAGCTTCAGCTGGAAGGAAAGAAGCGGATGAAGATCGAGGACTTTTTGCGCGGCCATCGCTTTCACTGATCCGGTGCAATGCCGCGTAAAAGCGGTGAGGAAAACGCCGGCAGGCCATGCAGTAAGGAGGAAAAAATATGTACGGTTATTATGGGTATCCGATGTATTATGCGATGGATCCGACCTATATTCTGGTGGTCATCGGCGTGGTGCTCTCCATGCTGGCCAGCTTGAATGTGCAGCATACCTTTCAGAAGTATGCCGGTGTGCGCGCACGCTCCGGGCTGACGGGCGCGGAGGCAGCGAAGCTGATTCTGGATCGGAATGATATTACGGATGTACGTATTCAGGCGATTTCCGGGAATCTTACGGACAACTATGTCCCGAGCCGGAAGACGCTGAATCTGAGCGATTCCAGCCGGAACAGCAGTTCAATTGCGGCGATCGGTGTGGCAGCCCATGAGTGCGGCCATGCGATTCAGGATAAGCAGAGCTATCTGCCGCTCAGGCTGACACGCACGATTTCCCCGGCCTGTGCGCTGGCCTCGAAGGTATCGATTCCGCTGATTTTCTTCGGTATTCTGATCAGTCTGACGCCGCTCATAAAGCTTGGTATTATCGCATTTATGGTTGCGATTTCGGTTCAGATTCTGACGCTGCCGGTAGAATTCGATGCTTCCCGCCGCGCGGTGCAGACTCTGCGGGAGAATCAGGTGCTGAGCGAGGAGGAGCTGCTGGGCGTGAAGGCGGTGCTCGGCGCTGCAGCACTTACCTATATTGCAGCGGCGGCCTCGTCCCTGCTTCAGCTTCTGCGCTTATTGCTGCTCACCAGAGGAGATCGGAGAAGACGCGATTGATGGAAAAGAAAAAAGAAAAGAACAAAATTTCAAATGCCTCCAGAGAAAAGACCGCTGCATCGCCGCGGTCTGTTGCTGTATACAGTCTTATGCAGATTCTGGAGGAGAAGCGGCTCTCGCATATCGTACTGAAGGAGGCGCTGTCGGAGCACAGTGACTTTGAAATGCGCGACCGGGCTTTCGTTACGCGCCTGGTGGAGGGAACGCTGGAATATACGATTCAGCTTGATTTCATCCTGAACCAGATCAGCAAGGTTCATACGAAAAATATGGAGCCGCTGATTCGTACCGTGCTTCGTATGGGCAGCTATCAGATTCTGTACCTTGATCGGGTGCCGGACAGTGCCGCCATCAATGAAGCCGTAGAGCTGGTGAAAAGTCAGGACGATAAGCTGTTTTTCCTGAGCGGCTTCGTCAATGGGGTGCTCCGAAGTGTCTCCCGGGATAAGGAGATTATCTTTCAGAATCTGGCGCATACCGGAAAAACGCCGGCCTATATCCGCTTCAGTGTACCGCTGTGGATGTATGATGCGCTGAAAAAGAAATACGGCCGGGAGGAAGCAGAGCGCATGCTTCGCTGGTTCCTGGAGGGTGAAAAGGCAAACTATGTGCGTTTTCGAGACGGCCGTACGGAGAAGCTGGAGGGTGACATCGTCCATACGGAGGCCTTTCGAAGCGGTGAGATCACCATTCAGGATTATGCGTCCCAGCAGGTCGGACTGGAGGCAGCACCGAAAAAGGGCGATTATGTGGTCGACGTCTGTGCAGCCCCCGGCGGGAAAAGCTGCCATGTGGCTGCGCTTCTGGAGGGCAGCGGCCATGTGGATGCACGGGATCTGAGTGAAGCAAAGGTTTCGCTGATCCGCGAAAATATCGTGCGGCAGCAGCTTACAAATATCACGGCCGGGGTATGGGATGCCCGGAAGCCGGATCCGTCGCTGCTGGATCGGGAGGGCCATGGCCGGGCGGACATCGTCATTGCCGATCTCCCGTGCTCAGGTCTCGGTATTCTCGGAAAGAAGCCGGACATTCGCTTCCGTGCGAGCAGGGAGGGCATCCGGGAGCTGCAGAAGCTGCAGCGGGAAATCCTTCAGACGGTCAGCCGTTATGTGAAGCCGGGCGGACGGCTTTTATATTCGACCTGCACGCTGACGCAGGAGGAAAATGAAGACAACCGGGACTATATTGAAAAAGAACTGGGACTGCGGCTGGAGAAGGAACGGACCTTCCTTCCGGGGCAGCCATCGGATGGATTTTATCTTACGGTATTCAGAAAAGAATGAAAAATTTACGTGATCTTGAACGGAATGAGCTGAAGTCGCTGCTTATGGAAATGGGAGAGAAGCCCTTTCGTGCACAGCAGCTCTATACCTGGCTTCATCAAAAGCTGTGCGGAAATTATGATGAAATGATGAATCTTCCGAAGACGCTTCGGGAGCAGCTGCAGGCGCAGTACAGTATTGCGCTTCCGGAGCCGGTGGATATTCTGACCTCCCGCATCGACGGCACGAAGAAGTTTATTTTCCGCCTGGAGGACGGGCATGTCATTGAGTCGGTCTGGATGGAATACCAGCACGGACACAGTGTCTGCATTTCCTCACAGGTGGGCTGCCGGATGGGCTGCCGCTTCTGCGCATCCACGCTGGACGGGCTGGCCCGAAACCTCACAAGCGGAGAGATGCTCGGCCAGATTTATCAGATGCAGCGAAGCACCGGCGTGCGGGTGGACAACATTGTCATTATGGGCTCCGGGGAGCCACTGGACAATTATACGGAATTCACGCGCTTTCTCCGCATGATCACGGATGAAAACGGACTTCATATATCGAAGCGGAACATCACGGTATCGACCTGCGGACTGGTGCCGAAGATACGGCAGCTGGCAGATGAGAATTACGGCATTACATTGGCCCTGAGTCTCCATGCACCGAATGATGAAACCCGTCAGACGCTGATGCCGATTGCAAAAAAATATTCCCTTTCGGAGATTCTGCCGGCCATTGAATATTATTTTGAAAAGACCGGACGGCGTGTGACCTTTGAATATTCGGTTGTGGAGGGAGTAAATGACAACAGGCGCGAGGCCCGGGAGCTGGTACAGCTGATCCGCAGCATGAAGGACGGCGGCCGGCTGCAGTGCCATGTGAATCTGATTCCCGTGAATCCGATTAAGGAACGGGACTGGAAGCGTCCGGATCGTTCCCGGGTGGAGGCCTTTCAGCATCAGCTGGAGCAGGCCGGTATTACGGCCACCATTCGTCGGGAGCTCGGAGCAGACATTTCCGGCTCCTGCGGACAGCTTCGGCGGGATTATCTCACCACTGCTTCAAAAGAGCACGAGAAAAGTGCGGATCAATGATCCCAAGCGTCAACAGAGGATAGAGAACGATGGAATTTTTTGCCAAAACAGACAAGGGACAGCGGCGGCGCATGAACCAGGATTATGTATTTGCGTCGGATCAGCCGGTCGGCCGCCTGCCGAACCTCTTTCTGCTGGCGGACGGTATGGGCGGACATAAGGCCGGCGACTATGCGTCCCGTTATGCAGTGGAGGAGATGAAAGCATATATCATGAAGGCATCGCCGTCGGTGCCGGAGATCCGCATGCTGCAGGACGCGATCCGCGAGGTAAACGGCCGTCTGTTTGAGCTCTCACAGCAGAACGAAAATCTGCACGGGATGGGGACCACCCTGGTGACCGCCTTCATGGAAGGAAACAGTCTGACGGTCAGCAATATCGGAGATTCCCGGGCTTATCTTCTTCACGGCAGCAGCCTTCGCCAGATCACCAGGGATCATTCCTATGTGGAGGAGATGGTGGCGCGCGGGATGATGCGCCGCGGCTCCGCGGAGTACCTGAGCGCCCGGAACATCATTACCCGCGCTGTGGGCATCGAGCCGCGGGTAGAGGCGGATTTCTTTGAGGCGGAGCTTTCCGAGGGTGATTATCTTCTGCTCTGCTCGGACGGTCTGTTCAACATGGTGGACAATGAAAGCATCCGCAGCATCGTGCGGGAACAGGGTTCGGCGAAGGCGAAGGTGCAGGCGCTGATTGACATGGCAAATATAAACGGCGGCAAGGATAATATCGGTATTGTCCTGGTCGGCCCGTACAGAGAGGAGGCCGCGCTATGATGGTTCAGCTGGGACAGCTGCTGGATGAGCGTTATGAGATCGATACGCTGATCGGACAGGGCGGCATGAGCTATGTTTATCGTGCCAATGACCGGAAAATGGGCCGCGAGGTGGCGGTCAAGGTGCTCAAGGAGGAGTACTGTGAGGATGAGGAGTTCATTCTGAAATTCCAGAATGAGGCCCAGGCGGCAGCCCGGCTCAATCACCCGAACATTGTCGGTGTCTATGATATCGTGGACAATGCAGAAACGAAGCTTCATTACATCGTTATGGAGCTGGTGGAAGGCATTACGCTGAAAAACTATATCCGGCGGATGGGCCGTATGGATTCGAAGGAAACCATTGCCATCGCACTGCAGGCAGCGGCCGGCATTGAGCTTGCCCATAAGATGGGCATCGTGCACCGGGATATCAAGCCGCAGAACATCATTGTGGACAGTGAGGGCAATGTTAAGGTCGCTGACTTCGGCATTGCCCGGGCCGCTACGCAGCAGACGGTCAATGCTACGGTCATGGGGTCGGTGCACTATATTTCACCGGAGCAGGCCCGCTCCGGAAAGTCTGATGAGCGCTCGGACATTTACAGCTTCGGCTGCACGATGTATGAGATGCTGACCGGCAAGGTGCCGTATGACGGCGACACCTCGGTTTCGGTCGTATTTGCGCATATGGAGAATCCGGTTCCGCGTGTCAGGGAGCTGGTACCGGATGTATATCCGGCACTGGATCTGGCCGTAGCCAGATGTATGCAGAAGAAACCGAGGCTGCGCTATCAGCATATCGGAGAGCTGATGGAGGATCTTCGGAAAGCACTGAAGGATCCGAGCGGATCCTTCATGACCGGCGCTTCGGAGGATCTGGATGACACGCGCGTGCTTTCGCCGAAGGAGCTGGCGCTGTTAAAGCATAAGCAGAAGCAGCATCATAAGAAGGAAGAAGAGGGAGCTTCAGAAGAACGCTCCGATTCTGCCGCCGCAGATGAAACCAGTCAGCATATGAGTCCGCTGTATCGCGGCATTACGGCAGTATGCCTTCTGCTGATTGCAGCGCTTCTCATCATCATCGGCCGCAATATGTTTTCGTTTTTTAAGGAGAGCCGGACCGCACTGGAAACAACCGCACGCACGGAGACCGCTTCATCTGAAACGGAAACCAGGGAAATCAGCATTACCATTTCGGCGCTGGACAGCCTGCTTCCGGACATTGTCGGAAAGACGGTGGAGGAGGCCACGGAAAGCCTTCATGCATACAATATTCAGCTTCGTACGGAGCGGGAGGAATTTTCGGACCGCTACCGGGAGAAGGGGCAGATCATTTCGTATGAGGACGGCCGCTATCAGGCTGGCAGCACGATCAATGTCGTCGTTTCCCGGGGACCGGAAACCATCGTGTTCTATACGGATGCAAAGAAGCTGGATCAGCTGCATCAGATGAGCTGCCAGACGCTGATTACGGAGCTCGAGGAACGCAGAATCACCTACCGGATCCAGGACAGCTATTCGGAGGAGGTGCCGGCCGGCAATGTCATCGGGACCAACAAGCCGGATTCTTCAGGTGAAAAGCTGCTGGTGATCACGCGTTCCCTCGGGTCGGCGTCGGCCGCCGGCTACTGCACGGTGCCGGATCTTCTGGGATATACGGAGAAGGAGGCACTGAGTACACTGGAGGATGCCGGACTTCTTCTGGACAGCACGCTCTATGCATCGGATGAAACGGCCGAAGAGGGTACGGTCATCGACCAGTCGCTGACGGCCGGAAGCCTTGTACCGGCGGACAGCAGCATTCAGCTGACGGTGTCGAGCGGTGCCGGCGGCTCGGCGACACTAAAGAGTACATCGACGGATACGGAGGATAGCTGGTACGGCTCCATCAATACAGCACTGAAGATCGGGACGGAGGTGAGTCCGGGCGCAAACAGTACGGTTGCGGTTCAGATTCGGCTGTGTCAGGAAATCGACGGTGCGCAGCGCTATACGATCCTGCAGGAGGCCCGAAGCTATGCGGTCGGTACAGAGCTTCAGGTGGTTATTCCGGCAATTAAGGGTGCATCCGGTGTTTCGAAGGGAACCGTAGAGATTGTGGATGCCGCAAATGATACGGTGCTGGCATCCTATGTGATTAATTTCGCACCGAGGAATTCATAAGAGAGGCGTGCATGGCATTAAAAGGAAAAATCTATAAGGGCATCGGCGGCTTCTACTATGTACACACGTCGGAGGGCGACTATGAGTGCCGCGCCAAGGGCATTTTCCGGAATCGGAAGGAAAAGCCGCTGGTGGGCGATGATGCAGAGATTGCGCCGGTGCCGGATTCCGA
Source organism: Succinatimonas sp. CAG:777 (assembly GCA_963650995.1). Lineage (GTDB taxonomy): Bacteria > Bacillota > Clostridia > Lachnospirales > Lachnospiraceae > Oribacterium. The sequence goes on along the minus strand of CAVJMS010000001.1, from coordinate 62,677 downwards.
GAAGCTTTATGAGGGCTCGGTGATCCGCATTCTTCCGAGGAAGAATCAGCTTCTTCGTCCGGAGGTGGCCAATGTCGATCAGGCGGTGGTCATCTTCGCCCTGCGGCATCCGGATCCGAACCTGAACCTGCTGGACCGTTTTCTGATCAACATGGAGCAGAAGGAGATTCCGGTGGTTATATTCTTTAACAAAACGGACCTTCTCGATGCACCGGCATCGGAGGATGCCTCGGACGTAAAAAAGAAAAAAACTAGCAGCCTTCCGGAGGTTCATTCTGCACATCCCGAGCGCATTCCGGAGATTTACCGCCGGGCCGGCTATCAGGTACTGGAAATCAGTACCCGGAACAGTGACAGCCTGCCGCGCATCATGGAGGTGCTGAAGGGTAAAACCACGGTGCTTTCCGGTCCGAGCGGTGTCGGAAAATCCTCGCTTACAAACCTGATTCATCCGGCCGCACAGATGGAAACCGGAGAGCTTAGCCGGAAGATTGAGCGGGGAAAAAATACGACCCGTCACTCAGAGTTCTTTTATATTGATAATGATACCTATGTGCTCGATACGCCGGGATTCACCTCGCTCTATGTACTCGGCGTGGAAGCCGAGCGCCTCATGTATTATTTCCCGGAATTTGAACCGTATCGGACCGGCTGCCGCTTTCATACCTGCGTGCATATCGGGGAGAAGGACTGTGCGGTCAAAAGGGCTGTTTCGGAAGGACAGCTCTCCGAGGAACGCTATGAGAGCTATCGGCTGCTCTATCAGGAGCTGAAGGAGCAGAAGAGGTATTAGGCGGCGGAGGAAATGGCGATGAAGGCATTTCCTTACATGCACGATGCCGTGCAGAGCCGCTGTCGGAAACGCAGGTGGATGCTGGGACATTCCAAACTGGAGGATAAAGCATGGAATACAATTTGTCTCCGTCGGTTCTGTCGGCGGATTTCGGAAATCTTCGGTCGGATCTTATGACACTCGAAAAGGCCGGTACGACATATCTTCATTTTGACATGATGGACGGCGATTTTGTTCCGAATATTTCGTTCGGAATGCCGGTGATTCAGTCGGTGCGTGCGGATAGCAAATGCTTCTTCGACGTACATATGATGGTGTCGGAGCCGGGGCGGTATATCGATGCGGTGGCTGATGCCGGTGCAGACGGCATCACCGTGCATCAGGAGGCCTGCCGGCATCTCGACCGGACACTGCAGCAGATTCGTGAACGCGGCCTGAAGGCCGGTGTCGCCTTAAACCCGGCGACGTCGATTCAGACACTGGATGCGATTCTACCGATTGTGGATCTGGTGCTCATTATGTCGGTCAATCCGGGCTTCGGCGGACAGAAGCTGATTCCGTATACCATCGAAAAAATCCGTGCCCTTCGCGAAAAGGCTTCGCAGGCCGGACTTCCGCTCAATATCGGTATTGACGGCGGCGTGACGCTTGAAAACATAGAGGAAATTAAGGCGGCCGGTGCTAATTTCTTCATCGCGGGTTCGGCGGTATTTAAGCCCCATGACCGCATGGCGGAGAATGTCCGCGCCTTTGATGATCTGCTGCATCGTTGAAAAAGGAGTACGACTTGCTGAAAAAACTTGCGATTATCAATGATCTCTGTACCGTCGGACGCTGTTCTCTTTCAATCCAGCTGCCGGTGGTTTCAGCCCTTCGGCTGACGGCCTGCCCGATTCCGACGGCGGTTCTCAGTAACCATACCGCCTTTCCGACGGCCGCCTCGGAGAGTCTTCTGTCCGGCCTGCCGGAGCGTCTTGCGGCGCTGACGGAGAATGATCTTCATTTTGATGCGCTTCTGATCGGATATCTCAGTGACAGCGCAGCCGCTTCGGTGCTGGAGGACTATATTGACCGGGAGAAAAAACGGAATCCCGAAATGAAAATCATCCTAGATCCGGTGATGGCGGACCATGGGGTACTGTACCGCGGCATGACGGAGCAGCACATTTCGGCGCTTCGTTCCCTCTGCCGGAAGGCGGATCTGGTGACACCGAACCTGACGGAGGCGGCCCTGCTGGCGGACTTTGATTATGAGGGTCTCAAGGAAACCCTGGACAGCTGCCGCGCGGAAGCTGCCTGCGGCATGGTGATGCATGCACTTCTTTCTGAGCTTCGGCATCTGACCGGCGGTGCCTTGGTGATCACCGGCATCGAGTGCAGTGAGGGAAGGGAGCTTTCCAATGTGCTTTCGGAAGCAGAGGGGGACCTTCGCTTCATCACGCATCCATGTACCGGTCCGGGGCGCCCCGGCACCGGGGATCTCTTCAGCGCGATTCTTTGCAGTCGCTGGCTGAAAGATGATCGCATGGAGGAAGCCGTTCGTGCGGCCGCTGACTTCACCGCCCGCTGCATTCGCCACAGTGAGGAAGAACAGGTTCCGGTCATTGAGGGGGTTCAGTTTGAGGATCTGTTGGGCGAACTGTCCGCATCCCCGGCGGAATGGACTTGAAAACAAGGCAGAATCGGGATATAGTAGGTGAGGCGCTGGTCGCCGTATGAGAATCGTACAGGAGGAGAGGAATCCCATGTTAGATATTAAATTTGTGAGAGAGAATCCGGAGCTTGTCAAGGAAAATATCAGGAAGAAGTTTCAGGATGCGAAGCTGCCGCTGGTGGATGAGGTCATTGAATATGATCAGAAGGCCAGACAGTGCCAGCAGGAGGCCGATGAGCTGCGTGCGAAGAAGAACGCGGTTTCCAAGCAGATCGGTGCGCTGATGGCGCAGGGAAAGAAGGCAGAGGCCGAGGAAGTGAAGGCAGAGGTCGGCAGCTTTACAGCGCGTCTTAAGGAGCTGGAGGAACAGGAGCCGAAGCTTCAGGCTGAGGTGACGAAGCGCATGATGATCATTCCGAACATGATCGATGCGTCGGTTCCGATCGGACCGGATGACAGCCACAATGTGGAGAATGAGCGCTTCGGTGAGCCGGTGGTTCCGGAATTTGAGGTTCCGTATCATACCGATATCATGGAATCCTTCGGCGGCATTGATCTCGATGCAGCCGGACGCGTAGCCGGAAACGGCTTCTATTATCTCATCGGTGACATTGCACGTCTTCATTCTGCTGTGCTCAGCTATGCGCGCGATTTTATGATCAACCGCGGCTTCACCTATGTGATTCCGCCGTATATGATCCGTTCGAAGGTAGTGGACGGCGTTATGTCCTTTGCAGAGATGGACGCCATGATGTACAAGATCGAGGGTGAGGACCTCTATCTGATCGGTACCTCCGAGCACTCGATGATCGGACGCTTTATTGATGAGATTCTTCCGGCAGATACACTGCCGCTGTCCCTGACCTCCTATTCACCCTGCTTCCGTAAGGAGAAGGGCGCGCACGGCATCGAGGAGCGCGGTGTTTACCGCATTCATCAGTTCGAGAAGCAGGAGATGATCGTGGTATGCGAGCCGGAGGATGCGATGAGCTGGTATGAGAAGCTCTGGAAGAATACCGTTGATTTCTTCCGCTCTATGGAGATTCCGGTACGTACCCTCGAGTGCTGCTCCGGCGATCTCGCGGATCTCAAGGTGAAGTCCTGTGATGTCGAGGCCTGGTCACCGCGGCAGAAGAAGTACTTCGAGGTCGGCTCCTGCTCGAATCTCGGAGATGCACAGGCGAGACGTCTGCATATCCGCATCAAGGGCAAGGACGGAAAGATTCATCTTGCAAATACGCTGAACAATACCTGTGTTGCGCCTCCCCGCATGCTGATCGCATTTCTGGAGAACCGGCTTCAGGCCGATGGCTCCATTACCATTCCGGAGGTGCTGCAGCCGTATATGGGCGGCACGAAGGTGCTTCTGCCGAAGTGGAATTCCATCGAAGGAAAGCCTGCAAATGCATAAAGGAAGGGACCGCTCCGGCGGTCCTATTTTTAATACTTTCGTATGTTGTACAGGTCTGTCCTGTACCATATAATGATGTTGGAAAACGCAGCCATCCGTATCATTTATCGATTGAGAGGACATAAGCCGAAGAGCCTGTCACTGAGCGAAGGAGGAGACATTGGAAGCAATCATCAAGGTGCGGGATCTTTATAAGATTTTTAAAATCGGAGACAACGAGGTATATGCATTGAACGGTGTGTCCTTCGATGTATACCGGGGCGAATTTGTCGCTATTGTCGGTACGTCCGGATCCGGAAAATCCACCTGCCTGAACATGCTGGCCGGGCTGGAGGCGCCGAGCCGCGGCATCATTCAGATTGCAAAAAAGCGGATTGACCGCATGAATGAAGCAGAGCTTGTGCGCTTCCGTCGGGATAATGTTGGCTTCATCTTTCAGAGCTACAATCTGATCAGCTCGATGAATGCGATCGAAAATGTGGCGATGCCGCTGATGTTTCGCGGCGTCTCCTATGATCAGCGGATTAAGGAAGCAGAGAAATATATGAAGCTCATCGGCATCGCGGACCAGGCGATGCATATGCCGAATCAGATGTCCGGCGGACAGCAGCAGCGTGTCGGCATCGCCCGGGCGCTGGTGATTGATCCGCAGATTATTTTTGCGGACGAGCCGACCGGAAATCTGGATTCCCATACCACCGAGGATGTGCTTCGGCTCCTGCAGAAAATTGTACGGGAGGAGCAGCGGACGCTGATTATGGTCACGCATGATCCGCAGATTGCGTCCTGGGCGGACCGGCAGCTTCGGGTGGTGGACGGAAAGATTATTGAGACCGTCATTAACCCGAAGAGCAGTATTGAACAGAAAATAAAGGAAGAAACAGGAAATCTGCCGTTTGCAGAGGTGACGCCGCAGGAGGCGCCGGATGCAGCGGAAAGTGAAAAATAAGGGAGAGTGTGAATTTATGCTTCATTCAGATCATAGAAAACAGGGAGCTTTCCGCCGTCTTTTGTGCAGTGTACTGAGCGCGGTGATGCTGGGTCCTTCGTTGTATGCCGTACCGGCTGCGGCCGCTTCCTCGTCCTCTTCGTACGTGGATACAAATATGAATACCTTTATTCATGATGCGGCGGATACGCCGGTGGCCGGCATCGGACAGGAATTTCAGCTGACGGTCAAAGTCGGCTATAACGGCGTGAACGGGCTGTATAATCCGGCGAGCGATGAAATTCAGAATGTCCGGGTGCGGCTCAGCCAGGATCAGACCCTCGTGAATACCCGGGGCATTGTGCCGAATGCAAGTAAATCAAATCCGTACAGCGACAGCTCGGACGATGAGCAGGAGTCGCTGCAGCATGATGCGTACAATGAAGGCTATCAGGCCGGTGCGTCGCGCGCCTACAACGCATCGCTCGGCCTGACCTATCCGGTGGACGGCGGTACCTATCCGCTGGAGATCGGTACCTCGACCATGAATCAGGAGAAGTCCCTCGGCACCCTGAAGAAGGGAGAGTATCGGGAGGTCACCTTTAATGTCAAGATCCGGAACGATATCTCGGAGGGCTATTATGCGATTCCGATTTCCATGAACTATGATGTTCCGTATAATTCCACCGGTCAGTACGGCAGTCTGAACCGCGCAGAGTATATCAATATCTATGTAGAGAAGATCGGCGATGTGGCGAATCCGACCGGCCGGACGAAGGAGAAGTCCTTTGTGATCGGAGAGAACCAGACGACGCCCTCCGGTACCTATCCGGGCACCATGGATTTTTCGGTCAATTTCCGGAATGCGCAGGACCGCACGCTCTATGATGTCGTGGTGAAGCTGAACAAAACCGCCGCACAGTCGGGCAGCAGCAGTACAAGCACATCCACGGACAGCGGAAGGATCGATCACGGCAGCTTCCCGTTCAATATTTCAGAGGAAAATGATACCCGCTCCTTCGGCAATGTAGAAGCCGGAGCAACGTTCTCGGCTCCGTACTCCATGAGTATTGCCAAGGACTCCAAGACCGGTGATCACGGCATCAGCTTTACGGTGAGCTATAAGACGACGCCGGATGCGGCGGTGACGAACACGGAGCAGTATACCTATTACGTGCATGTCAACAATCCGACCACGGATGAAACGCAGAGCTCACGTGAATTTAATTCGAATGACCGTACCAAGGCACGTCTTGTGGTGGCCGGCTACTATACAGAGCCGGAAACGGTTTATGCCGGTCAGCCGTTCAAGCTGGTTGTGCAGATGCAGAATGCCAGCAAGGATATCAGCGCAAGCAATATTCTGCTTTCACTGGAATCGGAAAAGGTGAGCGACTCCTCGGTGATGTCGACGGAAAATGGCGCTAACTCGCTGGTGCTCAACAGCCTGGCTGCCGGTGAAACGAAGGAGATTTCCTGGAACATGGTGAGTGAGCCCGGCGTGACGCCGCGGTCCTATGCACTGACCATCAACGAAAAGTATGACTCTCCGGATTTTAAGAATGCAGAGGAAAAGATCGTACTGAACATTTCGATCAACCAGGAGGCGCGGCTTTCGATTTCCAATTATGATATCACGCCGGAGAGCATCACGGTCGGCAGCGAGTCGAACGTCATGTTCAACATCAACAATACCGGCAAGGTGATGCTGTATAATGTAACCGCCAGCTTTAAGGCGGATTCCATCGAGGAATGCAGCAGCTATGTCGGAAACATTAAATCCGGTGAATCCGGTTCGGTGGACGCGATGGTGACCGGTGCAGCGCCGACGACGGATGACGGCACGGTGCAGGTGCTGATCACCTATGAGAATGTGAACGGCGAGCAGTTTACCAACGAGCAGAGCATCAAGCTCTATGTGACAGAGCCGATGGATGAAACGGAAGATGAAAGCATGATGGATACGTCGGCGGATGACACGGCGGGGCTTCTTCAGAAGCTCTGGATTCCGCTTCTGGCTGCATCCGTTGTGCTGCTGGCGGTCGGCATCACTCTCCTCAGAAAACGGCACAAAAAAAACCGGGAAAAGGAAAAACATGAGACCATCTGATCTTATTAAGCTTGCTGTCAGCAATCTGAAAAGGCGGAAAACGCGTACACTGCTGACTGTGCTGGGCGTGGCGATCGGTACCGCATCCATCGTGGTCATGGTGAGCCTCGGCCTCGGCATGAGCGATATGATGGTGAAGTCCTATCAGAACCAGGGCTCTCTGACGATGATATCGGTCTACGAAAGCTATTCCGGTGACAGCACGAAGAAAAATCAGTCCCTGATGCTGACGGATAAAACCGCCGAGAGCTTCCGGAAGATTGAACATGTCATCGCCGTCAGTCCGGCCATCAGTGTATCGGTGGAGGCCAAATGTAAGGGCGCCAGTGCTTCTCTGACCATTCAGGGCGTAACGCAGGAGTATCTGAAGCAGCTGAAGCTTCGGGAGGGAAGCCATATTCCGGCGGCAGATCAGGATACCATGGAGCTTATTTACGGAAACCAGACCCTGTACAGCTTTTATAAGCCGAAAACCTGGCAGCCCGTTACCGTTGATCCGGAGAAGGATTCGATTTTCTTTACCTTCCCGGAGTCCAGTACGGCGAAGAGCAGCAGCTCATCCTCGGCCTCTTCCGATGATTCCGAGGGCAGCAGTACCGCACAGACGGCCCGGAAGAAATATCTTTTTCCGACCGCCGGTATTCTGGAGGGTACGGAGAGTGACTGGTCCGAGGGCTCGTATTATATCTATACGGACTTGGACAGCATGAAACGCTTCCTGAAGAAGATTTATAAGAAGGCCCTGGTGCCGAATCCGAAAACCAATAAGAACGGAAAACCCTATCCGTATTATGTCTATGACACAGTTTATGTCATGGTGGACGATATGAACAATGTCACGGACGTTCAGAAACAGATTTCGGATCTCGGGTTCAATGTCAGCTCCAACATGGAGTGGCTGAAGTCGACGCAGCAGCAGCTTGGAATGATACAGCTGACGCTCGGCGGCATCGGCGCGGTATCGCTTCTGGTGGCGGCCATCGGCATCATGAATACCATGATGATGTCTATTTATGAGCGCACGAAGGAAATCGGCGTCATGAAGGTGCTGGGCTGTGCCATGACGGATATACGGAATATGTTTCTCTGCGAATCCGGTATGATCGGCCTCCTGGGCGGTATCGCCGGACTGCTTCTCAGCTATGCCATTTCCTCCGTCATCAATGTTTTTACGAAGAATGCAGGCGCCGTGCTCTTTATGGGCAATGTAGACGACGCGAAGCTTTCGCTGATTCCGATCTGGCTGTCCGGCTTTGCCATTCTGTTTGCCATCGTGGTCGGCACCGTGTCCGGCTATATGCCGTCGGCCCGGGCCATGAAGCTGAGCCCGCTGGCAGCAATCCGGAATGAATAATGGTCATTGTGCAGTGATATGGTGCTGAACCGTTATGAATAACTTTCACAACATGCGGCTTTTGCAGGGCCCGGAAGGAAAACAGCTGCCTTCCGGGCCCCGTTTTTTGTTTTGGTTGTCGAATCCGTATGTGAATGTTATAATGCTGAATCAAAGTCATTGACCAGGGGAGAACAGACTATGATAAAGGTTGCAAAATTCGGCGGCAGCTCCTGCGCATCTGCAGAGCAGTTTCAGAAGGTAAAGGAGATCGTTCTTTCGGACAGATCCAGACATTATATCATCGTATCGGCACCGGGGAAGCGTGCCTCCGGCGATACGAAGGTGACGGATCTTTTATATCGCCTCTATGATGCGGTTTCCGATCCGGCGCATTTTCAGGAGGTGCTTGAGACCATTGAGGCCCGGTATCAGGAAATTATTGACGGACTCGGGCTTTCGTTCAGTCTTTCGGATGATTTTGAAAAAATTGCAGCGGATCTTCGTTCCGGTGCCGACCGGGATTATGCGGCTTCCCGTGGAGAGTATCTGAATGCGAAGCTGATGGCAGCGTATCTCGGCTTCCGGTTCGTGGACTCAGCTGACTGCTTTTTCTTCAACGAGGACCGAAGCTGCAACTTCGAGAAGACGGAGGAGGGCATCCGCGCTGCACTGAAGGACGTGGACTATGCGGTATTCCCGGGCTTTTACGGGGCCAATGCAGAGGGCCGGGTGGTTACCTTCAGCCGCGGCGGTTCGGACGTGACCGGCTCACTGATTGCAGCGGCGGAGCATGTGGATCTCTATGAGAACTGGACCGATGTCTCCGGCTTCCTTCTGGCAGATCCGCGCATTGTCCGGAATCCGGAGGTGATCGATTACATTACCTATCGTGAGCTCCGCGAGCTCAGCTATATGGGTGCCGGTGTGCTGCATGAGGATGCCATTTTCCCGGTACGGCGTGAAGGCATTCCGATTCAGATCAAGAATACCAACCGTCCGGAGGACCATGGTACGATGATTGTGCAGAATACGCTGAAGAAGCCGCGCTTCATCATCACCGGCGTCAGCGGCAAGAAGGATTTCTGCGCAATCACGATTGAAAAGGCTATGATGAATGCAGAGATCGGCTTCGCCCGCAAGGTGCTGACCGTGCTGGAGGACAATCACATTTCCTTCGAGCATATTCCGTCCGGCATCGATACGATGACCATTGTCATCCATCAGGAGGAGCTGGAGCATTGTGAGCAGAAGATTCTGAACGGCATTCAGCGCTCCGTTAATCCGGACCTGATTGAGCTGGAGTCGGATATTGCGCTGATTGCTGTCGTAGGACGCGGCATGAAGTCCTCCCGCGGCGTTGCCGGACGGGTGTTCTCTGCATTGGCCCATGAATATATCAATATCAAGATGATCGATCAGGGCTCGAGTGAGTACAATATCATTATCGGCGTGCGGAATGAGGATTTTGAGAAGGCCATCTGTGCCATCTACAACATGTTTGTGCTGAGCAATAAAAACTGACGATTACAGAACAGAGAGCAGGGAATGAACAGAAGAATCGCAGTGATCGGCGGCGGTGCGGCCGGTTTAATGGCCGCCCTGGCGGCGAAGGAGACAGGACCGGAAGCAGAGGTCGTGCTGATTGAAAAAAACGACAAGCTCGGAAAGAAAATTTTCATTACCGGGAAGGGGCGGGGAAATCTGACCAATGCAGCAGATATTCAGGATTTCTTTCCGAACTACCGGTCAAATCCTCGCTTTCTGTATTCGGCGCTCTATGACTTCGATAACCGGGATACCATCCGTCTTCTGGAGGAGCAGGGCTGCCGTACGAAGACAGAACGCGGCGACCGGGTCTTTCCGGTATCGGATCGTGCATACAGTATCACGGATGCACTGAAGCATGCGTTGAAGAAGCTGGGGGTGGAGATCCGCTATAAGACCGAGGTGCAGAGTCTGAAGCTGCGGGACGGCCGGGTGCTGGGCGTTTCGACAGATCATGGCTTTATTCCGGCCGATGCAGTGATTGTGGCAACGGGCGGCAAGTCCTATCCCTCCACCGGCTCCACCGGCGACGGCTATCGCTTTGCAGAAGAAGCAGGACTTCAGGTGACGGACCTCTATCCGTCCCTCGTGCTGCTGGAGGTGCATGAGCCGGATGCATACCGACTGAAGGGACTGACGCTCCGGAATGTCGGCGTGGATATCCGGGATGAGGACGGGAAAAGCTATTACCGGGATTTCGGAGAGCTGGAATTCATGGAGGAGGGCCTGCGCGGACCGGTGATTCTGTCGGCCTCGGCGGTGCTGACCTCGGTGCTCAATGCATCCGACCTCCGGAAATGGAAGCTGCTCACCGTGCATATCGATCTGAAGCCGGCGCTGGAGGATGCAGAGCTGGACCGCCGGATTCTCCGGGATTTCGAGGCCTGCCGCAATAAGGAGCTTCGGAATGCCTTTTCAGAGCTTCTGCCGGCGCAGCTGATCCCGGTATTCAATGCGCGCCTGGAGGTCCTGGGCGTGGACATTTACCAAAAGGTCAATGAAGTCAGCCGGGAAAGCCGTCAGAAGATACGGGCACTGCTTCGGGATTTCAGCTTTACGATCCGCGGCACCGGATCCTTCAAGGAAGCCATCGTGACGCAGGGCGGCGTATCCGTCAGGGAGCTGAACCCGAAGACGATGGAGGCGAAGAAGGTGCAGGGGCTTTATTTTGCCGGCGAGGTCATCGATGTGGACGGCTATACCGGCGGCTTCAATATGCAGATGGCCTTTTCTACCGGACATCTGGCAGGAAAGTCGGCAGCGGAGAAGCTGTGATTTTACATGAACGGCTTCTGCCCGGAGCGGCCCGGCAAATTGAAAACATTTGCAGGACGTTTTCCGGCAGAAGCCGTTAAAAAGGAGGCAAATATGCCATACAGTATTGCGATTGACGGCCCGGCCGGGGCCGGAAAATCAACGATCGCCAGAGCCGTAGCCCGGGAGCTCGGCTATGTTTACATTGATACCGGTGCGATGTACCGTGCCGTCGGCCTGTATTGCCTGGAGAAGGGCGTGCCGTTAGATCAGGAGGCGCAGGTTTCCGATGCCGTCCGTACTCTCGAGATCAGCATTTCCTATGATGAAAACGGGGTGCAGCAGGTTTTTCTGAACGGTGAGAATGTTTCCGACCGGATCCGGACCCAGCAGGTGGGAGACGCGGCGTCTTCCGTTTCGCAGTATCCATCGGTGCGTGAAAAGATGGTGAAGCTTCAGCAGCAGCTGGCAGAAAAAACCTCGGTGGTCATGGACGGCCGGGACATCGCATCGAAGGTGCTGCCGCATGCCGATACCAAGATTTATCTTACGGCATCGGTGGAGGTGCGTGCACGCCGCCGTGCCCATGAGCTTGGGGAGAAGGGAGAATCCTGTGATCTGAATGCGGTGGCGGAGGAGATTCGTGCACGCGATGAGCGGGACATGCATCGCATGCATTCGCCGCTCGTCCGGGTGCCGGAGGCACAGCTTGTAGACAGCTCCGAGCTCAGCATTGACGAAACCATCGACCGCATCCTGGATCTCTGCATGAGGCATTGAACGGATATGAAGGTAACACTTGCAAAAACAGCCGGCTTCTGCTTCGGCGTGCAGCGTGCCGTGGACACGGTGTACCGTGTCCTTAGGGAGGAACAGAAAAAGCCGGCGGCCGAGCGGCGGCCGATCTATACCTACGGGCCGATCGTGCATAATGAGGTGGTGATCCGGAAGCTGAGTGAAAAGGGCGTGAAGGTGCTCGAATCCGAGGAGGAGCTCCGGGCGCTTCAGGACGGCATCGTCATTATCCGGGCCCACGGCGTTCCGAAAGGGATCTATGAGCTTCTCGGGAAACAGGGCATCGAGACGGTGGATGCTTCCTGTCCGTTTGTGCAGAAGATCCAGCGGATCGTGCAGCAGCATACAGAGGCCGGCGAGGATGTCCTCGTGACCGGGAATCCGGCGCACCCGGAGGTGATCGGCATCATCGGCTGGGCCGAGTCGAAGGGGCATATTTCCGCGATTCCGGACCTCGAAACCGCACAGCAGCTGCCGAACGGAGAGGGCCGTCCCGTGGTGGTTGTATCCCAAACCACATTTCATGCAGATAAATTTAAACTTGTGATTGAAATTTTGAAAAAAAAGCATTATTATGTTAATGCTATTAATACGATTTGCAACGCAACGTTTGAAAGACAGTCGGAGGCGAAGGAACTTGCACGACATTCCGATGCCATGATTGTCATCGGAGGAAGCAGTTCCTCCAACACGAAGAAGTTATATGAGATTTGCCTGGAACAGTGCAGCCGTACACAGCTGATACAAACGGTTCGAGATCTTAACTTCGTAAAGGATGAAGCGGTTCAAAACGTAGGTATTACAGCTGGGGCGAGCACCCCGAAAGAAATTATTGAGGAGGTTCAAAATTATGTCAGAGATGAGTTTTGAACAGATGCTTGACGCATCATTAAAATCTATTCATGCAGGGGAGATTGTTACTGGTAAGGTTATTAGTGTAAAGCCTGACGAGATTGCACTCAACATTGGGTACAAGTCAGATGGGATCATGACCAGAAGCGATTACAGTGCAGATAACACTGTAGACCTCACCACAGTAGTCAATGTCGGCGATGAAATCGAGTGCAAGGTGAAGAAGGTCAATGACGGAGAGGGCCAGGTTGTGCTTTCTCACAGAGAGGCACTTGCTTCCAAGGCTTCCGAGGAGCTGAAGGATGCATACGAGAACCAGACCGTTCTTACCGGTAAGGTTGTTCAGGTTGTAAAGGGCGGCCTGAATGTAGAAGTGAACGGCGCACGCGTATTTATCCCTGCATCCCTTGTGTCCGATACCTTCGAGAGAGATCTTACGAAGTATCAGGGACAGGATATCCAGTTCATCATTACAGAGTTCAACCCGATGAAGCGCAGAGTCATCGGTGACCGCAAGCAGCTCATGGCAGCTACCAAGAAGGAGATGCACGACAAGCTCTTCAGCGAGCTTCAGGTCGGCGATGTTCGTACCGGTGTTGTGAAGAACCTTACAGATTTCGGTGCATTCATCGACCTCGGCGGCGCAGACGGACTTCTTCATATTTCCGAGATGTCCTGGGGCCGTATCGAGAACCCGAAGAAGCTTTTCAAGTCCGGCCAGGAGGTTAAGGTACTTGTGAAGGAGATCAACGGCGAGCGGATCGCGCTTACCCGCAAGTTCCCGGATGAGAATCCGTGGAAGGATGCAGAGACGAAGTTTGCGATTGGCAAGGTTGTATCCGGCCGCGTAGCCCGCATGACGGATTTCGGTGCATTCGTAGAGCTTGAGAAGGGCATTGATGCACTTCTTCATGTTTCTCAGATTTCCAGAGAGCATGTCAACAAGCCGTCCGATGTGCTTGAGGTTGGCCAGGAGATCGAGGCAAAGATCGTTGACCTCGATGTAGACAGCCACAAGATTTCCTTGAGCATGAAGGCTCTTTCCGAGCCGGAGCGCAGAGAGGACTACGATGTTGCAGATGTTGACATCGAGGCTGTAGGCAAGGCAGAGGCTGCACGTGCAGACGAGGAGTAATCCGATCTTCAGAGGATCAGGCAGAAATGCCTGATCCTTTTTCGTTTCCGGGCGGCGTTTAACTACTTGCACATCCTCCGCAGCCGTGCTATACTCCTACTTCGGATGCGTTAACTCATGGGAGAAGTATGCGCATTTCCCCTGTGCGTTTGCATAATATATTCAAACCAAAGTTTTGGAGGTACTCTTAATGAGCGTTAAAGTTGAGAATCTTGAGAAGAATATGGCCAAGCTGACCGTTGAGGTTGACAATGCAGAATTCCTGAAGGCCATTGATGATGCATATAAGAAGAACCGCAATAAGTTCACTCTTCCGGGCTTCCGTAAGGGCAAGGCACCGAAGGCTATGATCGAGAAGATGTACGGCCCGCAGATTTTCTTTGAGGATGCCATTAACGAGATCCTGGACAAGACCTATCCGGAGGCTGCAAAGGAGTCCGGACTTGAGATCGTTTCCAGACCGGAGATCAGCATCGAGCAGGTGGATACCGATCAGAACGTGATCTATACCGCTACCGTTGCCGTAAAGCCGGAGGTTACCCTCGGTGAGTACAAGGGTGTGACCGTAGAGAAGGCAGAGACATCCGTATCTGCAAAGGAAGTAAATGAGAAGCTGGCTGCAGAGCTTGAGAAGAATGCACGTATCGTCGATGTTGACCGTGAGATCAAGAAGGACGATATCGCGACCATCGATTTCGTGGGATCGGTAGACGGTGTAGAGTTCGAAGGCGGCAAGGGTGAGGATTATCCGCTGACCATCGGCTCCGGCGCCTTCATCCCGGGCTTTGAGGATCAGCTGATCGGTCACAAGGCCGGTGAGACCGTAGAAGTTCATGTGACCTTCCCGGAGAACTACGGTGCCAAGGATCTGGCCGGCAAGGCAGCTGTTTTCCAGACCACCATCAAGATCGTAAAGGAAAAGCAGATTCCGGCAGCTGATGATGAGTTCGCATCCGAGGTTTCGGAGTTCGATACCCTTGACGAGTACAAGAAGGATCTGAAGAAGACCCTGAAGGAGCAGAAGGAGAAGGCTGCTACCAGTGCAAACGAGCGCAATGTCATTGCCAAGGTAGTGGAGAATGCTTCCGTTGAGATTCCGGCACCGATGGTAGACATGCAGGTAAGCGGCATGCTCTATGATTATCAGACCAGACTCGCACAGCAGGGCATCCCGATGGATCAGTACCTTCAGATCACCGGACAGACCGTAGAGCAGCTCAAGGAGCAGATGAAGCCGAGCGCAGAGAAGAACATCAAGAATTCTCTTGTACTGGAGGCTATCATTGCGAAGGAAAACATCACCGTTGAGGATGAACGCGTAGATGAGGAGTTCAAGAAGATCGCAGAGCAGTACAAGATGAAGTACGAGGATCTGATGGAGACCATCTCCGAGGAGCAGAAGGAGAACGTAAAGAGAGAGCTCGTTTTCCAGGAAGCCATTGATATGCTTGTTTCAGAAGCAAACCTTGTAAAGCCGGAGAAGAAGGCCAAGAAGGCAGACGAAGAGACCATAGAGGCATAAGTTTCGGATTGCTTCATCGTAGATTTGAGTATTTAGGCGGTGCAGACATCTGCACCGCTCTTTTCGTTCATACAGTCTGATCGGGACATACGCCGGGGCATCCCGGCAGCATTCTTACGGAGGAATTATTATGAATTTTACACCGCGTGATATTACGACGATTCCATATGTCATTCAGTCAACATCCAGAGGAGAGCGTTCCTATGACATTTTCTCCCGCCTTCTGAATGAGCGCATTGTGTTTTTGGGAGATGAAGTGAATCATGATACAGCCTCGCTGGTGGTGGCACAGCTTCTGTACCTGGAGTCGGAGGATCCGGACAAGGACATCAGCCTGTATATCAACAGCCCGGGCGGCGTCATCACCGACGGCATGGCGATTTACGATACCATGCGTTATATTAAGTGCGATGTATCGACCATCTGCGTCGGCATGGCCGCATCGATGGGCGCTTTCCTTCTGGCCGGCGGCACGAAGGGCAAGCGCATGATTCTTCCGAATGCAGAGGTGATGATTCATCAGCCGTCCGGCGGAGCGCAGGGACAGGCCACGGAGATTCAGATTACGGCGGAGTGGATTCTCCGCACCAAGAAGCATATGGCGGAAATTCTGGCAGAAAACTGCGGACAGCCCTTCGAAAAGGTGATGGCGGATACGGAACGGGATCATTGGATGACGGCAGAGCAGGCACTGGAATACGGCATTGTGGATCACATTTTCAGATCCCGTGACGAAGGTGTGGAGAGCAAGTAAAGCCGGGATATCGGATGGAGAGGAAATAAACCAATGGCTATAAAATCAGAAGACAGAATTCGCTGCTCCTTTTGCGGGAAAACAGCGAAGCAGGTGCATAAGCTGATTGCCGGCTTGAACAACAATTACATCTGCGATGAGTGCGTGGAGCTCTGCCAGGAGATCCTGAATGAGCAAACGGGAGAGTATCACCCGGGCAAGACGGACAATCATGAGCTTCATCTCCTGAAGCCGAAGGAGATCCATGATTTTCTGGATGAATACGTCATCGGTCAGGATGATGCCAAGAAGGTGCTTTCGGTAGCTGTATACAATCACTACAAGCGGATCACCTCCAAGATCAAGGACATTGACGTTCAAAAATCCAATATCCTGATGATCGGACCGACCGGAACCGGCAAGACCTATCTGGCGCAGACCCTGGCCCGCATTCTGGGCGTACCGTTTGCCATTGCAGATGCCACGGCCCTGACGGAGGCCGGTTATGTCGGCGAGGATGTGGAGAATATTCTCCTTAAGCTGATTCAGGCTGCGGACTACGACATCAAGCGGGCGGAAATCGGTATTATTTATATCGATGAGATCGATAAGATTACGAAGAAATCGGAGAATGTATCCATTACCCGGGACGTATCCGGAGAGGGCGTACAGCAGGCACTTCTGAAGATCCTGGAGGGCACGGTAGCCTCGGTTCCGCCGCAGGGCGGACGCAAGCATCCGCAGCAGGAGCTGATTCAGATCGATACCACCAATATTCTCTTTATCTGCGGCGGTGCCTTTGACGGCCTCGAGCATATCATTGAAAAGCGGATCGCTTCCGGCTCCATGGGCTTCGGTGCGGATATCGTAGAGAAGAATCGTGCAAATTACGATGATGTGCTTCGTCAGGTGCAGCCAGAGGATCTGGTGCGCTTCGGTCTGATTCCGGAATTTATCGGCCGTGTGCCGGTAAATGTAACCCTGCAGTCGCATGATGCGGCAACGCTGAAGCGCATCCTGACCACGCCGAAAAATGCCCTTGTAAAGCAGTATCAGAAGCTGTTTGAGCTGGACGGCGTAGAGCTTCGCTTCACCGAGGATGCGGTCACCGCCATTGCGGAAAAGGCAGCGGAGCGGAAAACAGGTGCCCGCGGTCTTCGCTCCATCATGGAGGATATCATGATGGACATCATGTATGAGATTCCGTCGGAGCCGGACATTCGTGCCGTGGATATCACCGAAGACGTAGTGAACGGAAACGGACAGCCGAAGCTTACCCGGAAGGGCGAAGCCGCTGCGTCCGATACATAAATGTGTTACAGCCCGATCGGCTTCGGCCGACCGGGCTTTTTGAAACAAAAGTCCTCCGGATCTGAGGGCGGCTTTTAAGACAGAAAGGAGTATTCATGAAAATCACCTCTGTGGAGCTTGAGAAGGTATTGGGCGTTAAGTCGGAGCTTCCGAAAACCGGCCGGCCGGAATTTGTGATGGCCGGACGTTCCAATGTAGGAAAGTCTTCCTTTATAAATGCGTTTGTGAACCGCAAAAATTATGCACGGACCAGCTCTACACCGGGTAAAACGCGCACCATTAATTTTTACAACATTAATCAGCAGTTTTATCTGGTGGATCTGCCGGGATACGGCTATGCTTCGACCGGCGCAGTGGAGCAGGAGAAATGGGGACGCATGATCAACCGTTACCTGGAGAGCTCCGATGATATCGAGGAAGTGATTCTCTTTGTTGATATTCGCCATGCACCGTCTAAGCTGGATATGCAGATGTTTGACTATGTGACGCAGGTCACCGGCTTTGAGCCCATCATCATTCTGACCAAATCCGACAAGATCAAGCGCTCCCAGATCCGAAAGCAAACGTCGGACATCCGGAAGGCACTGCATGCAACCGAAAACTGTACCATGATTCCGTTTTCATCCCAGTCCAAGCAGGGGCTTTCGGAAATTTACGGCATCATGGACCGGATTCTGGCACCGGAGGAGAAGGACGCGGAACCAGATGTCCGGGAGCCGGAAAAAATGGACATTTCAGATTAAAAAAGTGCAAAAGTCGAATCATTCTGTCCTGCATTTGTCCTACAGCGGGTGCTATACTGACGACAGATTTAAGAATGAAATGCACGCAGCGCTGACCGCTGCGATGACGAAGGGAGCACACGATGCCGAGAGATGGAAAAAACAATGTACAGAATATGCAGTCTGAGCGAGAGCTGAAGCTTGCCAATACGCCATGGGATACGATGCATCAGCTTCTTGTACAGTTTGAGGCACTTTCGGAGGAGCTGTTTCAGGATCCGCAGGCCGCTGCGGCCAGACAGCAGCTGACAGACTCCATGCAGGGCCTTCTGGATCAGATGGCGCCGCAGCTTGAGAACAGAAACAGCATGGGCGGCTTCCTTCCGATGACAGCGGAGGTGCATCAGAATATTCAAAACCAGCTGGAGCAGTGCCTTCGGGACAGCCGGCAGCTTCCGGCAGCATTGCAGGACGAGGATGCTGTGAAGAATCTGCGGACCGCGCTGGTGCGCGGCCGGAATGCGATGAACGGACTTTCTCCGGAACAGCTTCCGTCGCTTAGTGAAGCACTTTCCGGGCTCAACCGCCAGGTGATTCATCGGATCAATACAGAGGGCCGTGCGGAGCAGGGCGGCATGAGCAGCCGTATTCCGATTGAATATACAGATGAAAACGGACATACGCGCCGGGGCTTTCTGACCGATGAGGACAAGCCGGTTAAAAGCAAGAATGAAATGCTGAAAAATCTGGCCGAAAAGTATATTGCGAAGTATCCGAATCTGGCCGGTGTGATCCGGCTGGGACTGCATGACAAGACCTATATCGACCTTGCGATGCGCGCGAAGAAGACGGAGCTTGAAGAATATCGGATCCAGGCGCCGTGGATGCAGGGAATGTATCTGGATCATATGGCCGATTTATATACTGAAATGACAGGAGATCTTCTCGATGAAGCACGGCAGTATAGCGTGCTGAGGGGAGCCAGGATCCAGACGGGCAGTCAGCTGGCGAGACGGAATGCAGCCATGAGCGACGTGGCGAGGCGTCTGGGATTTCCGGAGCTTCTGGCTGAAAGCCGTCATGTGGAGATTGAACAGAACGGTCAGAAGACGCGGGGCGTAGTGATGGACGCGGCGGATATCGATGCCGAGGATAATCTGAAGGTATATAAGAATTCTTCGCTCCTGCAGGTGCCGGATCAGGAATTCAACCGCGCGCCGGTTCTTCGTTCACTGGCGGATCTTCAGATTCTGGATTATCTCTGCGGCAATACGGATCGTCACAAGGGAAACTTTTTCACCCGCATCGATACCAGTGATCCGAATCATCCGAAAATAACGGGTGTACAGGGCATCGATAATGACAACAGCTTCGGTGAACTGGCAGAGGGCGGCGTTGCCCGTCTGGCGCATCCGGATAATCTGAAGGTCATTACACCGGAGATGGCTGCGGCGATCGAGGGACTTACGAAGGAGGATTTCAGCGAGCTTCTGGTGGATGCCGGATTATCAAAGAGAGAGATTCAGGCTGCGAATATACGTCTGAATACATTGAAGTCTTATATCGCGGAGGGCCGGAAGCATGAGCATGAGCCGCTGAATGAAGATTCCGTACGGCTTCGGGTTCCGCAGGGGATGGTTTATATTGTGCCGGACAAGGAGTGGCAGAAGCTTTCACTGGATCGTCTTGCAACCTGGAACACGAAAAATGAAAACATCTTCTATCAGATGAAGCGGGAAATGCAGGAGCGCGGTGAGAAGGTTCAGTCGGAAAAGAAAAGAAAGAGCATTTCTTTTTCGTCTCAGGATCCAGAGGAGTCACTGAAGCAGCTTCGGGCATCGCTGGAGGAGGAATACCGGAGTCTTCGGGAGATGAAAAAGCTTCTGAAGGGAGACTGCAGGGCAGAGGACGGCGGCTCAAAGAACTTTGCAAATCTTGGAAACAAGGTATTTGATCTTACAGAAAAGTACGAGCGGCTGCTGAAGGAAACCAGAAATCTCGGCACGCTGGATGAGCAGAATGTTGAAAAGCTGAATCGTTTCTATCAGGAGCTTAAGGACGAGCGCTCGGAAGCGAAGCGGTTTGCAGAGGCTTATAAAAAGAGCGGCTTTATTCATATTACATCGAGGAGCCGGGCACGTCATAAGCTGGCTTCACAGCTTCTGGCCTTCAGCAATGCACCGTCAACTGTCAGTGAACGGCTGTATGAAAACCGAAAGCAGGGCATCCTCAACGGCATGAAGGCGATGGCACAGAAAAATGTCTATGAAACCTCGGTATATGCGGAGAACCAGATTTTCGGTGCCATGGAGCGAACCCTTCGCGCCAATGTAGAGAAGCTGGCCGGTGATAAGAATGAAAGAAGGACGCATGCCCTCGGCATCGAAGCGCTGGCTGCGCAGAAGCGTCTTTGGAATTTCAGCCGATCACAGGCAGCTGGCTTGAAGCCTGCGGAAAATGCGATGAAGGGGGACGGCGTACAGGAAGTCAGCATCCGTGAGCTGGAGAAGGAAAGTGCCCGGGATATGAGCCGGGATGTAAAGAAAATCCTTGCATTTGCTGCGGCGCAGGAAAAGGGCGAAAAAAAAGAAAACAGTCTGACGGCCCGGCTTCGTAAGGAGCACATCAATCCGAAATCGATGACGCCGCGGGAGACAAAGCGCTTTCTCAGTATGGTGTTTGAGCATGAAGCAAAGCTTGGAAAAGCACCGGACGGAAAGAAAAAGACAAAGACGAAGGAAAAGGGCAGAGAAAAATAAACTGCTTGACATCGGAGGCTGCCGGTGGTACTATTCTTGGGTCGTTAAGACAAAGGAAAGTAGGTATCCACCTCACCTTGGCAGTCCGATGCTGACCTGGGTTCATATTTGATTATTACTTCGTGTATTTTCATTATGGTGGATTGGCTTACAATCCGCCATTTTTTTGCATTCAGTGAAATGAACGTGGAGAGGAGTTTATGGCTATTAAGAAAAACGCAAGCATCGAAATCAACGAGCAGATCCGTGACAGAGAAGTAAGAGTCATTGGAGCAGAGGGCGAGCAGCTCGGCATTATGTCCTCCAGAGACGCTTACATGATGGCAAAGGAAAAAGAGCTTGATCTGATCAAGATCGCACCGACCGCCACACCGCCTGTTGTGAAGATTGCCAATTTCGGCAAGTATCGTTATGAGATGATGCGTAAGGAAAAGGAAGCCAAGCGCAATCAGCGTGTGACGGAGCTGAAAGAGATCCGCATGACGCCGAACATTGATCAGAACGATCTTAACACGAAGCTTTCTGCGGCACGTAAATTCCTGGAGAAGGGCAACAAGGTCAAGGTTGCACTTCGCTTCAGAGGACGCGAGATGTCCCGTATGAATCAGTCCAAGTACATTCTTGACGACTTTGCAGAGCAGCTCAGGGACATTGCAGTTCTTGACAAGCCGGCGAAGGTAGAAGGCAGAAACATGGCGATTGTAATAAGCCCGAAAAAGTAAAATCACAGGAGGCTGATATGGCAAAGTTAAAGCTTAAGACAAAGAGAGCTGCTGCTAAGCGCTTTAAAGTAACCGGCACAGGTAAGCTTGTAAGAAACAAGGCTTACAAGTCCCACATCCTCACCAAGAAGACAACGAAGCGTAAGAGAGGTCTGCGCAAGGATACCGTCCTTGATCAGACAAATGTGAAGGCAGTGAAGAAGATTCTTCCGTATCTTTGATTTGTAGACTTTAGAGGAGGAAATTAAAATGAGAATTAAGGGCGGATTAAACGCTAAGAAGAAGCATAATAGAGTACTCAAGCTGGCTAAAGGCTACAGAGGATCTCGTTCGAAGCACTACAGAGTAGCAAAGCAGAGCGTAATGAGAGCACTTACGGAGTCCTACAGAGGCCGTAAGGAGAGAAAGAGACAGTTCAGACAGCTCTGGATCGCTCGTATCAATGCGGCTGCAAGACTGAATGGTCTTTCCTACAGCAAGTTCATGTTCGGCCTGAAGAATGCCGGCATTGACATGAACCGCAAGATGCTTTCTGAGATCGCGATCGCAGATCCGCAGGGCTTCACAGCACTTGCAGAGACTGCAAAGGCAAACCTCAATAAGTAATTCAAACCGGCAGGATCATCCTGCCGGTTTTTTTCTGCTGTGCAGCGGAAAGGCCCGGCAGAAAACGAGCGGATGTAAAAAATCTCAGAAAAAATTATTTTCGTGCTTGACTCGACAGGGCTGTCGTGCTATTATACATGAGTCGGCGGAAGTGGCGGAACGGCAGACGCGCACGGTTCAGGTCCGTGTGAGGCAACACTCTTGAGGGTTCAAATCCCTTCTTCCGCATTGATCGGTTTCCTTGGTTGGGAGCCGATTTTTTATTGCAAAGACGGCAGCTGCACAGCGCCGCAGCATGGAAGTCTCATCCTTCAGCCCAAACTGCAAAAGCACAAAAAAACGCCTCCGGTATAAACCGGAGGCGTTTCTGATTATCCGCGCAGCAGTGCGGCCAGAGCACCGTAGGATACGATGGACATGATGACGGAAGCGAGGAGCACGCCGATCAGGATGGCTGCAAAGGCTTTCCGCCGCGGCATATGCAGCAGGGCAGCCACCAGTGAACCGGTCCATGCGCCGGTGCCCGGAAGCGGAATTCCTACAAAAAGCACCAGCCCCCAGAAATCATACTTTTCGATGGATGCCTGATTCTTGTCCACCTTCGCACGAAGCCACCGTGCCAGTCCCTTCGTCGGTCCGAAATGCTCGCAGCCGAGAATAATCTTTTCAATGAAAAGCAGTACCAGCGGGATGGGGAGGAGATTTCCGATAATGCAGAGAAGAAGGGCCCGGAGATACGGGACATCGAGCACGGAGGAGGCCAGAAGACCGCCGCGCAGCTCCAGCACCGGGAGCAGAGAAATGATGAAAACGATGACGTCCTTCGAAAGAACGCCGTTCAGATGACTGGTGAAAAAGCTGACAAGTGATTCCATTTTTACCTCATTTTTCTAATAAACTCGTAATTCGCTTTTCTTGAATGCCCATATAGAATGTGATAGACTAAACTGATACATCCAGACAGGCATTCCTTTTATGCAGTATACTGAAGGCGATTCTACCGATTCGCCTTTACGGTGTCAAGGCGGAGACGGGATTCTTCTGGACGGATGCAGCATTTTTACAGAAACATGACTGAAATTTCACAGAGAGAAATGATATGATCAATTATGAAGAGGAGATCAAGCGCTTCAAGCCGAGCCTTGATGTGGATCAGATTGAGGATGCCATCGTCAAGGTGGATCTCACCGACATGAATGACATCATGACCGGTCTGATTGAGGATGCCATCCATCAGAAAAAGGACAGAACGGCCGATGAAGTATGATGTAACACTGGAACGCATCGCAAACTGCTACTATAATCTGGGACTGGAGCGGGCACGTCTCCGTGATCTCAGCGGTGCAGCGGAGCTTCTGAAGAAAGCATTGGAATTTGATAAATATCAGAAGGATGCCCGGAATCTCCTGGGACTGATTTTCTTTGAATGCGGGGAGACGGCCGATGCCCTGGTACAGTGGGTCATCAGCATGAACCTGCTGCCGGAAAACAATGATGCGGATCATTATCTGGATGAGGTGCAGCGGAAGCCGGCGATCCTTCGGATCTGCTCGGATAATGTAAAGCGCTATAATCAGGCCCTTGATTATGCACAGAACAATAATGAAGATCTCGCCATCATGCAGCTGAATCAGGTCATCCAGGACAGCCCGAATTATATCAAGGCGCATATTCTGCTGGCGCTTCTCTATATGAAGCGGGAGGATTGGGTGAAGGCCGGCCGGAGCCTGTATATCGTATTGAAAATCGACCGCAATAATCCGAAGGCGCTGGTGCTGATGGATGAGGTGAAGCAGAATACCGGCCGCAAGGAGGTGGAGCAGAGCCGCCTGAAGAATGCATTCTCCCACCGTAAGATGACTGACGATGATGTGCTGATTCCGCAGGAGGTGAAGCAGGTTTCGCCGTGGATGGTCATCGGCTATATTTTTGTGGGTATTGTGCTGGCGCTGCTTGCGTTTTATCTTCTGATTATGCCGGCTAAAACGAAGGCCATGAACGCGGCCAACAACCGCGAGCTCATCAGCTATACGGAGAAGCTGGATGCTGCGAACCGGCAGTACAGTGATCTTCAGACGGACTACAGCACGCTGGAGTCCAAGTATGCGGAGGCGTCGGAGCAGGTATCTCAGTTTGAGAATGCCAATGCCTCCTTCATCGGTCAGTATCAGGCACTCAATCAGATCCGCAGTGCATTGAACAGCGGCGATACGGTACAGGCCGCCGAACTCTATACGGCGCTGGATTCGTCCACGATCAGTGATTCGACGATGCTGCAGGAGCTGCAGGAGATCAAGGCGCAGATGGAGGGCTCAATCTATCAGACGCTGGCGGATGAAGCGACCGCTGCATGGAACAGCGGAAACAAGGAGCAGGCGGCAGCGCTCTATACGCTGAGCATCGGTATCCGGGAGGAGCCGGAAAACATGTACCTGCTGGCACGTCTCTATCAGTCCATGGGAAAGACAGAGGATGCCAATACACTATTTGACAAGATCATCGGTGCTCACCCGGAGTCTTCCTATGCCGAGCGGGCCAGACAGGCAAGAGGATATTAAGCCATGCTGAACGAGGAAAAGATCCGGCTGATGACTCAGCTTTCCATCTATGATAAGCGTGAGGGAAAGGCGATACGGGAGGCCGGTAAATATTTCAGAGGCACGTATATTTCACGGCGCATCTTTATGGCGGTGGTGCATTATACCTTGTGCTTTTTTCTGCTGACACTGCTCCTGATGCTCATGAGCCTCGAGCAGCTGCTGCTTCATCTGAATATTCCGTTTATGCTGGCCGCCTGCCGCCTGCTGATCTTTTTCTATGTGATCGGTATGCTTCTGATGGCCATGTATACTTATGTCCGTTATGCAAAGCAATACGATGACATCCATAGGAAAAGCCTGTTCTATGAGGCGAAGCTGGAAAAGCTGCTGGCAATGGCCGAGGGACGGGAGGAAGAGGAGACAGCCTACGCCGCTGCGCCGCAGGAGAATGTAAAGGAGCGGAGAAAACAGACGCCGCCGTCCGGTCAGCGGGTGAAGCCGCTTCTGGCAGCAGACATTGCCCGGGCACGCTCTGCGGATGAGGACGGAGAGAAAGACTGGCTGGATGATCCGGCATCGGACTGGCCGGAAAAGCCGTCCGGTATTCGTCCGGAAAAACCGAAGCCGGAACCGGAGTGGCTGGATGATGAGCCGGATTGGCTCGACGATCCGGAGGAAGAGGATGCAGCGCTGTATTCCGATCCTCACGGGCTGCAGCTTATGGATATTAAACGAGGTACGAAGGCATGACACTGCTGACAGAGCTGAAGGATGCATTACAGAAATTTTATATTCAGAATGAATACTGGACGACACCGGCCCTTCGGGCGGCCACCGCGTTTCTTTGCTTTTTTACGATTGATCAGCGCATCGGATCCGGGAGTATCCTGAGTAACCCGCTGCTTGCACTGGCAGCGGCCGCGCTGTGCTCCTTCCTTCCGTGGACGGCGATTTCTGTGATTTCGGCGGTCTTTGTTCTGGGACATGCCTATGAGACATCCCTGGAGCTTGCCCTGATTGCGGCCTTCGTGCTTCTTTTTTCTGCATTGATCCAGGCGGCCTTCCGGGCAGGACATGCGGTACTGATTGCACTGGTTCCGCTGTTCTTTTATCTGCATGTTCCGTATGTGATTCCGGTTGTGGCAGGACTTGGTCTCGGGCTTGGCTCGATTGTGCCGGTCTCCATCGGTGTACTGATGTATTATCTTCTGAACTGCATGAGTGAAAATACGGCGATGTTTTCGCTGAATACCAAGGATCTGATGGAAATGGCCAATCAATATGCCGGCATTTTTCAGGGACTTTTCGAGAATCGGACGATGCTGGTTACCATGCTTTCCTTTGTTGTCTGCATTGTACTTGTATATATTCTGCATCAGCTGGAGCTTCCGTACAGCTGGAGTCTGGCTTCAGTGATCGGCATTGCATCGATTCTGATCCTTTCCCTGTTCAGTGTTTCCTATGCAGATACGGATTTTTCGCTCGGTGCAATGCTCGTGGGTGCGGTTTTGTCCGTGCTGGTCTGCTTATTGTATGCACTGGCCTTTCACGGTGCGGATTACCGCAGTACGGAACGGCTCCAATTTGAGGACGATGACTATTTTTACTTTGTAAAGGCGGTTCCGAAGCTAAAGTCTGGAAACGAGGAATAAAACGAATGCCGGATATACTTGAGAAAATGAAGAGCTGGGTCAGCCTGCTGCCGCCGATCGGCTATACAAATATCCTTGAGATCGCGATCATTGCCGCAATTGTCTATGAGTTTCTTCTCTGGATAAAAAATACCCGGGCCTGGGAGCTTCTGAAGGGACTTCTGGTGATCGCCGCCTTCATTGCAACGGCCGCGATTCTGCGTCTCACGACGATCATGTGGCTGATCGAGCGGATTTCGACGGCGGCCATCATTGCAACGGTGGTCATCTTTCAGCCGGAGCTTCGGAAGGCGCTGGAACAGCTCGGAAGCCGCAATTTCATCACGAATCTGATTCCGGATGACGGCAACGGCAGCAGCGGTACGGACACGGTCAATGAAATCATTCGTGCGACATTCGAAATGGCGAAGAAGAAGACCGGTGCGCTGATCGTCATTCAGCAGAATCAGTCCCTGAAGGAGATTGAGGATACGGGCATCCGCATCAACGGAATCGTGTCGTCTGCATTGCTCATCAATATCTTTGAAAAAAATACACCGCTGCATGACGGCGCGGTCGTGATCGTCGGAGATAAGGTGACCTCTGCCACCTGTTATCTGCCGCTGTCGGATAAGGAAATTTCAAAGGACTACGGTACACGGCATCGTGCGGCCCTCGGCATTTCCGAGGTCAGTGATGCAGTTACCATCATCGTTTCAGAGGAAACCGGCCGTGTTTCTGTGGCGGCCACGGGAGAGCTTCATCGTGTGCAGGATGCAGAGGCGCTGCGGGCGATGATTCCGACGAAGGAGCAGAAGCAGAGTGACAAGAATAACCTCTTCCGCCTCTTCTGGCCCAGTCGAAAGGACAATCGGGAATGATCAAACGCTTCCTTACAGAAAATTTATGGCTGAAAATCCTGAGTCTGTTGATTGCGATGCTTCTGTGGCTTCTGGTTGTGAATGTTTCCCACCCGGAGGTGACGGATACAAAGACGATTCCGCTGGAGGTGGAAAATCAGGATGCCTTTGCCTCCCAGAATAAATCCTGGGAGATGGACCGTACGACCGTGACGGTCAGCTACAGTGTCCGGACCAACAGCCGCTCTCTGATCAGTGATTCGGATTTCCATGCCTATGTGGATCTCAAGGATTACAGCATTACAGGGTCGGTTCCGATCTATGTCGATGTGCTGAATAATAAGGATCAGCTGATCGGTGACGTTACGGTACGCCCGACGGTGACCCGCGTCATCATTGAGGATATACAGGAAAAGAAATTTGATATACAGCATACCGTAAGCGGCTCGCCGAAGAGCGGATATACCGTGGCCAGCGTTATCGTAAGTCCGGAGTATGTATATATCAGCGGACCGGAATCGGAGATCGGACGGATTTCCTCCGTCGGCATCGATATCAATGTAGAGGACATCTCGGAAAATGAAGACGGAGTGGCAGAGCTTGTATATTACGATGCGAACGGAAATCAGCTGTATGATCTGAAGAATGTGACGGCATCCACGAGCTCGATTCACTATGCGGTGACCCTGTATAAGGAGAAGTCTATCAATCTTCTGTCCGGTGTAACCGGTACACCGGCGGCAGGCTATCAATATGAGTCGACGACGGTGTCGCCGGCCAGCGTGTCCCTGGCGGCTTCCTCCTATATCATCGATTCCATGACGGTATTTGAGCTTCCGAAGATCGACATCAGCGGCGCCAGCGGCAATAAGACAGTGAGCTTCAATCTTTCGAATTATCTCCCGGCCGGTGTGTCGCTGGCAGAGGATCAGGATGCGGAGGTCAATGTGACCGTCCGGATTGAAAAGATTCCGGAAACCGAGGGCACGGAAGCCACGTCCTCCGAGACCGAAAGCAGTACAGCTCTGCCGACGGTGAGTCCGGAGACGAAGGAAACGCATGTTGTGGATTCGGCTGCAGCTGAAACGAAGGAAACGGAGAAGCATACGCAGGCGTCTGCAGAGGAGACCGAAGCGGAAACGGATTCCAATACAAATGCGCACGAGACCGGCACAAGCCACGATCTACAGAAGAGCGGATAAGCGGATTTATGATGACAGAATGCATAAGAGCAGGCATTTATACAGCTGCATACCTTACGGGCTTTTTTCTGGGCGGTGCGGGTTTCTCCGTGCCCTCCTGTCTGTGCCTGGTGGGGGCAGCTGTATTTTTGTATCTGCAGGAATATAAAAACACACGGGAGCTTCTGAATCTTCGGGGGCTTCTGGCTCTGGGGCTGCTCGGAGGAGAGGGCATTGCACGTCTTCAGCTGAGCCGGCTGAGCACGGTATGGACGACGGAAACCTGGCTGTCTTTTTATCTTTTTTACCTTGTATTTGATCTGACCGCGGCAATGGTGCAGCGGCTTTTGGAACGCATGGACGCAGGCATAGGCGAAGAAAATAAAAAAATGTGCGTTCTGCCATTGCGGCGGCTTCGCTTTTTCCAGGCTTCAATTCTCGGGCTTTTGCTGCTGTCCTGGGGAGCCTTTTTTATAGAAGCCGTTCGCCTCGGCTTCGTGCCGCTTTTTACCGTGGATACGCCCCATGCCTACAGCACCTTCCATCTGAAGGGCGTCCATTATGTGACGACGCTGGCTGTGCTGACACCGGCGCTTACGATGCTTTATCTTGCAGAACAAAGAAAAGAAAAGAAGAAGCCGGATGTTCTCGGCATCGCCGGGCTTTTACTGCCGATTCTCCTGACGCTTTTGCTGGTTTCCCGCTTTCAGATGATGTTTGCCGTTTTTCTGGCGATCTTTGCGGCGCTTCTCAGCGGACAGCGCTTTAAGCCCTGGCAGCTTTTAGTCCTTTTCGTGCTTCTTGCGGCGGCATACGTGTTCATTACCATTGAACGCGCGCATTCGGTCGAGTACCTGAACGGTATTTTTGAGATGAAGGATCCGGCGTCACCGATTTTTATCACCCAGCCGTACATGTATATTGCAAATAACTATGACAATTTTAATATCATGACCGAGCAGCTTACGGTGCATTCCCGGGGGCTTCGCATGCTGTATCCATTTGTGACGCTGACGGGACTTAAGTTTTTCTTTCCGGTGCTTGGGCAGGCCTTTCCGCTGTTTACCAATAAAGAGGAGCTGACCACCGTGACCATGCTCTATGATGCATGGTACGATTTCGGTATTTGGGGCATTCTTTTACTTTCTGTGGTGATCGGACTTGTGGCCGGTGTCGTTGCCTGGGCACATCATAGAAGCCGCCGACCGATGGCAAGGCTTCTGTATGCGCAGCTCGCCTTTTATTTTCTGTTTTCCTTTTTTACGACCTGGTTCAGTAACCCCGCCACCTGGTTTTATCTTCTGGTAAGCTTCGTTCTGTATGCGTCGTATGAGTTCTTTGTGATCGAAAGGAGAAAAGAATGAAGCACATGCTTCGACTGCTTCTGAATATTCTGGTGCCGATTCTGGTGCTCACCCTGGTTGTGGTGCTGCTGCCCAGACTTCTTCTCTTTTTTATTCCGTTCATCCTCGGCGGCCTGATTGCCTGGATTGCCAATCCGATGATCCGTTTTCTCAATACGAAAACCCGGCTGCTGGAACGGGAACATGCATCTGCTGTCATCATTATCCTGATGCTGATGCTGATCGGCGCTCTTCTGTATCTCGCGGCTAGTACAAGCGTGCACTTCTGCATTCGGATGGCGGGGCAGCTGCCGGAGATGGCACGCTCCCTGGTGCAGTCTCTGTCCGATCTGATCCGCTCACACCAGTCGCTTTTTCAGCTGTTCATGAAAACGCCGCTCGGTGCCGGCATAGCAGAAAACGGTATTTCGCCGGTGGATTTCAGCCGTCTTGACAGCAGCCTCGAGGATTCGCTGGTGTCCTTTGCAACGAAAATTTCGGAGCCCATTGCCAATGCCTCCATCAGCGCTGTCCGCAGCATTCCGAATATTCTGGTGTATTCGGTGGTGACGATCTTTTCGGCCTTCTGCTTCTGTAAGGACGGAGAGCACTACGTGGAGACGGTGCAGAGCTGGATTCCGGAACGCTTTCTTCAGTATTTCCGTATGCTGAAGTCTGATCTTCGGACCATTGTTCAGGGATGGCTGCTGGCCCAGTTTAAGCTCATGTTTTTTGTTTTTGCCGTTCTGCTGATCGGATTTCTGCTTCTCCGGGTTCCGTATGCGCTTCCGCTCGCGGCCCTGACGGCTTTTCTTGATTTTCTCCCGATGCTGGGCGTCGGCTTCATCATGTGGCCGTGGATGGTGGTGGAGCTGATCAACGGAAATTTTCTGCAGGCCTTCTGGCTTCTGATCATATACCTTGCGACGCAGCTGGTGCGCCAGTTCATGCAGCCGAAGATTATGGGGGATACCATGGGGCTCTCGCCGTTTCTCACCATTCTGTTCATGTATCTCGGCTACCGCTTTTACGGCTTCGGCGGACTTATTTTTGCCGTACCGGTGGGGATGCTTGTGATGTGCTTTTACCGCTACGGCGCCTTTCAGAAGCTTCTCGATTCCCTGCAGGAGCTCTTTCATGAGCTGATTTCCTTCCTGTAAGTAATCCGACGGCGGCGCAAACATACGGCGCCGCTGCGGGTGAAGCATTGACAAATGAAATCGTT
The DNA here is from genome assembly GCA_963650995.1 of Succinatimonas sp. CAG:777. Classification (GTDB taxonomy): domain Bacteria; phylum Bacillota; class Clostridia; order Lachnospirales; family Lachnospiraceae; genus Oribacterium. Next base: position 31,709 of record CAVJMS010000001.1, on the reverse strand, counting down.
CGAAATATAATTTCATACATTATTAAGGTTTTGCTATGCAAAGTATTAAGAAGGAGACAATCAAATGGAGAAGAAGACAAAGGCTACAGATGTAAAGAAGGATGCAGCTCTTAAGGAGTCTTTCGCGGAGATCAAGAAGGCTGTAGCGGAGACTGCAAAGGCTGCTGAGAAGAAGCTGGCTCCGAAGAAGGAAGCTGTGCAGACAGAGGCACCGAAGAAGGAAGCAGCTCCGAAGAAGGCTCCAGAAAAGAAGGCAGCTCCTGTAAAGAAGACCGCAGCAGCAGAGAAGGCGCCGGAAGAGAAGGTTGAACTGAAGGCCGCATTGACCTTGCAGATTGACGGTAAGGATTATGATCCTGAGAAGATCCTGTCCGACTGCACAGCCGCTGCAGTGAAGGTAAAGAAGAACGTAAAGGATGTAAAGGTTTACGTTAATGTAAATGATAAGGCAGCCTACTTCACCGTAGACGGTGAGGGTAAGCCGGAGTACCGGATCAATCTTTGATCTGTTGAAGTTTTCGGGAACGGTTCATGGAGAGATGAACCGTTCTTTTTTTGTAATTGTTCAGCACCACCGGAAAAAACGTATAAATGCTGAGCCGAGCTTGCTTTGCGAAGCATTTTATATGTTTTTTTCTGGTGGCGGACAAGGAGCTATAGCTCCTCTGGACCGCTACATCGGTGCATCGTAAAGCGATGCACCGATGTAGTGATGAACAATTATTGAATGTGAGGTAATCCATGCACTTACCAGAGGAATTTCTTTCCCGTATGAAACAGCTCCTGCCGGCCGGAGAGTATGAAGCCTTTCTGAAAAGCTTTGAGATGCCGCCGGTCCGGGGCCTTCGCCTGAATCTTCATAAGCTGACGGAGCTCATGGAGAGCGGCCGGGAGGATGTCATTACATATGAACGTCTCGTTTCGGAATGGAGGCTGCTGCCCCTGCCTGGTACGGCAGCCGTCCGGTATCACGAGAAAATGCTGTACAGCTGCTTTTATCTTGAGGACGATGTGCTTTCAGCGGCCGGCATTCGCCCAGGCAAACATCCGTATCATGAGGCGGGGCTCTACTATATACAGGGGCCGGAGGCCATGCAGGTCGTACAGCATATGAAGATCCGGCCCTTTGACCGGGTCATCGATCTGTGCGCCAGTCCCGGCGGCAAGTCGACGCAGGCCCTGGACCTTCTCTCGGAAGCGGCCGGCGGCTTCCTGATTGCAAACGAATACGTCGCGGCTCGGGCTCGGACGCTGAGCTCGAATATAGAGCGCATGGGCATACGAAATGCAGCCGTGCTCAATGAAGATACCGGAAAGCTGGCGGCACATTTTCCGGAATATTTCACCCGGGTGCTGGTGGATGCACCCTGCTCCGGGGAAGGCATGTTCCGGAAGGATGAAAATGCCGTCGCCGAATGGTCGCTGGAGAATGTGGAAAAATGCGTGCTGCGGCAGCAGGAGATTGCGGGCAATGCATACCGCATGCTGTCCCCCGGCGGAATTCTTGCATACAGCACCTGCACCTTCGAGCCGGCAGAGGATGAGGGTATCCGGGACTGGCTGCTTCTGCATTTTCCGGATCTGCAGCTCATCTATGAAAAACGCGTCTGGCCGCACCGCGAGCCGGGCGAGGGACATTATATGGCGATCTTCCGAAGAGCCGGGCAGGATCCGCTGGCGGCGGAGTCCGCGCGCTTCGGAGATGTGCTCTGTCTTCCGGAGCCGGTGCCGCACTTCTCGGAGTATCGGCAGCGGGAGGTAAAGGAGCAGCGATATCTGCTTCCTCCGGCGCTTCCGGATCTTCGCGGGCTTCGCTGCCTCCGGGCCGGCATGCAGAGTGAAACGCTTCTGAAAAATCGGGCGGAGCCAAGCCATGCCTTAAGTCATGCACTGCCGCCCACGGATGAAGCGCTGCTTCGCCGGTTTCAGCTTTTCAGCTGTAATTACAGCGCGGCCGACCCGCGGCTTCCGCAGTACCTGCAGGGACAGCAGATCACGGCGCCGGAAGGCACCGACGGAAAGGGCTGGTGCATTGTCTCTGCCGACGGTGCGGTACTCGGTCTCGGAAAGCTCGTACAGGGGCAGATTAAGAATCATTTTCCGAAGGGCTTACGTTTTCTATAGGAAACAAACGCCGTTTCGGTTGAATTATGGTTTTTGTTCGTTTACAATATAACTTGTCATAAACCGGGGTGAGAGCCCCTTGTTTAGATATGAAATGGAGGATAAAAAATGGATAATCAGTCAACATCATCCGCTCTGACGAGAATTCAGTCACTGCTCGATGAATTCAGCTTCGTTGAAGTTGGCCGTCTTGTGGAAGCAAGATCTACCGACTTTAACCTGGCTGAAAAGAAAGCACCATCCGACGGCGTCGTAACCGGCTACGGAACGATCGACGGCAACCTTGTGTATGTATATGCACAGGATGCTGCGGTTCTCGGCGGTTCCATCGGTGAGATGCACGCACGGAAGATCGCCGGCATTTATTCGATGGCGATGAAGAATCAGGCACCGGTGATCGCACTGGTGGACTGCTCCGGTGTTCGTCTGGAGGAGGCCAATGACGCACTCTTCGGACTCGGACGCATTTACAAGAAGCAGACTCTGGCCAGCGGTCAGGTTCCTCAGATCACAGCTGTGTTCGGAAACTGCGGCGGCGGCCTTACCGTACTTGCCGGCCTTTCCGACTATGTGCTGATGGCTGAGGGTGCAAAGGTTTATGTCAATGCACCGGATGCCGTACAGGGCAACAAGGATGAGGAAATTGCAAAGGCTGCCAAGCGTGAGGAGTACGGTCTTGTTGACTTTGACGGTACGGAGGACGAGGTATTTGCACAGATCCGCAAGCTCGTTTCCCTTCTTCCGGGCAACTGCGAGGACGGTGGCGTGCTGGATGAGTGCAGCGATGATCTGAATCGTGCAATCGTTTCCTTCGATACGCTTCCGGCGGAGGAGGCTGTTAAGCAGCTGTCCGACAACGGCGTTTTCGTGGAGACCAAGAAGGGCTATTCAAAGGACGTTATCACCGGATTTGCACAGATCGGCGGTGAGACGGTCGGCATCGTAGCCAACAAGTCCTCTGCACTTACCTGGAAGGGCGCAGAGAAGGCTGCAAAGCTTGTAACCTTCGCAAACGCATTTGACCTTCCGGTGATCTCAGTTGTGGATGTATGCTCTTATCTCAATACAGAGTGCACGGAGAGCCATATGCCGGAGGCTGCTGCAAAGCTTGCGTATGCGTATGCCAATGCTGACGTTCCGGTAATTACGGTTGTAAAGAACGCACTGGGAACCGCAGGTCTTACCTTCGGTGCAAAGGCCCTGGGCGCAGACGTGGTGTATGCATTTGCAGGCTCGAAGCTCGGCGTAATGGATGCGGAGCAGGCTGCCAAGGTCGTTGCAGACGGCGATCAAGAGGCAGAGAAGAAGTTTGCAGCAGAGAGCACGGCGCTTGCAGCTGCAAAGCGCGGCTATGTAGACGAGATCATCGCTCCGGAGGAGACGAGACAGAGAATTGCAGCAGCACTTCAGATGCTGGGCTGGAAGAGCGTTTACAGACCGGATAAGAAGAGCGGAACCGTTTGATGAGAGGAGACAGAATGAAACAGTGGTTTAGAAAGGCTGCGCTCTGTTTTGCTCTTGCACTTTCCGTCCTTATGCTTGCTGCCTGCGGCAGTTCCTCTGCAGATACCGCGGAGACGATCGATCCGTCGATTCAGTCCGCACTCGAGGAGCAGGCGAAGCAGTATGCAGCGCAGAGCATTTATGCGCTGTCCGAGGATGAGATCCAGCAGCAGATCACCTCGGCCTACAAGACAAAGGATGAAATCACCTACAACGGTCTGACCAATTATCTCAATGATCTGGACCGTCTCGGTGCGTTTGTAAGTGTAGACAATGCAGTTGCATCCAAGACAGAAGATGGCTATTCCATCGAAATTGATTCAACATTTGAACAGAGAACCCTGAAGCTCACCCTGGGCATCAATGAGACCACCGGCAAGGTGACCGAGATGACCTTCGAGCCGAAGTATACGATGGCAGAGCAGATGATAGATGCCGGTGCAAACCTTCTGGTAGGTATGGGTACCGTATTTGTAGTTCTCATCTTCATCGCATGGGTGCTCTCGCTGTTTAAGTACATCAGCGTATTTGAGGATAAGGCGAAGGCCAAGAAGGCACCGGCAGAGGCTCCGAAGGCCGCTCCGGCTGCTCCGAAGCCGGCAGCACCTGTCCAGAAGCAGGATGATGCCGTACAGGCGGTGATTGCGGCTGCCATTGCAGCTTATGAGGCGGATACTGCTTCTGCTGCTTCGGACAGCGGCTTCGTACCGGGTCCGACGCTTCAGAACGGTCTTGTGGTACGTCCGCTGAGAAGCCGCGGTATTTCCGCCGTTTCTCAGGAAAGTGCACCGGTATCGACACCGGTTGTGACTTCCGTGACACCGGCTGCGGCACCGGCAGCTTCCGCTGCACCTGCAGCAGCACCTTCCGGCGCAGAGGGCTCCGTAAAGGTAGAGTCCCCGATGCCGGGCAAGATCCTTGCAGTGAAGAAGAATGTCGGCGATGCGGTGAAGGCCGGTGATGCCATCCTCGTGCTGGAGGCAATGAAGATGGAGAATGATATCGTAGCTCCGAAGGACGGTACTGTAGCTTCCATCAACGTTTCTGTTGGTGATTCAGTAGAGTCAGGTGCGACTCTTGCAACTCTGAACTGATCCTCCGGATCAGACGGTTGCAGGCGTTGATTTGATTTTGCTGTACTGGAGGTTATAAAAAAATATGAATATTCTTGAAACTTTTTCAAACCTGCTCCAGCAGACAGCATTTGTCAGCATGACATGGGGAAACATTCTGATGATCTTCGTCGCGTTTGTTTTCCTGTATCTTGCGATTGCCAAGGGCTTCGAACCGCTTCTTCTGGTTCCGATCGCATTTGGTATGCTGCTCGTAAATATCTATCCGGACATCATGCTGGAGCCGGAGGATTCCATCAACGGAACCGGCGGTCTTCTGTGGTACTTCTTCCATCTGGATGAGTGGACGATTCTGCCGTCCCTGATCTTCATGGGCGTAGGTGCACAGACGGATTTCTCCCCGCTGATTGCAAACCCGATCACCTTCCTGCTGGGTGCTGCTGCACAGTTTGGTATCTATGCAGCGTACTTCATGGCGATTTTCATGGGCTTCAATGGTGCCGCAGCTGCTGCCATCTCCATCATCGGCGGTGCAGACGGACCTACCTCCATCTTCCTGTGCAACAAGCTCGGACAGACCTCTCTGCTCGGACCGATCGCCGTAGCGGCTTATTCCTATATGTCCCTCGTGCCGATCATTCAGCCGCCGATCATGAGAGCACTGACCACAGAGGAGGAGCGGAAGACCAGAATGCCGCAGCTTCGTACGGTTTCGAAGCTGGAGCGCATCCTTTTCCCGATCGTGGTTACCACCATTGTATGTATTCTTCTTCCGACGACGGCTCCGCTCGTTGGTATGCTAATGCTCGGAAACCTGTTTAAGGAGTCCGGCGTAGTAAAGCAGCTCACCGAGACCGCTTCCAATGCGATGATGTACATCGTTGTTATCATGCTCGGTACCTCGGTCGGCGGTGCAACCTCTGCAGAGGCCTTCCTGAACATGGATACGCTGAAGATCGTAGCCCTCGGACTGATTGCATTTGCATTCGGTACAGCTGCCGGCGTCGTGCTTGGCAAGGTTATGTATGCTCTTTCCGGTCATAAGATCAACCCGCTCATCGGTTCTGCCGGTGTATCTGCCGTTCCGATGGCAGCACGTGTTTCACAGAAGGTTGCTTCTGAGACCGATCCGACCAACTTCCTGCTGATGCAGGCAATGGGCCCGAACGTAGCCGGTGTTATCGGTACGGCCGTAGCCGCCGGAACCTTCATGGCTGTATATGGCGTTAAGTAAGTAAAGAGGAGATAAAATGGCTAAAGTAAAAATCACTGAGACAGTGCTGCGTGATGCACACCAGTCTTTAATTGCAACCCGTATGCCGAGCTCCGAGATGGAGCCGATTCTGGATACCATGGATCAGATCGGCTACAATGCCGTAGAGTGCTGGGGCGGTGCGACCTTCGATGCCTGCCTCCGTTTCCTGAAGGAGGATCCGTGGGAGAGACTCCGCATGCTGCGCAAGCACTTCAAGAACACGAAGCTTCAGATGCTTTTTCGCGGTCAGAACATCCTTGGCTACAATCACTATGCCGACGATGTTGTAGAGAATTTCGTAGAGCGCTCCATTGCAAACGGTATCGACATCATCCGTATCTTCGACTGCCTGAACGATATCCGCAATCTGGAGACCGCTGTCAAGGCAACCAAGAAGGAGGGCGGTCATGCACAGATCGCGCTCTGCTATACACTCGGTGATGCCTATACCCTGGAGTACTGGGAGAATCTGGCACGCAATGTAGAGTCCATCGGTGCCGATTCCCTCTGCATCAAGGATATGGCAGGACTTCTGCTTCCGCAGGCCGGCTACGACCTTGTGAAGGCACTGAAGAAGGGAACCTCCCTTCCGATCGAAATTCACACGCACTACACCTCCGGCATGGCATCCATGACGTATCTCAAGTGCATCGAGGCCGGTGCAGATATCATTGATACTGCTTCGACACCGTTTGCACTCGGTACTTCACAGCCGTCGACGGATGTTATGGTGAAGGCACTGGAGGGCACGGAGTACGATACAGGTCTCGATGTCAACAAGCTGATCGAGGTTTCCAACTACTTCGAGCCGTACCGCGAGGAGTGCCTGAAGTCCGGACTTCTGTCCACCAAGGTACTCGGCGTGAATGTCAATACGCTTCGTTATCAGGTACCGGGCGGCATGCTCAGCAACCTTATTTCACAGCTGACAAAGGCCGGCAAGCTCGATAAGCTGAACGACGTTCTCGAAGAGGTTCCGAGAGTACGTAAGGACTTCGGTGAGCCGCCTCTGGTTACACCGTCCTCTCAGATCGTAGGCACACAGGCCGTTATGAACGTTCTGACCGGCGAGCGTTATAAGATGGTACCGAAGGAGTCCCACAAGCTGGTAGCTGGTGAGTTCGGCCGCACCGTAAAGCCGATGGATCCGGAGATGATGAAGAAGGTTCTGAAGCCGGGTGAGACCCAGATGACCGATCGTCCTGCAGATCATATCGAGCCGCAGATGGCGAAGTTCACTGAGGAAACCAAGAAGCTCGTAAAGAACCCGACCGCAGAGGATATCCTCGATTATGCACTGTTCCCGGCGGTAGCAAAGGATTTCTTTGCATACCGTGACGCACAGCAGACTGGCTTCGCAGCCACTGCCGGCGACAAGGAAAACAAGGCATATCCTGTATAAACAGTGAGGAAATGAAGAAGAGCACCGGATAGCGGTGCTCTTCTTTTTTGATGGAAACGTTTACAAAAGTTGATCGGTTCTATTAAGAATTTCGATTCTGATTGATGCCTGAAAGCTTAATCGGTATACTGTTACTGTTCGTAATCTCGAATGGGGAGCACATCATTTATGAAAAAAAGAAAAAGAAGAACCTATATTCCGAGGATCAGCGCCGCGATGGTATCGTTTGGGCTGCTTTTTATGCCGATCACTGCGGCATGGAATCCGCTGCCTAAGGTTTATGCGGCCACGGCGGCCTATACAACAGATGCGAGCTTTGAAGCGTATCTCACACAGCAGGGCTTCCCGGAAAGCTATAAGCCGGGGCTTCGGGCACTGCATGCCCAATATCCGAACTGGGTATTTCAGGCGTACCAGACGGGACTTGACTGGAATACAGCAGTGAGCGCGGAGCTTCAGGGAACCTCCAGTCTGGTGGAATCCAGTGCGAAGTCCTCCTGGAAATCAACCGAGGACGGAAAATTTGACTGGACGACCTCGACCTGGCCGGGCTTCGACGGGGCCACCTGGGTGGGCGCATCCAGGGAAATTGTGGCGTACTTCATGGATCCGCGGAATTTCCTGGATGACAGCTATATCTTTCAGTTTGCAGTGCACAGCTATGATGCCAATCTGCAGACGCTGGCCGGTCTTCAGTCAATGCTTCAGGGAACCTTCCTGGAGGGCTCGGTGGCGATTGACGCCTCCAGTCCGCTGTATGCAGCGGCACTTCAGAGCACCGGCGGCACGGTGACCTCTGCGTCTTCAGCAAATATGGCGGCTTCCGTAACCGGGACAGCAGCGGAGACCGTACAGTCCGGCAGCGGTGAAACCTGGATCAGCTATGACGGACCGGGTGCCGGAAGCAGTACCCTGAGCACCGGTGTGTCTGCCGATACCGGCATGAGCAGTGTGGTGGAGGGCACGGATTCCGTGACGGCGGTCGGCGGCGGACCGGGCAGTGCCAGCACGGCGGCTTCCGCTGCAAGTACGGCAGCGGTGCAGTCAGCCGGTACAGGAACCGTTACCGTATCCTATGCGGAGATCCTCATGGAGGCGGCACAGCAGTCCCAGGTCAGCCCATATATGCTGGCGGCAATGATTTTGCAGGAGCAGGGCAGCAAGGGAAGCTCTAATTCCATCTCCGGTGCGAGCGGATATTACAACTATTTCAATGTCGGTGCCTATGCAGCGAACGGCATGACGGCGGTGGAGCGCGGACTCTGGTATGCGTCACAGTCCGGAAGCTACAATCGTCCGTGGAATACACCGGAACGGGCCATTGTGGGCGGCGCGCTGTTCTATGCCGGAAATTATCTGGCGTCCGGGCAGAATACGCTCTACCTGAAGCGCTTCAATGTTCAGGGCTCCAATATGTTTAAGCATCAGTACATGACAAATGTAGAGGGAGCGGCTTCGGAAGGAAAGAACCTCGGAAAGGCCTATACAGAAAGCATGCGCGCCGGTGCCCAGGTCTTCAGCATTCCGGTTTACAGCGGCATGCCGGAGACGGCCTGCCCGCAGCCGACGAAGGACGGTAATCCGAACAACAAGCTGAAGTCGCTGACGGTGGATGGATATACATTGACGCCGAGCTTCAGTCTGGATACCACCGCCTATACGCTGGTGGTGGATCCTTCGGTGAACTTTGTGAATGTTTCCGCCGCGGCTTATCACAGTGCGGCAGGCATTGCCGGCACCGGTACGATCTCGCTTGACAGTGCCACGAAGACGGTGACCGTTACGGTGACGGCGGAGAACGGCGATCAGCGGAACTATCAGATTACGATCAGCAAGGCCGCCGGCGGCCAGGCGGGAGCTGCAGATACCGCCGCCGTCTATTCGAATGTGCAGACGGGAGCGGATACACAGACGACAACGGTCGGCGCTTCTCCGACCGGCAGCAATACTTCGGTCATTGCGTCTTCCGATGTGCAGACTGCACCGGTGGTTGCGGTCAGCAGCGGTCCGATGTAAAATAGAGGAACGCGGATGAAAGCGTTTTCCGCGCCGGATCTGCACAGCACAGTACCGCGGTAAATTCCATGGCACTGTTCAGAACAGCAGCGTAAATCGAACATACAGAGGTATCTATGAAGTGTTTTAAATATGCAGTAACTACAGCGGCATTTGCCATGCTGCTGTCACTGGAGGCCTGGGCCTCGACAGCATCGATTTCCTTTTCGGATCCGTCCGTGACGGCCGGATCCGATGTGAATGTCACCATGAAGGTGTCCAGTACGGATGCGACCCTGGCCCGTGCCGATGTGACCATCGGATACGATGCAGGGCTTCTTGAATTTGTCAGCGGTACGGATGCCGAGGGCGGTGCCGGTACGATCCGCATCAACGGTGCGACCAACGGAAGCGGCACCGGCACACTGGAATACAATCTGAAATTCCATACGCTGTCGGCCGGTACAGCGACGCTTTCGGTACAGAATTATGATATTTATGACAGTGACGAGGCAGCTGCGGAGCTGAACCATCAGGGAAGCTCCACCGTCACCATTGCAGCGGAAGCAGCGGCATCGAAGAATGCACAGCTTTCTTCTCTTGTGGTGTCCCCAGGTACGCTGGATCCGGCCTTCTCCGCCGATGTGACCAGCTACAGCCTCAGTGTAGGTACGGACGTGGATACGCTGGCGATTACGGCACTGGCGGCGGACAGCGGAGCCAGCGTGGAGGTTTCCGGCAATGACGCCCTGGCGATGGGGGACAATACGGTAACCGTGACAGTAACGGCCGCAGACGGCTCCACGAAGAATGCCTATGTGCTGAATGTTACGAAGCAGGAGGGCGGTCCGAGCGCCGGTGATGCAGCGAATACGGTGACCACCAACGAGGGCGTAAAGCTCAGCGCCAAGGAAAAGACCATTACCATTATGAATCCGGGCTCCGATGTTCAGATTCCGGAGGGCTTTGCCGAGAGCACCATTGATATCGACGGACATCAGGTGAAGGGCTGGGTTTGGAAGCAGGATGCCGAGCATTCCTATGTCATCGTATATGGCATGAATGAGGCCGGAGAGCTGAACTTCTATCGCTATGACCTTACGGAGAAGACACTGCAGCGTTATTTCGAGGATCCGGTGGAGCAGCAGGTAGAGGAGGATGCGGCGCGTTACTCCGAGCTTGTGACCAGCTATGATCTGCTGGTACAGCGCTACAACCACATGTTTATCCTGACCTGTGTGCTGGCTGCGGCGGTACTTGTGCTGTTGGTGGCTGTCATTATCCTGAACAGCCGCCGCCATAAGGGAGACCGGAGCGATACGGTGCGGCGCATGAACAAGGCCGAGCGGAAGCCGGCGGATGAGCCGGCAGGTGAAGAGGATTCGGATCTTGAAGAGACGATTCCGCTTCATAAGCTCGGCGAGCTGCCGAAGCATCGTTCGGAGGAGGACGACACGGAGGAGCTGGAGGAAACAAGAGTACTTCGTCCGTCCGATTATGCGGCCGGTCCGGCGGATGATGAGCATGATATGGAAGAAACCATTGATCTTCGGAGCCTCGGCGACCTGCCGGCGCAGAGCTCGGAGGAGGATGACCTCGAGCATACACGTGCCTTCCGCCTTCCGCCGAAGGAGAAGGACAGCACCCGCGGACTGGATATCGAGGAGCTGTGACTCTGGAAATACAGATAAAGGTGATAACGCATGAATCAGTTTACAAAACAGGCACAGCAGGCTCTGCAGCTTGCAGCGGAAGCGGCCGAGAAGCTGAGCCATTCCTATATCGGTACCGAACATATCCTTCTGGGCCTTCGGCGCGAGGGAAGCTCTCTGGCAGCCAAAGTGCTTCAGCAGAACGGTATCGATGAGCCGCGCATTCTCGACATGATCGAGCAGTTCCTTTCTTCAGACAAAACCGTGGCGCTGCAGGATCCGGCAGGCTATACGCCGTCCGGAAAGCGCGTCATGGAGGCCGCGGTGCAGGAGGCGCTGAGGGCCGGTGCGGCGGCCGTGGGGACCGAGCATATCCTGATCGCCATTCTGAAGGACAGCGGCTGCATTGCATCCCGCATCATTGCAACGCTGGGCGGCAATGCACAGCGTATGTATCAGCAGATCATGGCCGTGGCCGGAAGTGAGCTCCTGACAGAGGAGCCGCTTCGGAATCCGGGCAGTGCACCGGCGTCGGCGGACACGCCGACACTTGATCAATATGCCCGGGATCTCACGGAGATGGCGGCCGACGGCCGTCTGGATCCGGTGATCGGCCGGGAACGGGAAATTCTTCGGGTGATACAGATTCTTTCCCGCCGTACGAAAAATAATCCCTGTCTGATCGGCGAGCCGGGTGTCGGAAAGACTGCCGTTGCAGAGGGACTTGCTGAACGTATTGTCGCCGGCGATGTTCCGGAAACCATCCGGAATAAGCGGGTGCTGACATTGGATATCTCCGGCATGGTGGCCGGCTCGAAGTACCGCGGTGAGTTCGAGGAGCGCATGAAGCGCGTAATTTCAGAGACCGTCAGGGACGGACAGGTGCTTCTTTTTATCGATGAGATCCATACCATCATCGGTGCCGGCGGTGCAGAGGGAGCCCTGGATGCAGCGAATATCCTGAAGCCGGCGCTGGCCCGGGGGGAGCTTCAGATCATCGGCGCAACGACGCTGAATGAATACCGGAAGCATATTGAGAAGGATGCGGCACTGGAACGCCGCTTTCAGCCGGTGATGGTGGATGAACCGAGTGAAGAGGAGAGCTATGCCATTCTGAAGGGTGTCGCACCGAAATATGAGGAGCATCATCAGGTGGTGCTGGATGACAGTGCCCTGCGGGCGGCCGTTGCGCTGTCGACCCGTTACATCAATGACCGCTGCCTGCCGGACAAGGCCATTGACCTGATCGATGAAGCGGCCTCCCGGCTCCGCATCCTGCATGCGGGTGAACCGGATGCGGTCCGGAAGCTCCGGGAGAAGCTGGAGGCGATCGAAGCCGAAAAGGAGGACTGCATCCGCCGGGAGGATTTCGAAGCCGCGTCTAAATGGAAAAAGAAGCAGGCACGTGCCGCTGGCCGGCTTACGCGGGCGCAGGAGGAATGGGCACAGGAAAAGGAAGCACATCAGCTGCATGTGACGGAGAATGAGGTGGCCGGAATCGTTTCCGACTGGACCCGGATTCCGGTGCAGAAGCTGACGGAGGGCGAGTCCGAGCGTCTGATGCAGCTCGAGAGCACACTTCACCGTCGTGTGATCGGCCAGAATGAAGCCGTGGAGGCGGTATCGAAGGCGATTCGCCGCGGACGTATCGGCCTTCGGAGTCCGAAGCGGCCGATCGGCTCCTTCATGTTCCTGGGACCGACCGGTGTGGGCAAGACCGAGCTCAGTAAGGCATTGGCGGAGGCCATGTTCGGCTCCGAAGCCGATCTGATCCGCGTCGACATGTCGGAATACATGGAGAAGTACAGTATATCGAAGATGATCGGATCGCCGCCCGGCTATGTGGGCTACGATGAAGGCGGACAGCTCAGCGAGCAGGTGCGTCAGCATCCGTATTCGGTGATTCTTTTTGATGAGATCGAGAAAGCCCATCCGGATGTACTGAACATACTCCTTCAGGTGCTGGATGACGGTCATATTACGGATGCACAGGGCCGGAAGGTGTCGTTTAAGAATACCATTATCATTATGACGTCCAATGCCGGCGCCGAGCAGATTCTGAGTCCGAAACGGCTTGGCTTTGACACCGGTGACGGCTCGAAGGAAAAGAGCTATCAGCTGATGAAATCCCGGGTGACAGAGGAGGTGCACCGGCTGTTCCGGCCGGAGTTCCTGAATCGTATCGATGATATTATTGTATTCCGGCCGATTGTGAAGGATGACCTGCGTGCGATCCTTAAGATTATGATGAAGGAGCTCGAGGAAAATGCCCGGAATCAGCTGAACGTGCGGCTTCATCCGGAGGACAGTGCGGTCGACTGGCTCATCGATCGCGGATACGATCCGAAGTACGGTGCACGTCCGCTCCGGCGTATTCTGCAGACGGAGCTTGAGGATCCGCTGGCCGAGGAGCTTCTGAGCGGCCGCATTCCGAAGAATGCAAGTGTACGCATCGAGAAGGACCCGGCGGCCGAAAAGCTCAGCTTCCGGGCACGGCGTCTGCCGGCGGCCGGAGCACGGCAGAAAAAGAAGGAAGAGACGGCTCCAGCGGAAGCTGCAGAATAACCGCGTCCGATGCCGGAAGGAAGCAAAAAACGGAAGGCCGACATATGATGCATATACAGAAAGGATGCCATGGCCAGAAATACATCACGCTTTTTCTGTAAGGAATGCGGCTATGAGGCCGCGAAGTGGCTCGGGCAATGCCCGGGCTGCCGTGCGTGGAACAGCTTCGTGGAGGAGCCGGCGGCGAAGGCACCGGCGTCCGGCTTCAGCCGCAGCACCGGCAGCCGTCCGAACCGGCAGCGGCCGGTTCGGGTTGATGAGATTGCCTCGGAAAAGGAGGACCGCCTGCCGACCGGCTTCCGGGAGCTGGACCGGGTGCTGGGCGGCGGCATTGTCGTCGGATCACTGGTGCTTCTGGGCGGTGACCCGGGCATCGGGAAGTCGACGATTCTTCTCGAGGTTTCCAGAAATCTGGCAGCCGAGGGCGGCCGCTCGGTGCTGTATGTTTCCGGCGAGGAGAGCCTGAAGCAGATCAAGCTGCGGGCTGAACGCATTCAGCCGATTTCCGGCGATCTTCGTTTTATGACGGAGACGAATGTTGAGAATATCACGGAAACTATTCGGGAGGAAAAGCCGGATTTTGTGGTCATCGATTCGATTCAGACCATGTATACCGAGATGGTCACGGCGGCTCCGGGCTCTGTCAGTCAGGTGCGGGAATCCGCGGCGCAGCTTCTGCGCCTTGCAAAGGAATACGGCATTGCCGTCTTTCTGGTAGGGCATGTGACGAAGGACGGTACGGTCGCCGGCCCGAAGGTGCTTGAGCATATGGTGGATGTGGTGCTGTTCTTCGAGGGCGAGTCCGGCGGAAGCCTCCGCATTCTCCACGGGCAGAAGAATCGCTTCGGCTCGACCAACGAGATTGCGGTCTTCGAAATGGACGGCAGCGGCCTTCATGAGGTGCTGAATCCGTCGGAGCTTTTGCTTTCCGGACGGCCGATCGGTGCTTCGGGCTCCGTCGTTTCCTGCGGTATGGAGGGGACCCGGCCGCTGCTTCTGGAAATTCAGGGCCTGCTGGTGCCGAGTGCTTTTAACCTGCCGCGGCGTACGGCCAACGGCATTGATTATAACCGGCTTAACCTTCTGATTGCGATTGTGGAGAAGCGCCTGCAGCTTCCGATCGGCCGCTATGATGCCTATGTCAATATTACCGGCGGTCTGCGCATCGCGGAGCCGTCTATGGATCTCGGCGTCATCATGGCGCTGATTTCTTCCTATATGAACATCGAGATCCCGGAGGATATCATGATCTTCGGGGAGGTCGGACTGAGCGGCGAGGTACGGGCCGTGTCCAGTGCGGATCAGCGGATTGAGGAGGCGGCGCGTCTTGGCTTTCATAAGATTGTGCTGCCGGCCTTCCATATGAAGAAGCTGCGCTCGCCGAATCTCGAGAAGTGCGAGCTGATCCCGGTCCGGAACTTGCGGGACGCGGTGCATATTTTGAAAAAGTAGTGCTTGACTTTAAAACACAAAATGAGTATTATATATGAGTCGTCAAGCGGCGACACATATACAGGGGTTTCATCCAATGGTAAGATATCGGTCTCCAAAACCGCTCATGGGGGTTCGAATCCCTCAACCCCTGCGAAGGAACCTGATGGTATGCATCAGGTTTTTTTTTGCAATTATTTAGCGATGCGGTGCTAAACAGTTACCATTTTTATTCTGCGGGACCATGAGGTGTATACATGCATTCAAATGATGAAGCGATGCAGAGCGGTGCTCTTTATACAGAGCTGCTTCCGGGGATTTATCGTGTTTTTCTTACGGATACCACGATCGAACAGGGCGTGAGCAGTATCGGCATTTATATTGTGAAGGGCACACCTTCGGTGCACGAGGGACGAAGCCTGATGATCGATACCGGCTTCCGCCGGGAGAGCTGCTTTCAGAAGCTTCTGCAGGCACTGGAGACCCTTCGGATTGTGCCGGAGAAGCTGGATGTTTTTCTGACGCATCGCCATCATGATCATTCCGGACTGGCCGGACGCCTCGCGGAGCAGGGCGCGCGAATTTTCATGAATCCGGCAGAGGAGCGGCATCCCTATGACTGCCTCGCTTATCGTGTCAGCGCGGCTTCCCTGCAGGCACAGAAAAAGGTGCTTCGCTCGGTCGGCATTACGGAGGAGCAGACGCCCTTTGCATGGCAGAGCTTTATGAAGGTGTCCGAGCGGGTGCAGCAGCACGGTGAATGGGTGCTGGCGATTCTGGGCTTCCCGTATACGGCGGTGCAGAGCGGGGATACCTTTATATACGGAGACTACCATTTGACAGCCTATCCGCTGAAGGGTCATACCTACGGCCAGATGGGACTGATGGATCGTGAGAAGCGGATTTTCTTTGTAGCGGATCAGCTGCTGCACGGTGTTTCACCGATTGTGGCGACCACCTATCCGGACGAGCATCTCCTGGAAGGCATGTTTTTGTCCCTTCGGGATATCAAGGAAAATTACGCAGACTGGACGCTCCTTCCGGCGCACGGTGCGCCGATCGAGGATGCAAAAAAAGACGTCGACTGCATTGTGCTCAGCTACCTCAGTAAGAGCACGAAGGCACGGGATTTCCTGAAGGAGACGCATGAAGGCACGGTCCATGACGTGGCGAAGGGGATTTATCCGATGGACGACCGTCCGGACAGTGAGGCCGCATTCTTTACCTACAAGATGCTGCTGACGAAGACCTTCAGTCTTCTGGAATACCTGCATGATCTCGGATTCGTGCAGCGCACGGAGCGGGACGGCATTTTTTACTGGAGTACACGAGAGTATGGCACAGAATAATATTGTAACGATCGAGCATCTCAGCAAAGTATATACGGAACGGCAGATTTTTCAGGATACGGACTTTTCCCTCCAGGAGGGGGAGAAGGTGGCCCTGATCGGCGTAAACGGTACCGGTAAATCGACACTGCTCCGTATCCTTGCGGGGCTGGAGGAGCCGGACGACGGCAGCATCGCGATGCGCCGGGAGCTGGAGATCCGGTATCTGCCGCAGACACCGGCCTTCGATCCGGAGGATACCGTTCTGGAAGCTATTCTGCATGACAATGAAGACCATCCGCATGTCTGGGATCTGGAGACCGAGGCGAAGAAATTTCTGTCGAAGCTCGGAGAGAATGATTTCACCCGGAAGATCGGCACACTTTCCGGCGGGCAGAAGAAGCGCATAGCGCTGGCCAGCACGCTCCTCAGCACGGCGGATCTTCTGATTCTGGATGAGCCGACCAACCACTTAGACGGCGCCATGTCGGAGTGGCTCGAGGATTACCTTAAGCGCTACAAGGGAACCATCCTGATGGTGACGCATGACCGTTACTTTCTGGATGAAATCTGTACGCGCATCGTAGAGCTCGATCAGGGAAAACTGTACAGCTATAAGGCGAATTATGCCGGCTACCTTCAGCTGAAGGCCGAACGCATGGATATTGCACGGGCCCGGGAGCGGACGCGGCAGAACATTCTCCGGAATGAGCTTAAGTGGGTCATGCGGGGCGCGAAGGCACGAACCACGAAGCAGAAGGGACGGCTGCAGCGCTATGAGAAGCTCTCGGCCATGCATGGACCGACGGAGGAAGAGGAGCTGAAGCTGAGCTCCATCCGGACACGTCTCGGAAAATCGACCATTGAGCTTTCGGAGGTCTCCAAGTCCTATGCGGGGCACTGCCTTCTGGAGAAGTTCAGCTACAACTTTCTCCGGAATGACCGGGTCGGGATCATTGGCCCGAACGGCGCCGGAAAATCAACTCTGGTGAAGATGATCACGGGTTGGGAAACGCCGGACAGCGGCGAGATTAAGATCGGGCAGACGATCCGCATCGGCTGCTTCAGCCAGGAGAATGAGGAACTGGACGGCAGTCAGCGGGTCATTGATGCCATGACCTCCATCGGCGAATATGTCCATACGGTGGACGGCCTCATCAGCGCGAGCAATATGCTGGATCGTTTTCTGTTTCCGCCTTCCGTGCAGTATATGAAGGTGGAGAAGCTGAGCGGCGGTGAGAAGCGGCGGCTGTATCTTCTCCGGGTGCTGATGTCGGAGCCGAATGTGCTGATTCTGGACGAGCCGACCAATGATTTCGATATCCGTACGATGACCATACTTGAGGATTATCTCGATCATTTCGACGGCATCGTGATCACCGTTTCCCATGACCGTTATTTTCTCGACCGCGTGGTGAACCGGATTTTTGCCTTTGAGGGCAACGGACGCATTGCCCAGTACGAGGGCGGCTATACCGATTATCAGGTGGAGTATCTCCGACGTCATCCGGAGGCCAATGCTGACTTTTCGGGTGCCGGTGCCGTCGCCGGAACAGGAAGCGCAGCCCTGTCGTCTGCGGCGGCCTCCGGCGTATCCCAAAAGGCCGAAGGTACGGGGGAAACATCGGACAGCCGCCGCCCGAAGCATCAGCTCCGCATGTCCTACAAGGAAAAACGCGAATGGGAGACCATTGAACAGGACATCGAAGCGCTGGAAACGCGCATTTCGGACATTGATGCGGAGATGCTGCAGTATGCGCAGGATTTCGTTCGCCTGCATGCGCTGACGCTTGAAAAGGAAGAAAAGGAGCATGCGCTCGAAGAGAAAATGGAGCGCTGGTCCTATCTTTCTGAGCTGCAGGAGCAGATCGAAAAGGGCGGAAACATATAGGAGCAAAAGACAAAACGGCGTTCTTTCCGGCATGAAGCATCGTCCGGTACAGAAAAATCGGAGGTCAGGTATGAATAAAATGCATACCTGACCTCCGATTTTTCTATAGAAGCATGATTTCTCGCACTGGACTTTACCACACTAAAGTTATATACTTCTGTCATCGCGCAATGGTGTGCTTCCGAATATGAGCTATCCATTGCGTTTTTTACTTTTAAGGAGGAGTAATTATGAGAAAGACAAAAGCACTCGTTGCCGCTGTGACAGCCGGTACGATGGCCATCAGTCTTGCCGCCTGCGGATCCTCTGCCTATAAGACAGAGACCACTGCAGCTGCAACCGAGGCCGCCGGAACAGAAGCAGCCGGTGAGACCGCGGCCGAAGCAAGCGGAAATGTTTCTTCATCGGACCTGAAGGTTATGATGGAAACACCGGTTATGTCCCTTGACCCGCAGCAGGCAACCGATGGTACATCCTTTGAGGTGATCGCCGATTATACGGATGGTCTTACGCAGATGGATGACAGCGGTGCAGCGATCGCAGCCATTGCAGAGAGCTGGGAGACATCGGAGGATGCACTTACCTGGACCTTCCATCTCCGCAAGGATGCCAAGTGGTCCAACGGCACACCGGTTACAGCCAAGGATTTCGTATTCGGCTGGCAGAGAGCTGTTGATCCGGATGTTGCTTCCGAGTATGCATATATGCTTTCCGACATCGGTCAGGTCAAAAATGCGGCTGAGATCATCGCCGGCACCAAGGACAAGTCCGAGCTCGGCGTGACAGCAGTAGACGATTATACATTGCAGGTAGAGCTGAATGCTCCGGTTTCCTACTTCCTGTCCCTGATGTATTTCCCGACCTTCTATCCGGTGAACGAAGAGTTCTTCAATACCTGCCCGGATACCTTCGGTACATCTCCGGAGACCACCCTTTCCAACGGTGCCTTCGTTCTGGACAGCTATGAGCCGGCAGCAACAGCCATCCATCTGACCAAGAATGCAGATTACTACAATGCGGATTCCATCAAGCTGGCCGGCATTGATTATCAGGTGATCCAGGATTCACAGCAGGCACTGCTTTCTTACCAGAGCGGCGACCTCGACATGACCCTTGTGAACGGTGATCAGGTTGACCAGGTGAAGGACGACCCGGCCTTCAAGGCAGTCGGCGCAGGATATCTCTGGTATGTATCGCCGAACATCTCGGCTGTTCCGGAGCTTGCCAATGACAACATCCGGAAGGCACTTACTTTCGCAATCGATCGTACGGCCATCACCGAGGATGTCTTAAAGGATGGCTCAAAGCCGACCTATACCGCTGTTCCGATGGACTTCGCAGCAGGTCCGGACGGCTCTGATTTCTCCGCAGATCAGACTAAGTTCCAGGATGTATGTGCAGATGACGCCGAGAAGGCAGCAGAGTACTGGCAGAAGGGTCTCGACGAGCTCGGCATCACATCTCTTACACTCGATATGATCGTGGATGCAGATGATGCACCTCAGAAGGTGGCAACCGTTCTTCAGGAGCAGTGGCAGACCGCACTTCCGGGTCTGACAGTGAACCTGACCGTAGAGCCGAAGAAGCAGAGAGTAAAGGATATGCAGGACGGCAACTACCAGCTTGGTCTTACAAGATGGGGCCCGGACTACGCAGATCCGATGACCTATCTCGGCATGTGGGTAAGCAATAACTCCAACAACTATGGATTATGGTCCAACAGCGATTACGATGCCATCATTGCAAAGTGCACCACCGGTGAGCTTGCAACCGATGCAGAGGGACGCTGGTCCGCACTGTTCGATGCAGAGAAGATCGTCATGGATGAATCCGTGATCTTCCCGCTGTATACACAGTGCAACGCGGAGATGGTAAGCACAGATGTAACCGGTGTTGCATTCCATCCGGTCGCACTGAACCGTGTATACAAGAATGCAGTAAAGACCGAGGGCTGATCTTCCGGCTGAAAGGCACAGATCCCCTGGCGGCATGAGATGAGGAGGCCGAAAGGCCGCCCCGTCTCATATGTAAATTTCTCTTCAGGCCGCATGAAAATGCGGCCTGATTGCATTTAAGCTTATGCCATAGACATTTCCAGAAACCCGGCGGTGCCGGATGCTTTCGGGGATATCTACGGTTTAAGCCGTAAAAAACCGGGAGAGCAGGTCCGCCTGCGGCCCGTAAATGGAGGTAGTTGTGAAAAAGTATATTGGCAAACGAGTTCTGACCTCGATCTTCACCCTCCTCGTCATTTTGCTGGTGCTCTTTATCCTGATGCAGCTGATGCCTGGATCGCCCTTCAATGATGAGAAGCTGAATGATTCGCAGCGTGCGGCCCTGTACGCAAAGTACGGCCTCGATCAGCCGGTGGTTGTCCAGTTCCTGCGATATGTACGGAACATGCTGACCGGTGACTTCGGTGTAAGCTACAACATTTCGAAGAATACACCGATTTCGCAGCTGATCATGACGCGTCTTCCGATTTCCATCGGCATCGGCGGTGCAGCCGTCAGCATCGGCGCCATCATTGGCCTGATCCTCGGCCTGATTGCAGCCATTTATCATGATACCTGGGCAGATACGCTCTGCACGGTGATTTCGGTCATTGGTGTATCGGTGCCGTCCTATGTGTTTGCACTTCTTCTGAGCTACCAGTTTGGCTTCCGGATGAGCATCTTCCCGATGCTGTTTGATGCGAAGCGGATGATGACCTCCAGCGTGCTGCCGAGTCTCTCGCTTTCCATGTTTACCACAGCGACCATTGCGCGCTTCACCCGTTCGGAAATGATGGAGGTGCTGGACAGCGAGTATATGCTGCTGGCCGAATCGAAGGGTATTTCCGGCTCGGCGCTTCTGTTCCGTCATGCACTTCGGAATGCACTGATTCCGATCATCACGGTGCTGGCTCCGCTGGTGGTGGACCTGATGACCGGTTCCCTGGTCGTAGAGAAGATCTTCGCCATTCCGGGTGTCGGTTCTCTTCTGGTCAATGCGATCCAGTCCAATGACTATAACGTGGTGATTTCGCTTGCGTTTATCTATTCCGCACTGTATATCCTGCTGATGCTGGTGGTGGATATTCTCTACGGCATCATTGACCCGCGGATCAGACTTGCAAAGGATGGTAAATAATATGCTGGGAAAAAAGAAAGAAGCGGCGGCTCCGGCCGTCCATATCGCTTCGGCCTATGTGCCGACGGACGGAGACTTTGTCCGGAAGGACAATGCCGGCGAAATCGCAGTAGACAACAATTTTTCCTCCCAGTCCTTCTGGAAGGATGCGGTTTCCCGCTTTGTGCATAAGAAGAGTGCAGTATTCGGCCTTGTGATCGTTCTGTTTCTGACCTTCATGGCCATCGTCGGTCCGCATATGAATGAATACGGCTATTCGGCACAGAATCTGTCCGAAAAGAACCTGGCACCGCGTGTGCCGGTGATTGAGAACCTGGGCATCATGGATGGCTCGGAAACGATGACCACCACCACCGGCACGAAGCTGGTGAATCAGTATGCGGCACAGAAGCTCTATGATACATTCTATTGGTTCGGTACCGACCGCTACGGACGGGATATTTTCACACGTACCTGGTCCGGCACCCGGGTATCACTCATCATCGCGGTTGCGGCGACCATCATTGATATGATCATCGGTATGTCCTACGGTCTGATTTCCGGTTATTTCGGAGGACGCGTGGATATGATCATGCAGCGTATCCTGGAGATCATGAACGGTATTCCGCGTCTTGTCATCGTGACGCTGCTGCTTTTGGTATTAAGCCCCGGCATGATCACCATCATCTTTGCGCTGATGCTGACCGAGTGGGTCGGTATGAGCCGCATCGCCCGGGCGGAAATGCTGAAGCTGAAGGAGCAGGAGTTCGTACTGGCCTCGAGAACGCTGGGTGCCGGCTCCATGCATATCATCTTCAAGGAGATTCTTCCGAATATCATCGGACCGATCATTACACAGGTGATGTTTTCGATCCCGACGGCTATTTTCACAGAGGCCTTCCTGAGCTTCGTAGGACTCGGTATTCCGGTTCCGCGCTGCTCCCTGGGCTCACTGATTTCCGATGGCTACAACAGCTTTACGACGCATCCGTATCAGATCATCCCGCCGGTGATTGTCATGGCGCTTCTGATGTTCTCATTCAACCTGATCGCGGACGGCCTGCGTGAGGCCCTGGACCCGAAGATGAAGGAGATGTAAGCATGGCAGACCAGAAAGAGAAAATACTCGAGCTGAAGAATCTCGATATCAGCTTCAAAACCACCGCCGGCATGGTGCATGCGATCCGCGGTGTTGACATTGACCTTCATAAGGGAGAGACGGTGGCCATTGTCGGTGAATCCGGCTCCGGAAAATCCGTAACCATGAAGGCGGCGATGGGCATTCTCGCGAAGAACGCCATCGTGAATGCCGGCAGCATTCGCTTCACCTATACCCATGCAAACGGGGAGAAGGAGACGGTGGAGATCCTTGAGAAGGATAAAAAATGGATCCGCACGCATATCAACGGCAAGCGGATCGCCATGGTTTTCCAGGATCCGATGACCTCCCTTGATCCGACCATGAACATCGGAAAGCAGATCATGGAGGGCATGATCTGGCACTATAAGACGAAGAAGGAAGAGGCGTTCAAGCGGGCCGTGGAGCTGCTGCGCGAGGTCGGCATCGAGTCGCCGGAGAAGCGCATGAAGGAGTATCCGCATCAGCTGTCCGGCGGTATGCGGCAGCGTGTTGTCATTGCCATTGCACTGGCCTGCAATCCGGATCTTCTGATCTGCGATGAGCCGACCACAGCGCTGGATGTGACGATTCAGGCCAAGATCCTCGAGCTGATCAAGAAGATTCAGGAAGAGAGAGGCATTTCCGTCATCTACATTACCCATGACCTCGGTGTGGTTGCCAAGGTTGCGGATTATGTCAATGTTATGTATGCCGGAAAGATCGTCGAAAAGGGTACCATCAACGAAATTTATTACGATCCGCGGCATCCGTATACCTGGGGACTTCTCAGCGCCATGCCGGATCTGGACACAGCCGACGAGCGTCTCTATACGATTCCGGGATCACCGCCGAATCTGCTGCATGAAAAGCCGGGCGATGCCTTTGCGCCGAGAAATCAGTATGCGCTTCTCGTAGATGACAAGGCAGATCCGCCGATGTTCCGGATTACGGATACGCACTATGCGGCGACTTGGCTTCTGGATCCGCGCGCGCCGAAGGTGGACATGCCGGAGGAGCTGAAGGCCAGAATTGAGCGCATGAAGAAAGGAGCGGGCATCGATGGCAGTGAATTATAATCAGGAGCCACTCCTTCGGGTAGAGGGCTTAAAGCAGTATTTTAAGATCTCCAACAGCTTCACCGTCAAGGCGGTGGATAATGTGAGCTTTGAGATTTATCCGGGCGAGACCTACGGACTGGTCGGTGAATCCGGCTCCGGAAAGTCCACCATCGGGCGTTCGGTCATCCGTCTCTATGATCCGACGGACGGAAAGCTTACGTTCAACGGCCAGGATATCAGCGGAAAGATGAACCGCTATACCCAGAATATGCTGCGTGTTCAGATGCAGATGATCTTCCAGGATCCGATGGCCTCACTGAATCCGCGGAAGAAGGTCGAGGATATCATCGGTGAGGGCCTGGACATTCATCGTAACTATAAGGATGCCGCAGACCGCGATCAGAAGATCAAGGCGATTCTGAAGAAGGTGGGTCTGGCGCCGGAGCATGCTACCCGTTATCCGCATCAGTTTTCCGGCGGTCAGCGCCAGCGTGTCGGCATTGCCCGCGCCCTGATCATGAATCCGAAGCTGATCATCGCGGATGAATGTATCTCCGCACTGGATGTGTCGATCCAGGCACAGGTGGTCAATCTCATGAAGGACATTCAGGAGGAGACCGGCACCGCATATCTGTTCATTGCGCATGATCTGTCCATGGTGAAGTACATTTCCGACCGCATCGGCGTACTGCATCTCGGGCATCTTCTGGAAACCGGCACCACGGATGAAATCTTCAGTCATCCGGTGCATCCGTATACCCGCTCGCTGCTCAGTGCCATCCCGAGTCCGAATCCGGTGGTGGAGAAGAAGCGGGTTGCAGAGAGCTATGATTATAAGACCTCCGGTATTGACTACGGAAAGGGCACGAAGCATCTGGTAGAGGGCTCTCATTATGTCAGCTGTACGGATGCGGAATTTGAAGAATGGATAAAGCGGACGCCGCTGGAGTATAATGCCTGAGGAAATGCTGATTAAATCAGCATTTCCTCAGCGCCTCCGGCGGATCGCACGGATTTGCAAAGGAATTTGCTGCGGTGCAGCGCAAATCCGGCGATGGAAACGCTTTCATCAGCGTTTCCATAAGGGGCGTTCCACGGTCCGGGAATAAAAAATCGACAGAGCTTTGAATTTATGCTTGACATGGATTGCATCGTTTGCTATATTAAACAGGCTGATTCAAAGCCTATGACGAGGTGTGATAATTGGTAGTCGGCCAGCCTGGAAAGTTGGTGCCCGCGTATACGGGTTGTGAGTTCGAGTCTCATCCTCGTCGCTGAAAAAAACCGGTTCATATGAACCGGTTTTTTTGTTATAATAGCCGCGGTAAATCATTACAGCCGGCGGCGGCTATGTCCGGCATGCATCTGTGCGGGGCCGAAAGCATTGGCTGAAACAAAAGGAGTCGTTCGTGATAATTTTAGTTGATTTTGAAAATACCCATGCATCCGGTCTTGAAGGGTATACGTATTTGAATGAAAATGATACGCTCGTAATGTATTACAGTGACGAAAACAGTGCCGTCACCCGGGGCGTGGTGGAGGATCTGAAGTCAAACGGAGTGCATGTGCGTCTGGTGAAGCTTTTAAAGCAGCACAGCAATGCACTGGATATGTACATTGCATCGACCACCGGCATGTATCTTGATTCCGGTGAGAAGATCTGCATCGTATCGAAGGATCACGGCTATGCGGCAGTGCGGGACTTCTGGCACAGTCTGCGGGGCGCGGAAATTCTTCTCGGGGAGACCATTAAGGAGTGCCTCCTGCATTCGGAGCTGAATGATGAGGCGCGGATCCGTCTCTGCAAGGAGCGGGAGAAGAAGACAACGTTGGTGGAGGCCTTTACGACGATGAATACGATTCCGACGCAGCCGACCTTGAGCCGGGGGGCACAGCGCCGGCGTCGGAATGATGTCCGGAATTTTACGGAGATGTCGGAGCCGGCGGTGATTCTGCCGAATCCGCTGGTGACCGAAACACCGGCCGATCAGCTGGTACGGAAGCTGAGTGCAGCGGCTTCGGAGGAGAAGGCGGCAGCACCGGAGCATGCTGCTGTCGGAAGAGAAGAAAAGGCCGGGAAGGAGGAGCCGGCGGTGCAGATGCACGGCGCCGGAGAAAGAGAGCGTGAGCATTCCAGAAACGGCCGGAGAGATCACGGAAACCGCCGTCTGCAGAATGCGGCGGATGACAGCAGTGCATCGGCGGCAGAGCCGGTGCAGGAGCGCTTCGGCGGCTATGACGGCATTACGAAGGTGAATGAGGCTTCCCGTATCGCCAATGCCCGCCGGCAGGAGCGTACAGAGCAGAAGGCGGAGACGGCACGGCATCCGGAAGCCGAAAATGATCGGAAAAAGCCGGTGCGGGAACCGGAGACGGCGAAGGCAGCCGCAGAATCGGCACAGCCGAAGGAAATGAAGGCACTGGTTCCGGAGGAAAAGAAATCGACGGCCGTGGCGAAGCTGGATCCGAACCGTGTGCAGTTTGTCTGGGATCCGGTGACGCATTCCATGAAGAAGGTAGGCGGCCCGGCGGAAGAAGAGATAAAGGACGTAAAGCCGGCAGAGCCGTCGGAGGCTGTGCGTGAGGCTGCAGAAGAGAAGACATCGGAGAGCGCAGCAGATCATAAGGCAGAAGAAGAGATCCGGACAGCGAAAGAAAATGCGGTAAAGGCCGAGGAGGAGAAAAAGAAAGAGGACGAAACGCCGGCATCCTCCGAGGTACGGAAAGCCGAGGCACAGCCGGTCTCCGCTTCCGATGATGCGAAGGCGGTGACGGAAGAGAAGGAAGCCGGAGAGAAAACAGAAACGGCTTCAGAAAAATCAGCGTCACATCCCTCCGAAGAAAAAACGGCCCGGAAGCCGCGCAGCCGGAGAACGAAGAAGACCAGGGAAGCAAAAGACACGAAGGATTCAAAGGAAGTAAAGGAAGCCAAGGATCCGGAAAAAGGGAATGTGGCGGCGGAAGTGTCTGCCGAGCTTCCGGATATGCAGGAGGCGGCACCGAAGCGCCGCTCCGGACGGAAGAAATCCTCTCCGGAAGCCTCCGAAAATGAAGTGAAGAAGCGGAAGCCGAGAGCTGCTTCGGCCGTTCCGAGAAGAAGATCCAAGAAAACGGCTTCGGATTCGACACCGGCGGCAGAGAGCGAGACACCGGCTGCGGAATAAGACGTCGGCTTCGCTCTTTCAGATCCTTAGAAAGTTCTTGCATTTCAGAAAAACATGTGATATGATAAGTCCTGTCGCGCGGGAGTGCTGAAATTGGCAGACAGGCAAGACTAAGGATCTTGTGTCCGATAGGACGTGTGGGTTCAAGTCCCATCTCCCGCAGCTGAGAACCGGAAGCAACTCATGCTTCCGGTTCTTTTGTTATTGTCCTCAGCGCCTCCGGCGGATCGCACGGATTTGCAAAGAAATTTGCGCTGCGAAGCTTTTAAACATTTTCCGGCGGCGGTGAAGAAGGAGGCTGAAATGAAAATTGCGGTGATTACCGGTGCCAGCTCCGGCATGGGGCGTCAGATGGCACTTGAACTGAATGACGCTGTTCCGAATATTCAGGCGTTCTGGCTCTTCGGACGCCGCAGAGAGCGGCTGGAGGCCCTGGATGCCGTACTCACGAAGCCGTGCCGCTTTTTTACGCAGGATCTTCAGTCAGAGGAGGCGCTGTCTGAATTTTCGGAGGCGCTGCAGAGCGAAAAGCCGGAGATTGTATTTCTGGTGAATGCCGCGGGCTTCGGGCAGATCGGAAGTGTCCGGGAGCTGAGCCTTTCGGATCAGCTCGGCATGGTGAAGCTGAACATGGGCATACTGACCGCGATGACGAAGCTCTGCCTTCCGTATATGGCCGATCGATCCCGGATCATGAACTTCGCGTCCGCTGCGGCCTTCCTTCCGCAGCCCGGCTTCTCGGTCTATGCAGCCAGCAAGAGCTATGTCCTGAGCTTCAGTCAGAGCCTTGCGGAGGAACTTAAGGATACCGGCATTCGGGTGACCGCGGTATGCCCGGGACCGGTACGGACGGAGTTCTTTGATCGCGCAGAAAAGACCGGCCGCATTCCGTTCTATAAGCATCTTTTTATGGCAAGGCCGGAGAAGGTCTGCCGGCTCGCACTGATGGACAGCGTGCTGGGACGGGAGCTGTCGGTTTACGGCATCGGGATGAAGCTGGTGTATGTGCTGAGCCGTCTCATACCGACGAGACTTATCTTCCGGCTGCTGCGTTTTCTGAATGAAAGGGAGAACCGTGCGGGAAATTAATGTTTCAACCAATGAAGCCGGGCAGCGCCTGGATAAGCTGCTTCGGAAATATCTGAAAAATGCCGGCAGCGCCTTTATCTACCGGATGCTTCGGAAGAAAAACATCGTGCTGAATGGAAAAAAGGCAGAGGGAAAGGAAATCCTTGCACCGGGAGATTCGGTGAAAATGTATTTCTCGGAGGATACCTTTCGCGTGATGACCGGTGAAGCCATTGCATCCTCGGGGAATGCAGGAGAGCCCGGGAAAACGCGGCAGGACGGCCGGGGCCGGGCGGTTCGTACGGCTGCTTCCGGGAATGCAGCGGCAGGGAAGTCAGCCGGAAGCACGATGACAGCGTCGGAGCTTACACGCTTCCGATCCTGTATCGTCTATGAGGATGCACATCTTCTGGTGCTCAATAAGCCGTCCGGCTTACTGAGTCAGTCCGACGGTTCCGGCGCAACCTCCGTAAATGAACGATGCCTTTCCTATCTTCGGACCACCGGAGAGCTGAGTGATGCGCAGCTTCGCACCTTCAAGCCGGGGATTGCGAATCGTCTCGACCGGAATACCTCCGGGCTGATTCTTTTCGGAAAAACGCTGCCGGCGCTGCAGAGTCTGTCCGTGCTGCTGCGGGAGCGAAGCCTTGAAAAATATTATCTTGCCGTGGTGGCCGGCTGTCTTTCGTCGGCACAGCATATTGATGGATATCTCTGGAAGGATGAGCGCCGGAACCGGGTGGAGATCCGTGCAGACGCATTTTTGTCGGCGCAGGAAATTCATACGGCCTATGTGCCGCTTAAAAGTACGCCGCGCTATACGGTGCTGAAGGTTCATCTGATCACAGGAAAGACGCATCAGATCCGTGCCCATCTTCAGTCTGTCGGACATCCCATTCTCGGCGATCCGAAGTATGGAGATCCGAAGGCCAATGCTTCCTTCCGGCTGCTGAAGAAAGATCAGGGGCAGCTTCTGCATGCCTGGGAGCTGCATTTTCCGGAGGAACTGTCCGGCGTGCTGAAGCCGCTGGCCGGTCAGGTTCTTCGGGCGGCGCCGCCTGCAGGATTTGCTCCGTTTTATGATCAGGCTATGCTAAGGAAATGCTGATTCATTCAGCATTTCCTTAGCAGCCTCCGGCGGATCGCACGGATTTGCAAAGGAATTTGCTGCGTTGCAGCGCAAATCCGGCGTGGGAAACGCTTTAATCAGCGTTTCCCTAAACAGCTAAACAGTTACAAAAAATTTTATAAGGCAGAAAAAGGGCGGAATTCCGTCCTTTTTTCATGTCTGTCTGTGGATGATAGTCGACGTATGGACCTTACCGGGAATGAAAATTCATGGTAAGGTCTTTTTATGTGGTACATGCAGGAGAGGAGGACGTATGCTCGCAAAGATCAACAGTGCAGGCTTATCCGGACTGGATGGATATTCGGTCACAGTGGAGGTGGATGAAAGCCATGGCCTTCCGCGGTCCGTCATCGTGGGAAATGTATCTGCTTCCGTACGTGAATCGCTGGAACGCTGCGATGTGGCGCTTCGCAATGTGCAGATCGACATGCCGCCGCGCCGTCTGACCATCAATCTGGCACCGGCAGACCGGCGGAAGGACGGCACCTGCTTTGATCTGGCCATTGCGGCCGGTATTCTGCGTTCGGTTTTTCTCTACGACAGCTTTTCGCTGGAAGACTACGGCTTCATCGGAGAGCTCGGGCTGGACGGTTCGGTGAAGCATATCAACGGCGTATTGTCATTGGTTTCCGAGATGAAAAGGATCGGCCTTCGCGGTGCGGTGGTGCCGCTCGTGGATATACAGGAAGCGCTGGTCGTAGAGGATATGGACATCATCGGTGTGGGCGACCTCATCGACCTCTGCAACCTGATTGAATCGGATGAAAAGTTTCGGAATTATCCGCGGGAGTCCCCGGTTTCTTCGGATGTGCAGGAAAGCTATCCGGTTGATTTTTCGGAGGTTCACGGTCAGAGCTTCGGCGTGCGTGCTGCACTGATTGCGGCGGCCGGCGGTCATAATCTTCTTCTGTCCGGCGTGGCCGGCTCCGGAAAAACCATGATTGCGAAGCGCATTCCGACGATTCTTCCGCCGCTCAGCCGGGAGGAGGATATCGAGATTACGAAGATCTATTCCGTGGCCGGTCTGCTGCCGCCGGGCCGCCCGCTTCTCCATCATCGTCCGTTCCGTACGCCGCATCATACCATTACGACGGCTGCACTGGTGGGCGGCTCTGCACAGGGCGGAGTGGTGCCCGGGGAGCTGGCGCTGGCGTCCCGCGGTGTGCTGTTTCTGGATGAGCTGCCGCTTTTTTCGAAATCCTCCATCGAGGCGCTCCGGCAGCCGATGGAAGAAAAGCAGGTGATTATTTCGCGCCTGAACGGCACCTTCCGTTATCCGGCGGACTGTCTGGTGGTGGCGGCGATGAATCCATGTCCCTGCGGCTATTATCCGGATCGAAACAAGTGTCATTGTACGGAAAGCCAGATCCGGCACTATCAGCGCGGCATCAGTAAGCCGATCCTGGAGCGCATCGACCTCTGCGTGGAGGCATCCCCGGTGAACTTTCAGGATGCGGTGTCGAAAAAATCAGGCGTCAGCTCTTCGGAGCTTCGGCAGCAGGTACGGAAGGCGCGGGATCTGCAGGCGCTTCGCTTCCGGTCGGAGCCGTCGGTTCGTGTCAATGCGGACATGGGCATACGTGAGATTGAACGCTACTGCATGCTGGGGGCGAAGGAGCTGGAGTTCATCGGGCGGGTATTCCGCCTTCGCTCCATGTCGATGCGGACCTACCATAAGGTGCTGAAGGTGGCACGCACGATTGCCGACCTTAGCGATGAAAAAGAGATCGGCGTGCCTCACCTAAGCGAGGCGGTCAGCTACCGTGGCATTGAGGATCAGCTGTACGGAGCAAAGGAGGCCGCAGCGCGAAGCAATGCAGGTATGGGATGCTGAACAGGCGCAGAAACATTGGTTTTACAAATATGGGAGGGAGCGATGACAGCGCGGGATGTACATTTTGAATCTGAAATCCGGGAGCTGACACTTTTGGATGCCGGTTATCCGGAGCGTCTCCGACGCATACCGGATCCGCCGACGACGCTGTATGTACGCGGTGAGCTTCCGCCGGATGATATGCCGACGGTGGCGATCATCGGTGCACGCACGGCCAGTGAATACGGACTTCAGGTGGCGCGTTCCTTCGGACGGGCCCTGGCAATGCATGGAGTCGGCATCGTCAGCGGGATGGCCAGCGGCATCGACAGCGCCGGACAGTGGGGGGCCGTCGATGCAAAAGCAAAAACTTATGCGGTATTCGGCTGCGGGCTGGATATCTGTTATCCGGCCCGCAATTATCTTCTGTATGATCAGCTGCTTATGTACGGCGGCGGAGCCATTTCCGAGCAGCCGCTGGGGAAACCGCCGCTGGGCGGACAGTTTGCATCCAGAAACCGCATCATTGCCGGTCTGGCGGACGCCATCCTGGTGCTGGAGGCCCGCGAACGCTCCGGCACCTTCATCACGGTCGGAAATGCACTGGATCAGGGGAAGCAGATCTTCGCGCTTCCGGGCCGCATTACGGATGGGCTCTCCAAGGGCTGCAATCAGCTGATCCGGCAGGGCGCGGAGCTCCTGAGCGGCCCGGAGGATGTACTGGAATACCTGCATCTTCAGTATCAGAAGGAGCAGCTGGCGCTCGAAAAGGACAGCTCCTGCCTGAACCCGCAGCAGCAAAGCGTTTATGCGATCCTGGGGATCGAAGCACAGCACGTGGACCGGCTGATTGAAAAAATCCGGATGCCGCTGCAGCTTCTCACGGCGGTGCTTCTGGAACTTGAAATTCTCGGCTTTGCAGAAAGTCCGAAAAACGGCTTTTACCGGAGGAAGCTAAGGAACTGCTGATTCAATCAGCAGTTCCTTAGCGCCTCCGGCGGATCGCACGGATTTGCAAAGGAATTTG